>DHYP01000006.1:5633-9540 GCA_002414145.1 Methylophilaceae bacterium UBA5127 | reverse complement strand
CAAGCGCACCAAGTATTGCCATTTTCTACTGGCGTAATTTTAGAGCCTTTGCCTGTCGATAGAGTCATTGCGGGCATGCCTGCTGCTATTGCCAATCTCAAAGAAGATAACTGGCTCAATGCTGCTGAAGCTATCATGACCACTGATATCGTAGCCAAGGGCACTTCGCGCCAAATACAATTGGACGGCAAAACAGTGACGATTACTGGCATTAGCAAAGGCTCTGGCATGATTCATCCTAATATGGCGACCATGCTAGGATATATTGCTACTGATGCTGCCGTCAGCCAAAGCGCACTGGAAAGTATTATTCAATATGCTGTTAATAAATCCTTTAACTGCATTACCGTAGATGGTGATACTTCCACTAACGATAGTCTGATTTTGATGGCGACTGGACTAGCGGGAAACGTCGAAATCACTGAATCAAGCGTAGAATTCACTGTGTTGCGTGATGCCTTCACAGATGTCGCGATTGAACTGGCACAAGCCATTGTAAGAGACGGTGAAGGCGCGACAAAATTCATGACAGTCAAAGTAGAAGGCGGTCAAAATGAGGCCGAATGTCGTCAAGTCGCTTACGCTATTGCTCATTCGCCGCTTATCAAAACTGCATTTTTTGCATCCGATCCTAATCTTGGCCGTATTCTTGCCGCCATTGGCTACGCGGGCATTGACGATTTAGATGTGAACAACATGGAGCTCTATTTAGGTGACGTTCTGGTAGCAGAAAAAGGTGGGCGTGCACCCAGCTATCAAGAAGCGCAAGGTGCAGCAATTATGAAAGAGTCCGACATCTTAGTGCGTGTGGTGCTTAATCGCGGCAATGCAGACGTCACGATTTGGACATGCGACTTTTCCTATGATTATGTCAAAATCAACGCTGACTATCGCTCATAAATTATCAGAATGGAAAAACTTGAGCATCTTATTACACGTGCAGAAAGCCTGATTAGCAAGCTGGAGTTGCTGTTACCTGCACAAGCACCAGCCATAGACTGGCAAGCCAAAGCATGGCGCTGGATCAAACATCATGGACAAGCTACACTACAAGCGGTAAATCACCCACACAGCATTGCCTTGGACAACATCCAGTTTGTAGATAGACAAAAAGCTGAGATTGTGCGTAACACACAGCAGTTTTTACAAAACTTACCAGCCAACCATGTACTGCTTACAGGTGCACGCGGTACAGGTAAGTCGTCTCTCATAAAAGCATTACTCTCAGCATTTTCCACACAAGGATTACGTTTGATTGAGGTAGAAAAACATGACTTAGTCGATTTGCCTGAAATCGTAGGATTGATTCGTAACCGCCCTGAAAAATTCATTATTTACTGTGATGACCTTACTTTTGAAGCCAATGACACCAGTTATAAAGCACTCAAAGTGATTTTGGATGGCTCTCTCGAACACGCCTCTTCTAATGTACTGGTATACGCAACCTCTAACCGCAAGAACCTGATGCCAGAGTTTATAGCAGATAATCTACCAAACAAAGATTTCAGCGGGGAAATCCGTCCCTCTGATACCATCGAAGAGAAAACGGCTCTGGCGGAGCGGTTTGGTTTATGGCTTTCGTTTTACAGCTTTGATCAAGAGGAGTATTTGGCGATAGCTTCGCACTGGCTCAGTACATTTAATCTTACTTTTGACGATGTAGCAAGACAATCAGCTTTAAGTTTCTCGCATGCGCGCGGTGCGCGCAGCGGGCGTGTAGCCTATCAATTTGCCAAAGATTACGCAGGAAAACGACTGCTTAACACAAAATCATGACTAAGGTCATTCAAGTGGCTGTTGCCATTCTACAAAAGCAGAATGGCGAATTCTTATTGGCGAGTCGCCCTAAAAACAAGGGCTGGGCTGGTTGGTGGGAGTTTCCTGGTGGAAAAATCGAGTTAAATGAAACGCCAGAACAGGCACTTTCAAGAGAACTGCAAGAAGAACTGGCCGTTACGCCCAAATATATCCAGCCTTGGATTAAGCGCCGTTATGACTATCCGCAGACCCATGATGCAGAAGCAAAAACGGTGTTGCTACATTTTTATTTTGTACTTGAGTGGGATGGTGAACCCACCGCCTTAGAAGGTCAGACACTCAGCTGGCAAACGCCTGATCAGATTCGTGTCAGCCCCATCTTACCTGCTAATGCGCCGATTATGCACGCCCTATCTTTGCCTAACATTTACGCAATTAGTAATATTGCAGAAATGGGTGAAGTCGCCTTTATGCGTGCGCTTAAAACACAATTAGACCTAGGACTAAAGTTAGTACAAATTCGGGAAAAACAACTGTCGAATGCCGATTTAACTATACTCGCCCGCCAGATTATCAAACGATGCAAGCCGTACCAAGCGCGCGTGCTAATCAACGACCATCCTGAAATAGCGAGCGAAGTAGGTGCAGATGGCGTTCATTTTTCCAGTCATACGCTGATGCAACTCAAACAAAAACCTGATCATCTATTAGTAGCAGCTTCCTGTCATAACGCGCAGGAGTTGCAACACGCTGAATTGCTGAATTTAGATTTTGTGGTGCTGTCACCAGTGTTGCACACGCAAAGCCATCCAGATGCTAAACCCATGGGCTGGGAAATATTTGAGCATTTAGTAGCAGAAAAGTCATTACCGATTTATGCGCTTGGAGGCTTACACACAAAAGACATCAATCAAGCGCTTCAATGTGGGGCGCGCGGCATCGCCATGCAACGCGCCATTTGGCAACCTAATTGGGATCTCTAATAGGAGCAGTAACCTGTTGATGGGTGATTTTATTATTTTTATCTTTAAAGCATAAAGTGAATGTCACTTGCTCTCCTGCTTTTAAAGGTGTCTTTAATTCAAACAGCATTAAATGAAAACCACCTGGTGCCAGCTTTTCTGGTTGTTTAGCCTTTAGCGGCAACTCATCCAACATCCGCATTTTCATTACACCGTTATTCATTGTCATACTATGAATTTCTACTGATCCAGCCTGTGCTGTTTCTACATAGAACAGCTTGCTATCTTCTGGACTCGTTAACGTCATATATGCGGCACCTACTTTTTGCCCTGGTATCGTTGATCGCACCCAAGCATCACTGATATTCACTTCAGCAAACACACTTGAAGAAAAAGAGATGCATAAAAATAAAAAGAGCGCGCGTATGATAAGTGTCATCATCAGTTTAGTCCAAAAAAAGAGTCATTCAATAGACTCGCATACGTAAAAACAATTCCCTTATTACTCAGAAATGTCTTCCAAATCAAGGGGTGTAGTGTCTGAAATACGATGATTTTCATTGGCCCAGTCACCTAAGTCGATCAACTGGCAGCGCTCCGAGCAAAACGGACGGTATGGGTTTTGTGGACTAAATTCGGCATCTACACCACATTGCGGGCAAGCAACCAATCGTTTTTTAAGCATTTCCAACACCAAACAATTCAGTTATTAAAAATTACAAATCACCATAGAAAAGGCAACATCTTGCTCACACTGTTTTGGCTTTTGCACAAAATCTAAACTATTGAATCGAATATTAATCGCATATTTGTTTGCGCTAACCTCAGGAAAACATGTTGAATTTCCGATTTCAATTCTCAACAATTGTGCTGGCTTAGCCCCCCCTAGCAGCTGCTGAAATATGCCATTGTGTGCAACGTAATTAATGGACGCGCCACTGCCTCGCAAGATTCTAAGAATAGATTGTATCGCCTGATGCATAGGCATCAATCTTGACAGCCAAACATCAAAATCTTTTCTGCGTCTATCTTCATCCAAATATAGCCAATGATGATAGGAAGGCAGGTCAAACTCGCATACGCCGCCAGGAATGCTAGCGCGCTGTTTTATGCTCATGAGCCAATCATTTTCTCTCAGCGCCTGCCCTAGCTTAAAATTATCGCCACGCAAGGCAAGTGCACTTTTT
>DHYP01000006.1:5221-5568 GCA_002414145.1 Methylophilaceae bacterium UBA5127 | reverse complement strand
TTGCGGCAACAAGCCGCACTTCCTCAATATTAGGGTTGCCTCTCAAGCTTTGTAAGTGCGTCTTCTGACGGTCTAGCTCTTGCAATAAATCCATCTTTAAATCCGCTCGATCAATAATATCAAGCATTTGTAATATGGAAATCAGTGCGGAATGATGGTTGTATTCATGCCCCACATTGACGTGATGCAGGACTTTAGTAAACAAATCTTCTAAACGAAGATACGTCCTAACGCGTTCATTAAAAGGAAATTCGTAGCTAGACACGGTATTTTTAAGTCTGCTTACTTATGGTTTTAAATTGCGTTGAATTATCAATTTAATTTGCTCACTATGCAAGTATTAATGT
>DHYP01000006.1:3575-5180 GCA_002414145.1 Methylophilaceae bacterium UBA5127 | reverse complement strand
CAAATTACCATTGTTAACAATGACTGTATCAGCCAACTTTAATCGCTCATCTCTAGCAGTTTGCGCATGAATAATTTGCTTTACTTCTTCAGCACTTAGCTGACTACGCTGCATGACGCGTGCAATCTGTATTGATTCTTCACAATCAATGACTAGCACATGCTGAATATACTGACGATAAACTCCCTCTTTTTCTAACAAAGGAATCGCCAAAATTTGATAAGTTGCGCTTTGGTTTAACTTTAACTGTGCAATCGCCTGCTGATAAATGGCAGGGTGTAAAATAGCATTCAGCCTCTCACGTGCAGCAACATTACTAAATACCAGTTCTCGCATTAAAGCACGATCCATTGCCCCTTCAGCAGTAACATATCTATCACCAAAAGTTTGGGCAATAGTTTGCACCAAAGAGGCTCCTGCTGATGTAAGTTGGTGCGAAATTTTATCCAGGTCAACAACTGGCACACCTAACTCTGTAAAAATACGGCAAGCTTCTGACTTACCACATCCTATACCACCTGTAAGCGCAACTACTGGCATTAACTTACCAAATAAAACTGTGACAGTTCTTGTCCATAAAATAAAGCAGCGATGCCGCCTAATGCTAAAAATGGTCCAAAAGGAATCGCAGAATCACGCCCCTTCCCCTTTAACAGAATCAGCGCAATGCCTATCACAGCACCCACCACCGAACTTAATAAAATAACAGCGGGTAATAGCTGCCAGCCAAACCATGCACCAATCGCTGCCAGTAATTTAAAATCTCCATAGCCCATGCCTTCTTTACCCGTGACTAACTTAAACAGCCAATAAATTGACCATAAAATCAGATAGCCAGCCACTGCACCAATCACTGCGGATTTAATATCGGTAAATCCCACATTCAAATTAAATAACAATCCCAACCACAACAACGGCAAAGTAATGTCATCAGGCAATAACTGCGTATCAAAATCAATAAACGTTAATGCAACTAGCGCAAACACAAATAACCAAGCAAATAAGGTCAGAGAAGTATATCCATACTGATAGGCAACCGCTCCAATCAAGATACCCGTAAATAATTCAACTAAAGGGTAGCGCAAACTGATTTTTGTTTTGCATGCACTGCATTTTCCTCCTAGCACCAAATAACTAATGACAGGAATGTTTTCCCAAGCGGCAATTTGATGCTGACATTTTGGACAAGCAGAACGAGGAGTCACCAGTGTATATTTACTTTGTTCTGGAACATCCTTACCCTGCAACTCTAAACAATTAGCATGCCATTCACGCTCCATCATAATAGGCAGGCGATGGATGACTACATTTAAAAAGCTACCTACCATCAAACCCAATATAGTAGAAACTATAATAAAAACAGTGGGTTCACTTTTCAATAGCGCTGAAAATGGAGTCAAAAATTCAAACATAAAATAAACCTATCCCCTAATGTAAACTTCGCTAATCATCGCACCGTTAATATATGTATGCAACATGGAAATCGGGTTTGGTGCAAAAATTGCTTAATATTTAATGTGCATGATGTCATTGCACTTGAATACCACTAGATTGTCACCACTTAATTGATGTATAAAGTAATAAAGGAACCCAATGATGAGAAAT
>DHYP01000006.1:0-3550 GCA_002414145.1 Methylophilaceae bacterium UBA5127 | reverse complement strand
AGACCTATCAACACAACACAAGTCGAGCTTGATCAGTTTGAACATCCGGCATGGGATGAACCAATTATCTGCCGTGTCGAAGTAGATTTGCCAGGCTGGTTAGCTCAGTTAACTGGGGATCGTTATTGGGAAATTTGCGGTGAAGATGAGGAAGACACTTGCATTAGCTTCATCATGCGTCAAAAAGGCTCTTCCGATCAAGCACATTTTAAGCATATCCAACCAAAACAGGCAGAAGTAACTCTATATCATAACGGGTACGCGGTAGTGGATGTGGATGGTAAAGCGGTATTTGATGGATCACTCACTGCGGGAACCAGCAACTGCGCACATCTAAGCTACTACCACGCGACAGGGGAGCAGATTATTCTAAACTAATGCAGGCATTAGCTTATCGCTAGTACTGTCGATTGACGGCAAAGTCAGCCAAGTCCTGTAGTAATTTTTTCTGGTCAGAATCGGCAAAAGAGGCAATCGCTGCGCAAGCTAAACTTGTCTCTTTTTTGGCCACATTCCTAACATAATCTAAAGCCCCTGTGGCATCCAGAATCTGTAAGATTGCTGGTAATTGTGTCACATCGCCTTTGACTACCGCATCCTGGATTAAAGCAACTTCTTTGGTATCACCATGCTGCATGGCATATAACAAAGGTAAAGTAGGCTTACCTTCTTCCAAATCATTGCCTAATTTCTTACCAATTTGCGTACTATCTCCGCTCAAGTCTAGTACATCATCAATCAACTGAAATGCCGTGCCTAATCGCATTCCATACTCAGCAAGCCGCAGCTCTTGTTCATCGGTTGCATCGCTCATGACTGCGCCTAAACGTGTCGCCGCTTCAAACAATTTGGCTGTTTTAAAATGAATCACTTTCAAATAGTCTTGTTCTGAAATATCTGTTTGGCGGACGTTTAGCAATTGCAATACCTCTCCTTCAGACAAAGTGTTTGTTGCATCAGCAAGGATTTCCATCACATGCATACTTTGCAACTTCACCATCATTTGGAAAGCACGAGAATACAAAAAATCTCCCACCAAAACACTCGCGGCATTGCCAAATATGTGATTAGCAGTAGACTTGCCACGGCGCATATCCGACTCATCAACGACATCATCATGCAATAAAGTTGCAGTATGAATGAACTCAATAATGGCAGCTAATTGATGATGTTGCGGCTTAATTTCGCCAAACAAATTGGCAGACAGCAGTACTAATGCTGGACGGATACGTTTACCGCCACTATCCACAATATATTGCGAAACTTGATTAATCAGGGGGACTTCTGAATGCAGGGATTCGCCTATCACAGCGTTCACAGACTGCATGTGTGAGGAAATTGCTAACTGAATATGATCTAAAGACACAATTGCGCCACAGTTAAATTTTACTTAATAAATGTTATTTACTTTTAAAATGGCTCATTCAACCATAAAAAAAGGGATTAACATCATGCTAACCCCTTTCATTTATTTGGCGCGCCCGAAGAGATTCGAACTCCTGACCCCTTGGTTCGTAGCCAAGTACTCTATCCAGCTGAGCTACGGGCGCATTACCTAAAAACGGTTTATATTATAACTCAAAACCAGTCTTTTGTGGCGGAGAGCGAGGGATTCGAACCCTCGATACAGATTTAAGCCCGTATGCTTCCTTAGCAGGGAAGTGCCTTCGACCACTCGGCCAGCTCTCCGTTTTACTACTTTCTATTACGACTGTAATCGAGGGCGTGATACTACTTGATTCAGCCTTAAAAATCAATTTAAACTTTTATGATGCAATATCCAATTCAAATGCTTTATGCAGTACGCGCACCGCTAATTCCATGTACTTTTCTTCAATCACCACTGCAATTTTGATTTCACTAGTCGAAATCATTTGAATGTTGATTCCTTCTTCTGCCAGTGTACGGAACATGAGACTGGCAATGCCCACATGTGAGCGCATACCTACACCGACCACTGAGACTTTTGCGATTTTATCATCGCCGTCTATTTGGCGCGCACTGATATGCCCTTGCACTTTGTCGCGTAAGATGCCCAGTGCTTTACTCATTTCATTTTTATGTACTGTAAAAGTAAAATCGGTAGTGCCGTCTGCGCCCGTATTTTGAATAATCATGTCTACATCTATGTTGGCATCTGCGATTGGGCCTAGAATCTGATACGCAATGCCTGGTTTATCTGGTACCCCTAATACAGTGATTTTAGCTTCATCGCGGTTAAATGCGATTCCTGAAATAATAGGTTGTTCCATATCGTTTTCTTCCTCGAATGTTATCAGCGTGCCGTCCCCCTCTTCTTCAAAACTAGAAAGCACACGTAATTTAACTTTATATTTACCTGCAAACTCTACTGACCTGATTTGCAACACTTTGCTACCTTGCGACGCTAACTCTAGCATTTCCTCAAAAGTGATTTTATCTAAACGCCGTGCTTCTGGTACGACACGCGGGTCGGTCGTATAGACTCCGTCCACATCGGTATAGATTTGGCATTCGTCCGCCTTAAGTGCGGCAGCCAAGGCGACACCTGTAGTATCAGAGCCACCACGACCTAATGTCGTAATGTTTCCGTCTTCGTCTACCCCTTGAAAACCCGCCACCACACAGACATATCCATCGTCTAAATCCTTTTTAAGATTATGCTGGTCAATATCTAAAATGCGCGCTTTGGTAAAGGCATTGTCTGTGAGAATTTTAACTTGCGTACCAGTGTAACTCTTGGCTTTGATGCCTAAGCCATGAAGTGCAAGCGAGGTTAGACCAATAGTCACCTGTTCGCCTGTGGAAACAATGACATCTAGCTCGCGCGGGTCTGGCTCTGCAGAAACGTCTTTTGCTAATGCAATCAAACGATTCGTTTCCCCTGACATTGCAGACACCACTACCACAACCTGATGCCCCAACGCCTTATATTGTGCAACGCGTTTTGCTAAATTTTTAATACGTTCTGGGCTACCAACAGAGGTGCCGCCATATTTTTGTACAATAAGTGCCATGATTTAAAATTAAGAATCCAACTAATAATATAAATTAAGAAATTTTTGCTTTTACCCAAGCCTCAACAGTTGCCAAAGCCTGTGGCAGCTGGCTTGCATCCGTGCCACCTGCCATCGCCATATCAGGCTTACCACCGCCCTTGCCACCCACTTGACTTGCCACATGATTCACTAAATCGCCCGCTTTAATCTTAGCGATTAAATCTTGCGTCACGCCTGCAGCCAAACTCACTTTGCCGTCGTTGACACTCGCTAACACAATAGCAGCTGATTTGAGTTTATCTTTAAGCTTATCCATGGTCTCGCGCAATGCGTTCGCATCTGCGCCTTCCAGCACAGAAGCCAATACTTTAACGCCATTGTAGTCAATGGCTTGCGTGGCTAAATCATCGCCTTGAGAAGAGGCGAGTTTGGATTTTAAACGTGCCAATTCTTTTTCAAGGGATTTCGCATGCTCACTTAACTGCGCTACTTTATTCGCAATCTCGCTGACAGGTGCTTTAAAATCTGCTGCCAATTGCGAAATCAAGGCTTGTTGAGAATTGATCAGTTTA
>DHYP01000051.1:7878-8034 GCA_002414145.1 Methylophilaceae bacterium UBA5127 | reverse complement strand
GCGAGCGCATCCTGCGCGTCTGATCGACCCGCATCGCGACGCCATCACGCCTGTACGGCTGGCTTTAACCATCAACTCTGATTTATCCCGAAGGACGACCATGAAGGTTTACTACGACAAGGACGCCGACCTCAGCCTGATCAAGGGCAAGAACGT
>DHYP01000051.1:7339-7497 GCA_002414145.1 Methylophilaceae bacterium UBA5127 | reverse complement strand
CCGGGCCACACCGTGCGTGGCACCTATCGCCAAGGTGGCGGCGTGCCCCACCTGATCGCCGTCTATCAGGACGTGACCGGCAAGGCCCGTGATCTGGCTCTGTCCTACGCTTCGGCCAACGGCGGTGGCAAGGCTGGCATCATCGAAACCAACTTCCG
>DHYP01000051.1:469-7046 GCA_002414145.1 Methylophilaceae bacterium UBA5127 | reverse complement strand
CAGTGCCTGAAGGACATCCAGACCGGCGAATACGCCAAGTCCTTCATCCTGGAAAACAAGGCTGGCGCCCCGACCCTGACCTCGCGTCGCCGCCTGACCGAAGAGCATCAGATCGAAATCGTCGGCGCCAAGCTGCGCGACATGATGCCCTGGATCAAGGCCAACAAGCTGGTCGACAAGACCCGCAACTGATCACGGCGCTGTCGCGCTCTGCGGCAGCCGTGACCAGCAAGGTGCCGCCCTCGGGCGGCACTTTTTCTTGGTGCGATGGTTGGGCGCTCAGCCGTGTCGCGGATAATCGCGCCCCATGAACGATTCGACCGATCCCGTGCCGACCGAAGCAGGCGCCCTGGCTGCTGAGGCGCGACCCCGTCGCAAGGGCATCTACATCCTGCCCAATCTCTTTACTTTGGCCGCACTGTTCGGTGGGTTCTACGCCATCGTGATGGCCATGAATGGCCGCTTCGAGAATGCGGCGATTGGCATCTTTTGCGCGATGGTGCTCGACAGCCTCGATGGCCGGGTCGCTCGCATGACCAACACCACCAGCGCTTTCGGCGAGCAGATGGACAGCCTGTCCGACATGGTGTCGTTCGGCGTCGCACCCGCTTTAATTATGTATGTGTGGGCATTGCAGCCCATGCAAAAATTAGGATGGATTGCTGCATTTTTATACTGTGCCTGTGCTGCACTGAGATTAGCACGATTTAATACCAAGCTTGACGATCCGTTTCAGGATAAGCGTTTTTTTCAAGGGCTTCCTAGCCCCGCTGCTGCCGCGTTATTGGCGGGTTTTGTTTGGGTGTCGTACGAATATAACGTGGATGGCCACGAAATCTTTTTTGGCGCAATTCAAATGAAATGGCTGGCTTGGACCATTACTGTATTTGCGGCAGGTTCTATGGTCTCTGATTTAAAATTCTATAGTGGAAAAGACATCAATTTAAAAGACAGTGTGCCTTTTATGGCCATATTGGCAATCGTAATCGCTTTTGTCTTGGTTTCTTATAGCCCTCCAGAGGTGCTGTTTACCGTGGTGTTTGTGTATGCACTCTCTGGCTATTATATTTGGATTAATCAACGGCTTAAAAAAGAAGCTTGAGACTTTATCAATCATGGTTTCTATGATTGATACGCTTAATAAAAGTCGTTATACTCTACCTATGTTGAATGCATTTACATTTCAAAGCTTTTCATTTGTGGCTAACGCTTTGTCAGCACACATGGCTTTGCCTCGTCTAGCTGCACTACTGCGCGTAAGCGCATACTAACTCTCTCCCCATTTAAGTATTTTTGTGCCCGCTGTTTTTTACAGCATAATTGCGTAGCGCATTAAAAGCCCAGCGGGTAAAATCGTAGCTATTGACTTAGGAATCCATAATGAAACAAGATCAGATTATTATTTTTGATACCACTTTACGTGATGGCGAACAAAGCCCAGGCGCTGCCATGACTAAAGAAGAAAAAATCCGTATTGCGCGCCAGTTAGAAAAATTAGGCGTGCATGTCATTGAAGCAGGGTTCGCCGCCGCCAGCCCAGGGGACTTTGATGCTATTCATACGATTGCAGGGTTGATTACAAAATCAACGGTATGTTCACTTGCACGTGCCAGTGAGAATGACGTGCGCCGTGCGGGCGAGGCGATTCAGCCAGCGATGCAACATCCAGAAAAAAATGGGCGCATTCATACTTTTATTGCGACCAGTAAAATTCATATGGAAAACAAACTTCGCATGACAGAAGACCAAGTGGTGGATCGTGCGGTACAAGCAGTGAAATGGGCGTTGGAATACACACCAGATGTGGAATTTTCGGCTGAAGATGCAGTCCGTTCAGACGTGGATTTCTTAGTACGTGTGTTTGATGCGGTGATTGAGGCTGGTGCTAAAACCATCAACGTGCCAGATACTGTGGGTTATAGCATTCCTGCCCCTTGGGGTGAGCGTATGAAGACTTTAATTCAGCGCGTAAAAAACGCTGACAAAGTGGTATGGAGTACGCATTGCCATAACGATTTAGGTATGGCAGTTGCAAACTCGTTAGCTGCGGTGATGGGTGGTGCACGCCAAGTGGAGTGTACCATTAACGGCTTAGGCGAGCGTGCAGGTAACGCCAGCTTAGAAGAAGTGGTGATGGCGATTAAAACACGAAGTGATGTGTTCAACTTAACGACACGCATTGATACTACGCAGATTGTGCCGACCAGTAAATTAGTCTCCACAATCACAGGTTACCCTGTGCAGCCGAATAAAGCGATTGTTGGCGCGAATGCGTTTGCACATGAGTCTGGCATTCATCAGGACGGTGTATTAAAGCATCGCGAGACTTACGAAATCATGCGAGCAGAAGATGTGGGCTGGAATGCCAATAAATTAACTTTAGGTAAATTGTCAGGACGCAATGCGTTTAGAACACGTTTGAGAGAGTTAGGTATAGATTTGGGCAGTGAAGATGCCTTAAACGCGGCATTTGCTCGCTTTAAAGATTTGGCAGATAAAAAATCTGAGATTTTTGATGAAGATTTACATGCTTTAGTGAGTGATGAGTTTGTACAAGAAACCAGCGAGCATTTCAAATTAGTTTACTTGCAAGTGGCTTCGCAAACAGGTGAAACGCCGCATGCGATTATCACATTATCAGAAGAAGGCGTAGAAAAACGCGCTGAATCAGATGGTGGCGGTCCAGTAGATGCCACATTTTAAGCAATAGAAAAAATGGTGAATAGTGAGTCTGAATTATTACTTTATTCAGTGAACAATATTACCAGCGGTACAGATGCACAAGGTGAAGTGACCGTGCGTTTGGCTAAAGGGGGGCGTATTGTCAACGGACAGGGTGCCGATACCGATATTGTAGTGGCCTCTGCTAAGGCGTATTTAAATGGTTTGAATAAGCTTTACGGTAAATCTGAGAAGTTAAATCCTCAAGTTTAGTGCTTGTGTGTACTCTTTGTAAATTCGAGCCAAAACTTTGTTACGTTCACGTGACTTGTTTTTGCTCGATTTAACAAAGAGTTATTAGTATAAAAACATTTGTTCAGTGAATGGCTTTTCAATTTCCCTCATTATTTAAGAACCTTTGATGTTGTTTAAAAATAAATCTCTATTGATTATGGTGTGTCTGTTTTGTACCTACTTCATTTGGGGTTCAACTTATCTTGCTATTCGTTTTGGGATTGAGAGCTTCCCGCCATTTTTAATGGCAGGGATGCGCTTTACGCTAGCGGGGGTGATTTTATACATGGCGATGCGCTATCTAGGTGCTCCAAATCCAACGCGACAGCAATGGCTCGGCGCAGGCGCGGTAGGTATTTTGTTGCCAGCGATGGGTAATGGTACGGTATGTTATGTGCAGCAGACTGTGAGCTCTAGTGTGGCGGCTTTGGCGATTGCAACTGCGCCGATTTGGATGGCGATTTTTTCATCGCTTTGGGGACATCAAATTACCAAACAAGAGTGGCTGGGGATTGCTATCGGTTTTGTGGGGATTGTTTTGCTTAATCTAGGCGGTAGTTTACATGGAGAGATCATGAGTGCATTCTTGTTAATATTTGCAGCAGCAAGTTGGTCTTTTGGTTCGGTTTGGAGTAAGCACCTGGCGATGCCACAAGGCTTAATGGCGGCATCATGCCAGATGTTAGTGGGTGGAGGTGTGTTGATGTTGGCGAGTCATTTCGCTGGTGAAATATGGCCACAAACGATTTCGGCCAAATCATGTGCGGCAGTAGTGTTTCAGGTGGTGCTTGGATCTTTGGTGGCCTATTCCGCTTATCAGTGGCTACTCAAAAATGTACGTCCATTAGTGGCCAGTAGCAATACTTTTGTAAACCCGATAGTCGCGTTTATAGTAGGTATTGCTTTTGCAGGCGAGCAGATTGCACAAAATGAATATATCGCGCTGGCCGTTATTTTGGCGGGGGTAATTTTAATTTTAACTTCGAATAGTAAGCAAGAAACGCATTGATATGACACAGAATTTAGCTTTGTTTGATTTGGACAATACCTTATTAGCAGGAGACAGCGATTACAATTGGAGCTTGTTTTTAATTGCCGAAGGATTGCTGGATGCAAAAACACACCATGATCGCAATGAGCAGTTTTACCAGGATTATAAAAATGGTTGCTTGGATATCTATGCATTTTTAAAATTTCAGCTACAGCCTTTGGCACAACATTCCAAGCAGTTTTTAGATGAGTTACATCTTAAGTATATGGAAAAAGTCATCCGCCCGATGATGACGCAAAAAGCGCAGGATTTAGTGAATCAACATAAAGCCAAGGGTGATTTATGTTTGGTGATTACTGCGACCAATAGCTTTGTGACTAAGCCGATTGCTACAGCCTACGGGATAGAACATCTTATTGGCACTGACCCAGAAATGGTGGATGGTGAGTATACGGGTGGCGTAAGTGGCACTCCGAGCTATCAGCAGGGTAAAGTGACGCGTTTAAATGAATGGCTAGCCGCGCGTGGGCAAAGTCTCGGTGATTTTAAAATCAGTTATTTTTATAGCGACTCGCATAACGATTTGCCGCTAATGAAGCTGGTTACTAATCCTGTGGCCGTTGACGCGGATCCAACGTTAGCCGCGTATGCTAAGATGCACGGCTGGCCACAAATGAGTTTAAGGTAGCGTTATTTATTGAGCAGTACGTGAAGCACGAAGCGGCTTCCCACATAGGCAAGCAATAGGAGCACAAAGCCAATAATGGTCCAGCGAATCGCTTTTTTTCCGCGCCAACCATAACGGTAACGTCCATATAACAGCCATGCATAAATCAGCCATGAGGCAATAGAAAATATCACTTTATGATTAAACTGTAAGGGCTTGCCAAAAATCTCTTCGCTAAATAGCATGCCACTAATGACCGTGAGGGTCAGCAATATAAAGCCAATGGTAATGACTTTAAATAAAAGGGTTTCCATCACCATTAGTGGTGGGAAGTTAGGCAGTTGAATTAAAGAGGTTTTTTTGTGCAAGTTGCGTTCTGCAATGGCCATGAGTGCTGCGTGCAACGCTGCAAATGTAAACAGGCTATAGGCTAATATTGCGATGGCAATGTGCGCCATAAATAAGCCAGCATCTATTTGTGGTAGGTAATAATTCTTAATGGTAAACGCTGGCAACAGTACGAATAATGCGGCGGGTGGCAATACAAACGCCTGTAAGCTTTGTAGTTGATAGGATAAATCAGCGAGCCAATAAATAAGCACTGTCAGCCAAAGAATGGCGGATAACGCGTAGTAAAACCCAAAATTCAAATCCCCAGTTGCAAAAACATCTCGATACAGTAACCAGCCGTGTAATGCTAATCCCAAGGCAATCATAGATGAATGCAGTTTAAGAGACTGCGTTTGCTGTGGTGAGGCTTGCGGGAGTTTGGCTGTGCGCCAAAAATCAATGGCGACAGCTGCGTAAATAAATGAGACGATAAAATAAGGGATAAAATGTTGCATAGTGCAATTATGGCAAAAGTCTCGTGATTGTCATAGCTTGTTGTAAAATGAGTAAAACTTTAAAAGGTAAAAACGTAAGATGCTAGATAATTTAACAGGTCGGTTACAAGGTGTCATTAAAACTTTACGTGGTCATGCGCGCTTAACGGAAGAGAATATTGCTGAGGCCATGCGTGAAGTGCGCATGGCGTTGCTAGAGGCGGATGTGGCTTTGCCTGTGGTGAAAGAGTTCATTGCTAAAGTAAAAGAGCGTGCGCAGGGTAAAGAGGTGTTGCAAAGCTTAACGCCAGGGCAAGCGGTGATTGAGGTGGTCAATAATGAACTAACCGAGCTGATGGGTAAAGCCAATGTGGGTTTGAATCTGGCCGCTGTACCTCCAGTGATTATTTTAATGGCAGGTTTGCAGGGGTCTGGTAAAACCACAACCTCAGCTAAATTAGCAAAGCTACTCAAAGAGCAAAAGAAAAAGGTGTTGCTTGCCAGCGCGGATGTATATCGTCCCGCCGCGATTGCGCAATTGCAAACCTTGGCTAAACAGTTGGATGTAGATTGTTTTGAAAGCCACGCCAGTCAAAAACCAAGTGAAATTGCTGCACTTACATTGGATCATGCCAAAAAGAACTATTACGATGTAGTGATATTTGACACCGCTGGTCGCTTGGGCATTGACGAAGCCATGATGGCGGAAATCAAAGCCCTGCATGAACAACTTAAGCCTACCGAGACATTATTTGTTGTAGATGCCATGCAGGGGCAAGATGCTGTCAACACTGCAAAAGCTTTTGGAGACACCTTGCCATTGACAGGTGTGGTGCTGACCAAGCTAGATGGTGATGCACGTGGAGGTGCGGCGCTTTCGGTGCGCCATGTAACGGGTAAGCCGATTAAATTTATTGGCGTGAGCGAAAAAGTAGATGGTTTAGAGCCCTTCTACCCAGACCGCATGGCTGGGCGAATATTAGGTATGGGCGACGTGCTGGGTTTGATTGAACAAGCGCATAAAAACGTCGATATGGCTGAGGCGCAAAAAGTCGCCGATAAGATTAAATCTGGCAGTAAGTTTGATCTCGAAGATTTCAAATCGCAAATGAGTCAAATGCGCAAAATGGGCGGTATGGA
>DHYP01000051.1:0-449 GCA_002414145.1 Methylophilaceae bacterium UBA5127 | reverse complement strand
TATGGATAAAATGCCAGCGCAACTCGCAGGTATGGCTGGCAAAGTCAATAATGAAGATGCTGACAAGTCTCTGCGCCGTATAGAAGGTATTATCAATAGCATGACTCCTTTAGAGCGTCGTAAGCCAGAGCTTATTAAGGCGACAAGAAAAAAACGCATAGCGGCAGGAAGTGGCGTGCAAGTGCAGGATGTGAATCGCCTGCTTAATCAGTTTGAAGAAACACAAAAAATGATGAAAATGTTTAGTAAGGGTGGAATGGCAAAAATGATGCGCGGCATGAGTGGTCTCATGGGAGGAAAATTCCCGGGGATGCGCTAGTGGGTGAAGATCATCTTCAATTTATTTATTAAAGCATGCTAAAAGTATTATTGTTTTAATGATTTGTGCACAAAAAGGTGAAACAAGCATTGACCAAAAAGTCATAATCTAGCATAATCGCGGTCTTGCA
>DHYP01000041.1:50483-55260 GCA_002414145.1 Methylophilaceae bacterium UBA5127 | reverse complement strand
ATAACCATCTTTATATAAACCATCAGGAAAATCCATATCGGCTGACATAAAAATATCAAAAGGCGCACCACTACGTACCTGTGTGGCAATTTTACCCGATGAGTTGAGAACGCTTTGTGTTTCTATACCTGTCTCTTTCTTAAACTCAACGGCTAAATCATCAAATACATACTTTAGATTGGCTGCAATGGCTATGGTTAAAGGTGCCGCATTTGCGAGTGTTGTGGCAAATAATAAACCAACCGTTACTAGGATTTTAATTAAATCATTTTTCATCTTGATATTCCTAAAAAATTTACCTAAGTTAGAAAGAAACTTGCAAGCGACCAATCATGGCTTGCTCGTCATGTCGATCTACTAGCTTAGTGATAGCACCAGTGGTGGCACTGACGGTGCTACCGGTGGCTCCGCCTTCAAAACTGGTATTCTCATAATCCAAAGCAAAACGTGCATAGTTGTTAAGATACCAATTGACACCTAAGCCCCACGCGCTCACCTCTTTTGCCTGTGTCGCAATATTGGCAAAACGTGTTGCACTGTTTGTGCCAGTAAATGTTCCCTCATCTAATTGCATTCCACTAAAGCGTGCGACTAACTCCCAGGCTCCCCAACCCGCACCATTGGGGTTAAATGCTTGTTTTGGTTTGACACCGCCATAGGAAGCATCTTCACCAGTAACAATATATGAGAAAGTGGTTTGCCAAGCATCATGTGTCAGTGTGGCATGGTGTGTGCCATTCGTCACTGTTTGATCCTCTGTGGCATATTCCGCCATTAAGCCAAATGGACCATAGTAATAATACATTTGCGGGCTGATACGTGTGCGTTTACCATCTGCAAATGACGCAGCGTTATAGCTAAAAAAGTTAAGTTGGCTAAACGTTTTATAAGATGGCAGCTGCGTACTTGTGGTAGAACCAGTCTGGTTTATAGTCGTGCCAGCAATACCGACTCCTAGTCCTGCCAGCATGCTACCGTTGCCTTTAAAGGGCAGTGCAAATATTCTGCCAGACAATTCCTTATCATCATTATTATCTAGCGCAACAGACTGATCTCCTCCATCGATGACCCCATTGGAGTAACCCACTGCATAGCTTAGTTTGCCTTCAAGTAGATCACCAAATAACGCGGCTCCTACATCACGCTGAGGTAATAAATTTGCTGTGACAAAACTTTGCTCTAAAAACTTGCCGTCCACATCTGATTGTAAACGTGCTAAGCCGACAAATGGTTTAAATTTACCTACGCGCAATTTCAACCAGGGTTGAAATTTGGCATCAAAATAGGCATCAATCACTTCTGGTGTACCGAGTGTAGTTCTACCGCTGACACTCGTACCGTTGCTACTCGTGGCAACATTGCTGGTAGTGGTTGCAAACTCTGGTGTCAGTTTGTAATCAATCCAGCCAAATAGGCTGCCTTCTATCCACGGTCTGGCTTTACGCACCATCCAACCACTGGTACCTACAATCGAAGGATCAGCATCAATATTACGGTCATCCACTTGCACTAAGCCATGCAGTTTCATTGTAAAGTCACCATCGCTCGATTTTAAACCAATGCCATCTTTATCACTGGCAATTACTGTAGACTTTTGCTGCAAGGCTTTTAATTCATCTGCCATCGCTTCCATTTGCCACTGTTGTTCCAGCATTTGCTTTTGTTGATCTTGCATCATTTGCTGTAACTTGCCGATTCTTGCATCAGTACCTTCGTCTGCAAATACAGTGTTTGTAAATAGCGCTAATATCACTGCGCTTTTTAGTGTTTGCCTTACTTTCATTTTTCACCCTTTCAAAAATACGAAATAAACTTAACTATATAACGATAGGCAAATAAACCAATCCAAACCCGCTTAATCAGAGACGCCTAAGATAACGCTGCTGGCTTTAAATACCGCACAAATTTCAGCACCTTCCGTAAGTTTTAAGTTGGTTACACTTTCATTGGTCACGACAATACAAACACTATTGCCGCCAGCAAGTTGTGCGACGACTTCTGTATTCACATTTCCCGGAATAATCTTTGTCACTTTACCGAGTAACTGATTACGCGCACTGAGTTGGTTTGCAGCTGAAGGCAACGCAAGAATAATCCAACTTGCTTTGATCAACGCCCATGCATCACTGCCCACTTTTAGGCTTAGATTATCCAGTCCATCATGGGTAATGACGGAATGAATTTTATCGCCACCTGTAAGCGTTAGCTCGACTTCTACATTGACGGGACCTAATTTAATGGCACTCACTTTGCCGAAAAACTGATTTCTCGCACTGGTTTTCACGGATAGTCTCCTAATCATCTGATATATATTGTCAAAATCTTCAATGCCAACGCTTGCTGCCTCCAGAAAGCGTTTTTGTTCTCTGCGTAATGCTTGATAAGTATCTACGATGCGAATACCAGTGGAAGACAATTGTGTCCCGCCACCACCCTTGCCTCCCGTAACACTTACGACAAGTGGCTCACCAAACATGCCATTCATAGCATCCACAGCATCCCAAGCGCCTTTGTAACTTAAGCCTACCGTTTTTGCGGCTTGAGAGATTGAGCCACTTGTACTAATTTGCTCCAGCAAGGCAATACGTTTATCACTGAGCATGCTTTGTTCGCTGATACCCAATGAAAGTGATCCACTAATCTTAATTGTCTTGTCTGTTGTCATATTTGTCTCGATTGTCGTATTTCTTACGTTATAAACACTACTATATATCGATAAACTGTATACAGCATAAGTTGTGCCAAAATAATCAGGGGGTCATGGCAAAGAATTCAGGCGTGCTTTTACGGAATACGCGCAGCCACATAATGGTAGCGGGGACTAACGATTTGATAGAAAACCACAACGCATCGCGTTCGAAACCACCTGTTACAGCAAGCTGATTCTGCAAAAAGTGCCAGCCTGCCCAATCTATTTCAGCCATTTTATTTTTGATATCAAAAGATAAGTTTGATGCACTATCCGCAATCGTGCGTATTTGGTGCATCACTTCTTGTTGCGTGATTCGGCTATTAAAAAACTCTTCTGGCTCAACTTCTTCCGTCAGCGTTAATATACTTTCGCAGCTTTCTTCAATAATTTTTAATAACGCACCACTTACAATTGTCATGCGATGGCCCCTAAAGCATAGGCTTCAATCACAGAAGCACCTACGGAGTCATGCGGATCGATTTCGCGTAATTTGCTGAGTATCTCATTGGCTTCAGATATGCGCTGTTGTCTGAGGCGTACAAAAGCCAATGCTTTTAAACTAAACAGATAGAAGTGTTGTGGGGATTGTATATCTTGCCAATCGCAGGATTGCGCATTTAGCATACCCCAGTCAGAAGAAATACCTGCCTGTTTGGACGCTTTATCTAATGCCAAATAAATTGCACGATCCGCATCACTCAGATGGTTATGCGAAAAATAGAGCTTATACAAGGTGTAATACACATAGAGGCATTCTGGCTCAATGGCCTGAGCGCGCAACAAAAGTGATTCAGCCTCTCTCCAATCGTTTTTTGCGCTTGCTGCCGCATTTAAATAGCCGACTACCCGTTGCGGCAGATCTTCACTATGCACGATGCCATGCATGTTGATTACCAGATGCTCTCTGGAGCTTTCAGACGCTCAATCACTTGATTGCCCAACAAGTGCTCATCAATAATGCTCTGCACATCGTCTTTGGTGACACCAATGTAGAGAACGCTCTCAGGATAAATCAACACATTTGCACCTGTATCACATGGGCCAAGACACCCAGTTGATGTTACTGCAAACTGATCAAACAAGTTACGATCTTGCGCTTGCTTCCAAAATGCTTGCAACACATCTCCCCCACCTTTGGCTGCACACGAGCCTCTTGGGTGACCGGGTGGGCGTGATTGCCCGCAAATAAAAACGTGCTTTTGTGGTTTTGGCATGAGAGTTCCTTGCTAGATTCACATAATAAAATTTAACACTACGCGCAAGCGAATAACCTAGGCTGGCTTTACTGTAACATCACCCCAGATCATGGCTTGGCAAGCCAAGCGATTGGATGGTTTGGCAAATTTTTGCTTGAGTAAGCTGATTTCTAATGTAGAAGGTGGAGAAAGGTTTTCTGCGCCTTGCAGAACATCTATCATGCAATCTCCGCAATCATTTTCGCGACAACCAAAGACCATATTTGCTCCAACTTTCTCGGCGGCTTCTACTACACGCGTGCCACGTGGTACTAAAGCTACTTGATCCGTATTTGCAAAAGTAATGCTGTATTTAGACATTTTGATCTCCTACAATGGTGCGACGGTAACATCACCGTACACTTGTGTCTGGCAGGCTAAACGGCAACATTTGCCCGCAAAATTTTCGCGCTGCATTTTGGTTTGCAATGTCGCTACATCTGAAGTGGCACGCCATCCATCAATGATTTCATAAAAGCGATGCTTTAATACTGTGCTCTCATCTGCTGTCAGTTCTGACAAATTTTCCTGACCTTTGACTACTTCAAACATGCAGACTCCGCAATCACCTTCGCGACAGTTATACGCGATATAGGAGCCAACGGATTCTGATAAATCAATGATCCGACTACCGACTGGAACAACAACAGTCACGCCAACGTCAGAAAATGTCACTTTTGCTTTTGCCATAAAAAAACTCTTTCAGAATGCTAGTAAATAATCCTAGCCAAATTTGAATAAAATGCCATAACCACCGCGTGGGTACTCCCAAGCCACGTTACGATGTTCATCACAAATGATGCGGCAAGTACCGCATTCCAGACAGCCATCACTAATGACTGTCACTTGG
>DHYP01000041.1:50077-50430 GCA_002414145.1 Methylophilaceae bacterium UBA5127 | reverse complement strand
CAGACAGTACATGCTTGCTCTTCACACTCAATGCGACATTTGTCTTCGTTAATGATACTAATATGCGGCTTTCCAGCATCGACTTTGTATCGATTTTGAAACAGCTTTTCTTCTACTTTAACTACTGCACTCATTCCAAAGCCCTCCATAACTTGTAGGTGTCACCAATCAGACCAAATAACGAGCGTCTTTGACGGAAGCTCTTACCGATTTGTTTTTCTTTTGTCTTTTTATCGACACCATCTACCGTCAGCATCGTGCGGGCTGCATTGGACAAAAGCTCAGGATAATCGTTAAAAAACTGTGGATTTGTATGAAACACGTCTGGCATGTTTTTGTATTTTTTGAGGTCT
>DHYP01000041.1:43642-50057 GCA_002414145.1 Methylophilaceae bacterium UBA5127 | reverse complement strand
CTTTCATCTAAACGTGCTTTATAACGTTTGAGGTTTGCAGCTGTGAATTCCTTACCTTCCTTACGTAGTTCCACGAGCGTGTCAGCCGCGTGCATACCAGTCGTCATGGCTAAGTTTGAGCCTTCCCGATGTACCGCATTCACAAACATGCCTGCATCTCCTACAATCATCCAGCCATCACCATAGAGGTCTGGCATGGCGTTGTAGCCACCTTCAGGAATCAAGTGCGCGGTATATTCCTTCATCTCTCCACCATCCAGCATGGGCTTAATTGAAGGGTGCGCTTTCATCTGTTCTAATAACTCATAAGGGGTGATTTTTTGTTTCTTGAAATCAGACAGCATGCAACCCACACCGATAGTGACTGATTCACGATTGGTATAAAGAAATCCTGTCCCCATCATGCCTTTGGTGATTTTACCTACCATTTCGATGACGACACCTTCTTCATCTTTGACATTAAATCGCTGCTCAATCACTTCTTGCGGCATAAAGTGAATTTCTTTTACTGCTAACGCCACATCTTTTGGCTCTAGCTCTGGGTGAAAGCCAGCGTTTTTGGCGAGTAGTGAATTGACTCCATCAGCCAAAATCACTGCATCCGCATAAATTTCGCCACCTTGTCTGTCCGTCATCACGCCTATCACACGCTTACCATCCAGTAACAAGTGAGAAACTGTCGTCTCGCAGATCAGCAATGCGCCTGCTTTTTGCACGCGCTCTGAAAACCATTTATCAAACTGAGAACGAATCATGGTGTAACGGTTATAGGGCTGCTTGTTGAACGCATCAGAACGATAGTGCGTGCCAACAAAGGACTCATCATCCAGTACCCACATACGTTGTTCAATAATATGGCGCTCCAAAGGTGCATCATCACGGAAATCTGGAATCAGGCGTTCGAGTGCGTCAGAATACAAAATCGCACCTTGCACATTTTTTGAACCTGGCGATTCTCCACGCTCAATCTGTAAAACACTTAGACCAGCCTCTGCCAACCGCAACGCCGCAGCATTGCCTGAAGGCCCAGCACCCACCACAATCACATCAAACTTTTCTGCCATGGTTTAACCCACCTTTCTTGCTGTGGCTAGATGCGTTTTAAAAGCTTCTGTCAGCGCAGGCAATATCGTCATTGCATTGCCAACAATCCCATAGTGCGCAAAATCAAAAATCGGTGCATTCGGGTCGTTATTGATTGCAATAATCACATCAGATGCATCCATACCCACGCGATGCTGAATCGCACCAGAAATACCCGCAGCAATATACAGTTTAGGGCGCACGGTTTTACCAGATTGTCCGACTTGTCTATCCAACTCCACCCAGCCGGCTTGTACAACAGGGCGCGTTGCACCAACCTCAGCACCTAAAACTGTAGCCAAATCCCAATGTAACTTAAAGTTCTCAGGCTTTTTCATGCCACGTCCACCAGACACGATAATGTCGGCAAAAGGCAGCTGTGGTTTGTCCTGCATTTCATCAGGAATAAACTCCAGTACTTTAGTGATAATGGCGCTTTCCACCATACCCAATTTTTCTTCAACAATGCGGCCTGTACGCGATTTGTCAATGTCAGGCATGGGCATCACACGAGGACGCACAGTAGCCATTTGCGGACGATAATTTAAGGTTTGGATCGTGCACAATAGACTGCCACCAAAAGTAGGACGCGTTGCTAATAAACTACGTACTTCCAAGTCTACATTCAACTCAGTACAGTCTGCGGTCAGCCCAGTTTGTAAGGTGGTGGCCACACTGCCAGCGAGATCACGCCCAAGTGTAGTTGCACCTAGCAATAAAATTTCAGGCTGATATTTATTGACCAGATCGGTCATGCCTTTTGTAAATGGCTCATTGCGATAATCAGTGAGCAAGGGGTCTTCCATCAAGTAGCACAAATCAGCGCCATAATGAAAAGCTTCGTTACAAAAACTACGTGTCTTCTCACCACCAACACCCATGACCACACCAGCAACCTCAACTCCTAGCTTATCGGCTAATTTACGTGCCTCTCCTAGTAGTTCAAGAGAAACTGGATGCAACACTCCTCTTTCGTGTTCAATAAACACCCAAATCCCTTTATAGGCTTTGAGTCTGTCATCTAGCTCAAACTTTTTCTTACCTGCTGGCTTTTTTGCTTCTGCTTCACTCATCATTTACTCTCTTTTCATCAAGCCCGTTTAGCAATTTCTTGTTCTAATTTTGGATATTTAGCAAACATCTTTGCCAGTAACGTCACACTTAAATCTTTGGGATCACTGCTTTCACACTCAATGATTTCTGCTCTCACGGCACGTGCCGTTGGCGCAAACACTTTAGAGACCACGGTGGGTTAGCCTTTAAGTCCAATTTTAGTGATGTCTTCAATGCCTGCTTGTTCTCGGTTCCAAACCTTAAGCGGATAACGTGAGGCACGAAACATATTGGCCATGGTGGCAAAACGCATTTCGTTCGTGCCTTCTAACACTGTAATCAAACTAGGAAGACTGGTATTGAGCACCTGCACCCCCCCTTCTGAACGTCGCTCAACCACAATCTGTTTTTTATCCAGATCAATTGAGCGCACTTTCGAAACATAGGTAAGTAGCTGCATATCCAAGCGCTTGGCAATACCAGGACCTACTTGTGCGGTATCACCATCAATGGTTTGCTTTCCTGTAAAAATCAAATCAACAGGCATGTCTTTGTGAATTTGCGTAATGGCAGAAGCAAGCGCACAACTAGTTGCTAATGTGTCTGAGCCCGCAAAAGCGCGGTCTGTGACCAGTATGGCATCGTCCGCACCATATGAAATGGCTTTGCGTAATGCGGCTTCTGCCATGGGAGGCCCCATGGTCAACACCGTGACACGGCCACCGTACTCATCTTTAAGTTTCAAAGCTTCTTCTAGCGCATATAAATCGTAGGGATTCACAATAGCAGGAACACCTTGACGCATGATGGTATTAGTGACTGGATGCACGCGTATCTGCGCACTATCGGGTACTTGTTTGATGCAAACTACAATATGCATGTTTTAACTCCATTTACTTGCTTTATTTAGCTTATTGCAAGCTCTGTGCCATCTGCATATTAGTGTAAATTTATCTTTAAAATTCATATAATTAGATAACTTTTCTCGTTTCAAATCCAATTGTCGCAAACCCGACAATTCACTATGCTCTGCGCTCGTCTAATGTCTGTTTTAGTTTCTTCACACTCACAGTTTGTACACCATCCGCGTCTTGAAATACTTTAAATACTTTTTCTGTGGATGCATTAGATTTCACAAAATCAGCGTATGCCATTTCAAGAAGCTTTTTGTAAGCAACACGTTCATCAGCCTCGCTTAAGCCTTGTGCTACTGGGTCTCGATCTAGGTACTGCTGAAAGCGTTTGAGAATATGTAAACGATTTACATGTACAACCTGTGGTTCATAATCTACACCGAGAAAATTAAAAAACTCTTCCGCAGCAGAAAACTTTTCCATCTCACTTAATAAATTGCTCATTATTGGCTCCAGTATCAGTTAAATAAAATTACATGGTTAAAAATCAGTGAATATTGCGGATAATGTTACGATTCTCTGGGGTGCCGGCATCTACCAACTCCTGATTGCGTTCAGCATTTTCAAGCCTTAGCATCACCAATTGCCCCTCTAAATCATCTATTCTGTTTAACAAAGCGGCAACCGCTCTGCCTACAGGATCAGGCATCAAATGGTGATCTAAATCAATCCCTTGCTGTGGTTGCCGTCTTTGTTCTTCTGGCAAAACTACACGCCCAGGAATCCCAACGACAGTCATGGTGGCAGAAATATCATGTATCACGACAGAATTTGCACCAATACGTGCGTTGTGACCGATGGTCACAGGTCCAAGGATTTTGGCACCTGCGCCTACCATGACACCATCACATAATGTGGGATGTCGCTTACCTGCATTCCAGGAAACACCACCCAAGGTCACACCATGATACAAAGTGACATCACTCCCAATTTCTGCGGTCTCACCAATGACTACGCCACAGCCATGATCGATAAAAAATCGATGTCCGATAGTCGCGCCAGGATGAATGTCGATTTGCGTTAGCATGCGCGTAAAATAACTTAATAAACGCGCGCCAAAGCGAAATCCAGACTTCCACAAACCGTGTGAGATTCGGTGCGCGGCAATTGCATGCAAACCAGGGTATGTGAGCAGTACCTCTAAACGATTGCGTGCTGCTGGATCGCGCTCAAATACGCAATTAAGATCTTCTTTCAGCAAAGTCCATATTTTCATCAAAACACTCCTACTGCGTTGAGGTGGTTGCTTGCATCGTTTGCAAATAAAGTCGATGCAAATCATCTGCTTGCAAGGCACGTTTGGTTTGGCTGGCAAACTGACGTACGCTTGCCAACAATTCTGGCGTTTGACTTTCATTTAATTGAATGCCTATCTCAGCATAGGCATGCCTTAAACCATGACTACCAGAATGTTTACCCAACACCAATTGTCTATGACGGCCAACCTGTGCTGGATCAAACCCCTCATAAGTCGCGGGATCCTTGAGCAAACCATCCACGTGCAGACCTGATTCATGCGTAAACACCGCTTCTCCCACAATACTTTTATTTGCTGCAATCGCACGACCTGAGGCATCTGCTACCAGTTTGGATATAGCAGGAATGCGATACATGTCGACCCCCGTTTCTAGGCCATCAATACGCCACAACGCCATGACCACTTCTTCTAGCGGCGCATTACCAGCACGCTCGCCTAAACCATTGACTGTGGTGTTGACATGGCTTGCGCCTGCCTTAATGGCAGCGATTGAGTTAGCCGTGGCCAAACCCAGATCATCATGCGCATGTATTTCTATTGCGAGATCGCTAGACTTCACTAGCTGATGAATGCGCTCATAAGTCGTAAAAGGGTCTAACAAACCTAAAGTATCGGCATACCTAAATCTGACAGCCCCAGCCGTTTGTGCAGTTTCTGCCACTTGCAATACAAATGATTGGTCGGCACGCGAGGCATCCTCACCTCCCACAGAAACACACAAGCCTAAATCGCACGCTTGACGCACAAAATAGGCGATTTGTGCCAGCACCCAATCACGGCTCTGACCAAGCTTGCGCTCAATATGCAAATCAGAGACGGGAATAGACAGATTAACCAGTTGAACATTCGTTTTTGCACAAGCCGCTAAATCAGAGGCAGTCATGCGCCCCCACACCATCAATCGGCTTTCTAAGTTCAATGCTACAATGGCTTGTATGCTGTCAACTTCAGCTTGTCCCATCATGGGAATGCCGATTTCAAGCTCTGGAACACCAGCTTCAGAAAGGGATTTGGCAATCGCCAGCTTTTCGGCCAATGTAAATACAACCCCAGCGGTTTGCTCGCCATCACGTAGGGTAGTGTCATTGACGATAGGATACAAAATGTACTCCAATGGATAACTTTATCTCATTAAAGCATTAGATGTGCCAATAAAATTATTGTTTAATTACAATAAGTTATATCTATTTTTATAGATTCTAAAATTGTAAGGTTTGAGACACTTGCGACAAAACGACATGTAAGCTAATCATTGATGAGCTATATACCAAAGCAGATTCCTCCAAGATCAGCTAAAGTTTGCAAATTACTGGCTTAAAGATGAAAATCTACTTTACACATGATTCAATTTAACGGGTGATAGCCACCCTTTAATATAGCCATCCTTTATTTAAACATGAGCGCCATCGTTAGCTTCAACCCAATTGCTGATCAGTCAGCGCGGACGCTTATTTTGGGTAGCATGCCTGGCGTACTCTCACTTAAAGCCAGCCAGTATTATGCACATCCACGCAATGCGTTCTGGCATATTATGGCGAGCATTTATGGTTTTGATGCTGGAATGCCGTATGCGCATCGAGTTGAGGCTTTAAAAGCGTCCCAAGTTGCGTTGTGGGATGTATTGCATAGCTGTATACGTCAGGGAAGTCTTGATAGTGCGATTGAAACTGGCTCACGCGTACCTAATGATTTTCAATCATTCTTCAGTGACCATCCTAATATCAAGCTGGTTGGATTCAATGGCAACGAGGCGGAAAAAAGTTTTAGACTGTTTGTGCTACCGAAGCTGAGTGTTACAAACATTGAGTTTGTACGTTTACCCTCTACTAGCCCAGCACATACAATGCATATGGAGAAAAAGATAGAGGCATGGCGAGCAGCGCTTATGATACAAAATACATCATATAAATTAATCTATTAAATTAATTTTATATTTTAACCTGTTGTTTATATTAAATTATTCATGCTCACGCGCATGATTTAAACTGTAACGGGGTAACTCTATGATAAGTGGCGTCTGCCCTACTTTAACTTGGCAGGCAAGACGCGAGTTTGCGGTTAACCCCCACGCTTCATCCAACTGATCTTCTTCCTCTTCTGTTACTGT
>DHYP01000041.1:34898-43625 GCA_002414145.1 Methylophilaceae bacterium UBA5127 | reverse complement strand
GTGATGCATACCCTTCTTTAATAATGACATGACAGGTACTGCACGCACATACACCATCACACGCATGTTCAAGCGCTACGCCAGCAGCTAGCAAAGCGTCACATAACACTTTGCCTGGCTTAACCTCTAACGTTGCCCCTTCTGGACAACTTTCTGGATGAGGCAAAATTTTGATTTGTGTCATATGGCGATGTTCTCGATTTGTTGACCTGACAAGGCTTTTTGTATTGTTGCGTCCATACGTCTGGAAGCGAATTCTGTCGTGACTGCATTTAGCCCATCCGTCGCACTGCGTAAGGCTTCTAGGCTATTCGCATCTCCCATCAGCAGGGTTTCTGCCAGATCATAAATACTGCTCCAAATTGCATCCCACTCTGACTTGCTTAACAACTCGTGTCCGTCTTCCATCATTGCAATTTCAGTTGCATCCAATAAACGTCTGGCTTCCACTTGCGCTTCACGCAATGCCCGCATGCGCTTATCGTACTCGGCATTGGCAATGCCAGACGTCAGCATGCCAGCAATTTCAGTATCACTCAGACCGTAAGAGGGTTTCACGACGATATTCGCTTCAATGCCAGAAGTTTGTTCACGCGCAGTGACCGATAACAAGCCATCCGCATCCACTTGAAAAGTGACACGTATGCGTGCTGCACCCGCCACCATGGGTGGAATCCCTCGCAATTCAAATTGGGCTAAAGATCGGCACTCTGATACCAATTCACGCTCACCTTGTACCACATGAAAGCTCATGGCAGTTTGACCGTCTTTAAATGTGGTGAAATCCTGCGCCATGGCTGATGGAATTGTAGAGTTGCGTGGGATGATTTTTTCGCTTAAGCCCCCCATTGTTTCTACGCCTAACGAGAGTGGGATCACATCAAGTAGTAACAAATCGCTATCACTGCGATTGCCAACCAAGGCATTTGCCTGTATGGCCGCACCAATGGCGACCACTTTATCCGGATCTAAATTGGTTAATGGTTCACGGAAGAAAAAGTCCGCCACTGAGCGCTGTAAATAAGGCATTCGTGTGGCGCCACCGACCAATACAACACCTTGTACATCCTCTACTTGCAAACCTGCATCGCGAAGTGCGCGACGCACAGGACTAAATGTTTTATTGAGCAAGTCTTTAGTGAGCTCTATAAACACTTCACGCCCTAAAATAAGTTGAATGTCTACCCCTTGCGATAACTTGCAACAGATTTCTGTGGCTACCATATCGGTCAATCGCTCTTTGGCGTGTCTGGCCTCAGTCAATAACTGTCTTGTATCTTCAGCAGTTAATGCTTTCAATTTAAGCGTATCAATGACCCAATGGTAGATTGCATAATCAAAATCATCTCCGCCTAAGGCAGAGTCTCCGCTCGTTGCCAACACTTCAAACACACCGCGTGTGAGTCTGAGTATTGAAAAGTCAAACGTGCCGCCGCCTAGATCGTAAACACAATAAATACGTTCAGACGCATTATCCAGGCCATAAGCGATTGCCGCCGCTGTAGGCTCGTTGAGTAATCTTAATACAGATAAACCAGCCAATCTCGCCGCATCTTTTGTAGCCTGGCGTTGTGCATCGTCAAAATAAGCAGGCACAGTAATCACAGCGCCTGCCAAATCGCCACCCAGACTTTGTTCTGCTCTCGAACGCAGTTTTTTCAAGATCTCAGCGGAAACTTCAACGGGGCTGAGTTGCCCAGCCACTGTGTTGAGTTTTACCATGCCAGGCGTATCAATAAACTGATAAGGCAGATTGCGAATATCTTTAATATCATTTATGCCCCGCCCCATAAAGCGTTTAACAGAAACGATAGTGTTTCTTGGATCTTGTGCGGCTTTGCTCCGCGCCTCCCAGCCCACATCAATCTCACCACTGGCTGCATAATGTACAACGGAAGGCAATAGCCCACGACCAGACTCATCAGGCAAAACCTCTGCTACGGTGCTTCTGACCGAAGCCACCAATGAGTGCGTTGTGCCTAAATCAATGCCCACAGCCAGCTTGTGCTGGTGTGGCGCAGCACTTTGACCCGGCTCTGCAATTTGAAGTAATGCCATTAGTTCTCCAGTGCGTCTAACGCTGTATCTATCTCGATTTGCAACTTCTCGTAAAACCGAAATTCATTGACACGCTGCGCTGCCAAATCAAAATCTGACTGCTCATCTAACACAACTGCAAGTAATTTTTCTTGTGCACTAATGGTGTGCCGTAAACGACGAGATAATGCATCGAGTGCCTGCATATTTTTACTCGCACGCGCCTCTTCAATTGCTTCACGCCACTCCATCTGTGCCATCAAAAAGGCTGAAGATACGGCATTACCAGCTTCTTTTTTACCCGCTAAGTTAATCAGGTATTGGGCACGGCTGCTTGGATGTTTTAAAGCACGGTAACCATCATTAAGATTGCTGGATAATTGTAATGCTAGACGCTTCTCCATCTCAGTGCCCGCAGCATAACGGTCTGGATGCATTTCTGTTTGTAAGCGACGATAAGAATAATCCAGACTAGTGAGGTCGATTGTAAATTTTGGCGCTAAACCAAACATTTCAAAGTAATTGGTACCTATCAAACTACTCATGACAAGCTCCATTGTAAAGTGCAATCACTAAATTAAATCTCAATTAAAACAAGTATTAAACGCTAAAGCTCTCACCACAGCCGCAATTGGCTTTAGCATTCGGATTGTTAAATTTAAAGCCTTCGTTCAAACCTTCTTTTGCGTAATCTAACTCGGTGCCATCCAAATAGACCATGCTCGTCGGATCAACCAGCACCTTAACGCCGTTGGCTTCAAAGATGACATCTTCTGGTGCAGCTTCATCTACAAACTCCAACGTGTAAGCCATACCAGAACAGCCCGAAGTCTTGACACCAAGACGCAAACCAATGCCTTTGCCACGACTGGCTAAAAATTTTTGCACGCGTGATGCGGCGGTATCAGTGAGGGTAACAGCCATGTAAATCTCCTTATACTGAAAATGAACTACCGCAACCACAGGTCGAAGTGGCTTGCGGATTGCTAATCACAAAGCGCGCGCCTTCCAGCCCCTCTTGATAATCAATGGTAGCGCCAACCATATATTGGTAGCTCATCGCATCTACCAGTAAGCTCACGCCTTCTTTTTCAATCACAGTATCATCCTCTGCCACCTGATCATCAAATGCAAAGCTATATTGGAAGCCTGAACAACCCCCTCCAGTAACGTAGACACGGAGTTTCAGACTAGCATCACCTTCTTCGGCAATCATTTCGCTTACTTTACTTGCTGCGCTAGTAGTAAAATTAATGGGTTCTAATGCTACGGTATCGCTCATGTCAGTCTCCTAAGTTAAGCGGCTGTGTGACAGGCATCATAGCCTTCAGCAGCAGTTGTGTTCTTGCTACGATAATCAGTAATGGCAGCACGAATTGCATCTTCCGCCAACACAGAACAGTGAATTTTTACGGGTGGCAATGCTAGTTCCTCTGCAATATGCGTGTTTTTAATATCCAGTGCTTGGTTTAAAGTTTTGCCTTTAAGCATTTCTGTCACCAATGAAGAGGATGCAATTGCTGAGCCACAACCATAAGTTTTGAATTTAGCATCTTCGATAATGCCATCCGCACCTACTTTGATTTGCAGTTTCATGACATCACCACAGGCTGGAGCACCTACCATGCCCGTGCCTACATCTTCGTCTTCTTGATTGAATGAGCCTACATTACGAGGGTTTTCGTAATGATCGAGTACTTTATCGCTATATGCCATGTCGGTCTCCTATTAAATTATGCTGCTGCATTTTCTGGTTCACGATGCGGCTCGGTCGCATGTACCCAACTGACCGACCCAATATCGATTCCAGCCTTGTACATATCCCACAATGGTGAAAGTTCGCGTAGCTTGCCAATTTTGTCTTGAATAATCTTGATAGCATGATCAATATCAGCTTCAGTGGTATAACGGCCGACACTAAAACGAATCGAGGAATGCGCTAACTCATCTTCACGCCCAATCGCACGCAATACATAAGAGGGTTCTAAGCTAGAAGAAGTGCATGCAGAACCACTGGAGACAGCTAAATCTTTAATCGCCATCATCAGTGATTCACCTTCAACATAGTTAAAACTCACATTCAGATTGTGCGGCACACGCTGCTCTAGATCACCGTTGAGATACACTTCTTCAATGCCAGACAATCCAGCCCATAGACGGTCTCGTAACGCACGAATACGTTCATTCTCAGCAGCCATTTCTGCTTTGGCAATACGGAATGCTTCTCCCATGCCTACAATCTGATGAGTCGCTAATGTACCAGAGCGAAAGCCACGCTCGTGACCACCGCCATGCATCTGCGCTTCTAAACGTACACGAGGTTTGCGACACACATATAGCGCACCAATACCCTTAGGACCGTAAGTTTTATGGGCTGAAAAGCTCATCAAGTCCACTGGCAACGTTTGCAAGTCTATCTCTACTTTACCCGTTGCCTGCGCGGCATCTACATGAAAAATAATGCCTTTTTCACGACAGATATTACCAATTGCGCTCACATCTTGAATCACACCAATCTCATTATTCACCAGCATCACAGAGATTAGCGCGGTATCTGGGCGAATGGCAGCTTTCAATTCATCAATATCGATTAGGCCATTTTCCATCGGTGCAAGATACGTTGCAGTAAAACCCAAGCGCTCCAACTCACGCACAGTGTCTAATACCGCTTTATGCTCAGTTTTGATGGTAATAATATGTTTACCGCGACTTACGTAGAAGTTAGCAGCGCCTTTAATCGCCAAATTGTTAGACTCTGTCGCACCCGAAGTCCATACAATCTCTTTAGGATCACAATTGACTAAAGCAGCGACTTGTTCGCGTGCTTCTTCAACTGCTTTTTCAGCCACCCATCCAAATGAATGAGAGCGACTGGCAGGGTTACCGAAGTTTTCGGTCAGAAAGGGAATCATCTTCTCAGCAACGCGAGCATCCACAGGCGTTGTTGCAGAGTAATCCAAATAAATAGGCACTTGTGTCATCGGGATATCCAATAATTGCTAGTTATGCTAGCTATAGCAATCCTTGTGCCACTCGCCATCCAATTGATTTTAAAGGAATTTAATATTCTAAAAAAAAATGTAAGCCTTTTTTTGTATTGTTTGTCGCATTCGCTACAATCTCGACCGCTACAATTGTTTTAAATTGTTCGCCTTAAAATTAAAAAACTCTCTCGCCAAGCATTACAAGACATACACAATATGTTAAGTTAACAATCAATCCTTAAAGTCTTTTTAAACTCAAGTGTATGCAACATTTATTTAGCAATCCAGACCTGTTAGATTTGGCGACTGTTCGCAGCCTTCTGTTGCATCGGCCTGATAATGCACACAAAGGTACCTTTGGTAAGGCTGTACTCGTGGGTGGAGATGATGGTATGCAAGGGGCTCTTTTATTAGCGGCTAGATCAGCGTTGCATAGTGGAGCTGGTCGTGTATATGCAATTTCTCTAGCAACTCAACCAGTGACATTAGATGTTAACTTTCCCGAAATTATGTTCAGGCCACTTAGCCAGCCACAAGAGTGGCTAGCACTTGCAGAGCATATCGTTATCGGCACAGGATTAGGTCAGACTGCAAAATCCATGGATGTACTCGCTTTATGCTTACAGCAAAATAAGAGTTTACTGCTTGATGCCGACGCTTTAAATTTAATTGCCAAACAACCCCGTTTAGCCGAGCTGATGCGCAATCGTACCAGTCCTTCGGTGATGACACCGCATCCAGCAGAAGCAGCACGGTTGATGGATGCTAGTGTAGAGGATGTACAGAACTATCGGGCAGAATGTGCACGCGAAATCGCCAACCAATTTCAAACCATATGTGTATTAAAAGGTGCTGGTACTATTATCGCGGGTCAAGACGATGCACTTTTTAAGAATCCAACTGGTAATGTTGGCCTTGCCACAGCGGGAACAGGTGATGTATTGAGTGGCTTGATTGGTGGTTTTATGGCGCAGGGCATGGCTGGAATTGATGCGGCCCAAGTAGGTGTTTATGTACATGGATCAGCCGCGGATAGATTAGTGGAAGCAGGTATCGGCCCAGTCGGATTAACAGCTTCAGAAATCATTACATCCGCACGACTAGTTTTAAATCACATGTATGCTGACCGTGACACCCAACTCACAAATGAAGCTGCCTTCGTCACGGTTTAAGACGGTAGACCAAAACAGCATCGCCTTGTTTGAATCCAAATAATGCATTGCCACCACTCACCACAGCTACATATTGAACGCCACCAATCACATAGGTAATTGGTGGTGCATTGACGCCAAAAGCAGATTTTGTCTGCCACAATAACTCGCCTGTTTGGCTATTGTAAGCATTAAAAGCACCATCGCCCTCACCCATAAATACTACACCGCCCGCCGTAGCTAGCACGCCGCCTACCAATGGCTGTGCGGTTTTGTTTTGCCATACGATTTTCCCAGATTCTAAGTCAATCGCGGAAAGCAAACCCCAGCGCGGATCTTGTGTGGGCTCACTCGCGGCGTATTGAATTGCTGCCTGACCGTTTTTGCCTGGCGTTTCGTGAAGTGTATATTTGATAGGTGCATGTATGCCTGCAATAAATACGCGCTGATTTTGCTCATCCACACTCACAGGAGACCAGTTAGAGCCTCCCAAAATACCTGGGTAAACGACTACACCATCATAGGTCGCTTTTTTAAACATGTTAAGCTGAGGCACAAAAGCATCTGATTTCTTCAGCAGAGCACCCGTGGCACGGTCGTGAACATAAAACCAGCCTGTCTTACTGGCCTGCCCCACAGCGGCGATCGATTTTCCATTCAATCGATAGTCAAATAACACAGGAGGACTCGCTAAATCATAACCCCACAAATCGTGCGGCACTTGTTGATAGTGCCATTTTCGTTTACCCGTATTAGCATCTAACGCTACTAATGAGACCGTATACAGATTATCACCAGGACGCGAAACATCATTCATTTGTGGGCTTGGGTTACCTGTACCAAAATAAAGCGTATCTGTTTTGGCATCAATAGCAGGTGTACTCCAAGCAGAACCACCGCCAAAACGGGCAGAGTCGCTATATTTTCCGACATCTGCTTTTTCTTTGACTACATCGCGATTTAGGCTGATTCCATCTGCCGTAGTTTCACTAAAACTTCCTTCCCAACCAACATCAGGAATCGTATCAAACTGCCAAACGCGCTTACCATCATTGACATCATATGCAGCTAGAAAGCCTGGTCTGCCGAAACGTCCGGTGACACCAATAACTGCACCTAATGGCGCGTCTGCAGTGGGATTATCAATGTGCAATCCGTAACCCACCCCAGTGATACCAACAATCACCTTATTTTTATAAACAATAGGTGCCATGGCAATACCAATACCTGTGCCACCGGTTACTTTGCGCGCACTGTTTGGGTCGTTTTTATTAAGTGCATCCTGCCCCTCTGTGACAATGTCATTTTCAACTACATCAATATCCCACTCTTTAGCACCTGTTTTTGCATTTAGCGCAATTAAACGCGCATCTACCGTACCAATGAATACCTTGCCATTAGCAACAGCGACACCGCGATTAGCGGGTCCACAGCACATTTGCCAGCTTTTGCGTCTATCATGCTGGTAGCGCCAAATCTCTTTACCAGTTTTTGCGTCAAGCGCTAACACATGGTTGAATGGTAGCGATAAATACATGATGCCATTTTGTACGATAGGCGTTGCTTGAAATGTAGCGACTACGCCCGTATTGACGTGCCAAGCTTCGACTAAATTTTTAGCATTCTGAGTATTTATTTGCGTAATAGGCGCAAATCGCTGGCCACTATAGTCACGTCCAAAACTTGGCCAGTCCTGATTCTGGGCTGAGTTGTAGGTTTGATTAACAGTACATGCTTGCATTAAACAAAACAAAAATAGACCCGCTATTTTTAGCATACTCGATTTAATCATGACATCAACCCCATAAAATATACAGATTAGTATATATCAGATCATACAAACATCTCAATTAAAATTTTAAGATTGCTACGGCACTATTGCTCAAAATTTTCGGCGAAAAAAGTTTAGGCTTAACCCAAACCGATCATCTTTTATGAGTTAAACTTATCCTAGAAGTCTAGCCTGAACTTAAATTAAAAACCCTGATAAACTAGGCAGCATGCAGCAAAAAGACCCAACGAACCTCTTTGTAGACTGGCGCAATGACCAGCCCTACTCCACCCTGTATGACGATGTTTATTTCTCTACCGACCCTGCAAACCCGCAACAAGGTATAGCAGAAACTCACTATGTGTTTCTGACGCACAATCAATTAGAAACTCGGTTCAAATCGCTCACAGCTTCGCATTTTACTGTTGCAGAAACCGGCTTTGGCACAGGGCTGAATTTTTTATGTACTTGTCAGTTATGGCTCAACGTAGCGCCAAAAAATACAAGACTGCATTTTATTTCTGTAGAAAAGCACCCTTTAGATGCGAAAATATTGGCACAGATTCATGCCAAATGGCCACATTTGCAGGAAGTGTCCCAAGCGTTACGGGCTCAGTATCAAGTACTCCCAGAAGGATTTCACCGTTTTCAATTATGGCAGGGACGCGTAATACTGACCTTGCTCATAGGCGATGCCTGTCGCATGCTGGAAAAACTCCATGCACATATTGATGCCTGGTTTTTAGATGGATTTTCTCCTGCCAAAAACCCTGAGATGTGGCAG
>DHYP01000041.1:31491-34878 GCA_002414145.1 Methylophilaceae bacterium UBA5127 | reverse complement strand
TTGTATGCACAGATGGCAAGGCTTTCGCATGCATCCACAACATTTGCCACCTTTACTAGCGCTGGAGACGTGAGACGAGGATTAATATGCGCTGGATTTGTTGTTAAAAAAACAAGCGGTTATGGTCGCAAGCGAGAAATGCTGTATGGTCACTTTTCTACAAGCAAGCCACATCAAATACGCACGAAAGACGCTAGTACTGCTGTAATCGTTGGCGCAGGCATAGCTGGCTGTGCTACCGCGTATGCTTTGGCCAAACGTGGCTGGCAGGTGCAATTGATTGAGCGTCATGCACACATCGCACAAGAAGCTTCTGGCAATCCTCGCGGTGTGCTTTCCCCGCGTTTATCTAGCCAAGCCAATGCATTAGATCAACTCTCCTGTGCGGCTTATTTATACACAATAAGACTGCTGCAAGCGCTTTCTCTTGCAGCGGATGCGTTTCAGGCATGCGGACTACTTCAATTGGCTTTTAATGCGCGTGAGCAACAGCGCATCCAAGAAGTCTATGCACGTCAGTTCAGCACATCATTATTAAATCTTGTTAGCTGTGATGAAGCCAGCCACATAGCTGGGGTTAAGCTTAGTCATCCCGCGCTTTATTTTCCGCAAGCGGGCTGGATTAATCCGCATGCGTTTTGTACAGCACTAATTCAGCATCCTAATATCAAATTGCATATCAACTGCAATGCATTACGCCTTCAACAATATGCGCAAAAATGGCAAGTACTTTCAACACAGGGATGCATCGCCGAAGCAGATGCTGTAGTACTCGCCAATGCTAACGATGCGCTACAATTTATACAGAGCGCGCACTTGCCTGTCACTGCAGTGCGCGGTCAGATGAGCACAATAACAGCTGATTTGCATAGTCAATCTTTAAAATGCGTGGTATGTACTGATGGCTATATGACGCCTGCATTGCAGCGAATCCATTGCTTGGGTGCTACGTTTTCGGCGCACGACCACAGTACAGAAATCAGGGATGCAGACAATAACAGCAATCTGAATATGGTCAAAAAAATGTCTGAAGATTTTTCAGCTCTCAGCTCCATAATGCAAGGACGCGCGGCACTACGTAGTACTACGCCTGATTATTTACCTTTGTTGGGGGAGCTGATTGATGCCTCGACACTCAAACAACATCCGCCCAAACACATTAGCCCACCACCCGCACTACCCTGGCATCACGGCTTATTTATCAATGTAGCACACGGCGCAAAAGGCTTAACCACTGCGCCATTTTGTGCCGAAATTTTAGCAAGTTTGATGTCTCATGAGCCATCGCCAGTAGAAATGTCCTTACTACAAGCCTTGAATCCTAATCGTTATTTATTGAGTGAAATGGGTCTAAAGCGCTTAATTTCAGCGACAAGTTTCAGGTAATATGCAGCCCATGAATCAGATCACACAGCTCAATATTGCTATTCAAAACAACCCTAACGACCCCGCTTTGTATTATGAATTGGGGGGTGCCTACCTTGCCATATTAAAAACAGATGAAGCGATGGCAAGTTATAACAAAGCGCTACAACTGGCGCCGGATCACCCACAAATTTTATTGCAGTTAGGCAATACCGCATGTGTAGCTGCACAATATGCACAAGCAGCCAATTACTTTAAAAGATGCATTGCACTGACTCCAAATAATGCTGGCGCACACTATAACCTTGGCAATGCCTACCGTGAACTGGGAGAGCCCTTAGAAGCGGTGCAATGCTATCTACGCACACTAAATCTGACACCTGACGATGCCGATGCACATAACAATTTAGGCAACACCTACCGCGAACTGGGCGCTTTAGACAAGGCCATTGCAAGCTATCAGCAAGCGCTAAAACATAACCCTCAATTACATCATGCACTTGCCCATCTTATCCACCAAAAGCAGCATATCTGTGATTGGAAGGATTTAGATATACAAATCACGCAGCTACGCAACGTATTAAAACAGCATCAGAATGCACAAATTGCACCATTTGCTTTTATAGCCATGCCAGGCACTAGTGCTGAAGAACAGTTGTTATGCGCAAATCAATGGGCGACTCAACAATTTAGCTCGCTTATACCCTTTAAAAATGAAGTGGCTTTAGTACAACCTAAACACGCAAAACAGAAAATCAGAATTGCTTATCTGTCTGCTGATTTTAGATTGCACCCGCTGGCTTTTTTAATTACGGAGTTATTAGATCAGCATGACAGATCCACATTTGAAATTATTGCTTATAGCCATGGCATAGATGATAAATCTGAAGAGCGTCAGCGCATTAAAAATGCAGTCGATCTCTTTGTTGATATTCATTTACTCAGCGATGTTGAAGCTGCAAAACATATGCGAGAGCTGCGAATAGACCTATTGATCGATTTAACTGGATACACTAAAAATAGCCGTAGCGGAATCATTGCACTCAAGCCAACACCCATTTCTATCAATTGGTTAGGATTTCCTGGCACGATGGGCACGCTCGATGGAGAATCTTTATTTAACTACATTTTAGTGGATAACACGATTGCACCTGACCCGCAGTACTTTAGTGAACAATGTCTGTATCTACCATGTTATCAGCCAAACAATCAGTCTCGTCCTCAAGCTGAAGCTGGGGAGCGTTCAAACCATCAGCTACCTGCCGGAGCCTTTGTATTCTGCTGTTTTAACCAAACATTTAAAATTACTGCGGAGGTTTACGCGACTTGGATGCGCATACTCAAACAAGTGCCCAATAGCGTACTTTGGCTATTGGACTGCAATCCATGGGCTAAAAATAATCTGATAGAGACCGCTAAAAAAGTGGGTATTGCAGCTGACCGTATCATTTTTGCGCCGCGTGTCTCTATCGCACAACACATTGCGCGTCAGCAACATGCCGACCTGTTTTTGGATACACTACCCTATAATGCGCACACCACTGCCAGTGATGCGTTGTGGATGGGATTACCAGTACTGACTTGCATGGGAGAGACTTTTTCTTCCAGAGTATGCGCCAGTATTTTAAAAAACCTCAGCTTAAACGACTTAATCACAGACAATCTAGCAGATTATGAAACATTAGCAGTAGCACTGGCTCATGATAAAAACAAGCTACTAGCACTCAAACAAACACTACTTACCCACCATAATCAACTATTTAATAGCGTAAGATTTACGCAACACTTGGAAAGCATATATTTAAATGTTTATAATAAAAAGCTAATACTTTAACCAACTTAACAACTTGTGTTAAAGTAAAATAATAACACTATCAACGCAAAGGGCAGCATGGCAACTGTAGATATTTCACCTGTATTAAAGTTTATGGTAGACAAAGGAGCATCGGACATTTTTTTTAGCACCAATGCTGCTATTCACATTGACATAGAAGGTGAAAACTTACCGATTAACACGCAGAT
>DHYP01000041.1:30172-31464 GCA_002414145.1 Methylophilaceae bacterium UBA5127 | reverse complement strand
GATGATTAAGGAAATCGCCTATTCGCTCATGAATCCTGAGCAGTTAAAAGAATTTGAGTCCACATTAGAATGTAACTTCGCCATTAGTAAGCAGGATGTTGGTCGTTTTCGTGTCAATGTATTTAAACAGCGCGGTGAAGTGGCGATGGTAATCCGCCATATTAAAACTGAGATCCCTTCATTTGAGCAGCTTGGCTTATCTCCTACACTTAAAGATTTAATCATGCGCAAGCGTGGTTTAATCCTAATGGTAGGTGCTACAGGCTCTGGTAAGTCAACCTCACTTGCCTCAATGATTGATTATCGTAACGAAAATGCGACAGGCCATATCATTACGATTGAAGACCCTATTGAGTTTGTATATCAACATAAAAAATCTATCGTTAACCAGCGTGAAGTGGGTATTGATACTTTATCATTTGATAACGCACTCAAAAACGCTATGCGCCAAGCACCTGATGTGATTTTGATTGGTGAAATTCGCGATATGGAAACCATGAAACTGGCTCTGGCATATGCTGAGACTGGGCATTTATGTTTAGCTACGCTACATGCAAACAATGCCAACCAAGCACTGGAACGTGTGATTTCGTTCTTCCCACAAGAGATTAAGCAATCTTTACTATTGAGTGTTTCACTTAATTTGGTATCTATTATTTCCCAGCGTCTCGTCCCTGCCAAATCACAAAAACGCGTTGCGGCGAGTGAAGTGTTAATCAACACCCCTTATGTTTCAGAACTCATCCAAAAACAAAAATTAAGTGAAATCAAAGAAATCATGGCGGATAGTAATGATATCGGCATGAATACATTTGACCAGTCTTTGTTTAGATTATATGCAAACGGTAAAATCGATGAAGAAAACGCATTAGCGCATGCGGATTCACGTAACGATCTGTCGCTCAAAATACGCTTTGCAAAAGAAGGCAGCCAAACCATCTAGGCATTACGCTGCATTGCAGAGATTAGACCTGCCGCAACAATCATAGAGCCGCCTACCCACTCATTCCAAGCCATCGCCTCGTGTGCTAAATAGTAAGATGCGATGGCAGCTACTACCAACTCAAATAAAAACAACACAGAAGCACGTACAGCCGTCATCTGCGTCACACCGTACTGTACAAAAATGGTAGCAAGCATCAACAATAGTGCGATTACAAGCATAGTCTGCCATTGTGAAATACTGAAAAAGTCTGGGCTTGGAAACTTAGCATCTACCCAAGGTAGCATCACTAGGGACACGCCCACAACACCTATCCAAACTAACATGGATTTGGTCGCAAGATTTAAAT
>DHYP01000041.1:29651-30124 GCA_002414145.1 Methylophilaceae bacterium UBA5127 | reverse complement strand
AGTGACCACATTGGCTAAAGAAAATCCTATACCAGAAGACAAAGCCAGCCATTCCGCATGGTTATGCGGTAGCGGCAAAGCATTACCAGAAAAATCATTCAGCATAATAAATGCACCCAATAGAGAAATGGCAATCGCCATATAGCCTGAGGCATGAATACGCTCTTTTAACCAGAAATGTGCTAATAGTAGTGTCCACAAAGGAGACAAGTAAAACAGTAGCATGATACGCATGACTTCACCATCTATCACAGCCAGCACATAACTGAGATTCGTCCAGCCTGCTAACAGGCCAAGCCACCACGCGCGATGTGGTAATTTTAGGATTACGCGCCAATGACGAACAAAAATGCATGAACCCATCACCAGCGCAATACTGTAGGTGTAGAAGCTTGAGGCGACTCCAGAAACCCCAGCCTCACTCATCAGGCGATAAGGGTACCAAATGATTCCCCAACACAAGGCACCAAATA
>DHYP01000041.1:26594-29632 GCA_002414145.1 Methylophilaceae bacterium UBA5127 | reverse complement strand
AATAGTAAGCCAGACACTGCAAAAAGGTTTTGTTTATTGTTATTGCTCACTATAATACACACCTATGAATTCAAATTTAAATCTGTTACAGCCATACCCGTTTCAACGCCTGCGTGAGCTATTCAAGGGAGTGACACCCAACTCTAAACTGGATCCGATTAATCTATCGATTGGCGAGCCTAAGCACGCTACACCTGCTTTGATACAGCAGGCACTCATTGATAATCTGTCTGGATTAGCTAATTATCCCACAACGATTGGGGTTTCGGCTTTACGTGAAGCAATTTCGCATTGGATAGCACGTCGCTACGCAATTCCCGCACCCAATCCAGAAACGAGCATATTACCTGTCAATGGCAGTCGTGAAGCATTATTTTCTTTCGCGCAAGCAGTCATTGATCCAAAACATCTCAAACCAATCGTAATATCGCCTAACCCTTTTTATCAAATCTATGAAGGTGCGACCTTTCTAGCTGGTGCTGAGCCCTATTTCTTGAATACTACCCCAGAAAATCAGCACGCCATGGATTTTACCAGCGTACCTAAAGAGGTACTCAATCGCACACAGCTTGTTTACGTGTGTAGCCCTGGCAACCCTTCAGGCAAAATCATGGACTTGTCGCAATGGAAAACCTTATTTGAGCTCTCGGATCAATATGGCTTTGTGATTGCTGCCGACGAGTGTTATTCAGAAATCTACTTTAATGAATCCAAACCACCGCTAGGTGCTCTACAAGCAGCACATCTGCTTGGTCGAGACTTTCATCATCTGGTCATTTTCAGTTCGTTATCGAAACGCTCTAATGTGCCAGGCATGCGCTCTGGATTTGTGGCTGGCGATCCTCAGATTATCGAAAAATTCACGCTCTATCGCACCTACCATGGATGCGCAATGAGCCCAGCAATACAAGCCGCAAGCACCACCGCATGGAACGACGAAACGCATGTCATTGAAAATCGCAAACTGTATGCAGAAAAATTGATGACTGTCACGCCTATCCTTAAAAAAGTGTGGCCACATATTGAAATGCCAGATGCCGCATTTTATCTTTGGGTCAATACGGAACAAGCCGATACAGATCTTGCTATACGACTATATCGCGATTTAAATATTACCGTGCTACCTGGTAGTTATTTAGCACGCGATGCCCATAATACTAACCCAGGCAAAGGATTTATTCGCATGGCTTTAGTTGCATCAGTCTATGAATGCGTGGAGGCAGCACATAGAATATTAAGCTTAAAATAATTTATGTTATACATTAGGTATTTAATTTAATATATTGATTTATAATATTAAATGTCTGAATATCTAAATCGGGTGCCAAACAGTCAATCACCTGAATGTCTTGCATGCCACGTAACCAAGTGAGCTGCCTTTTCGCCAATTGACGCGTAGCAAAAATACCTCTATCACACAGATCATCGATACCAAAGTCACCTTGCAAATATTCCAGCACTTGCCTGTAACCAACACATCGCATCGCAGTGCTACTGATGGTGAGTTCTGGATACAGCTTCATTAAGGCTTGAACTTCTTCTCGCAAACCCATCTCCAGCATCTGCTTAAAACGTAGCGCAATACGCTCATGCAACACTTTGCGATCACTCGGAATCAATGCGACTTTCAATACGTGGTAAGGGAAAGCATGGCTTTCTTGTTCAGCATAATGCTGTGACATGGTTTTTCCGGTCAGTCGATAGACTTCAAGCGCGCGCTGTATGCGCTGCATATCATTCGGCCTTAATCGTATTGCAGTTTCAGGATCAACTTTGGCTAACTTTGCATGCATGGCTGGCCACCCTACTGCTGCGGCCTCAGCATCTAGTGTTGCACGAATCGCTTGATCAGCTTCAGGTAGCTCGCTCAAACCACTTTCTAATGTTTTGAAGTAAAGCATTGTGCCACCTACCAGCAATGGCACTTTCCCCCTGCTGGTAATATCCGCCATTAAACGCAGTGCATCTGCCCTAAAACTAGCAGCAGAATAAGGCTGCGTGGGTAAGCGAATATCAATCAGATGGTGTGGTGCAATCGCCAGCGTATTTGCATCTGGCTTAGCTGTGCCGATGTTCATTCCTTTAAAAACCAACGCAGAATCAACACTAATTAACTCAACGGGTAATGTCTGAAACAAACTAACCGCCAACCTTGTTTTACCACTTGCTGTTGGCCCCATTAAAAAGATTGCTGGGGGATATTTTTGCGTTGCTACGGTCATGTATTGCGTTGTTTAATCATACTTAATATATTTAAATCTCGGATCTTCATTTGGCGTACCTTCAAGTGCACTGTTCGGATTTTCTTGATTGGGCTGCCATTGAATCACTTCTTCAATTTTTTTGGCTAGCTCAAAGTCTTTGCTCGTAATTCCTTTAGCGCTGTGTGTGCACAGTTTGACAATCACAAATGCATAAGATACCGTCAAGTCTGGATGATGCCATGCTGCCTCCGCTAGATGACCAATAGTGTTAACCACCATGAGCGTACCTTTCCAACCACTAGTTTTGTATTTACGACGTATCCAGCCATCTTCTAAATACCAGTGTGGAAGTAAAGACTGCAACTTTTCGTGAACTTCCGATTCGCTATACACCTTGTCTTTTAGGTTTGGTTTATCCTCTAAATCGCTCATAATATTCCTCCCAAGGGTGTTCAGTTACCGTCAATGTGTATCAGGCGAGTATACCTGCATCACAAAATTCATTAAATATGTTTGTTCAACCAGTCTATTCTAGTGCTAGTAGCACTTAACTTCCTTATTTGCCACGCATAAACATTTTGTCTAAATCTTGCATGGTCACTTGAAACCAAGTTGGACGACCATGATTACATTGCCCAGAACGTTCTGTCGATTCCATATCACGCAACAACGCATTCATTTCTGGAATCGTGAGCGCACGATTTGCACGTACAGCGGCATGGCAGGCCATCGTAGCTAGCATTTCATTTTTGCGTTCGGTGAGCGCACGCGTAGCGCCATACTCACGCAGATCACGTAACACATCGCGCGCTAAAGTCACTGCATCTGCGTCCT
>DHYP01000041.1:26150-26547 GCA_002414145.1 Methylophilaceae bacterium UBA5127 | reverse complement strand
TGCATCTGCGTCCTGCAGCATCACAGGGACTGCACGCACCGCCAGTGTGGTGGGTGAAAGCACAGCAAACTCAAATCCTAACTGCTTTAAACTGCCCTGACCTGTACTCAGCGCTTCCTGCACTGTTGCTATTTCAAGTTTGTCTGCATTAAAACTGACGGGAATTAACAGCGGTTGCATTGCTACAGAATCGGTCTCTAATGCATTTTTTAATCGCTCATACACAATACGCTCATGCGCGGCATGCATGTCGACCACTACTAGACCCAATGCATTCTGCGCAAGAATATAAATGCCGTGAATTTGTGCAACAGCAAAGCCTAAGGGGTGTGATTGCGTCAATTGGTGTTCAATTTGTTCAATCACATCTGCACTTGCGTTGCTACCTTGTGCAAAC
>DHYP01000041.1:25774-26136 GCA_002414145.1 Methylophilaceae bacterium UBA5127 | reverse complement strand
CTTAATGCCACTATATAACGTTTGATAAAAACTATTATGTTCATTCGCACTCAAGTTAATTTGCGATTGATAAGCAGGATAATTTAATCTTGTCGGCTCATTATTATTGACGAAAGGATTACTAGGCGCCTGACTAGCGGTCACGGCGCTTGAGCTGCCAGTTGGTGCGGCGAGTACTTTGTGTAAAGCATGAAAAATAAAACGGTGCAACGCTTGACCGTCTCTAAAACGCACTTCTGTTTTAGCAGGGTGTACATTGACATCCACTAACGCTGGATCCAGCTCCAAAAATAACACATATGCAGGGTGACGGTCATGATGTAGTACGTCTTGGTAGGCTTGACGTATGGCGTGGCTGATCA
>DHYP01000041.1:18875-25728 GCA_002414145.1 Methylophilaceae bacterium UBA5127 | reverse complement strand
CAAATCGCCCATTCACATACACGTACTGCGTATCGCGCGCATTACGCGAAAACGTAGGTTTAGCGGCCATCCCCCAGAACCGCAAGCCACCAGCTGACTCATCCAGCACAAAAGATTCTGCCGAAAAAGTTTCTCCCAGAACTTCAGAAAAACGCTTTTCCGCTGAGCCTTTAGTGAAGCGCATCACGGCTTTACCATTATGCTGCAACAAAAAACTGACCTCTGGACGTGAAAGCGCTACTCGCGTTAAAGCTTCCTCGCAATGACCATATTCGGTCGCTTCTGTTTTGAGAAACTTGCGACGTGCTGGTGTATTAAAATACAAATCATTGACTTCTACCACGGTACCTATATCTAAGGCTGCTGGCTCAACTGCACCGATTGCGCTACCTTCCGAACGAATACGCCACGCATGTTTTGCATCGTCACACTTACTGATTAATTGTGTACGAGAAATTGAAGCAATACTTGCTAAGGCTTCGCCCCTGAAGCCCAAACTTGCCACACTTTCAAGGTCTTCTAAAGTTGCAATTTTGCTAGTGGCATGACGCGTTAACGCGAGCTGCAAATCCTCTTCTGGAATGCCATTGCCATTATCTGTCACTCTGAGTTGTTTAATGCCACCTTGTAGTAGCATTACTTGAATATCATTACCCCCCGCATCCAAGCTATTTTCCAGCAGCTCTTTGAGTGCTGATGCTGGTCTTTCTACTACTTCGCCAGCGGCGATTTGACTAATAAGCTGATCTGGTAAAAGTTGTATACGCATTTGCGTCATTTTACCTGCTTTGCGCATTTAACTCATGATTTTCCTACAGGCTAGGTTAGAGAAACCTGATCTGAATACTCTGGCACAATCGCCTGCCAATGAAGTTGCTCTTCTATATGTCGCCGCATCATATCTGCTGCTATTGGCTCACCATGTGTAATAAACGTTTTTTTAGGAGGAGACTCCATTCCTTTCAGCCAATCAATCATTTCCTGATAGTCCGCATGTGCAGATAAGTTAGAGATTAACTCTACCTTAGCCTTGACGGGTATGTACTCTCCATGGATTTTAATACTATCCGCACCATCTAGCATGGCGGCACCTCTGGTACCTGCTGCCTGAAAGCCTACAAACAAAATCGTATTATTCGATTTGGGCGCAAACGCTTTTAAATGATGTATCACTCGACCTCCAGAGGCCATACCACTAGCGGAAAGGATAATCATCGGCCCTTTCATTGCATTCAATCGTTTAGACTCTTCAACACTGTTAACCATATGTGCGCAACGACTCAATGCATCGCATTGTGCTGGGGTCAATCGATGTTCACCACGATGATGGTTAAATATAACAGTGGCATCTACCGCCATTGGACTATTTAGATAAACTGGGATATTTTCTGAAATTTCTCCTGCCGCCTTAAGCAAATGGATGTAGTACAGCAATTCTTGTGCTCGGCCTACTGCAAATACAGGTATCAGCACGACACCTTTGCGTTTGACTGTTTTATTAATAATCGCTGCTAGCTTAATTTTAGGATCATCTTGTGCATGCAAACGATTCCCATAAGTCGATTCTAGTACCAGATAATCTGCCTGCTGAATAGGGCTGGGCGCATTCATCAGCACATCATGCGGTCGCCCAACATCCCCTGAAAATACAATTGAGGTATGCGTATCATTGAAGCGTACATATGCGGAACCCAAAATATGTCCATTGGGATAAAAACACACTTGCAAACTGTCTCCAAGGTCTATTGTCTGCCCATAAACAACAGGTGTTAACAGTACGATAGCACGTTCTGCATCTTCTTTGGTATAGAGGGGCAAGGCTGGGTGATGTTTAGAAAAACCACGTCTATTGGCATACTCAGCCTCCTCCTCTTGTAAATGCGCAGCATCTGGCAGTAGCACTTCACACAAATCGCGGGTAGCATGCGTGCAATATACTTTTCCAGAAAATCCATTTTTTACAAACAATGGCAAATAACCGCTATGATCAATGTGTGCATGTGTTAATACAACAGCATCTACTTCACTTGGGTCAATTGGCAGTTTTGCCCAGTTTTTTAAACGCAGCTGTTTTAAACCTTGAAATAATCCACAATCTATTAAAATCCGTTTTGCGCCAGAAGCTAACAGATATTTAGAGCCCGTCACTGTACCTGTTGCACCTAAAAAGGTGAGTTTCATTTTAGTTCATCCTTACGCACTAAGAAATCACTACAAGTTTACTGAGTGTTTTTGGTATCCTACTTGTTTTATCTCAAATGCAAGTGTAATGGCAAAATCGATACAGAATATTCATTTTGATGATTACGCTCAAAGCTTTATACAAGCACGCAAATTAGCAAGACACCATCACTTTTACCTAGGCCCTACCAACTCTGGCAAAACCTATCATGCGTTAAATACGCTTATGCAAGCCCCTTCTGGCATTTACTTGGCACCACTGCGTTTACTTGCGATGGAAATACGTGACAAGCTCATGGTAGCAGGTATTCCCTGCAATTTAATTACTGGGGAGGAAAAGCACATCATTGCTGGCGCAAAGCATACAGCATCTACTATCGAAATGATGAACCCTAATCAAATTGTTGATGTGGCCATTATCGATGAGATTCAAATGCTGCATGATCCAAACCGTGGTAGTGCATGGACAGCAGCACTTATCGGCGCACCAGCACGGCAAGTGTTTGTTTGTGGCTCGGCTGCCGTCATCAAGCCATGTATTCAAGTCATTGAGTATTTAAATGAACGCTACCAAATCACGCACTTACAACGTATGACACCTTTAGAAATCGAGCATAAGACTATATGTGGCAAACGCTACAGCAAACCTAAGCTTAAGCACCAACTTCAAACAGGCGACGCAGTGATTGCATTTAGCAGAAAAGATGTACTGACCTACTCTGCCCGTTTTAGGCAATGGGGATATACTGTTGCAAGCATCTACGGAGCGTTATCACCCGAAGTGCGTAGAACAGAATCCGAACGCTTCAACTCGGGTGAAGCAGATATTCTGGTAGCTACAGACGCCATAGGCATGGGTTTAAACTTACCAATTCGGCGCGTGATTTTTGCCAGCACGCATAAGTTTGACGGTATAGCATCGCGCCTGCTCAATGCCACTGAGGTACGCCAAATTGCAGGACGCGCTGGACGGTTTGGTATATACCCGACGGGGTATGTGAATGTGCTAGAAGATGATGAGCAACTGCACATCGCACATATGTTAGCAACAGATGATACCGCTCATTTAGAAAATCTGCCTATCGCCATTCAATTCAGCCATATCGAAACTATTGCGCATTATTGACATACGCTTCGCATTGCTGAATGCATCGACTACCTGACAACACGCACCAATATAAGGCATGATTTATTCAAGGTGCACGCCATAACTGCACAATATGCGCTGGCAATCTTAGTTGATACTCACGCCCCCAGTATGGCGTTAAGTGATAAATTTATATTCACTTGCGCTCCCATTTCAATTCAAGCCAATATTGAAAAAGACTACTTGTTGCTATGTGTAAAAAGCGTATATAACAACGCGCCCAGAAGCTTACCCAACGCCCCTAGCTGGTTAAACTCAAACAACCCAAAGCATTTAGAGGATGCAGAAAATCTCTGTCAAAACATTAGCTTATATGCATGGCTCAGCTTTAAGTTTCCACAAATATTTGTGGATGCAAACCGCATCCCCGCTTACAGATCACAAATCAATCAATACATTTCACGAGCGTTGTTAATCCAGTCAGGCTACGGTGACACGACCCGGGAGATCGATTATTTATCGCGCAATAACAGATAAATGTCAGCTGTTCTGTGTCATCATGACCTCTCGTCCATTCATACACAAAAAATCATGTTCACGCCAATGCTAAATATGGCATGTATCCTGCTAATATTTAAGATAAAACATTAAGTACGACTGAGGAGCCAGATGGCCATACGCGTTGCACTACATCACAAAACTAGTTACCAATTTGATAGGCTAGTCAATATTTCACCCCATGAAGTACGCTTAAAACCAGCAGCGCATGCACGCACGCCAATTTTGTCTTACTCTCTGACGGTTTCCCCTGAGAAACATTTCATAAATTGGCAACAGGATCCTTACGGGAACTATATTGCACGCTATGTATTCCCTGAAAAAATACGCGCACTCGATTTTACGGTCGATTTAGTGGCGGATATGACCGTCATCAATCCGTTTGATTTCTTTGTAGAAAAATATGCAGAATTTTACCCCTTTCAATACACAGAACAACAAGCTTACGAATTAAGCGCCTATTTAAAGCCTGATCCTATGGGCAAAATGCTTAATCATTGGTTAGAGGACGCCAAAAAAGCTATCGTCCAGCCAAACCTTGGTATTGCTAACTTTCTGGTAGCCATTAATCAGCGTTTACAGCAAGACATAGGTTATTTAGTGCGTATGGAACCTGGCGTACAAACACCAGAGGAGACACTGACAAAACGTACTGGCTCATGCCGTGACAGTGCTTGGTTACTCGTGCAAATCATGCGTAACCTTGGTCTGGCTGCACGTTTTGTCTCCGGTTATTTAATACAACTCACAGCTGACATTAAAGCGCTTGATGGCCCAAGTGGCACCACAGTAGACTTTACTGATTTACACGCATGGACAGAAGTCTACATTCCTGGCGCGGGCTGGATCGGTATGGACCCTACTTCTGGCTTGCTCACTGGCGAAGGGCATATCCCGCTTGCCTGTACAGCAGTACCTTCATCAGCCGCCCCCATCACTGGATTTACCGATGTATGCGAAGTGCAGTTTGTGCATAAAATGTCCGTTACACGTATTCATGAAGATCCTCGTGTCACCAAGCCCTATAGCGAAGAAGATTGGCTCAAAATAGACAAACTCGGCAATAAAGTGGATGCAGATCTTAAAAAGCAAGATGTACGGCTTACACAAGGCGGTGAACCAACTTTTGTTTCCATTGACGACATGGAAGGTGCGGAGTGGAATACCCTTGCACATGGTGACAAAAAAAGGGAACTGGCTGGCAAGCTTGCTATAAAGCTTAAAGCGCATTTTGCCAATGGCGGCATGCTGCATTATGGTCAAGGCAAATGGTACCCAGGTGAGCCCCTCCCGCGCTGGGCCATCAACATGTTCTGGCGTGTTGATGGCAAGCCTATATGGCGTGATTCTAGCTTATTTTCAGATGAGTCAGTCCCTGATCATTACACATTAAATGAGGCCACTGCATTTGCTAACAAGCTAGCCGAAGTACTCGACTTCCCCAAAGCATGTTTGATCCCCGCTTATGAAGACGTGCTTGCGCAAGTACAACTCGAAGAAAAATTACCCGAAAATATCGATCCACTTCAAGTCAACCTGAAAGACTCTGAAGAACGCCGCCGTTTGGCGCGTTTACTTGAAACTGGCTTGGAAAGTATTGTGGGCTATGTGATGCCTATCAAGCCCGTTGAGTCTAAAAAATCTCGTAAGAATAAAATAGAAACAGAATGGTTAACCAGTAAATGGCCGCTTAAACGCGAGCATTTGTACTTGCTGTCAGGCGACTCCCCTATGGGCTTGCGTTTGCCTCTGGCATCTTTGCCGTGGGTGTTGCCTGAAGATATGGAACCTGAGTTTGCAATAGACCCGTTTGATGCATATGCAGACCTCAATAATGAAACAAAAATCAGCGTAAAAACCAAACACAAAACGCCAAAACCATTGCCACGCGAAGTGATACACACCGCATTATGCATACAAGTACGTAATGGCAGATTGTATGTATTTATGCCGCCAGTCAATCGTTTAGAAGATTATTTAGCCTTGGTTTCTGCTGTTGAAAATACAGCTTCTGCGCTAAAACTGAAGCTTTGGATTGAAGGCTATACCCCTCCACGCGACACACGTATTCAGGTACTCAGTGTAACACCTGACCCTGGCGTAATTGAAGTCAACATTCACCCTGCCAAAAGTTGGAAAGATTTGGTCAATAATGTAACGTTGCTATATGAAGAAGCGCGATTGACACGTTTAGGCACCGAAAAGTTTATGCTAGATGGTCGCCATACAGGTACAGGCGGTGGCAATCATGTCACGCTAGGTGGTGCTACGCCAACAGAGAGTCCTATGTTACGCAGGCCTGATGTACTCAAAAGCCTCATTACCTACTGGCAAAACCATCCAGCACTTTCCTACCTTTTCTCAGGGACGTTCATTGGCCCCACTAGTCAGGCACCACGCGTTGACGAAGCACGTGATGACAATCTCTACGAGCTTGCCATTGCTTTTCAGCAAATGGATCAAGTATTGCCGAAAATGGCCGAGAGTGAGCGTCCTTGGTTGGTAGATCGGCTGTTACGTAATTTGTTGATCGACTTAACAGGCAATACCCACCGCTCTGAATTCTCAATAGATAAATTATATTCACCAGACGGTCCCACAGGACGGCTCGGTTTAGTTGAATTCAGGGCGTTTGAAATGCCACCGCATGCACGGATGAGTTTGCTACAAAGCTTATTACTACGCGCCTTAGTGGCGCGATTCTGGAAAGAGCCTTACAAAGGCAAACTGATTCATTGGAGCACAGAACTTCACGACCGCTGGATGCTTCCACATTTTGTAGCAAGTGACATTGCTGATGTCGTACAAGATTTACGTGATTTTGGCTATCAATTCCAAAAACACTGGTTTGATCCTTTTATTGAATTTCGCTTCCCGCGTTACGGCACAGTAGCGTATCACGGGGTTGAACTAGAACTACGCCAAGCCATTGAGCCATGGAATGTACTGGGTGAAGAAATGAGCGGTGGTGGCACCGCGCGTTATGTAGACTCTTCCGTTGAGCGCATGCAGTTGCGAGTTCGCGGA
>DHYP01000041.1:18137-18858 GCA_002414145.1 Methylophilaceae bacterium UBA5127 | reverse complement strand
GCGGATGGCCGCCATATCGTCACATGTAATGGTCGCCCGCTACCTTTACAAGCGACAGGAACAGCTGGCGAATATGTAGCTGGGGTACGTTTTCGCGCATGGGCACCTTGGTCCGCACTACATCCTACGATTGGCGTACAAGCACCTCTAGTGTTCGATTTGATTGATACTTGGAGTAGTCGTGCGATTGGAGGTTGTACCTATCATGTATCACATCCAGGTGGGCGTAACTACGATACTTTCCCGATCAACGCTAACGAAGCCGAAGCCCGTCGCTTTGCAAGATTCTGGAGTTATGGTCACACCCCAGGAAAGATGGAGATACAAGAAGAAATCCGCAACCCAAGATTTCCATTTACTCTAGACCTAAGGTGGCAACCAGAGAGCCTGGCTCAAAACACTGACATTACTAAAGAGTGAGGAAAAAACTGAGCTTAATAGTTTTTTAACTGATCCTGTTTTTGATAATCAGGTTCTTCCCACTCAAAACGTGGTAAGGACTGTAGCGCATGAATTAACCCTGCATTCCATGCATCTGAAATTTGCTTGGCAAAAGGGTCATCCTCAGAAAAATGTAATTTGCGACCACCATTTAAACTGTCTTTTTCATATATCAATAAATCAATAGGCGGGCCTACGGTCAAATTACTACGAATAGTAGAGTTCATTGAAACAAGTGCGCAACGTGCTGCACGCTCTAACAAGGTATCGCGCTTAATAC
>DHYP01000041.1:16852-18103 GCA_002414145.1 Methylophilaceae bacterium UBA5127 | reverse complement strand
TTCCCATATTTAATCTCACCTATCTGCAAATAAGGATGGTCATCGGACTCTGAAATATAGTTACCTTGCGGGTAAATCAATAAAGTTTCTGGTCTCTGTACACCTATTTGCCCTGCGATAATAAATGTAGCCTCAAAATTAGTATTGCCCGCGTCGCGCACTACATGCATGTTTTTAAGCTGTGCACTAATGTCAGCGACATAGTCGGCCGCCTCATGCATCGTTGTAACAGATAATAAGTTAGGCGTATTATGATTTTCTAAATCTGTTTTTATTTTCTTTAATACTAACTGTGTTGTGGCTAAATTACCTGAAGACATCACGGTAAAAAAACGGTTATTATTCCACGAAAAAGTATGCATTTTGTTATAGCTAGACACGTTATCAAACCCCGCATTAGTGCGAGAGTCTGAGCACAACACCAGGCCTTGATCTGTGTTAATCGCCACACAATATGTCATGAAAGAACCACCCTCTTAAACCTTTTTTATATTCATTTATTTCAGACAGGCAACCATCTTAGTATAAATGAATTGTTGATGTAAATCAAAATATGGAGAACATTATCAATAATTTTCCCAAGCAAATTTCGGCAACATGGTAAGCGCCTGTTGTAAGCCGTGATTCCATGAAACTGCCATATTGTTAGCAAATGGGTGGTCTTTTTGCAACACCATATGCGTGCTGGTATTTAAACTATCTTTCTTGTAAATTAACAACTCAATCGATTTTTCTGTCTGCTGATCTATGACCATTGTTGAATTCATTGAAACCATTGCACATCGTGCTGCCATTGCCAAGGACAAATCAGCCTTAACCACCCGATCTAGAATAGGTTTGCCATATTTAGAATCACCAATCTGCAAATAAGGTGAATATTCAGATTCATTGATGTAATTTCCCTGCGCATAGATCAACATCGTCTCTGTCGGTTGCAACCCTATTTGTCCTGCCAAGATATAGCTTGTCTCATAGCTCATGATTGATGGGCCACGTTCCGCAAATAACTTTTGAAGTTGCGTATTAGTTTCAGCAATATAATCTGCCGCCGCTTGTAATGAAGTGACTGTCAGCAAACTTTTATCAGCGCCTTTATTCAAGTCTTGATTTAATTGACTATTAAGCGCTGCAATCACATCTGGATGTCCTGAAGACAATATTGCAATAAATCGATTTCCAGGCCAAACATAACGATGCATTCTCGTGCTGTCGGCACCTCCATGATTCTGTCTTGTGTTGGTGAAAGAATCT
>DHYP01000041.1:14027-16847 GCA_002414145.1 Methylophilaceae bacterium UBA5127 | reverse complement strand
ACGCGCTCAATACAATACCGCTATTACAATGAATAGATAAACCGTATGTCATGACATAAACACTTATTTATGCAGCTTTAGTGCCTTCGTTAGGACTAAAGTATGTCTCATTCAAAGCATTATGAATGTCATTAAGCTGTTGCTGTGCAATATCAATCGACTCATGTAACTGCACAATATCCAGTTCTTTTGTCGATTTATTCTGAATGTGTAATTGTGCCGCTTTGACATGGGGCAGTAATGCTTCATTCATTGGTAAATCACTTAACGTAGACTCAATTTCATACAAACAATGAATAATGCTCCGCGGAAAGCGACGCTCATGAAACAGAAAATCAACAACACCTGCCATATTGACATTCACGTTATGTAGCCTGCGATACGGTAAAAATGCTGACAATGCTTTTAGTATGCCTACCCATAATGTTTGTCTGGTGATCTCATCTGAGTCAGAATCTTGTGGGAGTGATATTGCGTAATTAATATCCATAATACGTGTGGTCATATCTGCACGCTCTATATGAGTACCCAAGCGTATAAAATAATAAGCCAGATCACGCTCTAAGGTGCTAATAATCAGCCCCTCAATTGAGTGACGTTGCTGAATCACGTTTTGTAAGAATAAATACTTGTTACGTCTGTTTTTTGAGGCTAAATCAATATTATTCACAATGTATAAGTACAAGCTGTTAATACGTTCCCATAGCTCTTCTGGCAACAGTTCACGCAAAGTGCGTGTATTTTCACGCGCATTTTGCACTGAAGACAAAATAGAACTTTGATTACGCTCGTCCGCAATTAAAAAATGCATAATGTCAGCTTCCGCCACTGTTTCATAATGCTTTTTATACATATGGTCTATCCCTGCGATTTGCAGCACTGTACCCCAGCCTAGCGATGCACCTTGTGGTAAGTCCAATAAAATATCAGAAGTGCTAATAATCAATCGCGCTGTATTTTCAGCACGACCTAAATACCGTGCCATCCAATACAGGTTTTCTGCGTCACGTGCTAGCATTGCTTATACTCCCTCTTCCACAATCCATGTATCTTTACTGCCGCCACCTTGTGATGAGTTCACAACAAGAGAGCCCTGACGCATTGCCACACGCGTTAACCCGCCCATGGTGACATATTGATTTTTAGACTGTAATACAAAAGGCCGCAAATCAAGGTGTCTAGGCACTAAAACCCCATTAACAATGGCAGGTGCAGTAGATAAATTGAGTGTAGGCTGCGCCATATAATTACGCGGATTTTTTTTAATCAGCTCTACAAAAGCATCTCGTTCTGCCTGCGTAGCGCGTGATCCAATGATCATGCCATAACCACCAGACTCATTGGCTGGTTTAACAACCAGTTGATCTATGTTGTTAATGACATACTCACGCTCATCTTTGTGCATACACAAATAACTAGGCACATTAGGCAAAATAGGATCCTCATCCAAATAATATTTAATCATTTTAGGCACGTAGGTATAGACCACTTTATCATCGGCCACCCCTGCACCAGGCGCATTCGCGATAGCGACATTGCCGCTGCGCCAAGCCCGCATTAAACCAGCAACACCTAATACCGAATCTGGATTAAATACCTCAGGATCAATAAAGTCATCATCAATACGTCGGTAAATCACATCAACACGTTGTAACCCTGTAATTGTTTTGATATAGACAATATCCTTCTCATCTACGACTAAGTCAGAACCTTCTACTAAATAAGCACCCATTTGTTGCGCCAAGTAACTGTGCTCAAAATACGCTGAGTTATAAATGCCAGGGGTAAGTACTGCAATCACAGGCTGATCACCGGGTCTTGGTGAGAGCGCTGCCAGCATGTTGTAAAGCTCAGTCGTGTATCCATCTACAGGTAAAATATTGCTGGTACGAAACAGCTCAGGGAAAATACGCTTCATTATCTGCCGATTTTCCAGCATGTACGAGACCCCTGATGGCACCCTCAGGTTATCTTCCAACACATAAACCGTACCATCCGCATCTCTGACTAAATCCGTTCCGCATATATTCGCCCAAACGCCAAACTTAGGGGTAATGCCAACACACTGCGGTCTGAAATTCACTGAATCCTTCAGCACCTCAATTGGAAAAACACCATCTTTGACAATTTGCTGTTTGTTATAAATATCATTAATAAACAAATTGAGCGCTGTTAACCTTTGCTTCAAGCCCACTTGAATCGGATCCCACTCTTTACGCGTCATGACCCTTGGCACTACATCCAGTGGCCATGCACGATCAATATTACCTGCGTCCGAATACACGGTAAAAGTAATTCCCATCGCAAGGATAGTTGCTTCTGCCGCCTGCCTTCTTGCGGTGAGATCAGCTTCATCAATCGCACTCAGATAATCCAGTAATGGCTGGGCAGCGGAGCGAGGCAACAAAGATGGCGTTAACAACTCATCATAAGTTTGTATAGATGCGTATTCAATAGAGGAAATTTTCATAAAAGGCTTCTTGTTAATAATTATTTGTGCGGTGTAGCTAATGCTTTCACCCCTTCTTCAAAACCCGCTGCTTCGGTCAGTTTTGCAACATTGTCTTTAGTAAAAAAACCATCAAAAGCACCAAAACGTTGTACATACTCAATAATGAGTGAAGAGTGCTCAGAAGCATTAGAGAATATCTGCTTCAGTCCTTCCTCTTTGGAACCAATCACATCCAGTAAAAACTCCTGTCCGTTTTCTGCAATGGCGTTAACCACAAACTCAATATTTTCCATGCCATCCCGCTCACCGTCTTTGACTGAAATCGCCATATGATGCAAACGTGGTCCATAGTTACGTACAAAAGTTTA
>DHYP01000041.1:9819-14015 GCA_002414145.1 Methylophilaceae bacterium UBA5127 | reverse complement strand
AGTGGGTGAAGGCAGCTTTTCCAAGTGATTCACAAAGTACGGTGTGTTATTTGCAGTAAATACTTTTGCTGGGCTACGTGACTCAGCATAACCATGCACGCTCTTGGTTACATTGGTGGAAGAGTTTTGATCTTTAATATTGTAAGCACCCCAGAAATAATAGCTGGTCAAAGACAGGTACTCTAAAATTGCCACCTCGCGGTTTTGGCTATAAATACGCGTTGCTAGGTGATCAAATGGCATCAACAAATCGTCGATACGTAGTTTGGCTTGCAATTCTTTAGCCTCAACATACACTTTTTGTACATCATTGCGGATAGCGCTGATACCTAGCGCATATACCCTTAAATCCTCAGGGTGACGCTCCAAATAGCCCACAATATTATGCGTATACGGTGACGGTTTACGGATCGCAAGATTACCAGGCAGCTCTAATTTACGTATATCGTCTTGGGAAAAAAATCTAAATTCGCGTGATGACTGAATTTTTTCCACTTCATGTAAATTATTGACACGAATAATCTCACCCATATAGCGGCTGTTGGGTTTTTGCGAACCTATAGGGTAGATTTCATTCAGTGAGCGGAAAATCCCTCTAAAATTGGGGTCTTTCACTTCGCGTAAGATTAAATCAGGAGAGTTGAGATCAATGCGTAAGATATGCGTCCAATGTGATTCGCTCTCTAACGTCACCAAATAATGATAAGGCGTCATAAAGCAAAGCTCGGAAATATACTTAATGGAATGGTCAGGATCCACCGTAATCATCAGCGCATCTATTTCATGCACCATTTCGGTGATTCCTAAACGATCGCGCTCCAGTAATAAGCGCTTTAAATACTCTTCAAAGAAGGCAGAGTTTTCTTTATCGCCGTGGCGTGGGTATTGTAAGGAATCCATGTTGGCTCGGGCTCGTTATTATAGTGTAATGACTTTATAGGCATGATAAAGCTAAAATTGTGCCAATACATGGTGTGGTGATTAATTAAAGAGATATTGACCGTTAATCCTTGCGATTACCAATGCGGCGGACTGTAAACAAATCTGCCCTATGTAGAGCCTATCCTTAGATGATTTTGTAGGGCGGACTCGTTTACAGTCCGCCACATGTTTACTTTCAACATTTCATCAACCCTCACAAGCTAAAACTCCATTCATTCAGCCACTCTAATCTTGCGGATATATTCTTTTAAGCCTTAAAACAGGTTTTGTTGCAACATATTGATTTATATAATTTAACTGATTCACTTCTATCTTTCGCTTGTCACGGCATTGCCTGACAAGGGGGGATTAGAACCGAAGTATTTTTTTACACCTGCCAAAATCGCACTCACTAATTTTTCTTGATGTGCCGTATCATTGAGTTTACGCTCTTCTTCTGGGTTGCTAATAAATGCGGTTTCTACCAGAATGGAAGGAATATCTGGTGATTTCAACACAGCAAACCCAGCTTGTTCTACATGGTTGGTATGCAGGTCATTCAGTTCGCTAATTTTATCTAATACTTCTTTACCTAGTTTGATGCTGTCATTAATGGTAGCTGTTTGCGATAAGTCTAGTAAGGTTCTGGCTAACTCTCGATCTTTATTTCTTAGATTTACCCCACCAATTAAATCAGATTCGTTTTCTTTCTTAGCCAAGTAACGTGCACTTGCACTGGTTGCGCCGCGCTCTGAGAGTGCAAACACAGAAGAGCCGCGCGCGCTGGCATTGCTGAATGAGTCTGCATGAATAGAAACAAATAAGTCTGCTTTCAACTTACGGGCTTTTACCACGCGATCATGTAGTGGTATAAAATAATCGCCATCTCGAATTAATACACCGCGCATATTGTCTTCAGCGTCAATTTTGTCTTTTAACCTTTTGGCAATCATCAAGGTGACATCTTTTTCATGACTACCTCTTGCGCCAAGCGCTCCTGGGTCTTCGCCACCGTGACCTGCATCAATGGCAATCGTCAATACACGATCCGACTTTTTGCTCTTAACGGCATCCACTTTAGCTTTTACGCCAGATTCTGTAGTAGTAGGTATGTTTGGGGCTTCGGCAGGTATGTTTTTAAGTGCACTATCAACAGCATCCGAATTAACTGGCTCTTCTGGTGGGATAGGCGGCAATGGCTCAATAATTGGCTTGGGCGGCTCTGCTGTTACCACCGCCGACTCTTTACCTTTGTCTAACTTATCGATCATGGTAGCCAAGGGATCTTTGATAGGATAAATATCCAACACCAAGCGATGTTTGTAATCCCCTGCGGGGGGTAGTGCAAACACATTGGGATTTACCTCAGTTTTAAGATCAATCACAATACGCAGTACATTAGGTTTAAACATTGCAACACGCACTTGGCTAATGTAAGGGTCACTAGACAAAATACGGTCAGATAGGGTTTTTACCATGGTGTTCATTTCTACACCTTCAATATCCAGCACCAGTCTTTCAGGATTTTTTAAGATGAGTAGCTGATGTTTTAATGGTGCAGATGCCTCTAGCGCGATACGTGTGTAATCTTGCGCAGGCCAGACGCGTGCAGCAGTAATCGTATTGGTCTCTGCAAATGCTTGTGCTGAAACAAATGCCATGACGAAAAAAAATAATAGGATTAACTTTTTATGCATTTTTTTCCAAATTAACTAAAAGTTGCCGCCCTAGCTCAGTATTTGCATTATATTGAATAAGCCTACCACTGGCTTGATGGCTCAGATAAATTTCTATGTCAGCCATTGGCAATAGCTGTTGTGCTTTTTCTGACCACTCAATCATACAGATGCTGGATGGATTAAAATACTCTCTAAAACCAAAAGCATCCCACTCCTCTTCATCAGTAAAACGATATAAATCAAAATGATAAATCTGTTTTTTAAAAAAATCATAAGGTTCTACTAAGGTATAAGTTGGACTTTTGACCTTACCTTGGTATCCTAGACCGCGTAACACGCCACGTACAAAAGTCGTTTTACCAGCGCCTAGATCGCCATGTAAATAGATGGTCATACCGCTGGACAACCCTTCTGCAAAACGTTGTCCAGCTGAGAGTGTTGCAGACTCATTTAATAAAACATGTGTAAAATTGTGCTTAACCATGCAAACTCATCAAGATAACGCTTATATTCAACTGGCTGCTGACATCAAACGTTGGGGGCAAGCACTTGGTTTTGCTGAGATTGGCATTACAGATACAGATTTGGCATTTGCGGAGATGCAACACCAGGCGTGGATTAAAAAGGGCTTTCATGGTGAGATGCATTATATGGCAAAACATGGCACGATGCGAACACGCCCGCCAGAATTGGTGCCCAACACCCTACGTATTATCACAGCACGCTTAGACTACTTACCTCCCAATGCTAAAGATAGCTGGGAAGTCATTAGTAATAGGGAGCAGGCGTTTATCTCACGCTATGCTTTAGGCCGAGATTATCATAAAGTCATGCGGCAAAAACTGCAAAAGCTCAGTGAAAAGATTCAGGCAGAAACCCAACAATTTGAATATCGTGTCTTTACCGATAGTGCGCCAGTACTAGAAGTGGCATTAGCAGAAAAATCAGGGTTGGGCTGGCGTGGCAAACATACGCTGCTCATTCATAAAAATCATGGCTCTTGGTTTTTTTTAGGAGAAATTTACACCAATCTACCGTTACCCATTGATACACCAACGACCAACCACTGCGGCACTTGTAGCGCTTGCATTGACATCTGCCCTACTGCTGCTATTACTGCGCCCTATGAGGTTGATGCTAGACGCTGCATTTCTTACCTAACCATAGAACTAAAATCCGCTATTCCAGTAGAATTGAGACCTTTAATTGGTAATCGCGTCTATGGCTGCGACGATTGCCAACTGGTGTGTCCATGGAATAAGTTTGCACAAACCACTACGCAACCAGACTTTCATATTCGCCATGGGTTAGACAACATCAGCTTAGTTGAATGTTTGCGCTGGAGTGAGTCTGAGTTTAATCACAAAATGGCTGGAAGCGCAATTTATCGGATTGGCTATGTGCAGTGGTTACGCAATATTGCAGTTGGTCTAGGAAACGCCCCGACTTCCCAAGCAATTATTGATGCTCTCAAATCCCGCGCAAATAGTCCATATCCGTTAGTCAACGAACATATTGACTGGGCACTCAGACAACATTTGCGCTAACTGGAAAATACTATTTTTTTATGAGCGATTGCGCTTCAGCGATGTTGGG
>DHYP01000041.1:6385-9775 GCA_002414145.1 Methylophilaceae bacterium UBA5127 | reverse complement strand
GGATCTATGAGTGGTTGCAATTTCTGCCAAACCTCAACTGCTTTAGCATAATGCTTTTGATTAAAAGCGATTGTACCTGCCAGCAGTAAGGCTTTTTGGTGGCGCGGGTCTATGCTCAATGCTTTCTCTACTAACGCAATAGATTGCGTATCAAATTGCCCTTGGTGCGTCACAGCAAGCGCATCTGCATAATCCGTTAACAATTGGGCATCATTGGGAATCAAATTCACTGCTTTTTCAAATGCACCCACGGCTTTGTCATGCTGCCTGAGCTCCACGTAGGTATGCGCCAACAATGCCCATCCATCCCCATTGTCTGGTTTTGACTGTAGTTTTGTCGCCAACTTTTCTGCCATCACATTCAAATCACTCATATCATGCCCGGCACCAGCCATCGGCGGCGCGTTAGTGGCTGTTGATGCAGTGGCATTTGAGCGAATTGCCTCTGGCGTACCTACTTTCCAATAAATCAAACCTGCCAAAATTGGCACAATCATAAAAACAGCCAAGCCTATATATTTGGTGCTAGATTTGATTTGATATTGTGATGGATACATGGTTGTTAAAAAGACGAACACTGAGATAGCACCCAACAAAAAACCAATCACTAATAAACTTATATTCATATATCCTCTGCCTCAAATTCTTGATTACTCGCACGTTTTTTAAGTGTAATGAACAGTAAACCTGCCCCTGCAATGATGCCGATAAAGGGTCCAAACCATAACAACCATGTTGACTCCTTAAGAGGTGGGCGATAACGCACAAAATCCCCGTAGCGCGCGACCAAGTAATCAATCACCTCTTGATTGCTTTTACCTTCACGCATTTGCTGACGGATTTCATTACGTAAATCCTCAGCAAGTGGCGCATTGGATTCAGACAATGTTTGGTTTTGACAAACCAAGCATCGCAGCTCTTGAGAGAGTGTTTTTAAACGGCCTTCCAGCACTGGATCCTGCGCCAGCGGTTTTGCCTCTCCAGCCAGTAAATTACAAAAAAGCAACACACTTACTAGCAATATTAAAACTCTCGTCATTGCTGCAAAGCCCTCACCATCGGTAAAATTTTTGTCACTAACACATCCTGCGTAATTGGGCCGATTTGTTTATATCTAATGACCCCAGTTTTATCAATCAGGTAAGTCTCGGGTACACCATACACGCCATAATCAATCCCGACTTTACCCAGAACATCCGTTGCAATTTTCTGATAAGGATTTCCTGCACTTTGTAGCACAGCCTGCGCGTCAACATCAGTATCTTTATAATCAAGACCGATCATATTAATCTCACCCATTTTCGCCATTTTCATCAGAGTAGGATGCTCTTCTCGACAGGCACCACACCAAGAAGCCCACACATTGAGCAACCATACTTTGCCCTTCATTTGCTCACTATCAAAAGTACTACTGGGGTCACCCAGCACAGGGCTACGAAAAACAGGCGCTGGCTTTCCGATTAATGGAGATGGAACTTCATGTGGGTCGAGATACAGACCCTTAAATAAAAAGCCTACGACAATAAAAAAGGCGAGTAATGGCAACAAAAATTTAATTATTTTATGCATGCTTGGCTGCCCCTTGCACATCTTGCTCATCACTCACTAATTGTTTACTGGCAGTACGGTAACGTCTATCACACAAAGCACACAAACCTCCTAGCGCCATTAAAATACATCCGCCCCATATCCACTGTACAAACGGTTTGATATAAATACGTACACTCCACGCACCATTTTCTAACGGCTCACCGAGTGAAACATACAAATCGCGAATAATGCCTGCATGGATATCCGCTTCCGTCATGACTGATCCTTGTACAGGATAAAAGCGTTTTTCTGGTTTCAATGTAGTCAACACGTCACTGCCGCGCGTGACTGTAAAATCACCTTGTGAGGAAGTGTAGTTAGGACCTGCAATCTCACTCACACCATTGAACCGAAAAGCTAACCCATCAATTTTTGCCACATCATTTACATCCATGCGCAAGTCTTGCTCTGACTCATAACCTTTGACCAGCGTCACGCCAAGAATGAATACGCCTATGCCAATATGCGCTAATAACATGCCATAAAACGCAAGCGGAATCGCTCTAAGTGCCTTTAATGTGGTCGAAGTAGCAACCTTTAGCGTTTTGATTCTGTTTATCAACATCACGATGCTGGTTGCTATCACCCATACGCCCATCAAAATGCCTAATGCGGTCATGCCGCTAAGATGTCCCATACTTAATGGCACCAGTATTGCTGATAGAATACTAATCACCAATGCCCAGCGAATGCGCACACCAATTTCAGGCAAGCTTGCTTTTTTCCACTTTGCAAGTGGCCCTAGACCCATTAAAAATATTCCAGGTACCATCAATGCCACAAACACTGCATCAAAATAAGGAGGACCTACCGAAATTTTACCTGCGCCAAGCGCATCCATCAGAAGTGGATACAGAGTGCCTAATAACACAGAGCTTGCAGCAGCAGCTAATACGACATTGTTGGCTAATAGCATAGACTCACGCGAAACCACCCCAAACTTCTCACCTAAGCCTACACTGGGGGCTCGCAAAGCAAATAACAGCAGCGCTCCGCCAATCACAATAATGAGGTAAATTAGAATAAACAAGCCGCGACTAGGGTCGGTAGCAAAGGCATGTACAGAAGTTAACACGCCTGAGCGAACCAAGAACGTGCCGAGCAAGCTCAATGAAAATGCAAAAATCGAAAGTAATACTGTCCACACTTTAAAAGCATCTCTTTTTTCTGTAACTGCTAATGAATGAATGAGCGCCGTTCCAACCAACCAAGGCATAAATGAAGCATTTTCGACAGCATCCCAAAACCACCAACCGCCCCAACCTAGTTCGTAATAAGCCCACTTGCTACCAAATGCAATACCCAATGTTAAAAAGACCCATGCGACGGTCGTCCAAGGTCGAGTCCATCTGGCCCAAGTGATGTCAAGCCGACCATCCATCAAAGCCGCAATCGCAAATGCAAATGCTACTGAAAACCCGACATATCCCATATAAAGCACTGGCGGATGAAACACCATACCAGGATCTTGCAATAATGGATTTAAATCGCGGCCGTCTAAAGCCGCTGGAATCAAGCGTACAAATGGGTTAGATGTAAAAATAATAAATGCTAGAAACCCGATACTGATTAAACCCATGACGGCAATGAGGCGTACTCTAAAGCTTTCGGGCAGGTCTTTAACAAATAAAGTCACAACGATTGTCCACAGCGCCAATATAGAAACCCATAGCAACATTGATCCTTCATGCCCCCCCCAAAGTGCGGCTAGCCGAAATGCTAAAGGCAACTGCGAGTTAGAGTTAGAGGCCACATATAACACAGAAAAATCGTTACTATAAAAGGCATAATCCAAACAAA
>DHYP01000041.1:5978-6285 GCA_002414145.1 Methylophilaceae bacterium UBA5127 | reverse complement strand
GCGCGTGCTGCTGGTACTGCTAAGTTTTTAAGTGCTGCTTCATTTTTCCAAACGCCGACTAATGGCAAAGTACCTTGAATAAAAGCAAAACAAAATGCGAGGATTAAGGCTATTTGGCCTATTTCTGGTATCACTTGATGGTCTCCATTGACTGAGGTTGATTGGCTTTTGCTTTTTTGAGTGCTTCTGCTGCCTCAGGCGGCATATAGTTCTCATCATGCTTTGCCAGCACTTGATTTGCTACAAAAACATGCTGCTGATTCAACTCGCCTTCTGCTACTACGCCTTTACCTTCCTTAAATAAATC
>DHYP01000041.1:5377-5892 GCA_002414145.1 Methylophilaceae bacterium UBA5127 | reverse complement strand
TCAGGTAAACGTTTCAGGCTGCCCTGCTCAACCAAGCCACCTATTCTGAAATTGCCAGATTTTGGCGCTTCGCCATTTTCTACCTGTGTAGGTGTAAAAAAGAAAACTAAATTGCTACGGAATGATTTTGTGATCAGCATTGCAGCAATACCCAATAGTGCAAGCCCTACCACTATCAAAATTAAACGTTTATGACGTGCTTTCATATTACGCTACTCCAGCTTCTAAATTTTTAACGGCTTGACGTCGTTTTTTTAAGCTCCACAGTTCTAACAGCATTAAGAAAAAAGTGAATCCAAAAGAACTCCATACATAAAACCCATATCCACCCATCTCTATAAATGCTTGTACGCTATGCCATTGCATCATTTGTCCTTTTTAATTCACTATTTATTCTATTAAGATACGCATCTGTTCTCGCTCTGAAATTTCACAGCGTACCCGCATCAATATCACCGCAATGCTATAACACCAAAACCCTAAAGCCATGATGAGCATGCCTTGTAGCATCACCG
>DHYP01000041.1:2845-5327 GCA_002414145.1 Methylophilaceae bacterium UBA5127 | reverse complement strand
GTATTCCACCACTTGACCGAAAAGTAAATAATGGGCACATTCACAGCACCGACAATCGCTAATATTGCACTTGCTTTGTCTGCGCGATTTCTATCATCTATTGCGGATTGCAAAGAGAAGTATCCAATATACAAAAACAATAAAATAAGTTCTGATGTCAATCTAGCATCCCACACCCACCAAGCACCCCACATGGGTTTACCCCAAAATGAACCTGTCACCAACGCCGCTAAAGTAAACATGGCACCTGTAGGCGAAATCGCCTTGGCCATCATATGCGATAGCTTGGCATTTAATATCAACCCGATTGCTGCATAAGCCGCCATCAGTAGGTACAAAAACATTGAAAACCATGCGGCAGGTACATGTACAAAGATAATGCGATAGCCTTCACCTTGCTGAAAGTCTGTAGGGGCAATCAATAAACCAAGATACAAACCATATGCAATTAGCAATACAGCGCCTACAGAAAACCATGGAATAAGTTTGCCCGCCAAGGGGTAGAACGTCTTGGGTGATGCATATTTGAGCCAATTTATTTGCATATCAGTTGATCACTTATCATCATTGTTAACCTGTGAGCGTTATTCCAAAGCAATTTTAATTGCAAATGTAGTCGCTACTGGGGCAACCACCAATGCAATCGCGAGCACAGCGCCAAGTAAGGAAAATGCGCCATTGCTACTCATACCGATAGCAATTGCGCCTACTGCGCCTGCACCAAATACGAGTACTGGAATATACAAGGGCAACACTAATATCGCGATTAATATTCCTGCCCCACGTAAGCCTAAGGTGAGCGCAGCACCTATACTCCCAATTAAACTCAGTGCTAGTGTGCCTATCATTAAAGATTCTGCCAGCACGATTAATGCATCTGTATTTAAATTAAACTGCAAACCTATTACGGGTGCAATCAACACTAGCGGCAATCCAGACAGTACCCAATGCGCAAATATTTTCATCAAAATCAATAGTATCGTGGGTTGATTAGATAAAACAATTTGCTCTAATGCTCCATTAGCATAATCATTAGAAAACATTCTAGGCAAAGACAGCATACAAGATAGCAATGCCATCACCCACAATACGCTTGGTGCCATCGCCATCAATAGCTTTTGATCTACCCCAGTGCCTAAGGGGAAAAGACTGGTTGCAATAATAAAGAAAAAGAATACTGCAACAACATCCGACTGACGCCTTAACGCTACGCGTATATCGTGCATAAAGACGCGATATAGCAGTTTATGCATAGGCAAATTTTGATTCAATGTAGACAATTCCGATTAATGCTCAAATGAATTATCTAAACTTAAATGTTTTAGCTGACTAGTTTGCATTGCTAGTGCTTGATGTGAAGTCATCACTACAATACCACCCGCTTCAGAAAACTGTTTGATCCTCAGCTCCAACAATCGTATCGCTTCAGCATCCAATGCGGCATAAGGCTCATCTAATATCCACAACAAAGCATTTTGCATCCAAAGCCTTGCTAAACTTACACGTCTTTTTTGTCCCTGAGAAAGGAGCCTCACTGGCAAATGCAGCACATGCTTTAACCCTAAGGTTTCCAACACCCGTCTTGCCTCCGCGTCATCCATATCTTCACCGACAAGGGCAAGTAAGAATGCCAGATTTTCCAATGGTGTCAGATCATCTTGTAAAGCAGCTTGATGCCCAAGATAAAACAAGTCTCGTGCATAATCTTCGTTCAATGCGTAGATGCTTTTACCACACCAATCAACAGTGCCCCGTAACGGCTTGGATAATCCGCATAACGTTCTTAATAACGTTGTTTTACCAGTGCCATTTGCACCTTGTACATATAGAATATTCCCTGCAGTCAACGTAAAGTCGATGTCCTTATAAAGCAATCTATTGCCTTTTACGCTAGCCAATTGATGTATTGAAAATGTAGGGTTCAATCAAAAATCCCAGCGATAGCCAATAAACATAAACTCTCTGGTAGACCTTGTTTTAGTATCGTTTGCCACATCATTCACGTAGGATTTTTCAAACCCCACCTCAGTCTCAAGCAATGCTTTATCAAACATTTGATAAGAAACTCTTACGACAGGTGCTGCTTTAATCGTTTTTTGATCTGTATCACGTCGCTCATGGTATAAATTCATAGAGCTGGTAACATGCCATTTACTGCGATAAGTTACAACATTAGTCAACCCAAACACTTGAGCAAAGTAATGTGGATCATCAATTAAGCTGGTATTAATCACTGAAGTATCTTCAGAAAAAATAGTGTTACTACCTATAGCCTGTAAAGAATAGGTGTAAACGGTTCCCGTGCCAGCCGTTGCCAATATTGCACCGTTTCCCTGTGTGCCAGAAGTACGATTTAACCTGACGTCACCACCTAGTTGCCATTTATCAGTCACCTGTTTTGTGGCACCAAATAATGCAGTATCTGTATCTGCTGTAACACTATTTACGGCTGTAATAATTTGTCGCTTGGTCAGCACACCTA
>DHYP01000041.1:1304-2825 GCA_002414145.1 Methylophilaceae bacterium UBA5127 | reverse complement strand
AAGTCACTCACAGACTGCGCTCCCGTAACGGATGGCACGGCTGTTTCAGAGTATAAAATGGGCGTTTTACGATGATCAAGTAACAAGTTATAAGTAATCTGACTATTGCTTGTCCAATTTCCCTGAAGTAACGCAATGTTGATATTGTTGTATAGAGTGTCGTAATCGAGTAAACCAAACCATGACATGTTATTTTTAAAATAACGTAGTTCGCTACCTACTGCGCGTCTTTCTGTGAAATTATCAGCTTCCTGCTGAATTAAGTATACGTTACCACTAAAACTATTACTTGGCGCACCAAACTCTACCGCCGTACCATAAAACATGCGGTCTGTTTGTATGCGTGATCTTGGACCGTTGTCTGGCACCCCCACTACGCCTGTCACTCTATAATTACTGTTAATTGCATACCTTAAGAATGCACCGTCAAATCGACCCAATACACCTTGTGAGTTACCTGGCTGCCTACCTACACGCGCCATATAACCTAATAACTTATCATCATGATCCAAATAAGCCGAGCTTAGTCGATTAAAATCTTTATTATCGCCTGGAGGAAAGTTAGTGGTGAAAGCATCTCGTATCACTAATTTGTCATCATATTGGTTATGACGCCAACGCGCTGTGGTATCAAAACTTGTCACCAAAGACGATTGATCGGTCGTTCTGGTTTTAGTCGTCACACCAGATGCATTAGTATCTGACATAGACCGACCACCATAATAATATTGAGACAGACTACCAAACATTGAAGTTTGGTTGATTTGATTAATCGTTTTCTTGGTGCTGACTTTATTTTCTGCTACTTTAGCCTTACCTTCTTTAATGGCCGCCAAATGCAAATTAACCCTTAAGGCACCTTCAGTCTTCGGATACAGTTTTAAATAAAGCTCATACTCCAATTTGGCTTTGGCAAAATCGCCATTGTTCTCGCGTGCATTACCCACTAATTCTTGGGCTTCCATTGAGTATTCATTGGGGGGCAAATTGAGTAATCGGTTAAATATTTGCACTGCACTTTCATACTCACCGGCTTTCATAGCAGATTTACCAGAACTCATCAGTTCTTTTGCAGAGGCTCCCTCTGGAGGAATCGGCACTGTCAATTTTTGGGGTTGAATAAACGTTGCGATTGGTTCACCGATTAAAGGTACCCGTACGATAATACTGTGATTATCATCCCCCAACCTGATCTTGTAGGTATTTGTCGTATTAAAACGGATCAATAAAGTTTTATTAGTATCCACTCTATTATTAGTAGTACGGCATAATGCTGTTCCTCTATTCGAACTTGTCACAACCTCAGGAAACGTAATAACAAAAGGAGTTATTAAATTAGATTGAGGAGAGTTTTTTGACTCTTGCACCCTCAATTGCTCCGCCAAACAGGGGTCTGGGATATCTAGAGTAACCCTAACAATATTATTCGGCGCTTCTGGAAAGTGACGCAAATAGGTAATAGGCGTACTGAAGTTAATTCTAATATCAACCTCATCTCCTACTACATTGATTTCAGGCTAC
>DHYP01000041.1:853-1261 GCA_002414145.1 Methylophilaceae bacterium UBA5127 | reverse complement strand
ACTGCACCGGCTAGCGCATTTAGCGATAAAACCAGTAGGAACAGCCCAATATACTTAATCATCTCCTCAACCTTTATCTTTTTATGTTTCAACTACATACTACACTTACCTAATCATTTTTAGCAATAGTTTTATGTAACTTAGCTATTTGTCGAATGTTGTCGTTGTATGACAGGTACTACAATCTGCAGTCGTTTTAGGATGGTCACCAGGTTTACCTTTTGCATAGGTTCCATTGTGGCAATTAGCACATCCATTTGTAATACCCGTGTGATTCATACTTGCACCACTAAATGTTGTGGTGTTTTTATGGCATTGGTCACAACTTAATGCAGTTGGTAGATGGTTTGCAGGCTTACCTTTTGCGGTTGTGCCGTTATGACAGTTAGAACAAGTACCTGCAGCCAC
>DHYP01000041.1:299-821 GCA_002414145.1 Methylophilaceae bacterium UBA5127 | reverse complement strand
TGCAAATGTAGTAGTTGATTTATGGCAAGTCTCACATCCTGCACTTGTCACTGGATGTGTCGCAGGCTTGCCTTTTGCTGTAGTGCCGTTATGGCAGCTAGCACAATTAGTCACGATGCCAGTATGATTCATCGTCGTACCAGCGAAAGTCGTGGTAGATTTATGGCAATAGTTACAATCTTGGCTTGTTTGCACATGTGTTGCAGGCTTGCCTAATGCACTAGTACCATTATGGCAAGTAGAACAACCAGTTGAGATTCCTACATGACTAAAGGTTGCAGGTAACCAAGCAGTTGTTCTGTGGCAAGTATCACAAGAAGATGAAGTAACAATGTGATTTGCTGGCTTACCTGTTGCTGTACTTCCATTATGACAAGTTGCACAACTTCCTACAGCCACACCAGTATGATTGAATGTAGCACCAGCAAATGAAGCCGTCGATTTGTGACATGTTTCGCATCCAGCTGAGGTTTGTACGTGATTAGCGGGTTTACCCAAAGCTGTGGTGCCATTATGGCAAGT
>DHYP01000041.1:0-168 GCA_002414145.1 Methylophilaceae bacterium UBA5127 | reverse complement strand
GGTACCGTTATGACAAGTCGCACAAGAGCCAGCCGTTACGCCAGTATGATTAAACACCGTACCCGCAAATGAAGTCGTCGATTTGTGGCAAGTTTCACATCCAGCAGAGGTTTGCACGTGATTGGCAGGCTTACCTAAAGCTGTGGTGCCATTATGACAAGTCGCACA
>DHYP01000039.1:42706-42899 GCA_002414145.1 Methylophilaceae bacterium UBA5127 | reverse complement strand
GGCATGAATATTACGATTACTACAACGGCAAAAACGGACGAAGAGGCAAAAGCATTGCTTGCTGCGTTTAGTTTTCCTTTTAGAGGTTAAGACATGGCGAAAACATGTATGACAGAACGCGAGCTTAAACGTCGCGAAACCGTGAAGAAATTTGCAGCTAAGCGTGATGCTTTGAATGCAGTGATTAATGATC
>DHYP01000039.1:35190-42636 GCA_002414145.1 Methylophilaceae bacterium UBA5127 | reverse complement strand
CCTGTGCGCTTGCGTAATCGTTGCGCATTGACAGGTCGCCCGCGTGGTGTTTTCAGTAAATTTGGTATTGGTCGCAGCAAGTTGCGCGATTTGATGATGAGTGGTCAAGTGCCAGGCGTCACCAAAGCTAGTTGGTAACGGAGGAATAGATTATGAGTATGAGTGATCCGATTGCCGATATGCTAACGCGCATTCGTAATGCGCAGAGTGTTAATAAGCTAACAGTTTCTATGCCTGCTTCTAAACTCAAAGGCGCTATTGCTAATGTGTTAAAAGATGAAGGTTATATTGATGATTTTGCTGTGGTGGCTAATGATGGTAAGCCATTGTTAAATATCAGCTTGAAATATTATGCTGGTCGGCCTGTAATAGAGAGGATTGAGCGTGTAAGTAAGCCTGGTCTTCGCGTTTACAAAGGTAGTCAAAATATACCTAAAGTAATGAATGGTCTTGGGGTGACAATTGTGTCTACGTCCAAGGGTGTAATGACAGATCGTAAAGCACAAGCAGCTGGTATCGGCGGTGAAGTGCTGTGCGTAGTGGCATAAGGGAGAAGCAAATGTCTCGTGTTGCTAAGAATCCAGTTGCTATTCCTGCAAAAGTTGAAGTTGTGCTAAATCCAACTCAAATTGCTGTGAGTGGGCCGCTAGGCAAATTAAATCATCCACTTACTGATGCCGTATTGCTCAGTCGTGAAGGTGAAACAATTACTGTAAAGGCGACCAGTGATAGTCAGCACTCTCGTGCTATGTCAGGCACTATCCGTGCATTGGTGGCGAATATGGTACAAGGTGTGTCGCAAGGGTTTACTCGTAAATTAACATTGGTGGGTGTAGGTTATAAGGCTAACGCACAAGGTGCAGTGTTGAATTTGGAGTTGGGGTATTCACATCCAATTAACCATAAAATGCCTGCTGGCATTACAGTGCAAACACCAACACCAACAGAAATTATTCTGACAGGTGCAGATAAGCAAGTGATTGGTCAGGTTGCAGCGCAGATTCGTTCATATAGAGCGCCAGAGCCTTATAAAGGCAAGGGTGTGCGTTACTCTGACGAAGTGGTTGCAATTAAAGAAACTAAGAAAAAGTAAGTAAGTTAACTTAAAAACCTATATTGAAACTAGGGCTTGAAAATGAACAATGTAAATAACCGCTTGCGCCGCGCACGTAAAACCCGTGCCAAAATTGCCGAGTTGAAAGTTACACGTCTAAGTGTACATCGTACCAACACGCATATTTATGCGCAAATTATTGCCGAAACTGGTGATAAGGTCATTGTAAGTGCTTCTACGGTGGAAGCGGAAGTGCGTAAAACAGTTAAGAATGGTGGCAATGTTGATGCTGCTACTTTGATTGGTAAGCGTATTGCGGAGAAGGCGAAAAAAGCAGGTGTGACCACAGTTGCATTTGATCGCTCGGGCTACAAATACCATGGCCGTATTAAAGCGTTAGCAGATGCTGCGCGCGAAAACGGCCTGTCATTTTAATAAGCGAGACAGATAATGGCTAAAGAGATTGAACAACAGCAGCAAACCGATGGTTTGCGTGAGAAGATGATTACTGTTAATCGTGTAAGTAAAACGGTTAAGGGTGGACGCATTATGAGTTTCGCAGCATTGACGGTAGTGGGTGATGGTGATGGTGCTGTAGGGATGGGCAAAGGTAAAGCGCGTGAGGTTCCAGTGGCTGTACAAAAGGCAATGGATGAAGCGCGTCGTGGCATGCTTAAGGTGAATTTGAATAATGGAACGCTACATCATGCGGTGACTGGTGTTCATGGCGCAGCAAAAGTGTTTATTCAGCCAGCAGCTGAGGGTACTGGTATTATCGCCGGTGGCGCAATGCGCGCGATTTTCGAAGTAATGGGCGTGACAAATGTGGTTGCTAAATGTATTGGTTCTTCTAATCCATACAACTTGGTGCGCGCGACTTTGAACGGTTTGGAGTCAATGAATACACCAGCAGAGATTGCAGCTAAGCGCGGTAAGTCTGTTGAAGAGATTAGAGGTTAATCATGGCTAAAGCGAAAAAAGAAACATCAATGATTAAAGTCACATTGGTTAGAAGTTTAATTGGTCGTATCGAAGCACATAAAGCGACTGTAAGAGGCTTGGGCTTGCGCCGTATGCATCACACAGTTGAAGTGCAAGATACACCAGCGATTCGTGGCATGATTAATGCCGTTGGCTATCTCTTAAAGGTAGAAGCATAATGCAATTAAATACGATTAAGCCTGCAGAAGGCGCAAAAAAAGAACGTAGACGCGTTGGTCGTGGTATTGGTTCTGGCTTGGGTAAAACCGCTGGTCGTGGACATAAAGGTCAAAAGTCGCGTACAGGCGGTTTCCATAAAGTAGGTTTTGAAGGCGGTCAAATGCCGTTGCAACGCCGCTTGCCAAAGCGTGGTTTTAAATCATTGACTAAAGCAGATACTGCGCGAATCCGAACAAGTGAATTGCTTGAGTTGAATGTTGATGTGGTCGATATGCTGGCATTAAAGGCTGCTAAATTGGTATCTGGTAATGTAAAAGCAGTTAAAGTGTATCTTTCTGGTGAGTTGACCAAAAAAGTGAAAGTACAAGGTCTGTTGTTGACTAAGGGAGCGCGTGCTGCAATCGAGTCAGCAGGTGGTCAAGTCGTAGAAGCGTAACTAAAGAGAATATAGTTTGGCACAAGATAGCATTTTCAGCGCGATGGGTAAAACAAGTGAGCTAAAAAGTCGCTTGTGGTTTGTCTTGGGTGCTTTGGTGGTCTATCGGTTGGGTGCGCATATTCCAGTGCCTGGTATTGACCCGACTGTACTGAAGCAGCTTTTTGATTCGCAAAAAGATGGTATTTTGGGCATGTTTAACATGTTCTCTGGTGGGGCATTGTCTCGCTTTACCGTGTTTGCATTGGGTATCATGCCATATATTTCTGCATCCATTATCATGCAGTTGCTTTCTGTGGTGTACCCTAAACTAGAGCAGCTTAAGAAAGAAGGCGAAGCTGGTAGACGTCAGATAACAAAATATACACGCTATGGTACAGTCGCTTTGGCTACTTTTCAGGCGCTGGGCATTGCGATTGCGTTAGAAGGTCAAGCTGGGTTGGTGCTTGATCCAGGCATGAGTTTTAGGTTGACGGCTGTCGTAACATTAGTATGTGGCACTATGTTTTTGATGTGGCTGGGTGAGCAAATTACAGAGCGCGGGATTGGTAACGGTATTTCTATTATCATTTTCGCAGGGATTGTGGCAGGTCTACCACATGCGATTGGAAGTAGTTTGGAATTGGCTAAGACAGGTGCTTTTTCAATTCCATTGGTAATGTTTTTATTTGTTGCAGTGTTGTTAATTACCGCATTGGTGGTATTTGTTGAGCGTGGACAACGTAAAATTACGGTCAACTATGCAAAACGTCAGGTCGGTAACAAAGTGTACGGCGGGCAAACAACACATTTACCATTAAAGTTAAATATGGCAGGTGTGATCCCCCCTATTTTTGCTTCAAGTATTATTTTATTCCCTGCAACGTTAGCAGGCTGGTTTGGTAGTAACGAAAAAATGTATTGGCTGAAAGATATCAGTAGCAAGCTAGCGCCTGGACAACCTATTTATATCCTGTTCTTTGCCGCTGCTATTATCTTTTTCTGTTTCTTTTATACGGCATTAGTGTTTAATCCAAAAGAAACAGCTGACAACTTGAAGAAAAGCGGTGCGTTTGTGCCAGGGATTCGTCCAGGAGAACAAACTGCAAAATATATTGACAAGATTATGGGTCGATTGACATTAGTAGGTGCTTTTTATATCACCTTGGTCTGCTTGTTGCCGGAGTTTTTAATATTGAAATTTAATACACCTTTTTATTTTGGTGGTACTTCATTGTTGATTATTGTTGTCGTAACAATGGATTTTATGGCGCAAGTGCAATCTCATTTGATGTCTCATCAGTATGAGGGGTTGCTTAAAAAGGCTAATTTTAAAGGTGGCGCTGCAGCGCGATAACGCTTGGTATGGCGAAGGAAGACCGTATTGAGATGCAAGGTGAGATTTTGGAAAATCTCCCCAATGCCACATTTAAAGTAAAGCTGGAAAATGGACATGTAGTGTTAGGCTATATTTCTGGAAAGATGCGTATGCATTACATACGTATACTGCCAGGAGATAAGGTGACGGTAGAGATGACACCTTATGATTTAACTAGAGCGCGAATTACATTCCGCGTGAAGTAATTAAACAGAATTAAGTAGCATAGAGGTAAATTATGAGAGTTCGTGCATCAGTAAAGACGTTATGCCGTAACTGTAAAGTTGTGCGTCGTCGTGGCGTGGTACGTATTATTTGTACTGATCCACGTCACAAACAACGTCAAGGTTAATTGAGATTAACAGTAGTCATTGTTTGATTTGAAAAGAACAATATAAACTGTTAAAATCCAAGGCTTTTTTTATTTGATCGCTAAATTGCGATTTGTTTTGGAGTTAAAGTATGGCTCGTATAGCAGGGGTAAATATCCCTAATCATAAACACACGGAGATTGCATTGACTGCAATCTACGGAATCGGTAGAAATACTGCACAGAAAATATGTGTGGCTGCTGGTGTATTGGCTACAACCAAGGTAAAAGATGTTAATGACGCTGAAGTAGAAAAGTTGCGTGATGAAGTTGCCAAGGTGAAAGTTGAAGGTGATTTACGCCGTGAGATTTCCATGAATATTAAACGATTAATGGATTTGGGCTGCTATAGAGGCGTACGTCACCGCCGTGGCCTACCAGTTCGTGGTCAGCGCACTAAAACCAATGCGCGTACACGTAAAGGTCCAGTGAAGGCGATTAAGCAATCAAAATAGTACTGAATGCTCAATTTATTTAAGACAGAATTATAGGTAAGGACAGAGTACAACATGGCAAAAGCTAATGTACGTGTAAGAAAAAAAGTTAAAAAGAACATTGCAGAGGGCATTGCCCACGTGCATGCGTCATTTAACAACACAATTATCACCATTACTGATCGTCAGGGCAATGCGCTCTCTTGGGCTACCTCAGGCGGTCAAGGCTTTAAGGGCTCACGCAAAAGTACCCCGTTTGCTGCGCAAGTGGCCGCAGAGGTTGCTGGTAAATCAGCACAAGAGTCTGGTGTTAAAAACTTGGAAGTGCGTATCAAAGGGCCAGGACCTGGTCGTGAATCTGCAGTGCGCGCACTTAATGCGGCTGGTTTTAAAATTACCAGCATTACTGATGTGACGCCAGTACCACACAATGGTTGCCGTCCACCTAAAAAACGTCGCATTTAAGCGAAAAAGATTACTGGAGAACTATCTTGGCTAGAAATTTAGACCCTAAATGCCGTCAGTGCCGCCGTGAAGGTGAAAAGTTATTTTTAAAAGCAGAAAAATGCTTTACAGACAAGTGTGCAATAGAAAAACGTAACTTCCCACCTGGACAACATGGCCAACGTCGTAACTCACGTTTGTCTGATTACGGTGTTCAATTGCGCGAAAAACAAAAAGTACGTCGTATTTACGGAGTGCTGGAAGCACAGTTCCGTAGTTATTATGCTGAAGCTGATCGCCAAAAAGGTATTACAGGCGAAAACTTATTGCAATTACTTGAATGCCGTTTAGATAATGTGGCATTCCGTATGGGCTTGGGTGGATCACGCACTGAGGCGCGCCAAATTGTGCGTCACAACAGTATTTTAGTGAATGGTAAACGCGTAAATATTCCTTCGTATCAAGTAAAAGCAGGTGATGTGGTTTCTGTGGCTGAAGCATCTAAACAGCAATTGCGAATTAAGAGCGCATTGGAAGCTGCTGAGCAAAGAGGTTTTCCAGAGTGGTTGGAAGTAGATGTAAAAGCATTGAGTGGTAAATTTAAAGCTAAACCACAACGTGATGAGTTGCCAGCAACTATCAATGAATCATTAGTTGTGGAGCTGTATTCTAAATAATTTAGGTACAAATAGCATTTAAGTTTATTCCGCTTAAACCAAATTACGTCAAGGAAATTTATGCAAAATAGTCCAACAGAATATTTGAAACCACGTGTTGTGGATGTTGAAGTGATTACGCCGTTACGTGCTCGCGTTACGTTAGAGCCTATGGAGCGCGGTTTTGGATTTACTCTAGGTAATGCATTGCGTCGTGTATTATTATCTGCTATTCCTGGCTTTGCCATTACTGAGGTAAAGATTGATGGCGTAGTGCACGAGTATTCAACAATAGATGGCGTTCAAGAGGATGTGGTTGATATTCTTCTTAACCTAAAAGGTGTAGCACTAAAACTGAACTCTAAATCCGAAACGATTTTGGTATTGAACAAATCAGGTGAAGGCGTAGTGACCGCTGCTGATTTTGAAACTGGGCACGATGCGGAAATTGTGAATCCGAACCACGTGATTGCGCATTTGACCAAAGGTGGTAAGCTGAATTTAGAAGTTAAAGTAGAAATGGGTCGTGGTTACCAACCAGTCCCAGCACGTCAAAAGGTGAATCAAGAAGACCGCGTGTTAGGGTTTATTATGGTAGATGCATCGTTCAGCCCTATCAACAAGGTAAGTTACCATGTTGAGAGCGCACGTGTTGAACAACGTACAGACTTAGATAAGCTTATTATGGACGTTGAGACTAATGGCATTATCGAGCCTGAGCAAGCGATTCGTGATGCGGCACGTATTTTAATTGGTCAACTTTCAGTTTTTGCCAATTTAGAAGGTGCACCAAGCGAAGTAGAAGTGAAATCTGCACCGCAAGTTGACCCAATTTTATTACGTCCAGTAGATGATTTGGAATTGACAGTACGTTCAGCAAATTGCCTAAAAGCAGAAAATATTTTCTATATTGGTGATTTGATTCAACGTACAGAAAATGAGTTATTAAAAGCACCTAACTTAGGTCGTAAATCACTCAATGAAATTAAAGATGTGTTAGCCTCAAAAGGTCTAACGCTTGGTATGAAGCTTGAAAATTGGCCACCAGTTGGCTTAGAAAAAGCTTAAGCCACATTATTTGAAGTTAAAAGTTTAAGGAAATTACTATGCGTCACGGTAATAGCAATCGTAAGTTAAATCGTACCAGCAGTCATCGCGCGGCTATGTTTCGTAACATGTCAGTCTCTTTGTTGCGCCACGAAGTGATTAAAACTACTTTGCCTAAGGCGAAAGAACTGCGCAAATATGCTGAGCCGCTAATTACATTAGGTAAAACTGCTACATTAGCTAATCGTCGCCTCGCTTTTAGCCGTTTGCGCGATCGTGATATTGTAGGTAAGTTATTCGGTGAATTAGGTCCACGTTACAATACACGCAATGGCGGTTATTTGCGTATTTTAAAATGTGGGTTTCGTAATGGGGACAATGCGCCTATGGCATTGGTTGAACTCGTTGATAGACCAGACACAACGACAGAAGCTGTATTAGCTGAGTAAGTGATGTTATAAATAAAAAAAGCCAGCATTAAGCTGGC
>DHYP01000039.1:33066-35157 GCA_002414145.1 Methylophilaceae bacterium UBA5127 | reverse complement strand
TCAAGCTCTTGTAAAGTAAACGGCCAATAGAGCTGACGCAGGTTATCCTGACGTTGTAAAACGGGTATATGACTGCCGTATTGCGTGAGCAAAGCATCAATATTTACAATCTCAATTGGGACGACATTGAGTGGGGTAGATATCTGACTCAGCAATGTTTCCGCCAATTCGCAAAGATGGCAGTTGGAGGTTGAATAAAGGTTGATTGTAAGCAAGTCAGAACTTTCTTGTGAAAGACAATTCTAGCGGTAGTTGGCTATAGAAAATCATTGTAACAGCAATATTTAGTGAAAATGCTGATTTAAGGCTAACGTTTTAATTACATGTTAAAATCTATCTGGTACTGGCAGCGAGATAATAAAGGCTAACTCTAATGAATAATCTCGAAAATATCAAAACAGATTTTGATGATTTGAAAAACTTACTCACCAAGCAAAAGCTGGTGGAGGGGTTAGTTCATCGCCAAGAAATGCCAAAGCAGGATTTGGTTGAATCCATAGTACATAGACAGAACTTAGTGGAGCTCGAGAAGTTACTGGAACGATTGAGTATCCATAGTATCGCGCGTATTCTAGAAACATTGCAAGACGAGGAAATTCAAATTGTCTGGCAACATGTGAGAGAGGCGCGTAAGGAAGAGATTTTGTTAGAGGTTTCTGATTCTATACGGGTAGAGTTGGTAGCCGAGTCTAAGCAAAAAAGCCAAAGTATGGTGATTCGCGTGTTTGATCTACATGAAGGCCGTTTGAGACAGATTCCAATTTATACGCGCAAAAATCTTGCTGATGCCCATCCTATTTGGGTTGATTTGGTGGCACCAGAAGAGGAGCAATTGGCTTGGGCGCGAGAAATATTTGGCGTCCAGTTGCCAGATCCCAGAGAGCTAACAGACCTAGAAACAAGTGCCAGATTCTATATAGAAGATAATGGCGAAGTGCATTTGCACTCCGACTTTCTTTTAGATCGCGACGATGAGTCCCATAACGTAGCGGTGGCTCTAGTCTTGAATAATGGTACTTTGTTTTCAGTGCGCTCAGAAGAGTTGCCCGTGTTCCGTCTGCAACGTTTAAGAGCTCGAGCACAAGCCGGCTATGTTTCAGAAGCAAAAGATGTCTTACTCGATCTATATGCGGCAGATGTGGAATACTCAGCAAATGTACTTGAAGATGTCTATGCTAGGTTAGAGAATGTAGGAAAGCAAGTCTTTAGGTCTTATATTACCAATGAGGAAGCAGCCAGGATTTTGACGACTATTTCAGAAGAGGAAGACATTAATGGTCGCATTCGCCGTAATGTACTTGATACAAGAAATGCGCTTTCATTCTTAATGCGTGCGAAGCTTCTTTCAAATTCACAACATGATGATGTACGCGAGATATTGAGAGATATAGACTCGCTGGATGGGCATACTTCTTTTCTATTTAATAAAATTAACTTTCAAATGGATGCCACTGTAGGTTTCCTGAATGTTAACCAAAACGTTGATTTGAAAAGGTTAACGATTATCAGTGTTGTGTTTATGCCAGTGAATATTATTGCGGGTATTGGTGGTATGTCGGAATTTTCGATGATGACAAATGCGATACCGTGGCCAGTTGCTTATGGCACATTCATACTTGTCATGGTTGCCATCGGAATGTTAACTTTCTTAGGTTTGAGGTCACTAGAAAATCGCAAAATTCAAAATCATGCGAGAAGACCCTAACGTGATGTTGGTAATGTTGATATTGGATAGTGGTACTTTACGCTAAGAATGAATACAGAAATTCAACAGATTTGGCAAGAAGTACTCGCCGATTATTCAAGTCCTGTAGCTTTATGGCAATTACTGATTATTGTCGGGGCAGTTGGTCTGTCGTTACTTTTAAATGGCGCTATTAGAGCATATTTATTAAAAAATGCATCCGATCAGCTTAAGCCGCTGTTAGGTGGCATTAATCGCGTACTATTTCCTATCACCACATTTCTCTTTGTTGGTTTTGCAAGACTAGGTTTAGACCATTGGGGGGTGCACGTAGGGATATTGCGATTCGCCTGTAGGTTGCTATTGGCGATGGCAGCTATACGTCTTATTGTCTACGCACTACGCAA
>DHYP01000039.1:32716-33051 GCA_002414145.1 Methylophilaceae bacterium UBA5127 | reverse complement strand
AGTGGTTGGCTGAAAGCGCTTGAGCATGTGATTGCGTGGGCAATTTGGGGTATGCTGGCGCTGCATTTAAGCGGATTTTTGTCGCAAATTGTGCAGGTGCTAGAGGATGTGCAATTCAATGTGGGCAAAAACTCCGTCAATTTGCTCATTATTCTGCAAGGTATTTTGACAGTCATATTCACCATTTTCATTGCGCTGTGGCTCAGTCGCTTGCTTGAAAACAAGCTGATGCGCGCAAATGAAGTCAGTCTCAATATGAGAGTGGTGTTAGTGAAGTTAGTGCGTATTGTATTTATTTTTGTAGCGGTACTCATTGCATTATCTGCCGTTGGTCT
>DHYP01000039.1:26517-32706 GCA_002414145.1 Methylophilaceae bacterium UBA5127 | reverse complement strand
ATCACTTTGCTATCCGTGTTTGGTGGTGCACTAGGTGTAGGTCTTGGCTTTGGTTTACAAAAAGTGGCAAGTAATTACGTCAGTGGTTTTATTATTTTGCTAGATAAATCCATGAGTATTGGAGATGTGGTTACCATCGGTAGTCATAATGGCGTAGTGAAGGATATGCGCTCGCGTTATACCACACTAAAAAAGCTAGATGGTACAGAGGTGATTATTCCGAATGAAATGATGATTACTGAGGTGGTGATTAATCATACATCAGCCGAACATAAAGTACGTGTCCAAATGCCAATACAAATTTCATATGATTCAGATATTGATGTGGCGATTAGTATCATGAAGGATGTTACGTTAAAACATCAGCGTACATTGACCGAAAATGAAAATAATATTGATGTGTTTATTAAGGGGTTTGGTGAAAGCGGCATAGATTTGATGCTTTCATTCTGGATAGCAGATCCAGAGCAAGGGTCTGCAGCTTTGCAATCTGAGCTGTATTATCAAATTTGGGTTGAGTTTAAAAATAAAAATATAGTGATCCCTTATCCACAGCGCGAAATTAGGCTGCTTGGTAAGTCTGAACTCAGCATGTAACAACAAAAAACCCGCATTGAAGCGGGTTTTTTGTATTCATTAATAAAAACACAAAGTTATTTTAATTTGGTTTCTTTATAAATAACGTGTTTACGCGCCACAGGATCAAATTTTTTGATTTCCATTTTTTCTGGCATGGTACGTTTGTTTTTTGTCGTGGTATAGAAATGACCTGTACCAGCACTTGATTCTAGTTTAATTTTTTCACGCATGATGTTTTCCTTAGTAGACTAAAGTCTAACTGATTAGATTTTTTCGCCAGCAGCACGCATTTTGGCTAGTACTGCGTCAATACCATTTTTGTCGATAGTGCGAAGTGCAGCGTTAGTAATACGTAAGCTAACCCAGCGATTTTCGCTTTCTACCCAGAATTTACGGTTTTGTAAATTTGGTAAAAAACGACGTCTTGTTTTGTTCTGTGCGTGAGAAACATTGTTACCCACCATCGGCTTTTTGCCTGTTACCTGACATACACGTGCCATGGTTGTCTCCAAATACTTTGCTTTTTTAGAAAGACCGCAATTATAGCGTAAAAATACTAATTTTTTCAAGCTAAAAGTCGATTATGTCTGAATATTGTTTAAATTGAGATATTAGTGCTTACCAGTGCTGCCAAAGCCACCCTCACCACGGTCGCTTTCGGCAAACTCATCTACAATATGGAAGTCTGCTTGTACAACTGGGACAATGACTAATTGTGCAATTCGCTCCATGGGATTGAGAATAAAAACCTCTTTGCTGCGGTTCCAGCAAGAGACCAGAAGTTGACCTTGATAGTCTGAGTCAATTAAGCCAACTAGATTGCCCAATACGATGCCATGTTTATGGCCGAGCCCTGAGCGTGGGAGTATCAATGCTGCATAGTACGTGTTATCAATATGAATCGCCATGCCTGTAGGAATCATGACCGTTTCCCCCGCCTGTATGGTTTGTGTGTGCTCTATGCATGCGCGTAAATCTAAGCCTGCGGAGCCAGGGGTGGCGTAAGCAGGCATCATGTGATGCAAACGGTTATCAAGAATTTTTAAATCAACAGTGATAGACATGAGTATGGTGAACAGTAGTTAAAGGGAATGTGTTATTAAACACTAAATGGTCATTAAAATCACTAGGCAATAAAAAGCCAGCAATCTAGGCTGGCTTTTTATAAAGAACACACTAAAACTTATAACTTGCATTAATGCCTAGTGTCCAATTACGAGGAGCGCCAGGGTCATAAGCTGCTGCAGTGTTGACACGTACAGAGCTCACATATTTTTTGTCAGTTACATTATCAACTCTTGCAAATTCATTTAGCTTCCAATTACCTAAGTTTTGAGTAAAGCCACCTCTAAGGTTGAAAACGGTATAAGCATCTGCCTTAATTGTATTGATATCATTAGTGTAGACATCACTAAAGTGTATACCTTCGATCGCTGTATTAAAGCCAGATGTGGTATGTTTCCAAGATAGTTCTGCATATGTAGTTGAAGTGTATGCGCCTGGAATTTTGTTGCCTGAATTAACAGTAACTGCTGGAGCACCTGTCTGGAATGAGTCTTTAAACTCTGCATTCATTATAGTGTAAGCTCCGTAGAAATTAAAGTCATATGGTAGTGCGCTATCTACAGATAGCTCTAGACCGTGCCGTTCTGTATCACCAGCATTTTTAAATGAGGCAGTCGTGCCTTGTCCTTGATTAACAACAATTTCTTTTTCCGTATCAACTTTGAACAGAGCGAAATTCACGCGCGTATTATCACCAACAAATGCTTTTACCCCGACTTCGTAATTTTTACTCTTGCTTGGCTTAAGTGTTAGATTAGGCCCAGTTCCTGTAGTGGGGTTTGTATAGGTCATTTCGATGAAAGTTGGAGATTCAAAACCCTTTCCATAGTTAGCATAAATATTTACTGTTGGCAGGAGTTTGAACGTTGCGCCAAGTACTGGGCTGGTATTTGAGTAGTCTAGTGAGCCGCTGTTGTTTGCTGGCATTTTGTCATCAACACTAAATTCAATTTTGGTGTGACGTAAGCCAGCCACTAGCAGCCAACGATCTGTTGGTTCAAAAGTAGCTTGAATGTACTGGTCAAAGTTATGCACGGTTTGTATTTCGTTGCGGAGTAATCCACTGGAAACTACTCCATTGGTCGTGTTGAGTTGAGATCTATTATCTTGCATACGGTCATAGTTTAAGCCTGCAACTATTGAGTAAGGCATGTCAGATATTTTGTCTTTATATGTCCATTTAGCATCTAGCCCGCCAAAATCACGGTCAATCGCAGATAACCTACCGCCACTAGCGCCGGCACCGATTGCAAGGTAACCATCAGAACTGCGTATGCCATAGTAACCCATCAGGCTAAGGCTTTCTTTGTCAGAAATAGTATGGTTAATGACTAAACCAGCTTGTGTTTGTTTTTTGTTTGCACGAGCATCTGTTGAAATGGCTTTTGTTCCCGCCTGCTGTGGATTTGCATTGTATTGCGCAGGAGTGAGCGCAAGAGGGTCTTGTGAGTCATGCTGATTGAGCGAGGTGGCCACGACAGTAATTTTTGTTGCATCGCTTACCTCATACGAAAGCTTTGTATGCACCATATCTCGACTGGCTTCGCTATGGTCTCTATAACCATCAGTTGAAAGGTGTGATCCGTTAACAATGTAATTCAATGGACCTTGCTCACCTTCAAAAGTAATCGATTCACGTTGGGTGTCGTAGCTACCAAAAGTGATTCCTCCAGATACTGTAGGTTCATTAGCGCCATTTCTAGTCAGTATCTGAACAACGCCGCCAGAGGAGTTGCCATAGAGTGCTGAGAATGGACCACGCATAAATTCAATTTGCTTTGCGGTATCTAGGTTAAACGTACCTGTTTGACCCTGACCGTCTGGCATCGATAGAGGAATGCCATCGGCATATAATCTTACACCACGCACACCAAAAGCTGATCTAGCGCCGAATCCTCTGGTTGAAACCGCTAAATCTTGTGCTAGATTAAATTTATTTGCTACTACAACGCCTGGGATTCTTGTTGCAGTCTCTGTTAAGTTGACCAGTTGTCTGCCTTCATGGATGGTTTCAGTGTCTACTACATCGATAGAAACTGGTAAATCAAAACTATTTTGTTCAACACGTGTAGCAGTGACGACAATGGGTGAAATATGGAGCGTTTTGTCTGCGTTATCTTCAGCATGGCTAATTTGTGGCATGGTGCTTGCCATCAGCACAGCAAGGGTTAAAGGTTTCAGTTTTACATTAGGGTGATTCATAGCTTTTATCTTTGCAGTTAGGGTGGAATGGGGCAAATTTTACTGAAAAAAATGCCTAGTGACATCAGCATTTTCATGAGTTTAACCCTATAACACATAGGGTTAATTGAAGAGGCGACTAAAGCATTTTTGCAATATGTTCTAGAATCTGATGAGCGATGATGGCTTTGGGTGCTGAGGATAAGTGATGTATGCCAGCATCATCTATCAGTGAAACCTGATTGTGATCGCTCCCCATCGCGCTGGTAACTTCATTCGCGACAATTAATGGGAGCTTTTTAGCCAATCGTTTTTTGTCTGCGTATTCGACGACATTTTCGCTTTCCGCAGCAAAACCTACGCAGAAAGGTGCGTTTGGTAATGAAGCAACGTCAGCTAAAATATCCTTATTTTTTATGAGATGCAATGTAAGTGTGTCTTCACTTTTTTTGATTTTCTGTGCGGCTGCTTGTGCTGGGCTGTAATCTGCCACCGCTGCAACAGAGATAAAAATATCTTGCTGACCAATATGTTGCATGACAGCCAAATACATGGCTTCTGCACTCGTGGCAGAAACAATCTTTACATGGTTTGGTGAAGATAATGTGCTCTTACCGCTAATCAGCGTAACTTCTGCGCCCATGCTAGCAGCTACTTGCGCCAATGCGTAACCCATTTTTCCTGAACTTAAATTGGTGATGGCGCGCACTGGATCTATCATCTCAAGCGTTGCTCCAGCCGTAATTAATATACGCTTAGCGTGTAGTAATTTGGGAGTAAAGTGAGCAATCACTTCCGATAGCAAGTCTTCAGGTTCTAACATACGGCCTAGACCTACCTCACCACAAGCTTGCTCTCCTGCAGCAGGACCAAGTACGCTTATATTGTCTTGTAACAACTGAGCAATGTTGCGCTGTGTCGCAGGGTTCTCCCACATTTGTTTATTCATAGCGGGTGCAACCAGTAGTGGACAATCTCTCGCTAAACAGAGCGTAGAAAGCAGATCGTCGGCACGCCCATGCACAAGTTTAGCAATAAAATCGGCGCTTGCGGGCGCGATTAAAATAGCATCTGCGTCACGGCTGAGCTCAATATGCGGCATGCCATTAGCAATGCTGTTATCCCACATGTTGATATACACAGGTCGACCAGAAAGCGCTTGCATGGTGACGGGTGTGATAAATTGGCATGCCGCTTCAGACATCACGACTTGCACATCAATATTTTGTTTGATAAGCAGGCGTACCAGCTCAGCAGCTTTGTAAGCGGCTATGCCACCTGTAATGCCGAGCACCAGTTTTTGCATGCGAGAAGAAGCGTTTTTAGTCATCATCGTTGAATTTTATATGAAACGCAGTGTAAATGCGATGTGAGAAGTATGCCTGGATGGGTACCGCGCGAAATAGCTGATAAAATCGGTTGAAAATTGAATAAGGCAGATGAGCAATGGCAATTACAGACTGGCCAGAAGGCGAGCGTCCGCGGGAAAAACTCATGCAACAAGGCGTTGAGTCGCTATCAGATGCTGAGTTATTAGCAATTTTTCTGCGTGTGGGTGTCGCAGGTAAAAGCGCTGTGGATTTAGCGCGAGACCTGCTGATTGAGTTTGGTAGTTTAAATGGAATATTTTCAGCTAACTTAGCCGAAATCAATCAAATACATGGCATGGGAGAAAGTAAATATTGCCAATTACAGGCGATTTTTGAGATGAGCCGTCGTGCGCTAGAGGAGGAAATTCGGTCAAAGGATGTACTCAGTTCGCCCAGACAAGTAAGAGACTACTTGTCGTTAAAGTTGGGCAATATGACAAGAGAAGTGTTTATGGTGGTGTTTGTTGATGCACAAAACCGTGTACTAGCAAGCGAGATATTGTTTGAAGGTACGCTAACGCAAACCAGTGTCTATCCAAGAGAAGTGGCAAAACGTGCTCTATACCACAATGCGGCAAGCGTTATTTTTGCGCACAATCACCCTTCTGGAATTGCCCAGCCGAGTCGTGCAGATGAGCAACTGACGCTGGCACTTAAAGAGGCATTGGCTTTATTAGATATGCGTGTGCTGGATCATTTTATCGTAGCTGGAAACGCAACATTTTCCTTTTCTGAACAAGGGCTTATCTGATTAAATTTGATAAGCATAAAACACCTGCAATACTGAACTAACCTTTCCTCTTTCTATCAAACGTAGTGTCTGGTATTGAGATTTTTCGGTGATATTTCCTGATGAGAGATGTAATCAGGCATATTCAAAAGAAAGGATGGAATATCATGAAAACGCGTAAAATCAATCAAGTAATGGTGGGTGAAGCGCTCGTTGGAGAAGGTAATGAGGTAGCCCACGTCGATTTAATCATAGGACCACGTG
>DHYP01000039.1:25941-26493 GCA_002414145.1 Methylophilaceae bacterium UBA5127 | reverse complement strand
CATTTTGTATTGCGCTGACCAATCAAAAGAGAGGTGACAATGCATTGTTGTCTGTAGTGGCCCCCAATTTAATGACTAAACCCCCAACCGTGATGTTTAATAAAGTAGATATTAAAAATGCGAAGCAGGCGGTGCAAATGTTTGGCCCAGCACAGTGCGGTGTAGCTGCTGCAGTTGTCGATAGTGTTAAAGAAGGTGTGATTCCTGTTGAAGAGGCGAATGATTTGTTTATCTGCGTAGGCGTGTTTATACACTGGGACGCAGTTGATGATACCAAGATTCAGGATTGGAACTATGAGGCTACTAAGTTGGCGCTCAGGCGTGCGGTAGCAGGTCTGCCGTTGCCAGAAGAAGTAATGGCGCAAGAGAATGTAGTACATCATCCTTTGGCAGCGCATGATTATAAAAAAGGTGCGTTTAAGAAAAACAAGTAGCGTGGTTGATGTCAATTGTTAGTTGATGTCAATTGTGTTGATGATTTGTGGTCGTTAGGGTGAGAGTATTTAGCCTAACGGCTGAACTGGTATTATCGGCCCTTACCACTAAGAGAGC
>DHYP01000039.1:23641-25795 GCA_002414145.1 Methylophilaceae bacterium UBA5127 | reverse complement strand
TATCTACAAATTCCCATCGCCCATTAGGATGAAGTATCACTTGATCGCCGCTGACAGTGGTCGCTTGTATTTCTTCATCTGACGTATTGCCGAAGCAGGCGGTGCCCATCATGAGCAAAAAGGTACATAATAAGGCTTTCATATTGATACTTTCAGCATAGGTGAATAGCCACATTTTATCTGGACAAGGGTAATTGTTGCAAAGTAAAAAAGGAAACATATGCAATTAGAAACGTGGGAGTTGCTTAGTTATATCGTGACTGTTTTTGGTCTGCCATTGGCAATCATTTCATTCATGATTGAACAACGTAAAGAGCGTGAAAATGAAGAAGAGGAAGTCTACCAACTGCTCTCTGACGCCTATACGGATTTTTTAAAGTTAGTCATGGCAAACCCTGATCTCAAGCTACGTTCTCAGTGTGCGCTTGACCAGTTAAGTGAAGAGCAGCAGGAGCGTATGCAAGTGATGTTCGAAATTTTGATTTCGTTGTTCGAACGCGCCTATTTGCTTGCCTATGAGCCTAAAATGAGCGGTAAACAATTGCGGCGTTGGCTGTCTTGGGAGGACTATATGCGCGAGTGGTGTGAACGCGATGATTTTAGAGAGATATTGCCCAAGCTATTGCAGGGCGAAGATGCAGATTTTGCCGAGTACATTACCAGCATTGCTTTAGAAAAAGGCAGGCTGGGTGCGCCTGCGCTGATAGAGATTTAAACTTTTAATACACTGTTTATTTTTACAAGACGCTTTAATTCTGGTATGCAAGAGCCGCAATTGGTGCCACATTTGAGTTTGGCTTGTAGCGTTTGTAAATCTGCGCCTGCTTGGCAGGTTTCAATGATCTCATTTTCTGAGATATCAAAACAGTTGCACACAATTTTCCCTCGGCTTTTTTGACCTGTGGGAGGGGTGCTGAGTGGTGCGAGCGCCCACCTTCTTAACTCATCAGTGAATTGACCTTGTTGCATCACCTGCTTTAGCCAATCTGCGGCTAGGGTTTCACCAATCAAACGCACACCAGTGACTTGTCCATTTTCAATCAATATGCGTTTACTAATACCACGCTTCAAGTCGTCGTAATTCAGCATGGGTGCCCCCTCAACCATGCCTAGTAGCTGATCGAGTTGTGCAATCACTTCAGTGCTGGGCGCTGTTTGATGAGAAGCACGTAGTACCACCATGCCGTCTTCACGTCCGTAGAGACTGCAAGTAGCATAGTCATAATGTTTGAGTAGCTTACGGATTTCAGCAATCAAGCTTAAATCGTTGCAAGTGCGCATCACTGTCATTTGCCAAGGCAAGTCTAACTTTTCCACTTTGACAGCGGTGTGTTTTAGCTCGGGCTGCTTAGAAAGTTTATCAAACGTGGGTGGCATCAGCGCATTCACGCCCAAACCGCTCATAAACTGACTACCCCAGTGCATGGGTATAAAAGTTTCTGCTGGTTTGACTTCGTCAGACTGTTGCACGCGTATATTTAGGCTGCCACGCTTATTACTGAGTTTAACGATGTCGCCTGTTTTGAGCTGACGACGCGTCATGTCATCTTGGTTCATCGAAACCACGGGCTCTTCTACGTGGTTGTAGAGCTGAGCAATGGTGCCTGTGCGGCTCATGCCATGCCACTGGTCACGCAAACGTCCAGTAAGCAGGTGTAGTGGATGACGTGCGTCAGTTTTATCGGCAGTGCCCTGATAAACAGCATTATAAAACTGTGCTTTACCGTTAGGCTTTTGAAAAATACCATCAGTGTAAAGTCGAGCCTGTCCTGTGGTTTCACCTGCCTTTAAAGGCCATTGCTGCGGGCCTTGTTGTTCTAAAATCTGATAGCTTAAGCCTGTGATGTCTAAATCGCGACCACGTGTCGTCTCTCGGTGTTCGTTAAAGATGCTTTCTGCGCTAGGATAGTTAAATAGAGAGGTGTAATTAAGTCGCTGTTTGGTTTTGCCCAATTTTTTTTCTAGCCTTTGTGCAAAATCTACGACAGTTTCCCAATCGTGGCGCGCTTCACCTGGCTTGGGGGCAGCGCCTTGTACACGTGTGATGCGACGCTCGGAGTTGGTGACAGTACCTTCTTTCTCGCCCCAAGTGGTGGCAGGGAAGAAGACATCTGCGTATTGGTTGCTATCGGTGTTGTTGAATGCATCTTGTAA
>DHYP01000039.1:23357-23623 GCA_002414145.1 Methylophilaceae bacterium UBA5127 | reverse complement strand
ACGACTAATTCAGCAGCACTGAGCGCTTCTATGACATTATTCAAATCAGGCATCGATTGCGCGGGGTTAGTACAAGCGATCCATATGGCTTTGATTTCACCTGTTTTGACTGCATCAAACATTTCTACGGCTGTTTTACCTGCGCTAAAAGGGACATCATCTACGCCCCAAAGCTTGGCAATTTCTGCACGGTGCTTAGGGTTGGCTAAATCACGATGCCCAGAAAGCAAGTTCGCCATGCCACCGACTTCGCGCCCACCCATCGC
>DHYP01000039.1:18013-23185 GCA_002414145.1 Methylophilaceae bacterium UBA5127 | reverse complement strand
GGCCCTGCGCCAAACCATTTTGCGGTTTGGATAATGTCTTGTTCGCTAATGCCACAAATATCCGCCACCATTTTCGGGGTGTATTCGCGCACGGTTTCCTTAAGGACATCAAAGCCTTCGGTATGGTTGCGGATATAATCCATATCCAGCAAGTTTTCCCACAACATCACGTGTAGCAAACCGTTAAATAGCGCAACATCAGTGCCTGGCAAAATCGCCAAATGTAAATCAGCAAACTGTGCGGTGTCAGTACGACGTGGGTCAACCACAATGATTTTTAAATTGGGATTCTTTACCTTGGCATCCTCTATGCGGCGGAAAATAATCGGATGTGCGAAAGCGGTGTTGCTACCTGCAATCAACAAACATTGTGTATGGTCAATGTCTTCGTAACAAGCGGGTGGTGCATCTGCACCCAGCGTGACTTTGTAGCCTGTAACAGCAGAACTCATGCATAAGCGCGAGTTGGTGTCGACATTATTTGTGCCGATTAAGCCTTTAGCCAATTTGTTAAACACATAATAATCTTCGGTGAGTAATTGGCCTGAAATATAAAACGCAACTGAATCCGGTCCGTATTTTTCAATGGTATCGGCAAATTTATCTACCACATAATCAAGCGATGCATCCCATGTCACCCGTTCACGCAAGGCGCCACGTTGAGTGCGCATTTCCGGGTAAAGCGCGCGCGCATCTAGCTTGGCGCTCAGATGCAGAGTTGAACCTTTGGTACACAGACGACCGAAGTTAGCGGGATGACTGGGGTCGCCTTTGACATCAACGATTTGATTGTTTTCTGTTTTGATAATAACGCCACAGCCCACACCGCAGTAGCAACAAGTAGATTTAGTCTGGCGCACTTTTGCAACGTACGCTACGTTGGCTTCGTCCTCTGCGCTTTGCCGTACTATTGGTACTGTTTTCACCACTGCATCCTCGCCGCCTTGCGTACCTTGCAAACCTGCACCATCCTGTGACTGTTTTATCATCGACTAAAGTTCCAAGAAAACGATGCCATCTTCTATTTTCACTTGATAGCAGGCTGTTTCACCGACATCAGGCTCCTCTGCTTTACCGTCTACTAGATTAATTTTCCAACTATGCAGTGGACAAGCCACTTTGTCTCCATAGACAATGCCCTGTGATAGTGGACCACCTTTGTGCGGACAGCTGTTGTTCAGTGCAAATACACGGTCATCTTCTGTGCGAAATACGCCAATATCAACTTTTTCTGTGCGTACCACACGTGACCCAAGTTTAGGGATTTCGTTCAAAGGGCAGATTTTTGTCCAACTCATAATAACTCCAGTAAAGTTCAGGATACAACTAATAAATAAATGAGTAAAAAATTGAGGATAAGCGAGAAAATAGCAAGCCACTGCCATTTGAGTAGGCGGGCACGTACAATCAGTGGTGTGCGTTGGATAGCAATTGGTTTTAGCTCGCCATATTCTAGAGCATGCAGCATTTCATCCGCAGTTTCAAAACGCTTATCTACATCATGGGCAATAGCCTTAAGAATAATATTTTCTAACCAGCTCGGAATTTCGGGTCGGTATCGCGTAGGTCTTACAGGTTCGCCAAATCGCGGTGTTTGAAATGGCTCAATCTCGCCATATGGATATTTGCGTGTCAGTAAATAATACAGCGTGACTCCTGCCGCGTAGACATCCGTTGCAATATTAGCTGTCTTGCCCATAAAAAGCTCAGGAGCCATAAAGCTGGGGGTGCCAGGGTTTTCCATCGTTTCTGGCGTGCCGATGGTAGTGTTCAGCGCTACTCCTAAGTCCAAAATACGTAAACGTTGATCAGCCCCTAGATGAATATTGGCAGGTTTAATGTCTCGATGCACAATGTTTAAGCGGTGTAGCATACTTAATCCACGCATTAAATCGACACCGATTTTGGCTACGCCGTTAATCGTAAAGTGATGTCCATGGTCAATGCGTTGTTGTAAGGTTGCACCTTCGTGCCAAGTCATGACGTAATACAGGTAGGTTTTTTGCCCTATACTCAATGGCAAAATTTGGGGCACGCATTGCGAGACCACGCGTTTAGCAAGCCATTCTTCATTCATCAGCGCTTGGCAACTGTCGTTGTCATTAGCGAGTATGGGCTGTAATGTTTTGAGTACAAATAATTGGCCAGTTTGATTGCGTACTTTGTAAAGAATAGTGGCGCGTGAATCGTGTAAGATGTCAATCACCTCAAAGCCGTCGATGTGACTCCCTACTGACAGCTTGGGAGGTACTGGTAAATTTTTTGCGTCAGAAAGCAAATCGTTTAAATTGTCTTTGCCCACAGTATCAATGCGCACCACAAGTGCTGTGGCATTGTCTTGCCCCTCTTTAACGAGGGCTTGCTTGGACAAGTGTTCTGCGATAAGTTGCGGGCTGTCATAAAGCATCATGGCGTGGTGAATGGCTTGCTCGCCCAGCGGCTCCCATGCGCCGTCGCTCATGATGACAAATATATCGCCAACTTCCAATAGGCCTTCAGCAAAATCAACCGTCAAGTTGGTATCCAATCCTATAGCACGTTTAAGCACATGACGCATGTCTGGCCTATCCCATACATGATCCACAGTGAGTTGCTCTAAAGTCTTATTACGTAAACGGTAGATGCGTGTGTCACCTACATGCGCCATCACGTAGCGTTGACCCTTTAGTATCAGTAGTGAGAGGGTGGTAGCCATGCCTGCCATATCTTTATTAGAGCTGGCTTGTGATAGCACCCAGCGATTAGCCGCTGAGAGTACTTTATCTAGTGAGGTGTGTGTTTGCCAAGTGTCTGGCGTGGCATAGTAATCTGCTGAAATCGTGCGGACAGTCATTTCTGCCGCTTCACGTCCACCTGCATTACCGCTCACGCCATCAGCGACGGCAAATAATGCACCTTTGGTTGCAAGCTGTGCATCTGCTGGCGTCACCACGCCAAGGTAATCTTCATTACGTTCGCGCGGTCCAGTCAGACTGCTCTCACCTATACTGAATTTAAGCGTCATATGATTTGAAAGCTACTATGCATGATGAACTAAAATTTAGGCATAGTAGCATCATCACAATATCAAAAGCCTATACTTTAGCGGTGGTTGCCGTGGCAGAGCCCCAAGTCGTACGCCAGCGATTTTTTACGCCCATTAAGCCAAGCAAAGCCACAATCGCTAGGCCTGCAAATATCAATAAGCCCATTTGGTAGCTACCCGTCATTTGTTTTGAGTAGCCTAAGCTTGAAGCTAGATAGAAGCCACCAATACCGCCTGCCATGCCTACTAAACCAGTCATCACGCCGATTTCTTTACGGAAGCGTTGAGGTACCAATTGGAATACTGCACCGTTGCCCATGCCTAATGAGGCCATGGCTAGTACAACAACGGTTAACCCGAGCGTTTGTTGTTCTAAGCCATGGCTGAGTATCAACAGGAAAGTTGCCGCCAAGATATACATAATCGTAAGTGAACGAATACCACCAATGCGATCTGCTAAGTTTCCACCAAAAGGGCGCACCAGAGAGCCTGCAAATACACAAGCGGCAGTAAAGTAACCTGCATGTACTGGATCTAAACCGTATTGGTCATGAAAGTAAATGGTTAAAGATGATGCCATGCCTACAAAGCCGCCAAAGGTTACACTGTAAAAGAACATAAACCACCACGCGTCTTTGTCTTTTAGTACGGCTAAGTATTGGCTAAGAGATTTAGCAGCAGGCGCATCTGGGGCGTCTTTTGCAAAAATGACATATACCAGTAAAGCAATACTCAGTGGTATCAGCGCTAAGCCAAATACATTATTCCAGCCCCCATAAGCCAAAGCTAAGCCCGGCGCAAATAAGGCAGCTACTGCTGTGCCAGAGTTGCCAGCACCTGCAATCCCCAAAGCTGTACCCTGATGCTCTGGTGGATACCAGCGTGAAGCGAGTGGCAAGGCAACTGCAAATGCAGCGCCAGCAAACCCTAAGAACATGCCCAACAATAGGGTGTGTTGATAAGTATGGATGCCGTGTAACCATGCCACTAATAAGGCTGCAATCACAATCACTTGCCCGACCAGCCCCGCCTTTTTAGGTTTGATTTGATCTACCAATACTCCCATCACAATACGCAATAGTGCACCAGTGAGCACAGGGGTGGCTACCATTAAGCCTTTTTGTGCGGGACTTAAATTGAGGTCAGCCGCAATTTGTACAGCCAATGGGCCGAGCATAACCCAGACCATAAAGCTTAAATCAAAATAGAAAAATGAAGCGAATAACGTAGGTTTATGACCTACCTCCCAAAAGCTTTTTTGCATATGATGTTTCCCCCCAACGAAGTTAAGTGCTTCGTATTAATTAATAATAAAAATGACTTTAAAAGGTATAAGTTAAATGTACTTTTTAAACTGCAATTGTTTCAAACTCTTTGTGTTCTTCGCGTTTTTGCACACGCTCGGCCCAGGGATCCACGGCGCCTTGTAGCGCATATAATAAGCGCTCATGAGCGGCTTTACGGCCTTCTGCATCCTCCAGCACACGCTGTTTTACATAATCCAAACCAACGCGCTCAATCCAATGCACGGTGCGGTCGAGATAACGTGCTTCTTCGCGATAAATCTGGATGAATGCGCCGGAATATTCCAGCACTTCTTCTGCAGTTTTGACTTTGCATAAAAAGTGCGCCACTTCGGTTTTGATTCCGCCGTTGCCGCCCACATAGATTTCCCAGCCAGAATCCACGCCAATCACGCCGACATCTTTAATACCGGATTCAGCACAGTTGCGCGGACAGCCAGATACGGCAAATTTTACTTTGTGTGGCGCCCACATGTGATCAAAGGCTTTTTCGATATCAATGCCCAATTGCGTGGAATTTTGCGTACCAAATCGACAGAATTCGGAGCCGACGACAGTTTTGACCGTACGGATTGATTTACCGTAAGCGTAGCCAGAAGGCATATCTAAATCGGCCCACATGCTAGTGAGGTCTTCTTTTTTTACACCCAGCAAGTCAATGCGTTGACCGCCAGTGACTTTCACCATCGGCACTTTGTATTTGTCTGCTACATCAGCGATTTTGCGCAACTGGTTGGGTGAGGTCACGCCGCCGTACATCCGTGGGATCACCGAATACGTGCCATCTTTTTGGATATTGGCGTGTACACGCTCGTTAATAAAGCGTGATTGCGGATCGTCTTT
>DHYP01000039.1:12825-17964 GCA_002414145.1 Methylophilaceae bacterium UBA5127 | reverse complement strand
TTCAGTGCAGGACGACAGGTCGCGCAACCGTTAGGCGTTTTCCAGCCCATGCCTTTCATGGCGGCCGGAATTTCGAGATATTTATGCTTGCGAATTTCCTCGCGCACTTGCTCGTGGTTAAAATCTGTACAACCGCATACCGCCTTGCTGGTAGAGGGGGCTGCATAACCACCACCTAAGGTTGAAGCCAAAATCTGCTCAACCAAGCCGGTACAGGAACCACAGCTCGAAGCTGCTTTAGTTTGTTTTTTGACATCGTCTATTGTAAATAGGCCTTTTTCTTTAATGGCCTTGACGATGGTGCCTTTGCATACACCGTTGCAACCGCACACTTCCATCTCATCTGTCATCGCCGAAGCTTTATCTTGACCTTGGTGGCCGGTATTGCCCAGACTATCTTGCCCAAACATGAGGTGATCACGTATCTCATGGATTGGTTTTTGATCGCGCAACATCTGGAAATACCAAGCCCCATCCGTCGTATCGCCATAGAGCACGCTGCCGATGATTTTGTCATTCTTAATGACGAGTTTTTTGTATACCCCGCCTACTGCATCGTGCAACACAATTTCTTCGGTATCTTCTCCACCAGAAAAATCACCAGCAGAAAACAAATCAATGCCTGTCACCTTTAATTTTGTTGAGGTGACAGAACCTTTGTATAAGCCAATACCAAAGTTGGCCAAGTGTGTGGCGCACACCTTAGCCATTTCAAATAAGGGAGCGACTAAGCCATAGGAGATGCCGCGATGTGACACGCATTCACCAACTGCGTAAATGCGAGGGTCATAAGTTTGCATGGTGTCGTTCACCACAATACCGCGGTCGCAATGAATCCCCGCTGATTCAGCGAGGGCATAGTTTGGGCGGATGCCTACTGCCATTACCACTAGATCTGCAGGAATTTCTTCTCCATCTTTAAACTTCACTGCGCTGACGCGGTTGTCTTTGCCAATGAGACATTCAGTGTCTTTTTGTAATAAAAAGTTGAGTCCTTTAGACTCTAAAGATTTTTGTAACATTTTGCCCGCGGCTCTATCTAGCTGGCGTTCAAGTAGCCACTCGTTTTTGTGTACAACGGTGACTTCCATGCCTTGGATTTTAAGACCATTCGCTGCCTCTAAGCCGAGTAAACCGCCACCAATCACCACGGCATGCTTGTAGTGCTTGGCCGCTTCAATCATGTCGTTGGTATCTTTAATATCGCGGTAGCCCAATACGCCTTGCAAATCTGCACCGGGGATGGGCAACATGAATGGCTTGGAGCCAGTAGCTAAGAGCAAGCGGTCGTATTCAGCGCTGGTACCATCCTCTGCATAAACCACGCGGTTTTTGCGGTCAATTTTATTGATACGTGCATTCGTATGCAGCGTAATGTGATTCTCGGCATACCACTCGCGGGTATTCAAAATAATGTCGTCAATCGTTTGCTCGTTAGCCAACACAGGCGAGAGCATAATGCGGTTGTAATTGGGGTATGGTTCGTCGCCAAACACCGTGATGTCGTAAAGCTCGGGTGCGATTTTCAACAACTCTTCCACCACGCGCATACCCGCCATTCCATTTCCTACTACTACTAACTTCAATTTCTCCATACGCTTCGCCCGTCAGTTAAGTCTAATTGATTTGAGTGCCTATTAAGCAAATAATATGCCTCTATATAATTTTATTTATAATCAATAAGTTGGTTAATAATTAGCTAATATATCGCTCGCTTATAGTGCAAATGCACCAAGTTGATGATTTCAACTTGGTGCATTTTTTTGAATCATGCTCTTAGAATGTATACATTGCTGTTAACCAAAACTTACTGGTATCACGGATACGACCTGGGCTATATTGATCATCTTCAGAAAAATCACCGTATTCCACTTTACCCATGATGTTTTTACTGTAATTGTAGGTGACTGCTACATTCCATTCAGTACCGTATTTGTCGCCTGTTCCACCCGTTGATATTGTGAAGTCTTCATCTGAGTGATAGACATGGTAGTCTGCAAAAAATAGTAAATCGTCCCATCTGTAAGTTGCTGTCGCAAAAGTATCTCTAATGCCGTGTCTAGGTGTGGCTAAAAACTTATCTACCCAGCCCTGAAATAAATGGTTAGTGCCAAATGGAGTTTGGAATGCGTACAGGCCATTGTTGCTTGAAAGTAGCTCTTGATCTAAACGAATCGTTAGGAAATCAATGCCAACTCCACCGCCTATTTTGTAATAATGTGCATCAATGCGGCTATCGCCACCTGAGTAATCAGATTGCTTTGCATATTCAGCGGTATACACTGCACGCAAGTTTGGGTTAAATGGATGGATACCATCTAAACGTGCACCAAACACTTTGTTCGATTGATTTGCTGTAGCGTTTGGTTTTCCGTTGTTGTTGAGCGTACCAGCACCAAACCAACCATTACCAAAACCTAGGTCATCAAAACTAGAGAGATAGGCATACCCTGTCACACTTTCAGTAGGCGTAATATAGTATTTGGCATTAATAATCTCTAATGCGCCATCAGTACGATGACGGGTATTAATTTGATTTACGGACTCAAAGTGTGCGACAAAGATATCGGTGTCTGGAATGTATTTGCTCATGATAGACGCACCATCAAATACTTGCATGACTTGGCGGAAACCAATATCGCCAATAATACGTACGTTATCCAGATTGGTTTGTTGACGACCTAAGCGTACGCGCGTGTTTTTGATGCCGGTCCAGTCAATATAGGCTTGATTGATATTAGTTTCATCTGGGTCAATTACTTTGGCATAAGCACCTTTGCCTGGCTCGTTAGTTGCAGGTGTTGTTACGTGGCCAAATGTACTGTCATTGAAGTCATCGTTTAACTTAGCAACATTAATGAATTGCAACGCAAAACTAAAGTTCTTATAAGGTGCCGTTTGCCAGCCAATGAGACTACGTAAGGTAAGCGCATCTGCATCTTGTAATGGTTTAGTAGCATTCGGTGCAGGTTGATTGCCATCCTGCTCTACGTGCTCGTAGCGCAGGCGGAAGCTGGTCATGTTTTTACCAGTTTTGACAGCATCCATAAAAGTATATTCTGGCAGTACTTCTTCTTCGGCATGTGCGAGAGGCGCAGAAATAGCGAATGTGGTTGCCACTGCGAGCGAGAGTTTGCAAAATTTTGATAAAACTGAGTTGTTCATTTGGTATCCCTTAGTCATAGTATGATTGTTCGTTAATTAAGCCGCTTTTTTAGCGTGACGTTCGTATAAAAACTTAAGCACTTCACTGCGCAGATGGTTGTAGTGCGGGTCTTCTGCCAATTCCAGACGTCTGCGTGGTCTTGCTAAGTCGACGGGGAGGACTTCTCCGATAGTGGCGGAAGGGCCATTGGTCATCATGACAATTCTGTCTGAAAGTAAAACGGCTTCATCCACATCATGTGTAACCATGATGGCAGTACAGCCAGATTTCGCCATAATTTTCATCAGCTCATCTTGTAGGCCTGCACGAGTCAGCGCATCCAGTGCACCAAACGGCTCATCCAATAACAGCACTTTAGGTTCCATTGCCAGTGCACGGGCAATGCCGACGCGCTGCTTCATGCCACCAGAAATCTCATTGGGACGTTTGTCAATTGCATGGCTTAATCCAACTAATTCAAGAGCAGCTTTGGTACGTGCACTGAGCTGCATTTTGCTTTCTTTGTCGCCAAAGACACGCTCAACAGCAAGAAAAACGTTTTCAAAGCAGGTAAGCCAAGGTAGTAAAGAGTGGTTTTGAAATACCACTGCGCGTTCTGGTCCTGGCTTGGCGATTTCGCGTCCTGCGCAGAATAAGTGACCTGAAGTCGGCTCTAGTAAACCAGCAATTAAATTAAGTACAGTCGATTTACCGCAGCCAGAGTGCCCAATAATAGAAATAAACTCACCTTCTTTGATGTTCAGGTTAATGTCTTTGAGTGCCTGAAACACACCTTTTTTGGTGACAAATTCCATGTTTACGTTTTCAATTAATACGTAGCGATCTTGTAATGTTTTATCCATGATATTTTCCTTATTCGTATGTAAAACGTTTGGCGATTGCAGTGAGCATCAGCTCTAACATGAATCCAACGAAGCCTACGATGAAAATTGCAATAATGATGTGTTCAACATTAAGGTTGTTCCACTCATCCCACACCCAGAAGCCAATGCCTACGCCACCTGTGAGCATTTCAGCTGCAACGATGACGAGCCAGGCCACGCCGATAGAAAGGCGCACACCGGTCATCATGTAGGGTAAAACATAGGGGAATAGAATTTTGGTCACGACATTCCACTCGGATAGATTGAGTACTTTGGCAACGTTCATGTAGTCTTGTGGCACTTTGCTTACGCCAACGGCTGTATTGATAATCATTGGCCATACTGCGGAGATAAAAATCACCCAGATAGCAGCAGGGTTGGCAGCTTTAAACACTAATAGACCAATCGGCAACCAAGCCAGTGGAGAAACGGGTCTAAGCAAGCTAATTACTGGCGCAGTCATACGGGAGAGAAACTCGTAACGCCCGATCATAAAGCCAAGTGGAATCCCAACCAGTGCGGCCAAACCAAACCCAAGTGCTACACGTTTTAATGAATTAAGTATGTTCCAGCCAATGCCCATGTCGTTAGGGTTGTTAACATAGAATGGGTCGCTGAATAATTCGACGGCCGAATGCCAGGTTTTAATTGGTCCTGGCAAGCCAGGACTTTGATGTGATATCAACGTCCACACAGCGACTAGTAAAGCAAGACCAATGATGGGTGGTAACAGCCATTGGAAAAAGGCTCTGGCATGAGATGCCCAAGCAAGCCTCACCCGATTTTGTGGTTTGCTTGTGGCCGAGTCCGTACTTGACGAGGGTAAAACAGTAGCTGCTACAGGGCGTGCCTGAGGCACGGGCTCAGAAGCTTTTAGTTTGTCCATTACACTTTCCTTTTGGATACTGACTGCACTCATGGCGAGTCTCCTTTAATAATCTTTGTTAAAACACTTATCCTTTAACCTTAAATCCATTGGCATAGGCTTTAGGATCTTTACCATCCCAAACCACGCCGTCGATCAGCTTGCTGGTGCGCAGCTCGGTCTTGGGCACCGAGATCTTCAGCGCGCCGGCGACTTCCTTGTACAGCGCGGTCTGGTTGACCTGC
>DHYP01000039.1:12581-12806 GCA_002414145.1 Methylophilaceae bacterium UBA5127 | reverse complement strand
CAACCGCCAAGTAATCAGGATCAGATTTCAACAAGCCCCAGCGTTTGTGTTGCGTTAAGAACCACATGCCATCTGATAAGTATGGATAGCTTACTTTGCCATCGTTGAAGAATTTCATGTAGTTAGGGTCTTCCCATTTTTTGCCAATGCCGTTGTCATAGTGACCCAAGAAACGTCCTAAGATGACTTCTTCAGGAGCGTTCACATACGCTTTGCCCGCAATGA
>DHYP01000039.1:12314-12453 GCA_002414145.1 Methylophilaceae bacterium UBA5127 | reverse complement strand
TCTGGATGGTCTGTCCAGATGTCTTGTGTCGTGGCAACGGTATAACCTACTTTGTCGTAAATGGCGCGCGCATTCCAAGGCTCGCCTACGCAGTAGCCATCCATATTACCAATACGCATATTGGCCACCATTTGTGGAG
>DHYP01000039.1:11920-12245 GCA_002414145.1 Methylophilaceae bacterium UBA5127 | reverse complement strand
TAGTACAGCCACATGGCGTGCGTACCCGTTGGGAATGTTTGTGCAAAAGTAAAGTCGCGATTTTCGTTATCTAGTAAACGTTTTAAAGTACCGCCACTCGTCACGCCTTTGTCTTTTAGTTGGCTTGCTAAAGTAATGGCTTGACCATTGTTATTGAGTGTCATCAAAATGTTCATGTCTTTTTGTTGACCGCCTATGCCCATTTGTACGCCATAAACTAGGCCATACAATACGTGCGCTGCATGTAACTCACCGTTGACCACTTTGTCGCGTACCCCAGCCCAAGACGCTTCTTTTGAAGGAATAATTTTGATGCCATATTTCT
>DHYP01000039.1:8855-11870 GCA_002414145.1 Methylophilaceae bacterium UBA5127 | reverse complement strand
TGCCGCCACGATAATAGGTGCACAGTCGGTAAGTGGGATAAAGCCAACTTTAACTTCCTTGATTTCTGGTTCATCTGAGCCTGCTGCCCAAGCATTTGTTCTAATACTATTAGGTACCATATTCATCATCGCTGCCGCTCCAAAAGCGCCTGCTACGGCGTGTTTAAAAAAGTTACGACGATTGACGTCTACTGTTGCACTAGGTACTTCATTGCTTTCGGTTGGCTGATTAACAACCTCTTGTTGATTTTTAACATCAGAATGACTCATGCTGGCTCCTATAAAAAAACACAATAAAAAAAGGTGTCTTGACGCGAGTTTGTTTTCAAACCCGTTTCAAGACACCTTTGTCTTAACTTACTTTCCCTTAAAATCTACGTTGATTTTGAAGGGTTACGCTTAATCTCCGCCATTGGAGAGAGCGCTTAATAATTACAATTAATCTTTTAATTCAACTATACAATCAGCATTTTTGCTGCTTCAATCAGCTGATTGGATAAATCAGCCAATTTCATATTCTTTTTCATCGCCATGCTACGTAGCATGCTGTATGCTTCTTCTTCGTCTAAATTGCGCTGCCTCATTAAAATTCCCTTAGCGCGTTCTACTACTTTACGTTCTTCTAACTTTAAGTTGGCGAGGTTAAGCTCATCACGCAACTGTTTCGTTTCTTCAAATCTTGCAATGGCTGCATCTATCACGGGTGTTAACCTTTCACTTGAGATAGTCCCTACTACGTAAGCGCATACACCTGCTTTTGTAGCAGCTCTAATCTTTTCTTTATCACCATCGTGCGTAAACATGACTACTGGTTTTGGATCATGCTGAGAAAGTACACAAATGTTCTCTAACGTATCCCTGCTTGGTGACTCCGTATCAATAATGACGATGTCTGGAGCGATTTCACAGCATTTATCTTGCAAATTCACGTCATCTTCAACGTGAGCAATGACATCAAACCCATTTTCAATGAGATATTGCTTGAGAGGTTTGCTACGCGATAAATCATTGTCCACGATCATTACTTTTAACATGGTTACAGCTTAGCAAAGGCTGTGCCAGATGTTTTTTTATATTTAACTTTATGATGTATATGTATTTTTTATAAAAAATCTGCAAATTGGATTCATAAAGACCGTATAAACGAATGCACAAAGAGAGTGCGCCTGCACCATTTGATGCATGATTGATACGGAGATTGTGAATGATTGAATATAAACTTCTATTCAAAATATCTTACTCACGCATTCTTAGAATTTTTGTTTAGAATGTCGCTGTTACTTTAATGAATCGTGTTTATGACTAAATTGACTAAAACAATAGGCTGGGTGTTGTTAGCAATACTTGGTGCATATGCAGTGAGCGTGATTGCCGCACATCGTGGGGAAACGATTAATGCTTTATGGTTGATTACCGCCGCGACTTGTATTTATGCCATTGCATATCGCTTTTATGCAGCATGGATTGCGGCAAAAGTGCTGACGATAGACGAGACGCGGGCGACGCCTGCGGAGCGGCTGGATAATGGGCGTGATTTCATACCGACGAATCGCTGGGTGGTGTTTGGGCATCACTTTGCAGCCATCGCAGGGCCTGGTCCTTTGGTTGGTCCAACCTTAGCTGCGCAGTTTGGTTATTTGCCAGGCACTTTGTGGATTCTGATTGGCGCTGTGTTAGGCGGTGCCGTGCAGGATATGGTGATATTGTTTGTTTCGATGAGGCGCAATGGTCGTAGCTTGGGGCAAATTGCGCGTGACGAGATTGGCGCGATTGGAGGCACCGCAGCCTTAATCGGCACGTTTATGATTATGATTATTCTGATTGCCGTGCTTGGATTGGTAGTAGTCAATGCCATGAAACATAGTCCATGGGCAACCTCTACCGTGGCCGCCACCATTCCTATTGCCATGATTGTGGGTCTGTATATGCGCAACATTCGACCAGGCAGAGTACTGGAAGCGTCTGCCATTGGCGTGTTGCTGTTATTGTTTTCTGTGTTGGCTGGCGGATGGGTGGATCATAGCCAGACATTACGCGTGTTTTTTGACCATGACGGCTTGCCCTTGGCTTATGCCATTATTGTGTATGGCTTTGCTGCTGCGGTGCTGCCTGTGTGGTTACTGCTTGCACCGCGTGACTACTTATCGACTTTTATGAAACTTGGTACGGTATTGCTATTGGCGGTAGCGATTGTTATTTTACGTCCAGAAATTCACATGCCTGCTGTCACACAGTTTGTGGATGGTGCTGGACCGATTTTTGGCGGCAAACTGTTCCCTTTTGTGTTTATTACTATTGCTTGCGGAGCAATTTCTGGCTTTCATGCGCTGATTGCATCGGGTACTACGCCCAAGTTATTAAGTAATGAGCGTGATATTCGCATGATTGGATATGGTGGTATGTTGCTAGAAAGCTTTGTCGCCATGATGGCGATGATTGCAGCAACCGTACTAGAGCCTGGCGTGTTTTTTGCGATTAACAGCCCAGCAGGGGTGGTGGGTAAAGAGGCGGTGGATGCGATTGCAAAAATCAATAGTTGGGGCTTTGCGGTGACTGTGGAGCAAATGAACCAGCTAGCAAAAGACATGGGCGAGAGCTCATTGTTTGCGCGTACTGGCGGTGCGCCGAGCTTGGCAGTGGGTATGGCGAGTATTTTTGGTCATGCTTTCGGCAAACATTTGCTCGCGCTGTGGTATCACTTTGCGATTATGTTTGAGGCGATTTTTATTCTCACCACGCTAGATGCAGGCACGCGCGTGGGGCGCTTTATGTTGCAAGACATGCTAGGTAATTTTAATAAAAAGCTGGGTGAAACCTCTTACACGCCATCGGTCATTTTAACCAGTGCGCTGGTGGTGGCTGGCTGGGGCTACTTTTTGTACATCGGCGTGATAGACCCTAACGGCGGTGTGAATATTCTATGGCCGCTATTCGGCATTGCAAACCAAATGCTGGCAGCCATTGCTTTATGTGTAGCAACTGGCATTTTAGTGAAGTCAGGCAAGTTGCGTTATG
>DHYP01000039.1:413-8833 GCA_002414145.1 Methylophilaceae bacterium UBA5127 | reverse complement strand
CTGCCATTGGTTTGGCTGGTGACTATCACCAGTACAGCTGCTTATCAAAAAATATTCAGTGAAGATGTCCGTGTCGGATTTTTTGCTGCGGCGAATGAGTTAAGCGTCAAGTTGGCAAGTGGAACGCTTCCACCAGAAAAGGCTGCAGTAGCACCACAATTGATCTTTAACCAGCACCTTGATGCATTTCTCACCATGTTCTTTGTCGCAGTATTGTGGGTGGTATTGATTGATATGTTCAGAATGTGTTGGAAATCCATTAATTCACAGCAAGTGTTGCCGTCAAGTGAGGAAGTCTATGTACAGACAGTGCTGCAATAAAGCGCACTGGTTACTGGCTTTATTAGCCTGTGCTTCCTGCGTGAACGCACAGGCCGCTTGTGCAGTCAAAGATAGCGATGTCATCGGGGTATGGGCATCCACAGGTGGTGGAAATGATTTTTTTGAAAGCTTTGAGCTGAATTCAAATCATCGCTTTAATTCATGGTTGCATGATCGTCCCGAGGTTATGAATGCGACATGGCAATTAAAAGACTGTCTTTTAAAGATTTATAGCTCGACTGCTATGACAAAGGATACGCTTGATTTTATTTATCGAGTTAAGCATAAAAAGGAAAAGCTTGTCTTGATTGAAGATATTGACGATGTTGGTTATGCAGATACGTATCGGAGAGTAGCTAAATGATTAACTTTAAGCAGATATGGCAACACATACGTGAATTGTCGGGGGATGATGCGTATGAGCGCTATTTGCAACATTGTGCACAACATCATAGGCATGAAACAGAGGTAGATAAAGCTGATGTGGTGCCACCTTTATCGCGTGAAATGTTTTTTAAAGAGTGGCAGGAGAAGAAATGGAAAGGCGTTAAACGTTGTTGTTAGGCTTGCGTTAAGAGCAGGTATTAAACGATGCATTAATTTTTCTGATGCAACTTGTCAATTTGCATATATTCACCAGTAGCGTTCTTTTCAATTTCAAATTCGCTCATTAATGGGTCGTTAGATTTGACCTTTTTCTTTTTGGTTGCATGGTATTCAGCAACGATATAGTTGGTCTGCTCACTGTTTTTAGTGAGTTTACTAATTGTATTTTTTAGCCAATTCATCATTCATCAACACATCTTGGTTTTAGATAAACTTTAATGTGCAATTCACGTGCCTAAATTTGGAGTAGTAGTTTAAGAGTTTTTATTTACCAAATTATTGATTTTAAATGATTTTATAAAAACTCGTGGCTGTGTGAAATGAAACGTGCGTTGGTAAATGGTGAATTTCGTCAGCATTTCAACAATAGGTGATGTTAGTTAAACAGTTTTTTCTGAGCAGCCCAATACATCCAAATGCCAGCCACTATCATCGGTAGGCTCAACCATTGTCCCATGCTTAATCCAAGCTCAAGAAGACCTAAAAAGTCATCGGGCTGACGCGTGAATTCAACAGTAAATCTAAACGTACCATACAGTATGAGGAATAAAGCAGAGATGCTACCTACAGACCTTTGTTTTCTAGAAAACCACCATAAAATGCTAAACATCAGCAGGCCTTCTAAAGCAAACTCATACAACTGAGAAGGGTGTCTGGGAATTAAATCTACCTGCGGAAAAATCATACCGTATTCACTGTTTGTCGGACGACCCCAGAGCTCGCCATTAATAAAGTTTCCTATGCGACCTGCACCCAGACCAATAGGAACCAATGGCGCTATAAAGTCCATAATTGTTAGCCAAGGGTGCGGATGCTTTTTGTGAAAAAAATACATCGCAACAAGCACTCCCAAAAAGCCACCGTGGAAGCTCATCCCACCTTGCCAGACTTTAACAATTTCAAGCGGCTGAGCGATAAAATGGCTGAATTGATAGAACAAAGCATAACCCAATCGGCCACCTAAAATGACACCTAATGCGCCATAGAATAGAGCATCATCTAACATCTGGTAATTCCAGTTAAACCAAGGTTTAGATTTAATTTGATGGCGACCTAATAGTAAAAATGCCAAAAACCCAGTCAAATACATCAGTCCATACCAATGAATGCCAAATTTTTCGGTGATATGTATAGCTACAGGGTCAAATTGTGGGTGAGTAAACATCTAAATGCCTCAGAATACGGTAGAATATTATGCATTATACGTATTATTTGTTAAAAGGTTTGTCATGCCAGTTTATCGTTCTCATACCACCACCCAAGGCCGTAACATGGCGGGCGCCCGTGCCTTGTGGCGCGCCACGGGGATGAAAGAGGAAGATTTTTCTAAACCCATTATCGCTGTTGCAAACTCTTTCACCCAATTTGTACCAGGACATGTGCATTTAAAAGACATGGGGCAGTTGGTGGCGCGCGAGATTGAAAAAGCAGGTGGCGTGGCAAAAGAGTTCAACACCATTGCGGTGGATGACGGTATTGCAATGGGTCACGGCGGTATGCTTTACAGTTTACCTAGCCGCGATTTAATTGCCGACAGCGTGGAATACATGGTCAACGCGCACTGCGCAGATGCACTGGTATGTATCTCAAACTGTGACAAAATCACACCAGGCATGCTCATGGCGGCATTGCGTCTCAACATTCCTGTAGTGTTTGTATCAGGCGGCCCAATGGAAGCTGGTAAAGTCAATTGGCAAGGCAACGCACACAAACTCGATTTGGTCGATGCTATGGTTGCTGCCGCAGATAGCAAAATCAGCGACGCAGAGTCTGAAGCAATAGAGCGCTCAGCTTGCCCCACTTGCGGTTCTTGCTCAGGCATGTTTACTGCGAACTCTATGAACTGTTTGACTGAGGCTTTGGGATTAAGCTTGCCTGGCAATGGATCCACACTTGCTACCCATGCAGCCCGTAAGCAACTATTCTTGCAAGCGGGTCGGTTGATAGTTGAAGTTACCAAGCGCCATTATGAGCAAGACGACTACTCTGTTTTGCCACGCTCGATTGCCAATTTTAAAGCCTTTGAGAACGCCATGAGCTTAGATGTGGCAATGGGCGGCTCAACCAATACCGTGCTGCATTTACTTGCGGCTGCACATGAGGCGGGTGTTGATTTCACAATGAAAGACATCGATCGCATTTCGCGTCATGTACCTTGTGTGTGTAAAGTAGCTCCAGCCACGGCTAAATATCATATGGAAGACGTGCATCGTGCGGGTGGTGTGATGGGCATTTTAAGTGAGCTAAACCGTGCGGGTGTGATCCATGGTGAAACACCTACTGTACATAGCCCAACGCTGGCAGCAGCGCTAGAAAAATGGGACATTACCACCACGCAGGACGAAGAGGTGAAGAAATTTTACCGCGCGGCACCAGGCGGGATTCCAACCACCATTGCATTTTCACAGAGCATGCTATGGCCAGAGTTGGATGCCGACCGAGAAAACGGCTGCATTCGCAACAAAACCCATGCTTACTCACAAGATGGTGGTTTGGCTGTGTTGTATGGAAACATCGCCTTAGATGGTTGCATCGTTAAAACGGCTGGTGTAGATGACAGTATTCTCAAATTTACGGGTCGTGCGCGTATTTTTGAGTCACAAGATGCAGCAGTTGAGGGCATTTTGGCAGATCAAGTTGTGGCAGGTGATGTGGTCGTGATTCGCTATGAAGGACCACGCGGCGGCCCTGGCATGCAAGAAATGCTGTACCCAACTTCCTATTTGAAATCCAAAGGGTTAGGTAAGCAATGCGCTTTACTTACTGATGGTAGATTCTCAGGTGGAACATCTGGCTTAAGTATTGGGCATGCTTCGCCTGAAGCAGCCGAAGGAGGAGCGATTGGTTTGGTAGAAGAGGGTGACGCGATTGAGATTGACATTCCAAACCGTACGATTCATCTTGCAATTTCGGATGAAGAAATGGCACATCGTCGCAGCAAAATGGAAGCAAAAGGTAAGGATGCATGGAAGCCGGTTAATCGTGAGCGCTATGTTTCTACAGCTTTGCGTGCGTATGCGGCGATGAGTACTAGCGCAGCCAAAGGCGCAGTGCGCGATGTTTCACTAATAGAAAGAAAGTAAAGTATGGCGACCAAAAGTATAGATAATATGTTGTTAGCGACACCCGTTAACTTAACTAATGCGGTGGCGCATCCACATATCAAAATTACTGAAGACGAAAATGGTTTGCAGTACATCGAAGTGGATAATCCCTCAGCAACTGCCAAAATTGCCTTGCAAGGTGCGCACATAATGCACTGGCAGCCTAAAAAAGAGAAACATCCAGTATTGTGGCTCTCAGATCATGCAAGGTACGTTAAAGGACGCTCTATCCGTGGCGGTGTGCCGATTTGCTGGCCGTGGTTTGGTGCACACCCTACCGATAGTTCACTTTGTCCGCATGGCTTTGCGCGCGTGATTCCATGGCAACTGATTGATGCAGATTCTACTTATTCTGGTGCTACCCGAATCGCTTTGCAAATGATACAAACGCCAGAAGCAGATCGTCAGTTATCTTATCCTTATGTGCTGACATTAATGCTCACTATTGGCCGCAGATTAAAAATTGATCTTGCCACTACCAATAAAGCGGCACATCCGTTTATGATTGGTGAAGCGTTTCATACCTATTTTCATATCAGTGATATAGAAAAAATCAGGATTACAGGACTACAAGAATGCTTATATGCAGATAAAGTGCGCCAGTATGAGCGTCATGTAGAGCATGGCTTGTTAAAGTTTGGTGGAGAGTTCGATCGCGTCTATCTGAATCATAGTGCTGATTGTATTATTCACGATGCTGGGTTCGATCGTTTAATCAGAGTATCGAAATCCGGTAGTAACACCACAGTAGTGTGGACACCAGGGGCGGAAAAAGCCCATGCAATGGGAGATATGGGTGAAGGCGATGAGTGGCGAAAAATGGTATGTGTAGAGTCTGCAAATGCAATGGAAAACTCGGTAGTGATTAATCCGAATCGCACCCATAATTTTTCTGCGGAATATAATGTAGAGACACTCTAAGCAAGTCACTACGTTTACGATATTATTTTTAAAAAAAAAGTTATAAATATTAAGTAAAGTTGTCAACTGATATGCAAGCGCATACGTTCAGGTTGAGCGAGGGTGGTTTCAGCACAGATAGCAATAAAAAATCTGATCAAGCTATTGTGGATTTTTAAATTATAGGTATGATGCTGCCTGCAAAGCGGGTTTGATTTTGTAGTGTAAATTTGACGGTAATTCAAGGAGATAGCATGAAAGTTTTATTATCAACAATCGCAGCGACCACCATGTTATTGGCTGGCCAAGTCAATGCTGCAGATGCAGGCATGGCATTGGCTCAAAAAAGTGGCTGTTTAGCATGTCATAGCGTGGATAAAAAAGTATTAGGCCCAGCATATAAAGATGTTGCGGCTAAGTACAAAGGTGACAAAACAGCAGAAGCTAAATTGGTAGCTAAAGTAAAAGCGGGTGGTAGTGGTGTTTGGGGTAATATTCCAATGCCAGCAAACAGCCCACAAGTGAAAGACGAAGATATTAAAACTATCGTTCAATGGGTTTTGTCACTATAATCTAGTGATGGACAGTCAAAAGCCAGCTCAAAAAGCTGGCTTTTTTTGTTTTCTAAATTGACTACTTGCGCGTTTTCAATTTGCTGTGGTGTATTGAATAGATAAAATAAAATACTACACCAGCAGCAATCCACAGTAAGAACCGATGCCATGTTGCAGCAGGTAAAAATGTCATCAGTGCGCCACAAGAAAAAATGCCTAATACCGGAATCAAAGGGTTCCATGGGTTTTTAAATGGACGTGGTAACTCAGGGTGGCGTATGCGCAGTACGATGACACCCACACACACCATGACAAAGCTGGCTAACGTGCCGATATTCACGGTTTCTGCTAATTCTCCTAGCGGTATAAATCCAGCCACTAACGATACCACTGCTCCACACATTAAAATGATATTGGTAGGCGTTTGACGGTCCGGGTTGATTTTTGAAAAAATTGGTGAAATTAAACCATCTCGGCTCATGGAAAATAAAATGCGCGTTAAGCCATATAACAATACCAATAGCACAGTAATCAGTCCTGCTAGAACACCCGTTGCTACCAAGGTGGATGACCAAGTATAACCAAGCTTACTCAGTGCGTAAGCCACTGGAGAAGCCGTGTTAAGTTCTGTATATGGTACGATACCAGTGAGCAAGCCAGAGACAATAATATAAACAATAGTGCAAAATGCGAGAGAGGCGAGTAGGCCTATGGGCAAGTCGCGTTGTGGGTTTTTAGACTCTTCGGCTGCTGTAGACACCGCATCAAAGCCAAAATATGCAAAAAATACGAGAGAGGCACCAGCTAGCACACCAATATTTTTTCCTGTATCGAGTGTGTCGAACCAACCAAACGGCATAAATGGATGCCAATAATCTGTGTTCAGATTACCAATCGCTAGTGCAATGAATATTGCGATTGTGGAAAGTTTAATGGCAACAATAATGTTGTTAAAACGTGCACTTTCTTTCACGCCAATCACAAGCAGAATAGTCAGCAGCCAAATAATGCCAAAGGCAGGTAAGTTGATGATGCCACCCATCATGGGTGCTTTGGTGAGATGTTCTGGAAGCACGATATTGAAGTTCGCAAGTGTATTGATAAAATAACCCGCCCATCCGTTAGCGACCGCAGCTGCCCCTACACCATACTCTAGTAATAAAATCCAGCCCATCAACCATGCAATAAACTCACCAAATGCTACATAACTATAGCCATAAGCACTACCAGATCCACCAATGGAAGCCGCGAGCTCTGCATACGATAACGCCGCAAAGGCAGAAGCAATGCCTGCAAATACAAATGAGAGTACAACAGCAGGACCAGATTGTGTGGCGGCTGCAATGCCAGTGAGTACAAAAATGCCAGTGCCAATTGCGCAGCCAATGCCAAGTAAAGCAAGGTCAAAAGCAGATAGGCATTTTTTAAGACCTGTATCGGTATGATGACCTACTATGGGTTTTGTGCGTAAAAGCTGTTGCAACATATTGAGTTCTCCTTGTTTTTAGCAAGCGTAAACATTTCATGCGTGACCGTCAATGAAAACACAGCATTTATGACAAGTTTATGAGAATGGTTGTTAGCTTCGGAAATGCTGTTTCAGCACAGCAATCAAATAGCCGTGATCCAGCACGCCTGCGCTTTCGCGGATGCTGTGCATCGCCCACATCGGGTTGCCGACATCGACGGTAGGCATGCCGAGTTGCGCGGCGAGAATTGGTCCGATGGTGCTGCCGCAGCCTAAATCACTACGATGTGCATATTGTTGATACGGCACGCCCGCTTGCTCGCATAGTTGAATGAAGCGTGCGGCGGTTTGCGCGTTGGTGCTGTAGCGTTGACTGGCATTGGTTTTGATAACGGGGCCTTGGTTCACCAACACATGGTGGCAGGGTTCGTAACTGCCAGCGTGATTGGGGTGAAAGGCGTGTGCCATGTCGGCGCTGATAAAAAAGCTATTGGCAAAGGCGCGTAATTTATCTTCATTACTGGTTTGGGTGGCAGCGCAAATGCGTGCAATCACATCCAGCAAAAAGCTACCGCTCGCGCCAGTGGCGCTTTCCGAGCCAACTTCTTCATGATCGAACAAGGCGCAGATGCTGGTGGCTTGCGGTTGTTTGGTCGCCATTAAAGCCTCTAATGCGGCATGGCAAGAGGCCAAATTATCGAGCTGACTATTGGCGATAAATTCTTGACTGATGCCCCACAGCACGCCTTTTTGCGTGTCGTAAAGCGCTAAATCCCAAGTCAAAATATCGTCTGCCGCCACTTGCAGCTTGCTTGCCAGCGTTGCGATGAGCGCTTGATGCGCTTCGGCAGTATTCGCCGCAAAGCCAAAAATCAGCGGCAAGCCGTTCTGCTTGTTGAGCACCAAGCCTTTGTCGTTTACCTCACGGTTCATGTGGATGGCAAGATTAGGCAGGCGGGCAATTGGTTCATCCAGCTTGATCAGCTTGGTCTCAAAGGCTTTGCCTTTACGAACGGTGACTCGGCCTGCAAGGCTCAAATCACGGTCGGTAAACGTCGCTAAAATCGGCCCGCCATACACTTCCACGCTCAATTGCGCCATGCCTTGGCTGGAAAATGCGGCTTTGGGTTTGAGGCGCAAACTGGGGGAATCGGTATGCGCACCGACAATGCGAAAACTGGCTTCTGCGATGGGGTGTTGACCGAGTACAAACGCGATAATTGAGCCGCCATCACGCACCACGAAATATTTGCCGCCCGTGCGCAATTGCCATGCGCTGACCTCACCCAGCTCGGTAAACCCTTGCGATTTTAGCTTGCTGGCGGTAGTGTTCACCACGTGCCACGGGCTGGGGCTGGCATCGATATAGTCGAGCAAAGCTTGCGCATGTTGGGGAGCGGTCATGTTAGCCCCAATCTTTTTCGATGAGAAAATCGGTGTAAAGCTTGGCTTCTGGACTGCCTGCTT
>DHYP01000039.1:0-253 GCA_002414145.1 Methylophilaceae bacterium UBA5127 | reverse complement strand
GGAAATCGCGTTCGCGTTCGCCAAAGGGCGTGTCTTTGCGACGTTGCACGATAGGCAGATAGGCGTTCAGAAACGCATCGCCGACTGCGCGCTGTAGCGCAAAGCTTTGCTCAAAGCCGAGTTCGTGAAAATCATCGAAAAACACGCCGCCAATTCCACGTGGTTCTTGGCGATGTTTGAGATAGAAATATTCATCACACCATTTTTTGAATTTGGCGTAATAATCATTGCCAAAAGGCGCCAGCGCTTCTTT
>DHYP01000019.1:2189-3580 GCA_002414145.1 Methylophilaceae bacterium UBA5127 | reverse complement strand
ACTGGTTCTAATACAGGGGCAACACTAGGGTTTTCTACTGTAGCGGACGATATTAATAACTTTATGCTGAATAAAGATAGCGTTGTCGCGAGTTTGGGTAAGACAAACGATGTAACCTTCCACCTGCGCGCAGGCACAGACATAGAGTCTACTGGTAATTTAACAGTCGCTAACGATTGGAATTTATATTCAAGTGCTCGTACTGGGGATGAGTCAAGTGTTTTGACTTTGCGTGCTAAAGGCAATATTAATGTTAATGGCAGCTTAAGCGATGGTTTTACAACTGCAACTTCAGCTGGCGCGATAGGTGAAGGCAATTCGAGCAGTTACAGAATTGTGGCTGGAGAAGATTTCACATCAGCCAATCTTTTAGCGACAACAGCTTCAGCTAAAGATAGCTCTGGTAACGCGCTCACAGGTAATGTGGCGCTAGCCAGCAACAAGTTAATCCGTACTGGTACTGGGGATATTGAGATTGCAGCGGGTGGAGATCTGAAAATGGGCAATGCAAGCTCAGTAATTTATACCGCAGGACATAGTGCAGCATCCCTAGATGGTTTTGATTCACCCACTAGCGCTTTAAAACCATTGTATTTAGCTGATGGTGGTGATGTCAGCATCAAAGTGTCGGGCAACATACAAGGTGCTGAACCAACGACTAGTCGCCAGCTAATCAACCAATGGCTGTTCCGTCAGGGCGGTGGAACAGCAAAAAAATACACAAGCTGGTGGGTGCGACCTGATCTATTCAAGCAAAGTTTGGCCACTTTTGGCGGAGGCGATGTCAATATTCAATCAGGCGGCAATATTAGCAATTTTTCTGCCTCTGCAGTGACTACGGCGCGCTTTGATACTAACGGTACTACAGGAAATCAAGTAATCAATGGTGGTGGCGATGTTAGTGTGAATGCAGCAGGTGATATTAATAATGGGGTGTATTTTGTAGCCAAGGGAGATGGTGAGGTCAAGGCTGGAGGCTCAATTAAAAAATTAGGAGATACCTTTGGTACGACTCTAGCCTTGCAAGATGGCAGTTTTAAAGTGAATGCAGGTAAAAGTGCCTATATTGAAACAACTATTAATCCCACGATGGTCAATCAATCAACCACCAATACTACAATTGCGGATAAAACAGGTAACAATGCTTACTTTAATACATATTCAGAGCAGTCTAAAGTATCTGTCAGCAGCCTTACGGGTGATGTGACTTATGGCGGTGCCAATCTATTATCAAAAGTCAAAACTAGTACAGCAAGCACAATAGCAGATGCTTTAGATAGCTTAGGTAATCCTGCAGTCTACTTTAGTCCAGGAAGTTTGAATGCAGTTTCTTACAGCGGGAATGCCGAAATAGGAAATATTTCATTGCTGCCGTCATCTACAGGCGATTT
>DHYP01000019.1:1117-2168 GCA_002414145.1 Methylophilaceae bacterium UBA5127 | reverse complement strand
ATGTTAGTCTAAGCAATATCACCATGTCTGATGCTGCTGTTACTTCTCTAGCAAGTATCGAGAATCCAACGACTAGAAGTGGGGTAACCACCTTTATTGCTAATCCATTATTAACGCATGGATTACAATTGCTGCATGCTAATGATAGTAATCCTGTATTAGTGGTGGCTAAAGATGGCGATATATCAGCAACTTTAGGCAATCTAATCACTTTACCTAAGGCGTCCACTTTTGTTGCAGGCAATGATATCAAAAACATTGGTATAAATGGTCAGAACAATAAAGCGAGCGATATAACGTTGTTAAAAGCAGGCAATGATATTGCCATTGGCTCATCAACGTTGAGCGGTCCAGGTGATTTATTAGTACAAGCTGGGCGTAATATTGATTTAACAAACACAGCTGCTGACATTTTAACTACAGGTAACTCAGGGTCTACCGCAGCAGCGGTGCAAAGTAACCCTGCACTACCGAGTGAAGGCGCTTCTATCACCTTGCAGGCAGGCTTGGGTGCAGGAGCCAACGTCCAAGGATATATCGATCAATATATATCACCCACAGGTGCAGGACCTGCAACCATCGCTTCTGATGCAACTAGATTGGCAGAATACCACGCCGCGGCAGCAACAGCGGTGACCGACTATATGCGCCAAATCACTGGTGACAACACTTTGTCTGATGCGCAAGCACTGACACAGTTTAATGCGCTAGGGTTGGATGCAAAAACGATTTTTGTAAATAGGCATTTAACCTCTGAGTTAATCGCCTCTGCAAAAGATTTTGCTAAAGCAGGTAATCATAACCGTGGAAATTCAGCAATTACAACCTTGTTTCCAACACTAAATACAGGCGACATCTTACTTTATGCAAGTAAAGTCTCTACCAATAGTGGTGGTAGTATTGACCTAATTGCGCCTGGCGGATTAATCAATGTGGGTGCACCTGGCAAAGGGTTTAAAGATACGATTACCAATACAGGTGATATTGGTGTGATTACTGAAAAAGGTGGTGCAATACGTGCAGTCGCCAATGGAGATTTCCAAGTAAATCA
>DHYP01000019.1:0-947 GCA_002414145.1 Methylophilaceae bacterium UBA5127 | reverse complement strand
TAATTGAAGTGAGGGGGGTTGCTGCAGGTAGCGGTATTCGCGCTCAGACTTATGATCCAGATGGCCTGAATGGCCCCAAAAAGGCACCGAAAAAAGGCAATGTGTATTTAACAGGGCCTATAGTGAATGCGGGTGAAGCAGGTATTGAAGCGGGAGACTTGTTGATTGTTGCGCCAATTGTGTTAAATGCTGCCAATATTCAGGTACAAGGCACTTCTTCTGGTGTGCCTGTAGCCGCGACATCTAGTCTTGCAGGGGTCAGCGCAGGCTTGTCTCCTGATGCGGTAAACTCAGCCACACAAGCTGTTGCACAAAGTGTAGCGCAGTCAGCAAATAACTCATTTGTTAAGCCTACACTGCCTTCTATCATTTCAGTTGATGTGATTAGTATTGGTAATTAATTTAAATGCCTGCCATTAAAAAATAGGCAGGCGTTTTCATTTTTTTATCTAGTCCTTATTTAATCAAACTGACACATTGCATTCATACAATGCACGTTGGTTAATTTTTTTAAGATTCTCAGATGCTATTTACTCAGTTTTTAAAGGGTAGCGATGTGCTTACCCGTCATTTTCTATTGGTTGCCATCATGCTGTTCCCAGTTTGTGGGCATGCAGAATGGAATGCGGATGGGCCAAATAAAAATAAAATCACCATCAATACTCAAGCACTTGGCGTAACTGAATCTGTACCAGTGTTAGTGCGTTTGCACTCTGGTAATTTTGATTTTACCAGCGTGAATGTGGATGGGTCGGATCTGCGTTTTATTGCAGCAGATGATAAAACTGAGCTGAAGTTTTATGTGGAAAAGTTTGATGCAGCCAATGAGCTGGCAGTGATATGGGTGCAACTACCAAGTATAGCCGCTAAGGAAAAAGAGCCGCACATTTGGGTATATTCTGGCAATGAAAATGCGACCAGTGTAAGCGACCCAAAAGCTGTGGTGG
>DHYP01000011.1:40808-42223 GCA_002414145.1 Methylophilaceae bacterium UBA5127 | reverse complement strand
AAGCCTCAGGCGCGGCAAAGGGGATTGCCCCCTTAACCCCTTGAGCACTAAGAGTACATGTGAGGACTAGGATAACCACTGAGGACATGTGAGTACTAGGCTCCTAAATTAACCTGCTGTTTTGCATCAATATTTTCTATGTTTTATGATTTAATTGATGTAAACTCAACTTCCTAGTTTACATATATTAAATATAACTCACATGTTGAGTATGCTATTTCATAAAAGTAAAGTTTATTAAGATGAAACAAATAACTCTTTGATTTTTATAAGATATTAGTGCAAAATTCTTTACAAGCTCTAACGCAAAACGCATGCTTTGCGGAGGTTAAAGCCTCCAAAACTTTAGCCAGAGCCCATTAAGGCATTTAAGGATAAATATGAATATTAAGCAAAACTTAGTCAAAAAATCTAAAGCACAAGAGAAATCTCTTAAAATTCGAAATGAGTATTGGCCGCAACTTAAACAAGATGATATTTGGGATAGAAAAAAACATAAAGGCTTTACCACAATACCAAGAACAATAGCTATTACGATGAGTATTATGGATAGCCTTTCTAAAGGTAAACCATTAGGGCAAACTTATTTTGTCTTATGGTGTCACGTATATGATGATTCGTTTTTAATAATTGATAATCCTAGTACTTATGTTGCCGAGGCTGGGTTTACAGGTGAAAGAGCGTTGACTACTTGGAGTAGTCGCATGAAATCTTTACAAGATTTAGGATTTATAGATTGCAAAGAAGGCGCATCGGGCAAGTTCCATTACGTACTGATAAAAAATCCTCATCTAGTAATTTGGCAATTAAAAGACAAGATTCAAGAGAGACTATTTAGGCAATTACTAGATAGGGCGCTGGATGTTGGCGCAAAAGATATGAGTGACGGTAGTTCAACAATTTAACTTTTGCTCCTCTCAATCACAACCCCCAACGCTTTCAGCCCCGGAAGAATGTTCGGTTTAGCCACTTTCACTTTCACGCTCTTCGCTTTAAACTCACTCAAAATCAGCTGACATACATGCTCCGCCAGCGCTTCTACCAGTTGAAAGCTGTGCTCGGTTAAGGTTTCTCTGATGCGACTTACCACTTGCCCATAGTCAATGGTGTCTTCAATGGCATCACTATTGCAGGCTTTGCTCAAATCATAGCCAATTTCTATATCTAAAATAATGGATTGCGGTACCATGCGTTCCCACTCTGGTACGCCGAGTTTGGTGTGTACTTTGACTTGTTCTAAAAAGATGGTGTCCATGTGTTTTGCGATGGTTTAGAATGTAATAGTTGGATTCTAGAACATATGGCGGTTAAAAGAAATTAAGGTATTCAAATGAGTGAATTAGGTTTTATCCCAGTAACGTTAATCCCCATGGTTTGGATTGTGGTTGCTTATTTGATTGGGTCGATTTCTTTTT
>DHYP01000011.1:40035-40799 GCA_002414145.1 Methylophilaceae bacterium UBA5127 | reverse complement strand
TTTGGGATTGTTGTGAGTAAAGTGTATGGACTGCCTGACCCGCGCACTGTGGGTAGCGGCAATATCGGCGCGACGAATGTGGCACGTAGCGGTAAAAAATCGGCGGCGATTTTAACGTTGTTGGGCGATGCGTTTAAGGGCTGGTTACCTGTGTGGCTGGCGCTTCAATCTGTAGACGTGATGTGGGTAGTGGCCAGCGTAGGATTAGCAGTATTTTTTGGTCATCTTTACCCGATTTTTCACAAATTTAAAGGCGGTAAGGGGGTGGCGACAGCATTGGGTGTGATGTTGGGCGTTTCTGGCTGGCTGGCTTTAGGGGCTGTGCTGGTGTGGGTGGTGGTGTTTGCCGCAAGCCGTATTTCTTCGCTTTCTGCTTTGGTGGCAGCTGTTGCTGCGCCTATAATTGCTTGGTTCTTGCTGTCGCCTTATCCCGATTATGTGTGGATGGTGTTAGTCATGTCGATGTTTTTGATTTGGCGCCATAAGACCAATATTCGAAAACTTTTAAATGGCACGGAATCTGGTTTTAAGAAAAAATAGTTAAGGTGCTTTTAACTCTGCTAAATCCCAGCGTGCTTTAATGCTAAAGCTGTAATCTTGTGTTTGAGCTTGCATGGCTTTTAAACGCATGGCACCTGCAAACGCAATCATCGCGCCGTTGTCGGTACAAAATTCTAGGCGCGGGTAGCTCACTTTACATAACTTACGTTTGGTCGCTGCGTTCAGGCGTTCACGTAACCTTGTGTTAGCACCTACGCCGCCTG
>DHYP01000011.1:36928-40006 GCA_002414145.1 Methylophilaceae bacterium UBA5127 | reverse complement strand
TAAGCCAGTTTCACGCAGGGCGTTCATGCATTTGGTGGTGAGGATTTCTGTTACCGCCTCTTGAAACTCCCAAGCAATATCCGCTTGGGCTTCTGTATCTAGTGGTTGATTGTTATTTACCAGAGTCAGCACTGCCGTTTTTAATCCGCTAAAACTAAAGTTCAAGTCTTTGCTGTGGAGCATGGGGCGTGGCAGTTTAAATCGTGCTTTACCTTGTACTGCAAGCTTGGCTAAGGCGGGGCCACCAGGGTAGCCTAAGCCGAGTAATTTTGCGGTTTTATCAAAAGCTTCACCTGCGGCATCATCTAGGGTGTCACCTAATAATGCATACTGCCCAATGCCATCCACACGCATAAGCTGACTGTGTCCACCAGAAACCAATAGTGCTACAAAAGGAAAGGCTGGTGGATTGTCTTCTAGCAAAGGCGCTAACAAGTGACCTTCTAAGTGATGTACACCTACGCTGGGCACGTTGAGCGCAAAAGCAAGTGACTGTGCAATGCTGGTGCCAACTAGCAGCGCGCCAGCTAAGCCAGGGCCTTGCGTGTAAGCAATGCCATCAATATCTTGCAATGACTTTTCAGCTTGCTTTAATACGTGCTCAGTGAGTGGTAACGCGCGTCTGATATGATCGCGTGAAGCGAGCTCTGGTACCACGCCACCGTATTCTGCATGCATCTCTACTTGCGAATGTAAAGCGTGCGCAAGTAGACCGTACTCTGTGTCATATAAAGCAACACCTGTCTCATCGCAAGAAGATTCAAAACCAAGTACTAACATATTCAAGCCAGTTACAAATAAATGATTGATTAATCAAAATTAACGCGCTAGAATACGCGGTTTTCGATGCTCTATCAATGGAGCATTGTATTTAATCGGTCAAAGCTAAATTTTAAGGATAGTGATTTAATGTCTTCAGTACGTGTTAAAGAGAACGAACCATTTGACGTAGCATTGCGTCGTTTCAAACGCCTGATTGAAAAAACAGGTTTGTTAAATGACTTGCGCGCCCGCGAATATTACGAAAAACCAACTTGGGAACGTAAACGCAAAGCTGCTGCGGCTGTTAAACGTCAATACCGTCGTTTACGTAATCAAACATTACCAGCTAAATTGTACTAAGGCTTTTTGTGTCGTTAAAAGCTCAGATTTCTGAGGACATGAAAAATGCCATGCGTGCCAAAGATACCGCGCGCTTAGGTACGATTCGTTTGCTACAAGCTGCAATTAAACAGCGCGAAGTGGACGAAAGAATAGAGTTGGATGATGCCGCTGTAATTGCTGTGATCGAAAAGATGCTCAAACAGCGTCGCGATTCAATAGCAGCATTTGAATCCGCTAATCGCACAGATTTAGCCGATATAGAAAAGTGTGAAGTGGCTGTATTGCAAACCTATTTGCCACAGCAACTGACAGAAGATGAGATTGCTGCGATTATAGATCAAGTAATTGCTGACACAGGTGCTACTAGTGCTAAAGACATGGGCAAAGTGGTCGGTGCAGTCAAGCCCTTAGTGACAGGCAAGGCCGATATGGGCAAAGTATCTGGTTTAATTAAAGCACGGCTTGGTTAATTTAGCGGATGTACAATTAAGAGGAGCGTAAGCTCCTTTTTTTATGGGTGCTGTTTATGCGATACTTGAGTTTATGATTCCTGATAACTTCATCCAAGAACTCCTTAACAGGGTAGATATTGTTGATGTGATCGACAAAAGTGTGCCGCTTAAGAAAGCAGGCGCCAACTATTCTGCTTGTTGCCCTTTTCATAATGAGAAATCTCCGAGTTTTACAGTAAGCGCTACCAAACAGTTTTATCATTGTTTTGGCTGTGGTGCGCATGGTACGGCTATTGGGTTTTTAATGGAATATGCAGGGCTGAGTTTTGTCGAAGCGATTCATGATTTGGCTAAAAATGTGGGGATGATTGTGCCGCAAGAGACGCGCGATCCAGAACAGCTGCCACAAAAAATGGTAGTTGGTTTGCAGGAGGTGCTACAACAAGCGGCTCAATACTATAAAGCAGAACTTAAAAAATCAGAACGTGCGATTGCCTACTTAAAAGCGCGCGGTTTGAGTGGTCAAATTGCTGCAAAATTTCAAATAGGCTATGCGCCTGCTGGCTGGCAAAACCTGCAAAGTGTATTTCCACACTATGAAAACGAGGCATTGACTACCGCAGGCTTAGTGGTGACGAATGAGCAAGGCAAACGATATGATCGCTTTCGTGATCGCATTATGTTCCCCATTCATGACCAGAAAGGGCAGGTGATTGGCTTTGGTGGGCGCGTCATCAATCCAGAAGATACGCCTAAATATTACAACTCGCCAGAAACGCCACTCTTTCAGAAAGGCCATGAGTTATATGGCTTATTTGTAGCGCGCCGTGCCATTCGTGATGCAGGGCGTGTACTGGTGGTGGAAGGGTATATGGATGTCGTGGCGTTGGCGCAGTACGGAATTGAATATGCGGTAGCGGCTTTGGGTACTGCTACTACACCATTTCACATTACCAAGTTGATGCGTCAGACCGACGAAATTGTATTTTGTTTTGATGGTGATAACGCTGGGCGAACTGCGGCATGGCGTGCCGCGATGAATGCATTACCAGCACTCACAGATGGATTGAAATTGCGCTTTTTATTTTTGCCCAAAGAGCATGATCCCGATAGTTATGTGCGTGAATTTGGCAAAGAGCAGTTTGAGGTAGAGATGCAGGGAGCAATGCCGCTTTCTCAATATATTGTGCAACACTTAAGTGTAGATAACCCATTGAATTCACAAGAAGATAAAGTGAAGTTTCTCAATGATGCGGAGCCAATACTCAAGCAGATTCAAGCCCCAAGATACGCTTTGCTGTTACGTAAGCGCATAGCAGAGTTAGCGCAGGTGAGTGAGCAGGAAATGCAATTGATTTTGAAATTGCCCTCGCTGCAGAAATCGCCCGCTAAGGCAGTGCAGCGCCAATCACGTGTACCACTCTCGATAAAAAAGCGATTTGTGTTGATGTTATTAATGCAGCCTAATTTAGCACGCACTGAACATTTGCTTTATGCGCAAGGTCATAGTGCAGAAGATATG
>DHYP01000011.1:34434-36899 GCA_002414145.1 Methylophilaceae bacterium UBA5127 | reverse complement strand
GGTTGCTGTTGTGAAGTCGGCATTAGCACAACCAAATTCAAAGCCAGCCACACTGTTGCATACAATTTCATCTGAAGTGGATGCAAGGTTAATGAGTGAAATTCAACGTGAACTGCAACTTTTGGATGAAAGTTTGGATATTGGTCTTGAATTTTCTGGCGCGTGTGCCCAACTAGAAGGGGCTGTAAACACGACCCATGGTCGTAGCGTATTAGATGACCTTAAGGAAAAATCTTTTGCATCGCTAACGCCAGAAGAGCGCACTTTACTTAAAAATTTAACTATTAAAAAGTAGTTTTTGTGAATTGAAAAGCACAAAGCTTCACTTTTTGAGTATAAACCATTTAAAATCTAGGGTGATTTGCAGTATAATTTAGGGTTCGCCGTAACGCTAATAGTTACAGTAGCTGTCAAAGTAATGTGTTTAAAAACATAAGACTTATATCGATTAAGACTTTTTAGATAGGATCGGGCATGGCCAGACCAAAATCAGATAAAACTTTAGAAAAAGAGCGTCTTAAAATTGAGGCTAATATGCCAGTAGATCCAGCTGCACAGGCACTGGATGCAGAGGTTAGACGTACGCGTTTAAAAACATTGATTGTATTGGGTAAAGAGCGTGGTTATTTAACCTATGCCGAAATCAATGACCACTTGCCTGATGATGTGCAGGATAGTGAGCAAATCGACGGTATTATCGGCATGATTAATGACATGGGTATTCAGGTGTATGAAGAAGCGCCAGATGCTGAAGTGCTATTGATGTCGGACGTGCCTGCACCTGTGGCAGATGATGATGCGGTTGAAGAGGCAGAGCAAGCGCTAGCCACTGTAGACTCTGAGTTTGGACGCACTACTGATCCTGTGCGTATGTACATGCGTGAGATGGGTACTGTGGATTTGCTTACGCGTGAGGGTGAGATTGAAATCGCCAAGCGTATTGAAGATGGTCTAAAGCATATGGTGCAAGCAATTGCGGCTTGTCCAAGCACGATTGCAGAGTTATTAGCATTAGTTGATAAAGTCGAAGCAGATGAAATCAGCGTGGATGATTTAGTCGATGGTTTGATTGATAGCGACATCGGATTAGAGGATGCGCTGGCTGTTGATGATGTTGAGCCAGAAGATGAAGAAGACGATGACGATGAAGATGATGACGAAGATGGGTCTAAAGCTGCTGCGATTTCTGCTGAAGCGCTAGCCAAGCTAAAAGAGGAAGTCGTTGCACGCTTTGCTGTTATCCGTAAAGCAAATGCCGAAATGAATCTCATCCGTGATACAAAAGGATCGCAAGATGAGCAATATAAAAAACTACATCAGTCTGTTTTGGATGAATTAACGGCGTTCCGTTTTTCTGCTAAGCAAGTAGAAGCACTCTGTAATCAGGTGCGTGAAATGGTAGAAGAAGTGCGTGGCTATGAGCGTAAAGTGATGAGCTTCTGTGTAGAGAAATCTGGCATGCCACGCGCTCACTTTATTAAATCTTTCCCAGGTAATGAAGTGAATATGGCTTGGTTGGATGAAGAGCTCTCCACCGAAAAACCATATGTAGAACAGCTGGCACGCTTTAGACACTCTATTACTGACCAACAAGATCGCTTGTTAACGCTACAAAATCGCGTTGGTATCCCAATCAAAGAGTTAAAAGAAGTCAATAAACAAATGACCACTGGTGAGGCGCGTGCACGCCGTGCTAAGCGTGAAATGATTGAAGCTAACTTACGCTTGGTGATTTCGATTGCTAAAAAATACACCAACCGCGGCTTGCAATTCTTGGATTTGATCCAGGAGGGCAATATTGGCTTGATGAAAGCGGTAGACAAATTTGAATATCGCCGTGGCTACAAATTCTCGACCTATGCCACATGGTGGATTCGTCAAGCAATTACACGTTCTATAGCGGATCAGGCGCGAACCATTCGTATCCCTGTGCATATGATCGAAACGATTAATAAAATGAATCGTATCAGTCGTCAGATTCTGCAAGAAACTGGTTTAGAGCCGGATCCCGCGACGTTGGCAGAAAAAATGGAAATGCCTGAAGATAAGATTAGAAAAATCTTAAAAATTAGCAAAGAACCGATTTCTATGGAAACGCCAATAGGCGATGATGAAGACTCTCATTTGGGCGATTTTATCGAAGATAATACCACGCTCGCACCTATGGATGCAGCGGTGTATGCAAGCTTGCGTGATGCCACAAGCGAAGTGTTGGAGTCTCTCACACCGCGCGAGGCAAAAGTACTGCGTATGCGTTTTGGCATTGAAATGAATACAGACCATACTTTAGAAGAAGTTGGGAAGCAGTTTGATGTCACGCGTGAGCGTATTCGTCAAATTGAGGCTAAAGCGCTTCGCAAGCTACGTCATCCAACGCGTTCGGAGCGTTTGAGAAGTTTCTTGGAAACTGGTCAAGATTAATAAAAAAGGTTTCTGGCCCCTTAGCTCATGCTTGGTTAGAGCAG
>DHYP01000011.1:33694-34426 GCA_002414145.1 Methylophilaceae bacterium UBA5127 | reverse complement strand
CAGCGGACTCATAATCCGTTGGTACTGTGTTCGACTCACAGAGGGGCCACCAATTACAAAAATCATAAAGTTGCAAAACACCTCAAAACCTGCGTAATAGCGGGTTTTTTCTTATTCAGCTTACTTCATGATGTATCACTAAACATCTTGACATACCGTCAATTTTGGCGGTATTGTTGACGGTATCTTACATTTTCATACAAGCGATACCGTCAAATGCTTACAGTAACCGCGATAAATCAGGCCAAGCCAAAGGATAGACCTTACAAATTAGCTGATGAAAAAGGCTTATATCTTCTAGTTCAAAGTGGTGGTGGCAAGCTCTGGCGATTTGATTATCGCTTTGATGGAAAAAGAAAAACACTTGCTTTAGGTAAGTTTCCAGAGATAACGCTCGCTGACGCAAGGGATCGGCGCGATGAGGCCAGAAAAAAATAGCCAATGAAATAGACCCTAGTGAGGCACGTAAAGCTGTTAAGAGTGCAAAACATGCTGAAGTGACAAATAGCTTTGAAACTGTGGCACGTGAATGGTTGGGCAGCAAAATGCAAAATAAGAGTGAGGGTTATCAAAAAAACGTGCTTAGGCGCTTTGAGTTATATTTATTTCCTTGGGTTGGCAAACGTCCTATTAGCGAAATAAACGCCCCCGAATTATTGGACGTGGTAAGACGTATCGAAAAGCTAAATAAAGTTGAAACTGCATATAGAACATTGCAAGCCACAGGCCAAG
>DHYP01000011.1:28342-33552 GCA_002414145.1 Methylophilaceae bacterium UBA5127 | reverse complement strand
TGCGTGCAATAGATGGTTTTACAGGCACAATCACAGTGCAAATAGCCTTGCGCCTAGCCCCTTTAGTATTTGTACGGCCTAGCGAGTTGCGCAAAGCAAAATGGGCAGATATAGACCTTGATGCAGGTGAGTGGCGTTATCTAGTGACCAAAACTAAGACCGAACACATAGTGCCATTATGTACCCAGGCGATTGAACTACTAAAAAATATACATCCATTTTCGGGGGCGGGTGAGTATGTTTTTCAAGGTGGGCATAACCCTGATAAGGCCATGAGCGAGGCCGCAATTAATGCAAGTTTAAGACGTATGGGCTACGATACGAAAACCCAAATTACAGGCCACGGCTTTAGGGCAATGGCGCGCACCATTTTGCATGAGCGTTTAAATATTGACCCAAACATCATTGAGCATCAACTAGCTCATAGAGTGCCAGATGCGCTTGGTAGTGCATATAACCGTACTAAATTTTTAGAGCAACGAAAAGTGATGATGCAGCAATGGGCGGATTATTTAGATGAGTTAAAAGCAGGGGCGAAAGTAGTGCCTTTTAAACAGGGGGGTCTAAAAGGTTGAATATGGAAATTAGTCAATATTGGAAATTAGCTGATCAATTATCGGTTCATGATGCTGCCTGCTTAATAATTGGGGTAGACCCTGAAGAGACAAGAGATGTTTTTGAATGGTCGCAAGATCATGAACTTTTACGCCATGTGTTTAAGAGGTGTCCCGCTGGGTATGTGGCGACTAGAAATGCACTTTTAGCGGGCATTCGTTCAAAAGTGATTGATGGATACTATCATAATGAAAGTGATACGAATGGAAACGAGTGGACAGATATAAGTCAGTGTTTTGTTGTTGTGGAAAGCTTAAAAAATTGGCTTCTTAAAAAAGGGTTTGATAGTGGGTTTTTCTTTCCAGAATCCAGTAAAAATGAACTTGATTATCTCAATAAGAACCACCCCCATTACTCCCCTAAATTAGCAGCAGCAATTTCAGCTTGGCAAGCAATAAGCAATGATCCAATTTACCAAAACAAGGGTAAGACAGTTAAACAAAACTTAATTAATTGGCTTACATCTCACGCAGCAGAGTTTAATTTAATAAAAGAAGACGGTGAGATAAATATAAATNNATAAATGCTATAGATAATCAGGTTTCAATCGTTGCAAATTGGGACACATCTGGCGGGGCTCCTAAAACTCCTGTGTAGATTCTTAGAACTACTATACCCATTCCTAGCCGCACTATTGCTTGCTTCTATATTTTTATATTTATTATCAACTTAAATAAATCATCAAAACTACTTCAGCTTACTTAGCTTTTAATAGGCTAGTTTTCTTAACTTCCCCAGCTATATTTTAATGTTTAAAGACGTAATGATTCGCTCTGTTACATACAACTACGGAGTGAATTATCATGACACAAAACGCAATTTCAGCATCTCTCAAAAACTTCGATTTTCTGCCCGATTCCGCTAGTGTTCGTCAGCCTGTAGTTCAAGCACTATATGCATGTTCTGCTGCTAGTATTTGGCGTGGAGTTAAAGCTGGGCGTATACCTGCGCCCCGAAAATTATCTCCAAGAACTACATGCTGGAATGTAGGTGAATTACGCCAAGCCTTAGCTGCTGCCAAATAGGTTTAAGCCAACTAAGAAATGGCTAAACGTCATCAAAACCCTCGGTTAGCAAAAATTCATCGAAGCTACAAAGTCGATGAAATTACTGATTTGTATGGGGCACATAAAAACACTGTTTTGAATTGGATAAAAAAGGGCTTGCCTACACTGGATAACAAGCGTCCGTTGTTGATACAAGGGCGAGCGTTAAATGCGTTCCATGCGAAAAAGAGAGTGAAAAACAAACAGCCTTGTAATTTAGATGAACTCTTTTGCATGCGGTGTAAAGCACCTAAAAAACCTGTAGAAGATTTGGTTGAGTATCAGACCATTAATGAAAAAACAGGCAACGTTATAGGAGTATGCCCAACATGCCATACGCTCATGTATCGGCGTATCAGCAACACCAAGATTCAGCAGTTTTCTATTCACATGGGCTTTTCTATACCGTAAGCACATTTACACATAGTTGATAGCTTTGAACCCTCCGTGAATTGTGACTTTAAGTAAAGGAATAAAAACATGATAAAACACAACCCAGATAATGAAAGAATTAAGCATAAATACTTCACATACATGAAAAACGTTAAGCGCATGAGTGAACCAACAATTGATGGTATCGCAAAAGCGCTAGCAAGGTTTGAAGCGTACACAAAATACAAAGACTTTAAAACATTCAAACGCGAACAAGCCGTCGGGTTTAAAAAGTATCTTATAGAACAGAAAAGCCAACGCAAAGAAACTAAGCTTAGTAAATCAACTATTCACAGTACTTTTGCACATTTGAAGCGCTTTTTTCAGTGGCTTGCCAGGGAACAAGGCTATAAATCACGTATTGAGTTTTCAGATGCAGAATATTTCAACACTTCTAATAAAGATATTCAGGTAGCGACTGCTAGGAGAGTGCAAAAAGTGCCAACACTAGAGCAAATTAAGTATGTCATCGCAAAAATGCCTAACAAAACTGACATTGAGCAGCGCAACCGCGCATTGATTGCATTTACGATACTTACAGGGGCAAGGGACAGTGCCATTGCCTCTGCAAAGCTAAGTCATATCAATTTGCAAGAAAATAGCTTTTTTCAAGATGCAAGAGAGGTCAACACTAAGTTTAGTAAAACATTTACCACTTTCTTTTTTCATGTAGGAGACGACATTAAGCAAATTGTGGTTGATTGGATTGAATACTTAAAAACGCAAAAGCTATATGGCAACCATGCACCGTTATTCCCAATGAGCGAAATAGGTTTAAATGCGAAGCAGCAATTTTCAACGATAGGTCTAAAACCCGAGCATTGGTCAGGTGCATCCCCTATTAGAGAGATTTTTAAACAAGCCTTTAAGCAAGCAGGGGTAGAGTATTTTAACCCACACAGTTTTAGAAACACCTTAGTTCAATTAGGGCAAACAAGATGCAAAACGCCTGAAGCATTTAAAGCGTGGAGTCAAAACCTAGGGCACGAAAGCGTACTCACTACGCTATACAGTTATGGTGAAGTAGGTAGGCAAAGGCAAGCTGAAATTATAAATACACTGTCAACAACAATCGATAATGCCAAAGATTCAGAAAGCGAACTGTCTAAAATCCTTGCAAAAGCGCTTGCTGAGCATGGAGTCAAAGCATAATTTTGAATTGGCTTATATAGTCTGCTATTGATTGTTTTTGATGTTCATCACTTGCTTGGTAACTACTGATAATGTTGGCTAGTCTATCATCCTCGCAGAAAAAATAGGCCGTAGGCAAGTTTAAAGCTAAAGCAATTTTTTCTATCGTTTTGAAAGGTGGCTCATGTACGCCACTTTCATATCTACTCATTCTTGCACTACTGCAACTTTCATCTAAACCAATCATTACCCCAAGTTTGTCTTGGGGTATGCCATGTTGCTGCCTAGCTTCGCGAAGGCGACGACCAAATAAATTTGATTTAGAAGCAGTTTTTGACATGCTTCGATATTCGTAGATTTCCTTTGTTAAATCTCTACGAAAAACGTAGAATTGAGAGCCGCGTTTTAACTAAGACATATAAAAATATGACTGATAGCCACCCTCCCAATTCGTCTGAAGAACTAAGGCAACAATTGCAAACACTGATGTCTGCTGCATTTAAAGATGGGCAATTAGATGTTGAAACATTTAAGAAAATAACAGGTGGCTTGGAGAAATCTGAGTCCTTTTTTATTTTGTGGTTATGAGTGATGAAAGTGTCTAAGTCGGATGCAGCTATTCACCAGAATGGCTTGCTGGATGCGAAGTGACTCCAAAAAGCCTCCATTTTTTTATACTTTATTTTCGCTTCTGATTGAATTGAGCGTGCAATTAGCCGAGCTTCATCTTGACAGGAAATATCAATGACCTTGATCTCTTTGAGTAATCGGTTTGCGACTGCTGAGTCATTTAAAAACCCAAGCAAGTCCTGTAGTTTTGAGAGCTTTTTGAGATAGGGTTGTACTTTTTTCTGCGGGTAGAGTGATTGTAAAAATTCAAAGGCATAGCGCAACCGTTTGGCTGCGATTCGAATACGGTGTAGTTGTTTTTTTCCAACACTGTCGATATTTTTTCCTTTATTAATCAACTTATTATGTAGCTTTGTGAGTCTTATTGAAGCGCCTTGATTAAGGTGTTCAGTGAGTCGATTCTGAGCTTTGAGTGGCAGACTATCGCGCCAATGACGCTCAATTACAAATATCTTCAAATTTTGAATGAGTGTTGAGTAGCGTTTTGAATTAATCGCAGAAGTGAGTTGTGCGTGTTTTTTCTCTGCGGCACTATCAATAATGGGGTTGAGCTTTGACACAGCATTTAAAGAGACCATTTTTTTTCTAATCAAAGGCAAGGTGTCGTTCTTAAGCGTATCAATGTCACGGCTTCCGCTGAGGATTTGATTCATCCAGCGCAATTCAGCTTGCAAAGCATCAGGTAGCTTGAATAAATAACGATAAAACTCCAGTAATGAATTCAATCGCCGAAACCCGATTCTCATTTGATGCACGGCTTCTACATCGTAGGCTTTCATTAAAATAGCAGCATTTGACTCCACTTGTGCGATGCAGTTAAAAGCTAAGATATTAAAGGTCTCTTCAAGCGTGGTTTTTTTTGAGAGCGCTACAGCATGATATGTCAGTTGTTCAGGCATGATAGTCGCCTTTTGGATTGTGCTGAATGATTAGTTTAATAGGAGTTTAAACGTCAAGCCAGCAATAACGCATCCAATAATAATTGGGATAACACCTACTTTAAACCGAAAAATACAAAGTAAAGCGGCTGCCGATAAAAAGACTGAAAAGAAATCGACTGAGCCAGTCAATCCCTTAGGGTAAAATACATGATATGCAAAGAACAGTGCTAAGTTGAGAATCACCCCAACTACGGCAGCGGTAATGCCAGTGAGCGGTGCTGTGAGTTTTAGATTGTGATGCGTAGTCTCAATCAAAGGTCCGCCCATGAAAATCATGATAAAGCTTGGTAGAAAGGTAAAATAAGTCACAACCGTTGCGGCAAGCAGTGCAGAAGCAAGTGCTGTGTCCATGCCTAAGAACTGTGTAGCCCATCCCCCCACAAAACCAACAAATGTAATGACCATGTTTAAAGGG
>DHYP01000011.1:28132-28327 GCA_002414145.1 Methylophilaceae bacterium UBA5127 | reverse complement strand
TTTCGCCTAATGCCAATGCATCTATCATTTGAGCTGGTGTGAGCCAATGATAGTGTTCAACTGCGCCTTGGTATACATAGGGCAGTACTGCATAAGCCCCACCAAAAGTCAGCAATGAGGCCTTTGTAAAGAACCAACCCATTTGCGTAACTGTACTTTGCCAACCATATGTTGCGATTAATATTAACATTGCAA
>DHYP01000011.1:24731-28113 GCA_002414145.1 Methylophilaceae bacterium UBA5127 | reverse complement strand
ATGCCAATACTGATGATTTGAATCAGTTTTTTTCGCGTAAATAGTGCATGTTGTGGCGTGGGGGTATCGTCATCAATAAGACTTTTTCCATAATGTTTGCTTGCGCTTTGATGACCACTGCCCGTTTTAAAATATTGCGGCGCAATATGCCCACCCCAATAACCAATGATAGCAGCACCTAATATTATGAGAGGAAATGGTAACTGAAAAGCAAATATAGCAATGAAGGCAAATGCCGAAATAATCCGCAATACATGATTCTTGAGCGTGCGGGCACCAATGCGATAGGCTGCGAATAGTACGATGGCGACTACTGCTGGTTTAATGCCATAGAGAATGCCTGCAACAGCGGGTAATGTGCCATAAGCCATATAATCCATGCTAGGCCAATAAGAATGAAGAACGATGGCAGCACAAATAGCGTGCCCGCAACAATACCACCCCAAGTGCGATGCATCAGCCAGCCTATGTAAATTGCTAGCTGTTGCGCTTCTGGGCCTGGTAATAACATGCAGTAATTGAGCGCATGTAAAAAACGTTTTTCAGATATCCAGCGTTTTTTCTCAACAAGATCTTGATGCATGATTGCAATTTGACCAGCTGGGCCACCAAAACTAATAAAGCCGAGCTTAAGCCAATAGACAAAAGCCTCTTTAAATGAGACTGATTTTGGAGTTTCTAAAACCGCTCTGTCTATAGCGTTTGGTGTGTGCATGGCGTTCCTGTTTAATATAATCCTGCCATACACTTAGAGAAGAAGCTACTAATTAAAGCGAGAGCCCCCTCAAAGCAATGCGTTTAATGCTGGTGTGTATGCAAGCCAGGCGCGCCTTTTGCCTCAATAATCCACGCTTGTGCTTCAGCATTTTGTTCCATATCGCCAATATCGGTATAGTAAACCTGTTGATAGCTGTTGAGTTGGCTTTCTGTGGTACTGATGGCGCTGGCTAACTCGGTAGACAGTTGCTTTAACTGTACAGTAACTTTAGTTTTAGGATAGAAGTAAACAATCTTGGCTGGCACACGTAACTGAGGTAGCCATAATACACTTACCTGCACATCATTGATTTTTCCTGTATAAGATTCCACTTGATAGCGTTGGTAAGGTACTGTTTTTAAAGACTGTTTATTCAGGTTGCTGATTTCATCGTCAGTGATTAATTGTGTCATGATTTGCCATTGTTTTTCGTCTGCACTGATGTTTAAAATTTTAAGGTCGTCAGGTAGGTACTCAATAGCACGCTTGCGCTCATGCATTAAAAATAAGTAGCTGAGCTTATTATCAGCCTGATGCCGCCATATTTCAGAAAATTTGGCGAGTTTGCCTGTAGGTAAGTTCACATCTCTCAGCTCTACTTGTGCGGCGTTACGTAGCATCCACCAAATACGCTTCTGAGGTTTTTTGCATGGAATTTCACATTGAATTGTTTCAAAGCGAGCATCGAAATTTGGAACAGATTTGGCAGCAGCGAGCGTGCACGTAGACACGGATAATCCTATAAAAAGTGCAAAAAGTTTACTTAAGTCTGCCAAACATAATCCTTAACTTGAAGAGTCTGTGATTGGAAAGAGTCGTTGATGACAAGGAATCAGATTGGAAATAATTTGCATCAGTATCATTCTTTAAAGATACTTTTAGTGTTTTTCGCTAGGTTTCTTACAAACATCACCATTTTTATCAAAACCTAGCGCATCTTTCATCACATAATAAATGTAGCTTTGTTCTTGAACGCCGTGAAATAAGTACGCGTTTGGACCGCCCGCAAAAATCGCCACATCCTCACCTCCGTGCGTTTCGCTTGATAAAGGCACAGTCACTTCTTGGTGGAAGTTCGGGTCTTCTGTATTAACTGCGCTCATGTCTTCAATACGACCTGCGCGTGGTGTTTGCGTCAAAACAGCATCGCCCGCTTGATTTTGATAGTAGCCGACACCATTAGCAAAACTAATGGTGGTATAGGGGCGGCCATCAGCCGCTTTGTCGAGCGTGATTTTGCCTGGAGAGATCACTTTACCTAAGATGGGATTGCCTCGTTTTGGATAGCCAGCAATCGTTAAGGTATGGCTATGATCTGCCGTGACAATGATTAATGTGTCATTCATGTCGACTTTTTCTAGGGCTTTTTTAACGGCATCAGAAAATGCAACGGTTTCACTTAATGTACGGTAGGCATTCCCAGCATGAGAAGCATGATCGATACGGCCGCCCTCTACCATTAAGAAATAGCCATTTTTATTTTTACTGAGTATATCAATGGCCTTGTCTGTCATCTCTGCCAATGAAGGTTCACCAGCAGTATCTGCTGGACGGTCATAGTCATATTGCATGTGAGAGGGTTCAAATAAGCCTAATATTTTTTTGGTAGAAGCAGGATTAATGGCATCAAATTGCGTTTTATTCCATACATACTGGCCACCAAATTTGCTTTGAAATTCTAGCGTTAAATCGCGACCATCTTTACGCTTGCCTTTGGTTGTTGGGTATTCTGGATCAGTGACAGTATTTGGTAAAAAGTAGGAACGTCCACCTCCAAGTACTACTTCTAAGCCATCACCCATAGCACCTTTGCCAAAATTATCAATGAGTTGTGGTGCAATATCTTTTACGTCTGAACCAGCAGGAATCTGGCTGTCTGCTTCCCAATCACGGTTACTCGTGTGTGCATACGTAGCTGCGGGTGTTGCGTGGGTTGCGCGTGCTGTAGTCACTACACCTGTAGACATGCCACGCGCTTCAGCCAACTCTAAAACAGTCGTCACCTTATTTGTCTGAATGACTGCATTGCTGGGTTCGGATCTTTCTACAGATTGATTTACTGACAGCAAGCCATCATTGGTTTTAACGCCTGTGACAATGGCAGACATGGTGGGCGCAGAGTCTGAAGTTTGCTGGTTTGCAGAGTATGTTTTTGATAAAGCGAGGTAAGGCAGTGCTTCAAAGGACAGTTTGTTACGCTCACCGTCGGTGTTTTTTTGTTGTCCGTCAAAAATACGCGAAGCAGTAATGGTGGAGATGCCCATGCCATCCCCTAGAAATAAAATTACATTTTTGGCGCGTCTTGTGTTGGGTTCCAATTTTTTAGCGGCAGAAAGTGCAGTTTCACCATCAAGAGCCCAAGTGTTGGCGTCCTCTGCGAATGTATTAGAACCTAGCACTAACAAGGTAATGATAGCAATAAGTTTTAAAGAAAACAGGCGCATGATGCAGCACTCCAAAAATTGATGATACAAAAATACAATGTTCTAATATTGCAGATATTGTATTGAATAAATGACAATCTGATTACGCAACTAGCAAAGTTAAAAAGCCCGCACATGCGAGCTTTTTAACAGGTAAAACCTAATAGTGGTTTAAAAGTTGTGCGTGACTTGAACGCTTAAC
>DHYP01000011.1:23602-24683 GCA_002414145.1 Methylophilaceae bacterium UBA5127 | reverse complement strand
AAACCCCTTTGCGACTGTGTTTTGGATGTCACGAATACTTGCCTCTTTTAAAAATAAATGAGCATACCCTAAATCGAATTTAGTTGTTGGAGAGTACTGCCAGCCAGCACCTAAAGCTAGCCAAGTTCTATCGTTGCCGGGGATACGAACAGTTCGGTATTGATCGTCTAACGCTTCCTCATCATATGCGATACCTGCTCTTAATTTAAGCGAGTCGCTATACTTGTAATTTGCACCAAAAGAGTAGCGCATTGTATCGTGCCAGTGCTCTGGTGTGAGCGCTATTGTGGAGCCAGTGCCATTGGCTCTAATTACGCGAAGTTCACTAAACTGGCTCCAGCCTGTCCAAGTAATATCAGCCAGTAAATCCCATGTATCATTGAGGTGAGTGAATCCGCTGATAGAAAAAGTTTCAGGTAATGTAATATCAGCAGTCACGTTGGTATTGAGTGTGGCGTTCGGATTACCATTTAAAAATGTACTAGGCGATGTTGAATTACCTTCTAGATGTTGTTGAACTGGTGAACGGTAGGTTAATCCAAGCCTTGTGTCTGGTGAAGTCTGGTAGATAGCACCAAAATTAATACCAAACCCCCAGTCATCCCCTTTAATCTTAACCGTAGACTCTGGTTGGCCTAATGGCGCTAAGTTAGCTGCGCTAGTTAGTTCAGCTTTAATCCACATAGCAGAAATGCCTGCGCCGAGTGAAAGCTTATCATTGACCTTAAACGCAATGGAAGGGTTAATGTTAATGGTTTTGAGGTCTGACTTAATGGCTTGAAAGCGGCCTATCCAATTGCTGTCATATTCTGTTTTGAGGCCGAAAGGGGAGCTAAAGCCTAAGCCAAATTTGATGTTTTCAGAAATGTCGCGTTTATAGTAGAAGTTTGGTAAAAGCGCCAAGTCTCCAATATCACCGCCGCTTCCACCAGCTGCACCAGAAAATGTAGCCTTTACGGAGCCTTGATTGTTAAGTTCGGAGTTCGGGTTAATCAGATGGATAGCGCCCACTACTTGGGTACCCTCAATATAGGTCATCCCGGCGGGGTTGAAATAGATGGTACTGGCGTCTTCCGCTACC
>DHYP01000011.1:18178-23566 GCA_002414145.1 Methylophilaceae bacterium UBA5127 | reverse complement strand
GCCACTTCCACTTTGTTCGATAAGTGCAAATCCTGCAGCATTAGCCATTAAAGGAGAAGTTAACAGTAATATTGAAAATACGGATTTATGCACAATGCGCTCCCTAAGTCGTCTTTTTTAATTTTAACCTTTTGCCATTTCAATTAGCATAGTAATAGATTGAGCCAGTGAAAACAAATTTATTGTAAATCATGGGCATGCGTGATTTACGCATAAAAATTTTAGAACGTTAACAACACGCAGTAGCCGATTTAATTGGAGTATTCTGCGTAGATTTTTTCTAACCTTGGGCGGACTTTGCTTAATATTTTGACAACATCAGGGTCAAAATGCTTGCCTCCCTCTTCCTCTATATATTGGATAGCAGAGTCGATGCTCCAAGCTTCTTTGTAGGGACGAACGCTTGTGAGCGCGTCAAAAACATCAGCAATCGCAACAATGCGAGCGGCGATGGGGATTTTTTTGCCAGCAAGCCCATTTGGGTAGCCCTTACCATCGTAACGTTCGTGGTGACCCATGGCAATTTCAGCCCCTTTTTGTAGATATTTGGAAGGGCTATCCTGTAACACTTGATAGCCGATGGCGGGGTGTTTTCGCATAATCCGAAGTTCATTTTCGTCTAATGGACCCGTTTTGAGTAGAATGTGATCGGGAATGCCTACTTTTCCAATATCATGTAGAGGCGCTGCTAATTCGATGGTTTCTGCGTCTTCTTCGGAAAATCCTAAGGCTTCGGCTAGCACTCTAGCATACAAAGCCATACGCACTAGATGCCTTGATGTTTCATAGTCTTTGTACTCGCCTATACGGGCTAGACGCATGAGCGTCTCTTTTTCTCTCGCTTTGATTTCTGCGGTAGCCGCCTGTACTAAGCTTTCTAAAATATTGCTTCTAGTCTCTAATGTGAGATGTTGCTGGCGCATAGTTAATAAATTTTTGCAACGGGCAGTACACTCTTGTACATCAATGGGTTTGCTTAGAAAATCGGTAACGCCGACATTGAGCGCGGCATTTCTGGTTTCTGTATCTTTTTTGATAGTAATCATAATTGTCGGAACAAACTGATATGCAGCAATGGTTTTAATCATTCTGACAAATTCAATCCCATTCATTTCTGGCATAACATAGTCGACCAATATTAAATCAGCAGTGTGTTCTGTCGCCCATGCTAATGCATTTTCAGGATTGGTTTTTTCTACTACATGTATTTTGGGATGAATACTCTTGACGACTTGCGATAAGATGGTGCGACTCGTAGTCTGATCGTCAATAATCAGTATGGTTGCATCATCAAAAGTGCTTGCTATTTTCATGGTATACCTTAGGCGCCGCTAACGCCTTAATTTGTTCCTACAATTACATATGCACGTGTAGTCTAACAAAAAAAAGAGGGTAGTGGGTGGGTGAATGCGGTTTTTTGCTTTTTTATTTATAATCATTAGGTTAAAAACAAGTCTTAATTTTAATCATAATGTATTAAATATATATGACAAATACATGGCGAATTGCTCAGAAGGCATGCTATTACGCGGCCTACACAAGGCTTGTCTAGTAGGATGAGCGAGCTGTGGATTGATGTTGTGGTTTTAAATCAAAGGCAACACAAATACGTTCTTCTTTTGCGTTGAATGGGATGGTGCGGTGAAAAAGTGAGGAAGGAAACAGTACGATCTCGCCCACAGCAGGTTTGATAAATTGCGTGGGGAAGTCTTGATGTTGCTGCGGGTAGTCATCCCCATGTGTGCCGTATTCAAATGCACCTTCGCGGATTTCTTCCGTACTCGGCATGGCAAGGTATACTGCACCGCTAATCCAGCCAATTTCATGAATATGTCCATTCAGGTGCCCCCCCTGTTGCATTTTGACAAACCATGAACTTGTGAATTCTAGTTCGGTCGGAAATGACTTGATGAGCTCACAATCAGCCCCTGCATATTTATTGCGGTAGCGCATGAACTCACGTTTGACTAATTCGCTTAACGCTCTAAATGAGGCTTCAGGACGCTTAAATAAATTTCCTGCAGACTGCTTGCCGTTGGTAAGCCGCGCTTGTTTGCGCTCAGCAATATCCGCATGATGTATGTCATTTAACAGGCTTTGCAGTAGAGGGCTGTTAGGAGCTAGCTCAGGAATTGCATTGTGGTATACAAAATCAAAGCCGTTTTTACAAAAGTTATAAGGATCTTCTTGTTTAAAGTTGATGCTGTAATGTGTAGAAAGAGTGGCCAGAAATGGTGCAGTGTGAGGTTTCTGCGTAATGATGAGGTCGCGTCTTTGTTTAAATGCATCAAACTGTTGGGATTTATATAAGCAATACAACACGCAATCCTCCCAATCATCTAATTGGGAGCGTTCAAAATACGGAATGGCCTCATCATAACGTTTTGCCAAGTACAAAAACTCGGCCATATTGTAATTTGCAGCAGGATGGTTGGGGTTTAAGCTCAGTGCTTGCTGGTAGTGCTGAACAGCTTCCGGCATGTTGCCTTGATCGCGTAAGGTTTCCCCGAGATTGTTGTAAGCATCGGTATAGTTAGGGAAGAGTTTAATAGCGGATTGATAACTGTTGATAGCTTCTTGTAATAGACCTTTGTCGCGCAGTGCAGTGCCTAAGTTAAAGTAACCACGGGCATCTTGCGGATTGATTCCCAACCCTGCCTGATAACTGGCGATAGCCTCATCTAACTTGCCTTGCTTTTGTAACAAAGTCCCTAAGTTGCCATGCGCTTCAAAAAAACGTGGTTGCAGTGCAATCGCTTTGCGATAAGTCTGCTCGGCCTCCAGAATTTTGTTGAGATGCGTTTGTACAATCGCTAGATTAAATAGTAGATCAGGCGTGTTAGGTTGAATACTTAGCGCATTTTGGTAACTGATAGCGGCCTCAGCAAATTTTTGCTGCTGATCTAAAGCTAAGCTTAGGATGTGATGCAACATAAACACATTAGGATGCTTAGAAATGAGCTGCTTGACCAATGATTCTGCTTGACTAAGATGACCCTGGTTAAGTAGCTGTATTAGCTGATTCACTTCTTGCGCGTTAGGTTGTGTCTGTATCGCCATAATGCTATTGAGTAGATGGATAAGTTAATTAATTATTGTGTATTCTATAGGCCATTTGCTTTAATAAGCGCATCGCAATTTTGGGATCCTCAGCTAGCATGGTATCAACATTTTCTGCATAAATCACGATGATTTGTGCTGTTTCAGAAACAACAACCGCTTCTACATGAGAAGGTTGCTCCGACAATATCGCAACTTCACCAAAATACTCGCCTGCTTGCAAGATGCGCTTTACTTGTTCGTTTTGTACGATATGAACAGTTCCTTCTACAATAAAGTACAAGTTTTTTTGTATGTCGCCTATGGTAATGACCTTATCCCCTAAGGACAAAGTTTTGCCATAGAGCTTCATGAGTGCAGCGATGTAATTTGTCTTGTTGGGGATGTCATCAAATAAGCCTTTAAGTAGAAGCACGTCCTTTTTCCTGAGCGTGGCGATGAGCTCCGTGCCCAATAAAAAAACGGCAAAATTAAGATACAGCCAAGTAATAGAGACGAACATCGCTTTCATGCCACCAAACACTGCACCATAATTTTTATTAATCGTTAAAAATAATCCAAAAGCATAACGCATTGCTAGCCATAAGATGGCGGTAATAAAAGCACCTAGCAATAAATGCTTAAAGGCAACGCGCATAGGAAAGAACACACGGTAGAAACCTACGATAAGTGTTGTTGTGAGCAATAGCGTTAAAAGTGAACCAAGAATGTTGAGTTGGGCGGCACTGGCATGGTCTGCTAAAAATCGGATGATTTTCTCTACAATAAAACCAGCAGAAGTAAATAGAAAAAATAACAACAAGATGCCCATGACGGACAGGATGTCTTTAATTTTTCTTTTGAAAAAAGAGGGGGCTTCAATTTTTGCTGCAATGGTATAAAAGCTTGATCGCATGGCGCTCGCCAATGGAGTGATTGCCCATAACAGTACAATCAAGCCTAATGCACCCCAGGCTGCCTTAGTTTGTGTGGCATTGTAAACTTCTAACATAATGCTGTTGCTGAAGTCAGGAACCAAGTTGCTGGTAAGAATCGCTAATTTAACAATCGCGTAATCAGATGAAAAAACCAAGTGGCTCAGCAGAAAAAAGATCAATAGTACAAGCGGAATCAGTGCAAACAATGCATAAAATGATAGTGATGCAGACATACTCATCACATTATGGCGAGCAAAACCAGATAATGTCTCACGTAGAACGAAAAAAGGCGTAGTGTATTCTTGTTTTGCAATCGTGTTTAAAGGCTTCACCATGGCAGGGTGTTCTGCAAGCCTTTTTAAGTTATAGGTCTTTTTCACTTTTAACATATTTAGTATTCGGTGCTAAATCAATTTTTAAATTTATCTTCTATAGGAGTGTTTTAAATTGCTCTGTCGCAGCAACCAATGCACGGCATGTACCACTTTCCATTGCAGAGTGGCCAGCATCTGGCACTAACACAAATTTAGCATGTGGCATTGATTGAGAAAGCTCCCATGCGGTAATGGGTGGACAGACCATATCATAGCGTCCTTGAACAATCGTGGTTGGAATATGTGATAGCTTTACCTTGGCTTCGCCAAGCAAATCGCGATCTGCAATAAAGCATTGATGTTTAATATAATGTATCTGAACTCTGGCGCGCGCCAACTCTACTAATCCATTGGTTTCATTTGTAGTGTCTTTAGGTAAGAGTGACATAATGCTGCTCTCGTATGCGTTCCAAGCAATTGCAGCTGGAATACTAATTGTTACGTCTTCTGAAAACACAAGCTTCTCATAAGCGTGGAGTGGGGTTGATCTGTCTGAATCAGGTAGATAAGCAAGTAATGTTTGCCACGGTTCAGGAAAGAACTGTTGAATCTCGCCCAAAAACCAGCTCAGCTCCTGTGGACGGCTCAAAAAAATGCCGCGCAAAACCAAGCTCAGTACTGCACTCGGATGCGAGCACGCATAAGCTAACGCCAATGTGCTACCCCAAGATCCGCCAAATACGTGCCACCCAGCAATGGATAAATGCATCCTTAACGCTTCAATGTCATCAACTAAATAATCTGTGGTGTTTTGTCGTGTTTCACCTTCTGGCTTGCTACGGCCGCAGCCACGCTGATCCATGAGTATAATGCGATAGTGCTTAGGGTCAAAAAATCGCCTTTGGTTAGCGTTGCAACCACTTCCTGGGCCACCATGTAGAAAAATAACGGGTACGCCATCGGGATTGCCACATTGTTCAAAATAAATGCTGTGGATGCTATCAACTGTGAATAATTCTTGATGATATGGCGCAACTTCTGGGAATAAGTCATTGTTCTGTGAAATGGGCATGCAATAGCTTTCTATATGATTTTAT
>DHYP01000011.1:10809-18161 GCA_002414145.1 Methylophilaceae bacterium UBA5127 | reverse complement strand
ATTAGGCTTTTTATTTTTCTAAAAGTGATTAAAAAAAATAAATAAAAAAATTAAAAATATTTGTTAATAAATTGTAACTAATCTGTTGCAATTGGAAACAACTTGATTTATATTGCAATCCTCACATGTAAATGTGATTAAAAGTAGGCTATAAGTTTACGTTAAACACTGAACTTTTGGTGGGTGTCGTAAGGTTTTAGTTTACTTTCACTTAAACCCTTAGTAATTAACTTTGGAGATCAATATGCAAGTTAACAAATTAAAACTAGCTTTAGGCTTAGTTGCAGGTCTATCAGCGGCAATGCCAATGGTAGCGTCAGCAGCTGCAGACCAAGAAGCAGCAATCAAAAACGCAAACAACTGGGCTGACCCACGTGGCGATTACACAAACCAAGCTTACAGCACATTAGCTCAAATCAATAAAGGTAACGTTAAAAACCTTAAAGCTGCTTGGACATTTGCTACTGGTGTAAACCGTGGTCACGAAGGTGCTCCACTCGTTATTGGTAACATGATGTATGTACATACAGCATTCCCTAACAACGTATACGCACTTGACTTAAACGACAATCAAAAAATCGTATGGTCATATTTCCCTAAACAAGATCCATCAGTACAAGCTGTATTGTGCTGCGATAACGTTTCACGTGGTCTAGGCTATGGCGACGGTAAAATCTATCTTCAACAAAATGACGGTATGTTGGTTGCTTTAGATGCTAAAACTGGTGCTAAAGTTTGGGAAGTTAAAAACACAGATCCAAAAGTAGGTGCTACAAACACTAACGCTTGACAAGTACGTAAAGACAAAGTGTTAACAGGTCGNNAAACGTGAAGGTTAACGATCCTAAGGTTGGCGCTACCAACACCAACGCTCCGCACGTGATCAAGGACAAGGTCCTGACCGGTTGCTCCGGTGCTGAATTCGGCGTTCGCTGCTTCATCGCTGCATACAACTTAAAAGACGGTTCTTTAGCATGGAAAGCCTACTCAACAGGCCCAGATGCTGAAGTATTAATCGGCGCTGACTTCAACTCAGCAAACCCACAATATAACGCTTTGTCAGTGTACAAAGACGTTAACGGTGGTAACAAACAAGGTGGTTCTTTCGAAGCATTGAAAGCTGGCGAAATCAAAATCGGTGAAAAAGAACTTGGTACACGTACATGGTTAAAACCACAAGCTGTTAAAGATGGTTGGCAACATGGTGGTGGCTCTGTATGGGGCTGGTGGCCATATGATGCACGTACAAACTTAGTGTACTACGGAACAGGTAACCCATCAGTATGGAACCCAGATGTACGTCCAGGTGACAACAAATGGTCTATGACTATTTTCGCACGTGACTTAGACACTGGTGTTGCAAAATGGGGCTACCAAATGACTCCACACGATGAGTGGGATTATGATGGTATTAACGAAGTAATCTTGTTTGACAAAGGTGGCAAAACATACGCATGGCACCATGACCGTAACGGTTTTGCATACACATTTGACGCACATACTGGTTCATTAGTTGCTGCTGAAAAAGTACACCCATTTGTTAACTGGGCAACTGGCGTTGACATGAAAACTGGCGTGCCACAAAAAGATGGTAAATACTCAACTCACCAAGACTACAATGCTAAAGGCATCTGCCCAGCTGCATTGGGTACTAAAGACCAACAACCAGCTGCTTACTCACCAAAAACTGGTTTGATTTACACTCCATTGAACCACGTATGTATGACATACGAGCCAGTTGAGTCTAAATATGTTGCAGGTCAACCATGGGTTGGTGCTACATTGACTATGTTTGCTGGTCCTGACGGCGTAATGGGTGGCTTCGGCGCTTATGATCCAATGACTAACAAAAAAGTTTGGTACAACAAAGAGAAATTCTCTGCTTGGGGTGGTGCTTTAACAACTGCTTCAAACTTAGTATTCTTCGGTACTTTAGACCGTTGGTTTAAAGCTGTTGATGCACAATCAGGTAAAGAACTCTGGAAATTCCAAGTGGGTTCTGGCGTGATTGGTAATGCATTTACATACGGCCATGCTGGTAAACAACACGTAGGCGTACTATCAGGTATTGGTGGTTGGGCTGGTGTTGCGATGAACTTAGGTATGACTAACGACACTGACGCACTTGGTGCTGCTGGTGGTTATAAAGAGTTAACAAAATACAACGCTGCTCCTGGCGGCGGTGCATTAACAGTATTCTCACTATAATTTAGTTTACTAAGTTATAAGTTAATACGTTAACTCAGCTTTAATTAGCTACTCTAACACCCCACTTCGGTGGGGTGTTTTTATTTGTTGTTCGCGTAAAAGTAGCTGTGTATACAGATTAGTATGCATGGCATCATTAATTCGCTACAATGATATGGTTTGTGTGGGTAATTGAAGAACTTTTAATGGCTACAATACTCTCACTTGACGTGCGGCGGATAGTGTCGAATTTATGATAAGGAACGAAATAATGTTAAAACAAGTAAAACAAATGGGGATTGGACTGTGTTTAGCTTCTTTTGCAATGCTGGCTGTTGCTGCCACAGAAATCAAGGACTCTGATATTCCAACACTTAATCCCGATGAAGGACGTATTGGGGAAATAAGACGTGTAGTCGATGAAACGGAGTTTAAGGTCTGCGCTGACCCAGATAATATGCCCTACTCGAACGTTAAGCAGGAGGGGTTTGAAGATAAGATAGCAGAAGTGCTAGCGAAAGATCTCGGGAAGAAGCTTTCATTTGCGTATGCCTATAATCGGCAAGGTTTCTTGAGAAATACCATTAATGCGATGCGCTGTGATGTCATCATCGGTACAACTTCAGACTTTGATGCGCTCAGAACAAGCAATCCCTATTACCGTTCTGGACACGTTTTTGTATGGCGAAAAGACAGTAATTACAATATTACAGATTGGGACTCTCCGGATTTAAGAAAAGGGATCATTGGTATTGTCGATAAAAGTCCAGCAGCTATTCCACTTAATGATCATAATTTGATGGGTAATGCTAAGCCATATCGACTGCAGCGAGATTTGAATTTGCCACCAAGTTTTTTAATTGACGACTTGGCTAAAGGTGATATTGACGTTGCAATCCTTTGGGGACCATTAGCAGGCTACTATGTGAAGCAATCAAAAGTACCCTTAGAAATGAAACTGATCCCAGAATATAACAAAGTAAATATTAAAGGTAAGGAGTATTGGAATATTTCAGTCGCAGTCCGTAAAAAGGACAAAGAGCGCATGAAAATGATTAATGAGGCTTTGGCACGGAACAAAGATAAAATTGATCAAATTTTAGCTGAATATGGCATCCCTACTGTACCGGTAGTTGACGGCGATAATGTTTTCAAAAAAGACTGATAAATTGTTGTTTTTGGATGACACCATTTTAAAAAGCTAGTAGAATCGCGAGGTTGTTTGTTAGCAGAATATCGTGAAAAAATTGTGTCAACCAAACAAATTTTAGTTCGTTAAATGAGCATACGTTGGGCAATGCGCTTAGCATGAACAAAACGTAGCTCATTTTTGTTATATAGATTAGGAGAAAACATGTTAGGCAATAAAGCATTTAAGTCAACTTTATTTGTTGGTATGTTGACATTGGCTGGACTTACATTAGCATTCCAAGCAAAAGCTGATGTTAAGTTTGTTACAACACAGGATGGCTCACCATTAGAAATTAAAGCAGATTTGTTCGATACCCCAGAAGCTAAAGAATTTCTAAAAACAGGTAAAAATCCATATATTGGTAATGAAGAAGCAATCAAAAAAGGTAAAAAAATCTTTGGTTTATATTCATGTACACAATGTCATGGTCCAGATGCAAAAGGTCAAGTTGGTCCTGGTTTGATTGGTCCAACATTCCGTTACCCTAAAGATGCTACAAACAAAGGTATGTTTGAAACGATTTGGAATGGTACAAACGGCGGTATGGGCGCTAAAGGCTTAGGTTTGATGGATCCATCCGACCCAACAAATGGCTTAAAACCAGATGAAGTACTAAAAGTCATTGCTTGGATTCGTAGCCACGGTGGCGTTAACGGTAACGAATAATAGATTTTTGTAAAAATATATTAATATCAAAACGGTCATGTAAAACATGGCCGTTTTTTTTGTGAAATTTTTAATTAAAGAGTAAAATAGGGCTAGCGCTAAATTGCTTATTAGCGAGCATATTTATAGTACTTTTAAACCTCGGGGGGCGAGTAATGAATGGGTTAAAACTAAGTGCAATCTTATTGGTACTGGTAGTAGGAGTAGCAGGTTGCGGCAAAAAAGAGTCAGCAAGTACAAGCGGAGATGCAGCGCCAGCCGCATCTGCAACAAAAGCGATTGAGTTTGTAGATACACAGGAAAGTAAGCCATTAGTAATTAATGCAGCTTTGTTTGATACACCTGCAGCAAAAGAATTTTTAGCGACTGGCAAAAATCCCTATATTGGTAATGAGGAAGCAATTGCTAAGGGCAAAAAAGTATTTCAAATGTACTCATGTACGCAGTGTCATGGTCCAGAAGCTAAAGGTCAGGTTGGTCCTGGCTTAACTGGCCCTACATTCCGTTATCCTAAAGATGCAACAAATAAAGGCATGTTTGAAACTGTGTGGCATGGTACTAATGGAGGAATGGGTGCTAAGGGTGTTGGCTTAATGGATCCTACAGATCCTAAAAATGGTATTACACCAGATGAACTGCTAAAAATTATAGCGTGGATTCGCAGCATGAGTAATGGTTTAACTGGCAACGAATAATTTGTTGATAGTGTTGACGCGCTTGCTAGATTAGGCAGGCGCGTTTTTTTTTAAGGACTGGAAATTGAGCGAAGAGAATCATTTACATCATATCATCATCGTGGGTGGTGGTGCAGGAGGCCTAGAGTTGGCTACTAAGCTTGGCGATAGTCTTGGAAAGAAACAGAAGGCGCTTATTACGTTGATTGATTGTACACGTACACATGTGTGGAAGCCATTGTTGCATGAAATTGCTGCAGGCAGCATGGATCCAGACCGCCATGAGCTTGAATATATAGCACAAGCACATTGGCATCATTTCCGTTTTCGTTTGGGACGCATGGATGGGTTAGACCGAGCAAAACGGGAAGTCACTATCACGCCATACATTGATGAAGATGGCAGAGAAGTGATTCCAAGACGCACTTTTAAATATGATACTTTAGTCATGGCGGTAGGAAGTACCACTAATGATTTTGGTATTAAAGGTGCGCGCGAGTACTCGATTGCTTTGGATACACAGGAGCAGGCGCAAAAGTTTCACCGTTACTTGCATAATGCACTATTGCGAGCACAAACACAGGCAGAGCCATTGAAGCCTGGGCAATTAGAAGTGGCGATTGTAGGCGCTGGTGCCACTGGGGTTGAGCTGGCAGCAGAGTTGCATAACACAACACGTGAACTAGCCGCTTATGGTTTAGATAAGATCGACCCTGACCGTGATGTGAAAATATCATTAATAGAAGCTGGTGATCGCATACTGCCTGCGCTACCGCCTAAGATGTCGCTGGCTGTAGATGTTGAACTCAGAAAGCTACGTGTAAACGTTTTTACCGGAGAGCGTGTGACTGAAGTGTCAGAAAAAGGTATTACGACACACAGTGGAAGGTTTATTCCTGCGGAACTAGTAGTTTGGGCGGCCGGTATTAAAGCACCAGATTTTTTAAAAGATATAGACGGCTTAGAGACCAATAGGATTAATCAGTTAGTGGTAACGCAGAAATTGCAGACAACTCGCGATGGAAATATATTCGCTTTTGGTGATTGTGCCGCTTGCCCTTGGCTGGGTCATGATGGAAATGTGCCTCCGCGTGCCCAAGCAGCGCACCAACAGGCATCACTCTTAATCAAGAGCATTAAAAATAGGGTGGCGAATAAAACGGACTTTCCAGAGTACCATTACCACGATTATGGATCACTGGTGAATCTTGGGCGTTATTCTACCGTGGGCAGTTTGATGGGTGCGATTTCTGGTGGAAGTATGTACATTCAAGGGTTGTTTGCACGCCTTATGTATCGCTCATTATATAAAATGCATTTAATGGCGCTACATGGTGTGGTCTCAGTGCTGATTCATACATTAGGCAGGTTAATCGCTAGAAGAACAGAGCCACATGTGAAATTGCACTAAGCTTGAATTTATTGCTTGAATCTATTGTTGGTATATTTTTTTGTGATAGATTCTGTTAATTAATCCCATGCTTAGGATGACAAATACGCCAAAAGCAATAATGATTAAGTTGATAGAAACTGCCGCTTTTACCATCAATAGGTAAAATCCTAGCATGATGAGTATGCCAATATTCTCATTGAAATTTTGAACAGCAATAGAGTGACCAGCACCTATTAAATGGTGCCCTTGGTGTTGTAGCAGCGCATTAAGCGGGACGACAAAAAAGCCACCTAGTGCACCAATAAAAAAGAGCAGGATTGCGGCAGCCAGCCAGTGACTAATAAAAATCATACCGATGACCAATACTCCCATCAAGATTCCTGCTGGTAACACTTTGACGGAATCTTCGAGTTTGATGTATTTTGATGCAATTACTGAACCAACTGCAATACCAAGTGCCACAGTGGCCACCAATTGAGTTGCCTCTTCAATATTAAAGTGTAGAGAAAGTGCCGCCCATGTGAGTACTACCAACCTCAGTGTGGCACCTGCCCCCCAAAATAAGGTGGTAACTGCCAGTGAAACTTGTCCAAGGGGGTCTTTCCACAACACAATAAATGCATGCCAAAAGTCTTTAAGTAGGTACCCAAAGCTTTTGCTTTCAAGTTTAAGTTCGATAGGAAGTTTAGGAATAAAAAGATTAAAGAGTGCTGCACTGAGATAGAGTCCTGTAATGACGAGCATTGCCATATGTGGATCGCTGCTAGATAGTTTACCGCCAATAATGGCGCCTGCTATGATGGCAGTGACGGTAGAGCCTTCCATCCAGCCATTTGCAGTGACCAGTTGATTGCTTGGCAATAGTTCTGTCAGTATCCCGTATTTTGCTGGGGAATAAGCCGCAGCGCCTATACCTACAATGCCGTATGCGTACAATGGTGGAAAACCAAAAATCATGGCTAGGCAGCCGAAGACTTTAATGAGGTTGGAGCTAAACATGACACTGCCCTTTGGAAAAGCGTCTGAAATAGAGCCAACAAAGGGAGCAAGTAAAACGTAAGAAAAAACAAAAAATTGTTGCAATAATGGGGTATGCCATTCAGGGGCATGCATTTCAGAAAGCAAGGCAATCGCTGCGAATAACAAAGCATTATCTGCAAGTGCAGATAAAAACTGTGCGATGAGTATCGTATAAAAGCCTGGTTTCATGATGCGCCAGACTTAATCATCAAAAGAATAA
>DHYP01000011.1:2972-10788 GCA_002414145.1 Methylophilaceae bacterium UBA5127 | reverse complement strand
AACACGGGTTAAATTCATCATGATTTATAACGCTTCGCCAGCAAAATCTGCCAATCGAGAGCGTTCGCCTCTGACAAGTGTGATATGACCATTATGCTGCCAGCCTTTAAATCGATCTACTACATAGGTTAAGCCAGAGCTACCTTCGGTCAGGTAAGGTGTGTCAATCTGTGCAATATTGCCTAAGCAAACCACCTTGGTACCAGGACCCGCCCGTGTAATGAGTGTTTTCATTTGTTTAGGCGTCAGGTTTTGTGCTTCATCAATAATGAGAAACTTATGTAGAAACGTACGACCGCGCATAAAGTTGAGAGATTTAACTTTAATGCGTGTGCGGATTAAGTCTTGGGTAGCCGCACGTCCCCACTCGCCTGCATCTTCATCTGTTTTGTTTAACACATCTAGATTGTCTTCTAATGCACCCATCCATGGCGCCATTTTCTCTTCTTCAGTGCCTGGTAAGAAGCCAATGTCTTCGCCAACTGGAACGGTAACGCGCGTCATAATAATTTCAGAATAGATTTTTTTATCCAATGTTTGTGTAAGTGCTGCGGCAAGTGTGAGTAATGTTTTACCCGTACCTGCTTGACCAAGCAGCGTTACAAAATCAATTTCTGGATCCATCAACAAATTTAGTGCGTAGTTCTGTTCCCGATTTCTTGCAATGATTCCCCAGACATTATGTTTAGGGTTGGAGTGATCTTGCACTATTTCTAATACAGCCGTGTTATCTTCAATTTTTCTGACGATGGCGTGAAATGGCTTATCAAACTCATAGTAAACGAACTCGTTGACGATGAACGTCTTTACTAAAGGACCCGATATTTTGTAAAACATGCGTCCTGCCTCTTGCCAAGACTCCATCGCTTTACTGTGTTGATCCCAGAAATCCTGAGGTAATTCACGTACCCCCGTGTAGAGTAGGTCACTATCTTCTAGTACCTTGTCATTAAAATAGTCTTCCGCTGGTACGCCCATGGCACGCGCTTTAATGCGGATATTGATGTCTTTACTGACAAGGATGACTTGGCGTTCAGGCTGACGATTTTTGAGGTCCAATACTACGCCTATAATTTGATTGTCGGCTTTACTGCCTGCTAAGCCAGGGAGCTCTTTGATGACCTGCTGTGTTTGTAAAAATAAACGGCCCGTCAAATGGCGATTACCCTTGATGGCAAGTGGGCAGCCTTCCTCTAAATTCACGAGGTCAGTGCCCACAATTTCTTCAAGATGTCGACTCGCTTGTCTGGCATTGCGTGCAACTTCTGTGAGCCCTTTTTTATTGTTGTCTAGCTCTTCTAACGTCACCATCGGAAGGTAAATGTCATGCTCTTCAAATCTAAAAAGAGAGGAGGGATCATGCATTAATACATTGGTATCAAGCACAAATAGTTTAGTGGTTTCAGGTGAATTTTTGACCATAATAATGCGTTATCGTTATAAAGTTTTAATAAATGCTAATACTTCATTAGCATGTCCATCCGCTTTTACACCGCGCCATTCGTGTATTAGCTTGCCTTGCTGATTAATGATGAAAGTACTGCGCTCAATGCCTCTTACTTGTTTGCCATACATGTTTTTCATTTTAATCACGTTGAACAGTGTGCAGGCTAATTCTTCACTGTCGGAGAGCAATTCAAAAGGAAAACTAAATTTAGCTTTGAAGTTTTCGTGCGATTTAATGCTATCGCGTGAGATACCAACGATGTTTGCATTGAGTGCCAGAAACTCTGAATAAGTATCGCGGAACTGCACGCCCTGTGTGGTACACCCTGGTGTAGAGTCTTTAGGATAGAAATAAACGACCAGCAGTTTTCCTAAATAGTCGGAGAGTTTGAAAGTTTTGCCAGAGGTCGCAAGGAGTTCAAAATCTGTTACGGGTTGGTTTAGCATAATCTTGTTCGTATTGATATGTGCTCATTGTTCTAAAAAAAAACAATAAAGGCAAGTTAATTGTTAATTAAATTTTTTCGGTAAAAAGACAAGCATTGTTTAATGTGATGACGTGCGTGCTGGCTATTGAGGTAATGCGATTTTGATGCATGTGCCCTGTGGCTTGGAGGCAGAAAATTCAATACTCCCCCCCAACACTTCACATACTTTAAACGCAAACGGAATGCCAAGCCCTGTACCAAAACGCTTGGTAGAGGGGCCGGGACTCAGCGCGTGTGGGTCTGGAGTAAATGGCATGCCAACACCATGATCACGGATGATAATCTCCAGCATGGTGTCTACTTTGTGCATGCTCAAATAAATGGGCGCATCCTTAGGTGAGGCCTCTATCGCATTCAAAATGAGGTTGTAAATCATTTGTTCAAGCAAGTGTTCATCTGTGATGATTTCCTCTTCTGCTTGGACTTCGTCTAAGATTAATTGAATGTTTTTTTCTGATAGTTTTTGTGTCAAAAGACTAATTGCACCTTGGCTCACATTGCAAAGTTTTACAGGTTTAAGCTGAGGCTTGATTGGGTTTAGGTAAGCCAGTAATGCGCCAGTCCAGTGTTCCAGTCTATCCACCGTGCTGATAATGCCATGTAGAGATTCACGCGTATCATTATCTAGTTCAGGCTGGTCAGTCACTTGAGCGGTAGCGCGGATGCTGGCAAGTGGATTGCGTATATTATGCGCCAGCATGGGCACAAGGAGTCCCAGCGCTGCTTGTTTTTCTGTACGTACCAAGGCATCTCTGCTGGAGGAAAGTTCTTCCGCCATTTTGTTGATTTCTTTGGAAAGTGTGGCTAACTCTTGTGCACCTGTTTCTGGTACTTTGTGTTTTAAATTTCCAGCACTCATTTCTTCCGTTGCGCGCATGATGGCATGAATCGGGTTGACAATGGATTTTTTCAGAAACCTACGTGAGAGCAATAGCAAAATGCCTGCAAGTAATACTGGAATACTTAAAATGGCAACAGAAGTCATTTTGGCTTCATGCAAGCGGCTTTTGAGTTCGGCTTGTTTTACTTTAAGCAACACTTCTGCGCGTTGAGAGACGTTTTCGTATTGAGAAAAAATACCAGTTTCAATATCTTTATATAAAGATTTTTGGGTACTGCTATTCGGTTTTGCCTGATAGCGATAGAACAGTGAAGGTGCTTCATTTACAAATGTATTATAGTGCTGCTCGATTTCATGAATCGCTTTTTTTTCCTCATCACCTTGCGCAATCTGATGTAAGTCTGCAAAGTGTTTTAGAATACTTTGCGTGTATGCGTTGTACTCATTCAATGCGTCGCGATCTTCCAGAAAAAATGCATCAAACAGCTCTTTCATTTGACGGTATAAATCACCTCGTACTTGATAAATCTCTTGTACTAACAGATTAATACGTTCAGATTCTTTAGAGGCTTTGTCCCAAATGTGAATGCCATAAGCGCCACTGATGACAGCTAATAGAATGAGTGCAATAAAGGTGAGCTGATGTGAAAGTAGCAGGTCGCGCAGAGACTTTGGTTGGCTGGTATGCACAGTCTATTCAGACACTAATTTAAAGTTTAAAGTCACAGTGATTGTATCAATGTGGCCGCGTAAAATATCTGGCATAAATTGTTTCAGTTCTGAGCGTTTAACAGCCTCAATTGCTGCTTTATCTAAAGATTCATTTCCACTGGATTCCGCCACAGTCACATTTGTTACGTTGCCATTATGATCCAGACCAATGTCTAAGCTTACATTACCTTGAATGCCACGCTGTTGTGCTAATTTCGGATAACGTTGATTGCGTTTGAGCTCATTTTGTACTTGGTTGCGATATGCATTTCTTGCAGCATTGATATCACCTTCTGAAGGCCCTGTCACTTTAGGAGGCTCAGGCGGAGGTGGGGGAGGTGCCACAAATGCTGGTTTGCTTTCCACTTTTGGTGAGACAGCAATCACTTCTGGCGGCGGGGGCGCAGATTCCGATGTGGGCGTAATAGGCTCAGGGGCGATGACTTTCTCAGGCTTTACGATCGGATCCGGTTTTATTTTTTGTGGAACAGGTTTTGGCTTCACAGGCTCAGGTTGAGAAGTGACAGGTTTTGGTAATTCTGGAATTACGGCTGGCGCAGGCTCTGGCTGCTTGGGGTTTACTATCTCAATTTTAAGCTCTTGATGTAAAGTTTTAATCGGATCAAATTTAAAGTTTGGAATGATAAACGCTAACACTAGATGTAAGAGTGCTGAGCATAACAATGCCTTGAGCAGCCAACTTTCGTCCTGAGTTGAAAATTTAACTAAAGCTTCCAATGTAACTTTTACCGCAAAATGAGCGAAGCTTTTGATTATACTATAAGAAAAAATTTAAACAGAACATCCGTGTTGGGTGGTTGCTACCAACCGTAAATTCAAGATTATGTCAAATAATCCCTTCAAACAATTGCACACTAACCAGCGTGTCTGGCTCACAGTGACCGACAGATTCGTCTAATACAATAAAACAGTTAGCGTTACTCATGCTACTTAATACGCCAGAACTTTGATTGCCAGTGAGCGAGACTTTCCATTCTCCTTGCGCTTCATGCAGGATGCCACGTAGAAATTCGGTGCGCCCGACTGTCTTCTGAATGGCGTGCGAGCATCTGACTTTTAGCAGGGGTGTTGGTTTGGGAGTGCCGCCCATTAAAGTAATAAGCGCTTCACGCACAAACTGATAAAACGTGACCATGGTAGAGACAGGATTGCCAGGCAGCCCAAAATAGTGGGCATTGCCAATTTTGCCATAAGCCAGCGGGCGACCTGGCTTCATATTAATCTTCCAAAATAAGACTTGACCATGCTTGGCCAACAGAGCTTTCATGTAATCGGCCTCACCTACAGAAACTCCGCCACTAGTGATGACCACATCATTTTCATTGGCAGCTTTTAAAAGGGTTGTTTCTAATAGCTCAGGTATATCAGGGATAGCGCCTAAATCATTTACTACTACACCTAATCTAGTCAGCATGCCAAACAACGTATAACGATTGCTATCGTAAATTTGCCCCTCTGCCAGTGGCTTGCCTACGCTTACTAACTCATCACCTGTACTAAAGAAAGCGACTTTAAGTCGGCGATAGACGAGTACTTTGGCAATACCTAATGATGCGATTAAGCCAATATCGGCAGGGTGCATTAAATGACCTTTCGCTAACACGGTCTGACCTAGACTTAAATCTTCACCTGCCAAGCGGATATTGGCTCCCAGCTTAGGTATGGACGTGATATTTAACGCATTATTTTCAACATGGGTATGCTCTTGCATCACCACCGTATCTGCACCTAACGGAATGACTGCGCCCGTCATGATTTTGACGCATTCTCCATTCATTATCTTCTCTGCAAAGGGTCTACCTGCATAAGCGGTGCCGATGATACGTAACGGCTGAGAGGCTTCAGTATACTTAAAAGCATAGCCATCCATGGCTGAGTTGTGATGGTTGGGTACGTTGCAGGGTGAAACAATGTCGCCCGCCAACACGCGCCCCAAACTCTCGTGCAAAGACAAAGATTCGGTTTCTGCAACAGAGTCTAAAAACTGTTGAATAAACGCGCGCGCTTGTTGCACAGACATTGCGTTGGGATCGTAGTTGTCTATGCAACAAGGATTAAGGGCAATTTCACTTAAAGTGGTTGAGTTGATCATTTGGCTTGAAAAAGCTAACTAATTAATTTATAAAAGATATTTATGCTAAAGTTAAAGTAGAAAGCCCAGCACTAGGCTGGGCTTGGATACAGGACACTAAGATTTCTCTTAGGCCTTTATTGTAGCAACGGCTCTCACCCCGGATAACCACAATGAAATAATAATAAGGAAAATAAATATGCAAAGCAAGAAAAACTTTGGCAACTTAACATTTGGCTTTGATATTGGTATAGCTTCGGTTGGATGGGCGGTGTTGAATGATAAGCGCATAGTCGATTTAGGGGTACGGTGCTTCGATAAGGCCGAGACAGCGAAAGAAGGTGAATCTTTAAACCTTGGGAGGCGTACAGCGCGTTTAATGCGTCGTCGCTTACGTCGTCGCGCTTGGCGACTGACTAAATTAGCGCGTTTGTTAAAACGTGAAGGCTTAATCCATGATGTGAATGTGTTAAAGCAACCGCCAGCAAAAGGTTTTGCAACACCCAATGTGTGGCAATTGCGTGTCGATGCGCTTAACCGAAAGCTTACGTCAGAAGAATGGGCGCGGGTGATTTATCACTTGTGTAAACACCGTGGTTTTCATTGGGTGAGCAAAGCCGAAAAGCTCAAAGATGAAGAAGGCGCTTCTGAAACTGGCAAAGTGAAAAAAGGCTTGGCAGGCACAACTAAGCTTATGAAAGAAAAAGGCTATCGCACAGCGGCTGAAATGGTGTTGGCGGAGTTCCCCGACGCTCAACGCAATAAACAAGGCGAGTATTCAAAAGCATTAGAGCGTGAACTATTGGACAAAGAGTTTCAAACTCTTTTTGAAGCACAACGCAATTTTGGTAATCCACATACATCACCAGCATTAGAAGAGAAATTACTTAATCGCAAAACGGGTTTATTTTGGGCGCAAAAACCATCGTTGTCTGGTGAAGCATTGCTCAAGATGCTAGGCAAGTGTACTTTTGAAAAATCAGAATACCGCGCGCCTAAAGCCAGCTTTACCGCAGAGCGTCATGTGTGGCTGACAAGGCTCAATAATTTGCGTTTGGTAGTGGATGGCACAATGCGACCGCTCTCAGAAGATGAACGCAGATTGGTGATTGATTTGCCTTACAACCAAGCGAGTGATTTGAAATACAAGCAACTAAAATCAGTATTGATTAAACAGGCAGGGTTATCCGAATCCATAAGATTCACGGGCTTAAGTTACCCTAGCGCAAGCCAGTTGGAATCAGGCAAAGCTAAAGACCCAGAAGACAGCATTTTAGTGAAAATGCCCGCTTTTCAAGAGTTGCGTAAAACATTTAAAGAAGGCTTAGAAACCGAATGGCAAGGTTTAGTTAATGCGGCAATGGCTGGGGATGCCAGCTTGTTAGACCAAATTGCTTGGGTGTTGAGTATTTATAAAGAAGATGACGAAGTAGAGCGCGAATTGAATAAACTCAACTTGCCTAGTAAAGACAAAATGGTCGATGCGCTGTTAGGGGTGCGTTTTGACAAATTTAGTAATTTATCCCTTAAGGCGCTCTATAAGATTGTGCCTGTGATGGAACAAGGAAAACGTTACGATGAAGCGTGTATTGAAGCGGGTTATCATCACAGCAAATTGGATAAAGATGATGAAAAAGAAATTTACCTACCCTCACTATACGAGCACTTTCGCGGCAAAGAAACACATAATCTCAACAAAATGTTACTTAGCGAAAGATTGGATAGCAAAATACAAGGGGGTATACCACGAAACCCTGTCGTACTTCGTACGCTGAACCAAGCACGTAAAGTGTGCAATGCACTGATAAAAAAATACGGTTCGCCTTATCAAGTGAATATTGAAATGGCGCGAGATTTATCTAAACCAGCAGACGAGCGTAAAAAAATTAAAGATTTGCAGGATGAATTTAGGATAAAAAATGAAAAAGACCGTGCAGCATTCAATTCAGAGTACAACAGCTCGGGCGAGTTAAAGGGTCGTGATTTTGAAAAATGGCAACTTTATCGGGAGCAAGGTGGTAAGAGTATTTACCCCGCTATAGATGAAAGGCAGGGGATATGTGCATACTCGCTAAAACCTATTGATTTGAACAGGTTGTTTGAAAAGGGTTACGTAGAGATAGATCACGCTTTACCGTACTCACGAAGTTTTGACGATAGCAAAAATAACCGTGTTCTTGTATTAGCTGATGAAAACCGAAACAAAGGCAATCAAACTCCTTATGAGTATTTAGATGG
>DHYP01000011.1:1876-2940 GCA_002414145.1 Methylophilaceae bacterium UBA5127 | reverse complement strand
GAAAGATGGCGATTATTTGTAGCTTTTGTAGAGCAAAATAGTTCGTATCGCCAAGCCAAACGTAATCGCTTATTGAAGAAAGACTTGGGTGAAAACGAAGCTAAAGATATGCGAGAGCGTAATTTGCAAGATACTCGGTATATCTGCAAATTTTTTAAAAACTACATTGAACATTTTTTAAAGTTTAAAGATGAAAGCGATGTTAAGCGTTGCGTTGTGGTGAGTGGTAGCTTAACTTCATTGTTGCGAGCTAAATGGGGGTTACCAAATAGCAAAGAAAAAAGAGAGAAAAGTGACCGCCATCATGCTATGGATGCTGTTGTGGTTGCTGCATGCGGTCATTATGTGGTTAAACAACTATCAACTTTCGTCAATCAAAACAATTGGGCACATAGGCCAGACCAAGGTGGTTATGTAAATACGGAAACAGGTGAGTTTTTGTTCACCAAAGACTTTGTTAAGTTGGATGATGTATCCAAGTTATTTCCAACGCCGTGGAAAAATTTTCGTGATGATTTATTAAATCGTCTTGAGACAGATGACTTAGCTTTATTACGTAATAATGCAGAAAAACTAGAGATATACAATTCGGATCAAATTCAGAGTTTAAAACCTATATTTGTATCTCGTGCCCCACAACGGCGTAATAGTGGAGCGTTGCATAAAGAAACAATTTACGGCAGTGTTCAGAGTCAGGGGCAGATTCAACCACAAAGAATTAAGCGTAAGGAAGTAGCTAGCCTAAAAGAGACTGACTTAGGTGACATCGTTGGGGCGAGTGAACCCAGAAATGAGGGGTTAATTAAATCATTACGTTTATGGCTAAAAGCGCAAAGCGAATTAAAGGGATTGATGGCTGAGCTTGGCAAAGGAAAAGCTAAAAGAGAACCTACAGAATTGGAAAAAAACGAAATTGATAGATTAAGGCAACCACCAAGAAAACCGCTCAAAAGTGACCCTGAGAATGGCCCATTTACTGGGCCAGAAATAAAAAAAGTAAAAGTGCTTGAAACAAGTAAATCAGCAGTTTTTGTGCGCGGAGGCCTTGCTGAATTGGGTGGGGT
>DHYP01000011.1:0-1861 GCA_002414145.1 Methylophilaceae bacterium UBA5127 | reverse complement strand
GTAATTAGTACAAGAGTTTATCGTTACGAAGATGAGTTGGTGTTTCAGCCAAGGTATGAAGCTTCTTATGAGAAGTTATTTGGAGTTGCAGCTATACCACCTGAGGCAGTTTTCACTGGTATCGAATTGTATGGAAAGGAAATTGTAAAAATTCAGCATCCAAATTTGGCCTATTGCTACAAACTTGATCGTAGGTATTTTGAGAAGGAAACTGGCCAAACGCTAATTGATGTCATAAAAGCCTTCCCAAATGATGAATTTTTGGGTTATTGGTTATATTTTGAGCCTTCTAATAACCGACCTGTGGTGAGCCTACACGATAATAGTGAGTTTTTCCTTCTTGAAGCGAACAAAACTCCAGATCAAAAATGTTTTACGTTAATTGAGTTGGAAAAGAAAGATGGTAACAAAACAACATACGAGTATTTGGAAAAATCACCGCCTTTAGAAAGAAAGCCATTTAAATTTTCTTTGGAGAGGGAAATTAAGAGGCAAATTGGGTCAGCAAAAACATTTGAAAAGTTGAATGTAGATGTGCTGGGTAATTTGTTTAACGAAAATTAGATATTGATATGGTCTGGCGTAGCGTCGTTATCTCCCAACCTGCCAAGCTCAAGCGCGAGCATTTTTCGCTCGTCATTGAGCAAAGCCAATCGGCACGGGTGCCGTTTGAAGATATTGCGGTGATTGTGCTCAATAACCGCGAGATTACGATTACGCATCCAGTGCTTTCCGCTTGTGCCGAGTATGGCATCGGCCTCTATTCCACTGGCGATAACCATCAACCCAATGGTGTGTTTTTGCCTTTTCTAAGCCATGGCCGTGCTACGCGTATGATGCGTTTGCAACTTAAGTTAGATAAGCCACAAGCTAAACGCGCTTGGGCAGAAATTGTGAAAAGCAAAATCAGTAATCAGGCCGTTTGCTTAAAAATGGCTTTTCCCTCACCCCAGCCCTCTCCCAAAGGGCGAGGGAGTGTCAGCGTTGCGGATGTTGAACGGTTAGGGTCTTATGCTAGCCGTGTGCGCTCTGGCGATGTGGAGAATATGGAGGCGCAAGCCAGCAGTTATTATTTTCCGCAACTGTTTGGCAAAGGCTTTCACCGTGCGCAAGATTGTTGGGTGAATGCCGCCCTGGATTATGGTTATGCCATTATTCGCGGAGCCATTACCAGAGGTTTAGTCGCACATGGTTTTCAGCCAAATATTGGCTTGTTTCATCGTAGCGAACAAAACGCTTTTAACCTAGCCGATGATTTGATTGAACCCTATCGTGCGCTGGTGGATTTGCATGTGTTTAGCCATCTTAACCCACATGCGCCTAAAGATGCGGAACTCACCCCAACTGACAAAGTGGCTTTAGTCGCACTACTCAATGTAGATGTTCGCATGCCACGCGGTAACACGAGTGTGTTGCATAGCATTGAGCAAGCAGTCGAATCCTTAGTGCGTTTGTTTGAGGGAGCAGACGAAACGGTGCTAGAACTACCCACGCTGATTGGTTTGGGTCAGCACGAGTTTGAAATGTAGATATTTAAATCAACATGAGCCGCGAGACGAGACGTTATATGCGCATGGTGGTGTTTTTTGATTTGCCCGTCGTCACCAAAGCCGAGCGCCGCGCATATACGGTATTCCGCCGTTTTTTACTCAATGACGGCTTTGATATGATTCAATTTTCTGTCTACGGACGTATCTTAAACGGACGCGATGCAGAAGAAAAACATATGCAACGCCTTGTCGCCAACCTCCCGCCTGATGGTTCTGTCCGTGTTTTAACGGTGACAGAAAAGCAATATGCCAGCATGAAGCTGCTTGTGGGGCTACCGCTTTTTCAAGAAAAAGCGGTGAAAGCGAATCAA
>DHYP01000025.1:59479-67283 GCA_002414145.1 Methylophilaceae bacterium UBA5127 | reverse complement strand
GCTCTACCAGCTGAGCTACACCCGCGCTACAAATTACACTTTTGCAATTCGCATCCCGCTTAGACCTACGCCAACAGGCTCTTAAATTTTGCGTTACTATTTGGTGGAGGGGGCTGGATTCGAACCAGCGTACTCTGAGAGAACGGATTTACAGTCCGTCGCCTTTAACCACTCGGCCACCCCTCCTAACCGAACCCGCGATTATGCTTATTTTTTAACTTGGTGTCAAACAATTCACATAAAAAATCCACAATTGGTTGTGATTGTGGATAGCGTTCATAATATTTGGAGATTTGGTGCCGGGTATCGGAATCGAACTGATGACCTTCGCATTACAAGTGCGCTGCTCTACCAACTGAGCTAACCCGGCATTTTCTTGAAGGCGAGACTATATCACTATTTCTAAATATTCGACTAGCCTTTTAGGAAAAAAATTTTATATTTCTTATATTTTTATTTTCTGGCTAGAAGTTACTTCACTATCTTGAGCGTAGGCTTCGCTTTGACTGACGTATTCTTCTCTTCCGTTACGCTATCTGCACCCATGCGATCCGTTTCAGACAAATCCACAGTGGCTTGACTTTCTTGTTCCACTTCAAAAAACATTCCTTGCCCATTTTCACGTGCAAAGATGCCTTTTACCGCATCCATCGGCACATAGAGATTTTGTGACACCCCGCCAAACCTTGCCGAAAAAACAATGGCCTCATTATCAATATGCAAATCTTTCGTCGCAGAGTAGTTGATGTTGAGTACAATCTCTCCGTTCTTTACATAAGCCATAGGTACGCGCGTCCGTTGATTGACTGCAACCAAAAGGTGCGGGGTCAACCCGCTATCTACACACCATTCATTGATGGCGCGCACCATATAGGGCTTTGTTGATATGAGGCTCGTCATAGAGCTATTTACGCATTGCCTTTTCTGACGGTGTCATCGCATCTGCGTACAAAGGGCGAGAAAATAAACGTTCCGCATATTTTAACAATGGTGCCGCTTGGTTAGGTAACTCAATGCCATAATGCCCTAAACGCCAAAGCAACGGGGTGACTGCTACATCTAACATGGAGTATTCATCGCCAAGCAAATAGTTTTGTTTGCTAAAGATAGGAACTATCTGCGTAAGATTGTCACGTATTGTTTTACGCGCAGCATCTGCTTTTTGGTCATCACCAGACTCAATGTCTTTAATGTGGTCAAATAAATCTTTTTCGAAGTTGTATAAAAACAACCTAGCACGCGCTCTCATTACAGGATCTGCAGGCATTAACTGCGGATGAGGAAAACGCTCATCGATATACTCATTAATGATATTAGCTTCAGACAAAATCAAATCACGCTCTACTAAAACGGGCACATCTCCATATGGATTTAGTATTGCCAAATCTTCTGTCTTGTTAGCCAAGTCCACATCAATCACTTCAAAATCCATGCCCTTTTCAAACAACACAATACGACAGCGGTGGCTATATGGATCTACTGTCCCCGAATAAAGCTTCATCATAATTTTATAATTCTTTCTAGTTAAACAACTTTAGCAAGCTCCAGTTAGAACTTACTTAATATCTTTCCAATACTCGGCTTTGATTTTTTTTACGAGTACCAGCATCACGCCTAAAAACAATATGACCCAAATGCCGATATGAATACGATTTAACTTGGCTGGTTCAGACATAAAAGCAAGATAGTTTGTCAAATCGCCGACCATTGCATTGTATTCGGCAGGACTCAGCTTTCCAGACTTAACCAGTTCCAACTCATGCGTTTCATGATTGAGCACTTGCACACCTTGTAACTCGTACAAAATATGCGGCATTGCGACTTTATCAAAGACAGCATTATTCCAACCTGTAGGCCGCGTCTCATCTTTATAAAAACCACGCAAATAAGCATATACCCAATCCGCCCCACGTGCGCGCACTTCGACCGACAGATCCGGAGGTGCGGCACCAAACCATCTTTTAGCATCTTTTGGATTCATCGCAACAGTCATGGTATCGCCTACCTTTTCGCCCGCAAAAAGCAAATTGTCTTTAATTTGCTTTTCTGTTAAGCCAATATCACGCATACGGTTATAGCGCATGTAGTTGGCACTGTGACAATTTAGGCAATAATTCACGAAGGTTCTAGCACCGCGCTGCAAGGACTCATGATTGCTCAAATCCACTGGTGCTTTTTCTTTAATGACCATCTCATTCGCAAAACCAACTAGGGGCAATGCCAGCAATATACTGATTAAAATATTTCTCATATTAATACGTCACCCTTTCTGGCACTGGCTTAGTTTTATCTTTTTTGGTATACCACGGCATGAGGATGAAAAATAGGAAGTAAACCACCGTAAATATCTGTGCGACCAACTTAGCATAATCCATCCCACCAACCAAGGGCGTTTCGGCACTGAACGTACCCCAAACATTAGAAGGCACAGTACCAAGATACCCTAGCACAAAGAAACTCACGACAAACGCTGCGAGCCAGCGCTTATACAGTGTGCCACGATATCGAATCGACTTTACTGGACTTCTATCCAGCCATGGTAAAAAGGCAAAAACCACCACTGACAAACCCATTGCTACCACACCTGGGAATTGTGAAATACCGATCGGAGGCACTGCACGCAAAATCGAGTAATACTGCGTGAAATACCACACTGGCGCAATATGATTTGGTGTAACCATTGGATTAGCAGGCACAAAATTGTTTGCCTCTAAGAAATAACCACCCATCTCTGGTGCAAAAAACACGATAGCTGCAAACACCATTAGAAACACCACCACCCCTACCAAATCCTTCACCGTGTAATAGGGATGAAATGGAATGCCGTCCAGTGGTATACCTGTTTTTTTATCCTTCTTCTCTTTGATTTCAACTCCATCAGGATTGTTGGAACCCACCTCGTGCAAAGCGAGAATGTGTACCGCAACCAGCCCTAGCAACACCATAGGTAGCGCAATCACATGAAAAGCAAAGAAACGATTTAGCGTAGCATCAGAAATCAAGTAATCGCCACGCAACCATTCAGACAAGTCTGGGCCAATAAAAGGAATGGTAGAGAACAAGTTAACAATCACTTGCGCACCCCAATATGACATTTGACCCCAGGGCAATAGATAGCCGAAAAATGCCTCACCCATTAGCACCAAGAAAATACCCACACCAAACAGCCAAATCAATTCTCTCGGATTGCGATATGAGCCATATATCACACCACGAAACATGTGCAAATACACCACTACAAAAAACATAGACGCGCCAGTTGAGTGCATATAGCGGATGATATTTCCGCCAAACACATCACGCATGATGTATTCCACGGAGGCAAATGCCTGTAGCGCATCTGGCTTGTAGTGCATGGTTAAAAAGATGCCTGTCACAATTTGCATCACCAACACCAATAACGCTAGCGATCCAAAGAAGTACCAAAAATTGAAATTTTTTGGTGCGTAATATTCAGTGAGATGGTTCTTAATATTGCTGGTCAATGGAAAGCGTGCATCAACCCAATCCACTAGACTCGCCATTACACCACCAACACCTGCTATTTTTTTATCTGCCATGATTTAAGCCTCCGTCTTTCCATCAACACCGATCAGAAGCGTTGTCTCAGTAAGATATTGATGTGGTGGCACCACTAAATTGGTAGGCGCTGGAGAGCCTTTAAACACACGACCTGACAAATCGAATTTAGAGCCATGACACGGACAAACGAAACCACCATCCCAATCTGCTGTAATCGCAAAATTAGGATTTGGCGAACACCCCAAATGCGTACACACGCCCAACATTACTGCATAATTCGCGTTTATTGCACGCCCTTTGTTTTTACAATAATCTGGTTGTTGCGGCACATCCATGCTAGGATCAGAAAGCTGATCCGCGTGATGGTCTAACTTGGCAATCATCTCATCAGTACGATGTATAATCCACACAGGCTGCCCACGCCACTCTGCGGTCATCATGCTGCCAGGCTCAATCTTACTGATATCCACCTCCACGGGCGCACCAGCAGCTTTAGCTCTTTCACTCGGCAGCATGCTACCCACGAAAGGCACAGCCATGGCAGCCGCACCGACGGCACCAGTCGCAGCTGTGGCTGTAATTAAAAATTTACGTTTTTCTAAATCAATTGCTGACGGCTGCTGAAACGATAGCCCGCTAGAAGTGTCATTTTTGTTATCTGACATGGATTTCCTTTAACTTGCTCTTTTGAAGCAATTTTTAATATTGGCAATAAAAGCAACATTATACATTTCTTTACAGGCTAATCCAAATTTATTTAAATAAGCTATTGATATATATCAACTAAACAGGATTGTGTATATCAATAAATTCATGTGAAATTGAAAACATTTGCGCCAAGTGCTCGCCCAGCGCTTTCACGCCATAACGCTCTGTCGCATGATGTCCTGCCGCAATATAGGCCGTATTAGATTCTCGCACCGCATGCACAGTTTGTTCTGAAATTTCTCCACTTATATATACGTCCACCTCCGCTGCTATCGCCTGGTCAATATATCCTTGCGCAGCGCCAGTACACCAAGCAACGGTTTTAACCAAACGATTTGTATCGCCAATGATTTGCGGCGACCTATTTAGCACCAACTTTACTTGCTCAGCTAACTTCTCCAGTGTCATCGGATGCGCTAATTCAGAGTACGGCAACATTCCCTTATCATCTAGCCATCGCGTGATATCCAAACCGAGCTGTTGCCCGAGCATCACATTATTACCATACTCAGGATGTGCATCTAAAGGTAAGTGATATGCAAATAAGCTAATATCATGTTCCAACAACGTCTGAATCCTGCGTTTTTTAAGGCCAGTTAACACCTGCGTCTCCCCGCGCCAAAAGTACCCATGATGCACCAATATCGCATCCGCATTACTTTCAATAGCAGCTTGTATGAGGTCGTAACTCGCGGTCACACCCGTCACAATTTTATGTATATCTGACTTGCCTTCAATTTGTAGGCCATTAGGACAATAGTCAGCAAAGCGTTCTGGTTGCATAATTTGCGATAAATATGCATTCAACTCGTTCAATTTCATAGATTTTCCCATATACTTACAGTCGTATTATTCAACTTATTTGCTTGACATGCGTAAAATTTGGCTTATTTTTGCACAATCCGTGACGGTCTGCTTAGGTGTTCTGTTTGTTTTAAGGATTTTTTATCCGAACATGCTTGAACCCAAGCCCACACCTGTCATCGTTAAACAGGTTCAAGCTGTCACACAGCCCTTGCTAAACCAAAAATCCAGCTATAGCAACGCTGCTAAAAAAGCGATGCCTTCTGTCGTTAATATATTTACTTCAAGTAAAAAAGAGATCAGCTCACCCAATCAGCAGTTTAAAGATGATCCACTCTTTCGCCATTTTTTTGGCGATCAACAAGACGATGACGAATCGCAAACAGAGAGCAGTTTAGGTAGTGGCGTCATTGTCAGCGAACAAGGTCTCATCTTAACCAATAACCACGTTGTCAGTTCAGCCGATGAGATTGAAGTTGCACTAGCGGACGGCCGCAAGTTTTCTGCAAAAGTGGTTGGCACCGACCCAGAAACCGATTTGGCAGTGCTTAAAGTAGATGCTGAAAACCTACCTGCCGTGACATTTGCTGACAACAATCAACTCAAGGTTGGTGACGTTGCACTAGCAATCGGCAATCCATTTGGCGTTGGTCAAACAGTCACGCAAGGCATTGTGAGTGCATTAGGTCGCAGTCATTTGGGCATCAATACTTTTGAAAACTTTATTCAAACCGATGCTTCTATCAACCCGGGCAACTCAGGAGGCGCACTGATTGATGTAGATGGCAATCTCATCGGCATTAACAGTGCTATTTATTCACGGAGTGGCGGTAGCATGGGTATTGGGTTTGCTATTCCTGTCAGCATTGCAAAACAAGTCATGGAGCAAATTTCTTCAACTGGCGGCGTTACGCGAGGATGGATTGGCATCGAAGCTCAAGACATTACGCCTGAGTTAGCAGAATCATTTAGACTGAAAAAAACTGACGGTGCATTAATTGCAGGCGTATTAAGAAATAGTCCTGCTGATCTTTCTGGACTTAGGCCTGGTGATATTTTAGTCTCCATCAATAATGAAGAGGTGAAAGACAGCGAATCTATGCTAAACCTAATTGCTACGCTCAAACCAACACAAAAAGCAAAGCTTGGGATTATGCGTGAGGGAAAACTCATTATCATTGAAATCACCGTGGGTAAACGCCCTAAACCAATCACAGCAAAAAGATAATTTTTAAATCTTGATGGAGTTTTGTTTAGGGGTAGTGAGTTGAGAAACCAGCAATCCCATTTCAAATAACATCCACAATGGGATTGCAAGCATAAACTGAGAAATGATATCGGGTGGCGTAAAAATCGCGCCTACCACAAAAGCGCCCACAATCACGTAAGATCGCATCTCCTTTAATTGCGCTACAGTTACCCAACCAAATCGGGTTGCCAGCACAACAGCAATGGGTACTTCAAATGCTGTGCCAAACGCAAAAAATAGCGTCATCACAAAATCTAAATACTCTGAAATATCTGTCATCACTGCCACCCCCTCAGGAGCGCTTCCCACAACAAATCCAAACACAACAGGGAACACTGCAAAATAAGCAAATGCCATTCCCGTGACAAATAGTAGTGTTGCCGCCACGATTGTAGGCAACATTAATTTCTTCTCGTGTGGATATAAACCTGGTGCAACAAATGCCCATGCCTGATAAAGCGTATGCGGTAATGAAATCAAAAAAGCAGCCATCATCGCGACTTTCATCGGTACAAAAAACGGCGTAGTCACCGCTGTGGCAATCATGTGGGCACCTGCTGGCAGCTTCGTCAGCATAGGCGTAGCTAGCAAGGTGTAAATTTTATTGGCAAATGGAAACAAAGCAATGAATACGACAACCCAACCAATGACGATGCGCAACAAACGGTTTCGTAGCTCAATGAGGTGCGATATAAAGGACTCTGTCGGCGTCATGTAAACTAGCTCACCACTTTTTTAGCAGGGCTTGTTTTTTTAACTGACCCCGATTTTTTATCTGGGCTACTTTTTTTAATAAGCTCTGTATTTTCCGAAGCAAGTTTTTTGGTGCGTGTTTGTGAAGCCACACGCTTTGGTCTTTTCTGCTGGTCCTGCTCTTCAGAAAGTCGCTCAATTGCAGATTGAAACTGATTGATTTGCGTACTAACAGTGGTTTCAGCTTTTGTTGTAGCCTCTTTAACTTCTTGCTGCAGCTTCTGCAATTCCTCAAAGCGCACTTCGCGATTGACTTCGTCCTTCACTTGCGCCATCAAGCGCTGCAAGCGCCCCACAAGCGCACCTACCGTTCTGGCGACTTGAGGTAGCTTTTCTGGACCAATCACCAGCAACGCCACAACGGCAACCACCATCAACTCGGAGAAAGAAATTTCAAACACAACTATCTGCTATTGCTTAGTCTTATCGACCACTTCACCTTCGATGGTCGTACCCTGACTATCCTGAGAGGATGAGTTACCTTGCCCATCTTTCATCGCTTTTTTAAATTCATTTACCGCGCCACCTAAATCACCGCCGATATTTTTTAATTTTTTTGTGCCAAAAATCAATACCACGATAAGCAATACGATCAACCAATGCCATAAACTGAATGAACCCATTTTATTCTCCTTAACTCTATCTACTTACTTGGCAAGCCGCCACCAAATACATGCATATGCAAATGAAATACTTCTTGCCCACCTTCACGCCCAGTATTGATGAGCGTTTTAAAGCCATCCAAGCCTTGCTCAGACGCTAATTTAG
>DHYP01000025.1:59065-59454 GCA_002414145.1 Methylophilaceae bacterium UBA5127 | reverse complement strand
ACCCAATAACGCCTGATGTTCTGGTAGACAGTCTTTTAATGTCTCGACATGCAGTTTTGGGACGAGCAAAAAATGTGTTTTCGCCAGCGGCTTAATGTCATGAAACACAATCAAATCGTCATCTTCATAGATTTTTTTTGAAGGAATAGCGCCGCTTACAATTTTACAAAAGATACAGCCTGCACTCATTTTAATCGACTCTCTTTCTCTGCAATACCAGACAGTCCTTCGCGACGCGCTAACTCTTCTAGCACATCTTGTGGTTTAAGTCCTGCATGCGCCAGCATCACCAGCGTGTGAAACCACAAATCAGCAGTTTCATAGATGATTTCTTCTTTACTTCCGCCTTTGGCCGCAATCACTGTTTCTGTCGCTTCTTCACCCACTTT
>DHYP01000025.1:57705-59040 GCA_002414145.1 Methylophilaceae bacterium UBA5127 | reverse complement strand
AATACCATCCATGCCCTTAGCGTAGAGCTTAGCCACATACGAAGTCGCTGGATCAGCACTTTTGCGCTGTTCCAATAACTCTGCCAACCTATTCAGAATATCGTTCATGCACTATCTTTTTATGTAAGGCGCTTATAAATATCTTCTGGATTCTTAATCAACGGTTGATCAACCTTCCACGATTGCTGTTCAAGCTTCTTAAAAAAACAACTATGTCGACCTGTATGACAGGCAATGCCTCCAACCTGCTCTACACTTAACAAAAGCACATCCTCATCGCAATCCAGACGGATCTCATGCACTTTTTGTACATGACCAGACTCCTCACCCTTGCGCCATAATTTATTGCGTGAGCGTGACCAATAAACCGCCTGATTAGTCGCTTGTGTTAACTGTAACGCCTCGCGATTCATCCACGCGAACATCAGCACTTTTCCTGTTTGGTATTCTTGTGCAATTACTGGCACAAGCCCTTGCTCATCCCAGTGGATTTCATCTAGCCAAGTCATGATCGTACTTCAATCCCATGCTGTTTCATGTAAGCTTTTGCTTGTTGTACAGTGTATTCGCCGTAATGAAAAATACTGGCGGCCAATACAGCATCGGCACCTCCCAGTAGCACGCCATCCACCAAATGCTGCAAGTTACCGACACCACCCGAAGCAATTAATGGCACTTCCACCGCTTCTGAAATCGCATGATTCAGTTGGTTATTAAAACCTATTTTAGTGCCATCTCTATCCATACTTGTGACTAGCAATTCACCTGCACCTAAAGCGACCATACGCTGTGCCCATTTGACAGCATCTAAGCCAGTTGGGTTTCTGCCCCCGTGCGTAAAGACTTCCCATTCGAATGGTTGATTATCTACTTTTTTTGCATCAATAGCGACCACGATGCATTGCGAACCGAAGCGTCCCGCAGCATCTTCTACCATTTTAGGATTTAATACTGCAGTCGTATTAATACTGACTTTATCCGCACCTGCATTTAATAAGCGTCTAACATCCTCCACTTGTCGCACCCCACCACCCACGGTAAGTGGAATGAACACCTGAGAGGCCACATCTTCAATCATATGAAGAATTAAATCGCGATTATCAGAACTCGCAGTGATGTCTAAAAAACAAAGCTCGTCTGCCCCTTGTTCATCATAGCGTTTGGCGATTTCGACAGGGTCTCCAGCATCACGCAACTCAACAAAATTAACCCCTTTTACGACACGACCATTGGTCACATCCAAGCAAGGGATAATACGCTTAGCCAGCCCCATTAAGCACTCAACTCATCTGCAAGCGCTTGTGCTGCGGCAAAATCAAGCGTGCCTTCATAAAT
>DHYP01000025.1:56496-57652 GCA_002414145.1 Methylophilaceae bacterium UBA5127 | reverse complement strand
GCAACTTCACATAGTCTGCGCACATCGTCTAAATTGGTGACGCCACCACTGGCGATTACAGGAATCGTCAGCGCTTGTGCCAACGCCACTGTCGCCTCAATATTCACGCCAGTCAGCATGCCATCGCGTCCAATATCGGTATACACAATACTGTCTACGCCATAATCTTCAAACTTTTTGGCTAGATCGATGACATCATGCCCTGTCAGTTTAGACCATCCATCAATCGCGACCTTGCCATCTTTGGCATCTAACCCTACCATAATTTGCCCAGGAAAAGCGTAGCATGCCTCATGCAGAAAGCCTGGGGTTTTAACTGCAGCAGTACCGATAATAACGTAATCAATACCATCATCAAGATAGCGTTCTATGGTATCTAAATCGCGTATGCCGCCACCCAGCTGAATTGGAATTTCGCCCTTAACCGCTTTCACAATTGATTTAATAGCACCTTCATTCACAGGTTTACCTGCAAAGGCACCATTTAAATCCACCAGATGCAGACGCCGCCCGCCCTGATCGACCCAATGACGCGCCATTGCTCCAGGATCCTCCGAAAATACGGTGGATTGTTCCATTAAACCTTGTTTTAAACGGACACAGTGTCCGTCTTTGAGATCAATTGCAGGAATGATAAGCATGTTAATAATAAATAAACGTTAAAAAAATCGATGACCCAATAAGCATTTGATTAAGGTTTCCAGTTTACGAAATTGCTTAGTAATTGCAAACCCGGCTGTGCACTTTTCTCTGGATGAAACTGTACCGCAAAAAGATTATCTTTAGCAATCGCGCAGGTAAACGGCTTAGGGTAGCAAGTGACTGCCGCTATCATTGACGTTTCACTAGGTGCTACATAGTAGCTATGCACGTAATAAAAACGTTCCTGATCTGCGATGGCACTCCACATGGGATGCTGAATTTTTTGTTGCACCTCACTCCAGCCCATGTGAGGCACTTTAAGCTTTTGCCCTTGTGTATCATGCATATCCGCAGATGAAAACCTTTTGACTTCTCCAGCAAACACGCCCAACCCTTTGGTATTACCTTCTTCTGAATGCTGAAAGAGCATCTGCAATCCAATACAAATGCCTAAAAATGGCTTTTGCTGCGTCGCGTCTATCACTACTTGACGCAAGCCGCGTAAATCAAGTTC
>DHYP01000025.1:54883-56474 GCA_002414145.1 Methylophilaceae bacterium UBA5127 | reverse complement strand
CAGGCATTGCGCCCTGACCAGGGAATACCACGCGCTCCGCTTGCTGAATCAGATGAGGATCGCTTGTGACAATTACCGTTTTCGCTGGGGCGACGTGCTCCAAGGCTTTTGAAACAGACCGCAAATTACCCATACCGTAATCAATAACGGCGATATCTACTTTTTTCATTTAGTTTGCAACAGAATGTTTATAAGCTACCCTTGGTAGAAGGCGTAATTCCCGCCATACGCATATCATGCGTCGCTGCCATGCGCAAAGCACGACCGAACGCTTTAAATATGGTTTCTGCCTGATGATGCGAATTATGCCCTTTAAGATTATCGACATGTAAAGTCACCAAGGCATGATTCACAAAGCCCTGAAAAAACTCATGTATCAAATCCACGTCAAACTCACCAATCACAGCACGTGTAAACTCACAGTTAAACTCTAGGCCTGGGCGACCTGACAAATCTAGTACGACGCGACTCAGCGCTTCATCTAATGGCACATAAGCATGACCATAGCGATTAATGCCTTTTTTGTCACCCAAGGCCTTAAGAAAAGCTTGTCCAAACGTAATGCCAATATCTTCTACAGTGTGATGCGCGTCTATATGCAAATCACCTTGCGCTTGAACGCTAATATCCATCATGCCATGACGCGCGACCTGATCTAACATGTGATCTAGAAATCCTAAGCCAGTATTAAACTGAGAGATGCCCGTACCATCGACATTCACAGTCACTGTGATCTTGGTTTCTAATGTATTACGAGAAACTTCTGCTTGACGCATGTGTAATCTTTTTAAGAAAGTTTTGCTGAAAATTTTGAAAATCAGGTAGTTACATGCATTTTAACTCAAACTTATCCTGACTAGCAAAAGAACAATCAAAAAAGCCGACTAAAAAGTCGGCTTTTAATTCAAATACAACAGTAACGACCTAATTATTTTGCTGCTTCAGGCGCTGCTTCTGCTGGCGCTGCTTCTGTAGGTGCCGCCTCTGCTGGAGCTGTAGCATCTGCTGCTGGCGCTTCCTCTACTGCTGGTGCTGCCTCAGTTTGCTCTGTTGCTGCTGGAGCTGCTGCCTCTTCTGCTGGTTTGTTAGCGCCTTTTAACAAGAATAGACCTAACAACACTACTGCTGCCGCAATCACCCATGGTGTCCAGTTAAAACCTGCGCTTGAAGCACTTGAACCATGTGCCAAACCAGTAATTTCTTTGGCTGATGCTGCTGGGTCTGCTGCACCGTAAATCGCTGCACCTGCCACAACAATATCGGCACCTGCATCTACCACTTGTTTTACTGTAGCCGCTTTTACACCACCTGCTACTGACACTTTAGCGCCTGTTTTCAAGCCAGTCACCATTGCCAAATCAGCAAATGGTGTTTGACCTGCAGCTTGTTGGTCCAAGCCTGTATGTACACCAATGATGTGTGCGCCTAATTTAGCTACTTCTAATGTGCGTGCTTTTTTATCAGTCACGTTAATTAAGTCAACTTGTGCCATTTTGCCGTATTTATTAGCGACATCAATTATGGCATCTTTAAATGTATCGACATCAGGGCAATATGCATTTACAAACCTACCAATCTCGCTTTCGTAATG
>DHYP01000025.1:45797-54864 GCA_002414145.1 Methylophilaceae bacterium UBA5127 | reverse complement strand
GCGTCCATTGTTTTTAAGTCAACTAAAATTTTATTGTTTGGGAATTTTGCACGTAGCGTTTTTAACAACTCAATACCATTATGCTTAATGCATGGGGTTCCGATTTCTAAAATGTCCACATGTGGGGCAACTTTAGCTGCTAGTGCAACTGTTGCGTCAAAATCTAATGAATCTAATGCCATTTGGGTTTGTGCCATGATGCTTCTTCCTCCGAGCTCACTCAATATTCGATTAAAATTTCAGCAATTTGTAACACTTAATAAAAAATCAGATTACAAAATGCCAATTGCACATTTAGTACATGTCGCATCATAACCGCAATTGATTATTTATTTCAACAGTTTAGTAACTTTTTAATGATATTTTGTAGCTAAATGCCTATCGAATGGTATGTAAAATGCCCTTTAAAACTCAAGAATTGACCTGAATGCCTCGATTAAACAGTCCGCTTGCGCATCAGTACCAATCGTAATACGCAAATATGGTGAAATACGTGCAGGCTTTTTAAAATGTCGAATAATAATATTGTGCGCTCTTAATTTCTCAGCCAACACTGAACCTTCATAAGCATGATGCCTCGCAAATATAAAGTTTGCACCTGATGGCAACACTGTAAAACCAAGCAAATTTAATTGTGTGGTTAAATATTGACGCGTTGCAATCACTTTTGCGCAAGTCTCTTCAAAATAAGACACATCTTGCATAGCTGCCACAGCACCTGCCTCTGCAAATCGATCGATCGGATACGAGTTGAAGCTATCCTTCACACGAATAAGCGCTTCAATCAAGTCTGGATGGCCAAGCGCAAAGCCTACGCGCAGGCCGGCCAAAGATCTGGCTTTTGAAAAAGTATGTGTTACCAGCAAATTAGGATAAGTATTAACGAGCTTGACTGCAGACTCTGTACCAAAGTCGACATAAGCTTCATCTATGACCACAACAGATTCTGTATTCACTTTAAGCAAACGCTCTATTTCACTCATTGCAAGCGGTATGCCTGTCGGGGCATTAGGGTTGGGGAAGATAATGCCTCCATTAGGACGCATATAATCATCCACTACAATCTCAAACCCTTCATTCAGAGGAATAGTTTGCGCCTGTATTCCATACAATCCACAATACACTGGATAAAAGCTGTAAGTAATGTCAGGAAATAATAGCGAATCTTTATGTTGAAACAAAGCATGAAATATATGTGCTAACACTTCATCAGAGCCATTACCAACAAACACTTGATTACTGTGCAAGCCATGATACTCTGCAATAGTCGCTTTAAGTTTATCTGAGTTGGGGTCAGGATAAAGCCGCAAGGTTTCGGCCGCTTCTGCTTGCAAAGCAGCAATCACTTTAGGGCTTGGCCCGTACGGATTTTCATTGGTGTTAAGTTTAACCAAATTGGCAAGCTTAGGCTGCTCGCCTGGTACATAAGGGGTTAAACCATGTACAACGGGACTCCAGTACTTGCTCATCACTACTTTAACCGATACTCTGCAGACTTAGCATGTGCTTGCAAGCCTTCACCATGTGCCAATGTAGAGGCGATTTTACCGAGTGTTTGCGCACCAGCTGGCGAGACCATAATCAAGCTTGAACGTTTCTGAAAATCATATACGCCAAGTGGGCTTGAAAAGCGCGCGGTACGTGAAGTGGGCAGCACGTGATTTGGCCCGGCACAATAATCACCCAACGCTTCACAAGTGTCACGCCCCATAAAAATCGCACCAGCATGTTTGATTTTTTTGCTGAATGGCAAAGCATCATCCATTGAAAGTTCCAAGTGCTCGGGCGCGATGTAATTACAAATATCTGCAGCCTCACCCAAATCTTTAACTTGAATTAAAGCGCCACGATTTTCTAATGAGGTACGAATAATCTCTTTGCGTGGCATCTCTTCAATTTGACGGTCAATACTAGCGGCCACTTGATCTAAAAAGTCTGCATCGGGGGAAAGCAAAATCGCCTGTGCGAGCTCATCATGTTCGGCCTGACTGAACAAATCCATCGCTGTCCAATCTGGGTTACTTTTACCATCACTAATCACCAAGATTTCAGAAGGCCCAGCGACCATATCAATCCCTACCACGCCAAATACACGGCGCTTAGCAGCTGCCACGTAAGCATTACCTGGACCCACAATTTTATCTACTTGTGGCACGGTTTGCGTGCCATATGCCAGCGCCCCCACCGCCTGCGCACCGCCAATGCAGAATACGCGATCCACGCCACATACCGCTGCAGCAGCGAGCACTAGCTGATTTTTTTCTCCATTAGGGGTAGGCACCACCATAATGAGCTCTTGCACACCTGCCACTTTAGCTGGTATTGCATTCATTAACACCGAAGAAGGATAAGCCGCTTTACCGCCAGGCACATACAGGCCAACACGATCCAACGCTGTGACTTGTTGCCCAAGCAACGTACCATCAGGCTCGGTATAACTCCATGATTGCATTAATTGTTTTTCATGATAGCTTTTGACGCGATCCGCCGCCCCATGTAAAGCTTGACGCTGCTCTGTGGGTAATCCATCTAACGCAGCTTGTAGCTCTACCTTGCTAATTTCAAGCGCTGCCAAACTCACCGCATTGGTTTTATCAAAGCGATTGGTGTATTCCAGCACAGCGGCATCGCCACGTGCTTTTACTTCTTTTAAAATATTGGCGACTATTTGGTCAACGCTATCATCCTGCGCAGTTTCAAACGCAAGCAAAGCTTTTAATTCCGCATCAAAATCCGCGGATTGTGTCGATAAACGTCTCATCTTCATTTTCATACTCTATCTATTTCACTGCCGAGGCAAAACTATCAATAATAGGTTGTAATTGCGAGCGATTTAACTTCAAAGAGGCCTGATTGACTACTAAACGCGAGCTAATATCGCCGATCTCTTCTACTGCTTTGAGGTTGTTAGCGCGCAAAGTCCCCCCCGTGCTGACCAAGTCCACAATTGCATCTGCCAAACCCACCAAAGGTCCAAGCTCCATTGAGCCATATAACTTAATCAAATCAACATGCATGCCTTTATCGGCAAAATGCTCACGTGCAGTTTTGACGTATTTAGTCACCACTTTCAAGCGCGCACCTTGACGAATACTCGCCTCATAATCAAAATCATTACGCACCGCCACCATCATTTTGCATTTGGCAATATTTAAATCTAATGGCTGATACAAACCTTCTCCACCATGCTCATCCAGCACATCTTTACCCGCAATACCCAAGTCTGCCGCGCCGTATTGCACATACGTTGGGACATCTGTTGCGCGTACAATAATCAAGCGGACATCTTCACGGTTAGTCGGAAGAATGAGTTTGCGTGAAGACTCAGGATCCTCAAGCGCATGAATCCCTGCTGCCGCCAATAAAGGGGTAGTTTCTTCAAAAATTCTACCTTTGGATAACGCAATCGTAATCATATTAGTGCGCCCGACGCACCTTTGCGCCTAGTTTTGTGAGTTTTTCTTCTAACCGCTCGTAGCCACGATCTAAATGATAAATACGGTCTATCACGGTTTCATCTTGTGCCACTAAGCCAGCTAAGACTAATCCTGCAGAGGCTCGCAAGTCGGTGGCCATCACATTAGCACCTTCCAATTGAGCCACACCTTTCACCAATGCTGTATTGCCTTGTACATCAATATTGGCACCCATACGTTGCAACTCTTGTACATGCATAAAACGATTTTCAAATATCGTCTCAATCACAGTGGAAACACCTTCTGCCACTGTATTTAATGCCATAAATTGGGCTTGCATATCCGTTGGAAAGGCTGGGTGTGGTGCCGTACGAATATTGACTGCTTTCAATTTCTCATTACCTTGTACTGTAATAGTGTCCGCAGTATGACTCACCTTTGCACCCGCTTCACGTAGCTTCTCTATCACAGCTTCCAACAGCTCTGGACGCGCGTTATTTAAAGTCACATGTCCACCTGTCATCGCCGCAGCTACCATATAGGTACCTGCCTCAATACGATCACAGACAATATTGTGTGTTGTCCCGGTTAGACGCTCAACACCTTGAATCGTAATGGTATCTGTACCAGCACCTGTGATTTTTGCCCCCATTTTATTCAGGCACTCGGCTAAATCGACAACCTCAGGCTCTTTGGCTGAGTTTTCTAACACTGTTGCACCTTCTGCCAATACAGCTGCCATCATGAGATTCTCTGTACCCGTAACCGTTACCAAATCCATGTAATATTTAGCGCCCTGTAGGCGACGGTTTGGTAAGTGCAATGTGCTGGCTTGAATATAGCCATGCGTTATATGAATAGCGGCACCCATCGCCTGCAATCCCTTAATGTGCAAATCCACAGGACGCGAACCAATGGCACAACCGCCTGGTAACGATACGCGCGCACTTCCAAAGCGCGTCAATAGTGGCCCAAGCACCAAGATGGAGGCGCGCATGGTCTTGACCATTTCATAGGTCGCCTCAAAAGAGGCCACCTCACTGGCATCCAGCGTTACTTTGCCTGCTTCACGATGTACTTTCACACCCATGGCATCAAGAAGCTTGATTGTAGATGCCACATCTTTAAGATCAGGTAGGTTGGTCAGTACTAACGGTGTTTCTGCTAACAACCCTGCGCACAAAATAGGCAGTGCCGCATTCTTTGCACCTGAAATCGTGACTTCACCAGTAAGCTTTACCCCGCCCTCAATAATCAATTTATCCAAAATTATGCGCCTGCTAACATCGCTTGAAGTTCGCCACTTTCATACATAGCACGCATAATATCCGCACCACCAATAAACTCGCCTTTGATATAAAGTTGTGGAATTGTTGGCCAATTGGCATACTGTTTGATGCCTTCGCGTATGTCTTGATCTTGCAATACATCAATCGCCACATACTTTGCATCGCAAGCATCTAATATTTGTGCCGCCAAACTAGAAAAGCCACATTGTGGAAATTTTGGATTGCCCTTCATATAGAGCACTACATTGTTTGTGGTTACTGTCTGTTTAATTTTCGCTTGTGCATCCATTTTGATATTCCTATTGATTAATTTCATGCCACTTTTGTGGCGTATATGTTTTCATTGAAAGCGCATGAATTTCAGCACGCATACGATCCCCCAAAGCGGCGTATACCAGCTGATGTTGTTGCACCATGCTTTTACCCTCAAACTCAGGACTTACAATTACTGCCTCAAAATGCGTGCCATCGTCACCTAATACATGCACATGATCACAAGCCAATCCTTGTTTGATATAGACCTCCACCTCAACTGCACTTAACAAAACCTGCCCCTTACTTGATGTTTACCTTCAATTAACCGCGTAACTTATAGCCTGATTTTAACATTTTTAAGCATAGCCATGCTAATCCAAATAAAAACGCGGTCACTACTAGCAGGCTTATCCAAGGTGAAATATCACCCTGTCCAAAAAACCCATACCTAAATCCATCGATCATATAAAAGAATGGATTAAATTTTGAAACCACTTGCCAGAACGTTGGCAAGCTATGAATGGAATAAAACACGCCCGAAAGAAACGTGAGAGGCATAATCACAAAATTTTGAAACGCGGCCATTTGATCAAATTTATCTGCCCAAATACCTGCAATGATGCCAAACGTACCTAATAATGCACTTCCCAATAACGCAAAAATTATGATCCAGAGAGGATGCACAATCTCAATGTCCACAAAAAACATTGATACCAAATAAATACTTAACCCCACGACTAAACCGCGAATGATTGAGGCTGCCAAAAACGCTACAAAGAACTGCAAATAAGTGAGTGGCGTCAATAAAATAAACACCACATTCCCCATCACTTTGGACTGAATTAAGCTGGATGAACTGTTAGCAAACGCATTCTGCAATAACGACATCATCATTAACCCAGGTACTAAAAATGCGGTATAAGGTACGTTTTTATAAACTTGCACATGACCAGCCAGCACATGCGAAAAAATCAGCAAATATAACAATGCCGTCAACACGGGGGAGGCGACTGTTTGAAATGCCACACGCCAAAATCTTAACAGCTCTTTTTTAAATAACGTGTAAGTACCGCGCCAAGTCTGTGGAATATAAGTGTCTAGCCAGCTCATTTGCTACCCACCAATCACATAAACACATCTTCCAAATCCGCTTCGATAAGCTGCATGTCTTCTATTTGCAGATTGGCTTTGCGAAGCTCTGCTAAAACAAATTCGATTTGTGTTAGATCATTCAGTGCTAACGTATAAACACCATTTTCGCCTTGTTTTAACAAAGGCAGCAACGCTGGAGGCAAAACAGCTTGCCCCAAAGTCAGGCGTAGATTTTTACCTGCATGCGATCGCAGTAGGTTTGCAGTTGTGTCCAAAGCGATTATCTTGCCCTGCTTCAGCATCGCCACACGCTCACACAATGTTTCAGCCTCTTCTAAATAATGTGTGGTTAAAATAATCGTAGTCCCTTGCTGATTAATATGACGTAAAAATTCCCACATTGAACGTCGTATTTCAATATCTACACCGGCAGTGGGTTCATCTAATATAAGTAATCTNNTATGACCCTCTTGATTAAGCTTTTTGATGAACGCCCATAACATTTGGCGCAACTCCACATCCACACCCGCCGTTGGTTCATCTAGCACGATCACAGGTGGTCGATGCACAAGTGCTTGCGCAATTAAAGCACGACGCTTCATACCCCCAGATAAGCGCCGCATATTAGTATGCGCTTTATCTGTCAGACCTAAACTTTCTATAACCTCATCCACCCAAGCATCATTCTCTGGACCACGCCCAAAATAACCTGCTTGAAATCTGAGCATTTCGCGTACATTAAAAAACGGGTCAAATACCAACTCTTGAGGCACGACACCAAGCGCCATACGTGCTTGCTGATAATCCGCAATGACGTCATGCCCCATGATAGAAATGTCGCCCTCACTGGGCCTTAGCAGTCCCGCCATTAAACTAATCAAAGTGGATTTTCCTGCACCATTCGGGCCAAGCAGTGCAAAAAATTCACCTTGATGAATAGACAAATCAATGCCATCCAGCGCCCTAAGTGCACCAAAGTATTTGTACAAGCCTTTAATTTCTACTGCGGGTATTGTCAAAACAAACCTAATCAATCAATAAAAAACTAAACCCCAACCTTTCAATAAAAGCTGGGGTTAAACAGTTTGTAATCTACGTTAACTTCTAACAATAAATGTTTCTACGCCATATAGTTGCATCAAACTCAGCAGGTTGTCTGGAACATTTAGTACAATCACTTGCGTATGTTGCTGTATTGCACGGCGTTGGAACTCCAAGATCAGGCTGATTGCTGAAGTATCAACTTCTGACACCTCAGCAAAATCCAACTGCAAATTAGCAGGCATCTCCAGCAACTTGCTGGCATCAAGTACTTGTGTGATATTTTTAACGACCAAATCACCCGATAAGTGCCAAGCATCTTCCTTTTGTATAATTTGCACGAATTAAATATCCCAGTTTTTCTTTGTGTTCTCTAAGTACAAAGCATTAGCCTGCTTTAGTTGAATTCGCTTTATTTTTATCCACTAACTTTTTAATCAAACTGTCCATACCATTCTGACGAATCTCTTGTGCAAACTGACTACGATAATTTGTCACCAAGCTCACTCCTTCAATCACAATGTCAAACACTTTCCACGCATCATCTGTTCTTTCTAGCGTATAGTCCACGGCTATCGGCTGACCTGCTGGCTGCAAAATCACCGTTTTAACAGTTGCTATAGAGTCACCCTCTGCCATTCTTAAAGGCTTGTACTGAATGGTTTGGTCTTTGTACTTAGATAAAGCTGTAGAATAGGTACGGATCAGCAAAGTTTTAAATTCACTTTGAAATGCTGTTTTTTGTTCAGGTGTTGCAGCATTCCAATTTTTACCCAACACAAGACGCGAAACCTTTTCAAAATTAAAATTAGGCACAATCTTTTCTTCTGTTAGTTCAAAGAGCTTTTGTTTGTCTCCTGATTGAATGTCTTTGTCAGCCTTAACAGAAGCCAATACATCCTCTGCCGTTCTTTTCACTAAAGCATCTGGGCTTTCCACACCCACCGAAAGTGTACTAAACAACAACATACTTAATGTAGCTAACAACAATCTCATTGTCTTTTCCTTAATAGTGTTCTCAAACAAATGTAAGCCGATTATTTTCCAATATTATCGAGCGGACTTGCACCTAACGCATCAGCACCTGATTTGGTTGATTCTGACGTAGCTTTTGATGAGTCGCCGTCCTTACTTTCAGATGCCTTGTTATATAAAAACTGACTAATCATTTTTTCTAATACCACAGCATCTTGCGTCTGCGTGATTTTATCACCATTTACTAAACTCTTAACATCTCCACCCGCTTCCAACCCAACGTATTGCTCGCCTAATAGCCCAGCCGTATAAATATTGGCAAAAGTGTCTTTAGGAAAGTGATACCGCTTATCCAAGCTCAGACTCACGACAGCTTCATAGGTTGCACTGTCAAAGGTAATATCTGCGACCCGCCCGACTACAACACCTGCACTTTTTACCGCCGCCCTTGGTTTTAATCCACCAATATTTTCAAAATTTGCAGTGACTGTGTATGTTTCACCTATATTACTTGTGGTGAGATTACCTACTTTCATTGCCAAGCCCAATAGTGCAGCCACACCCAAAGCTACGAATATCCCTACCCATAAATCAATCGTTGTTCTTTCCATCACTGCTCCTACCTATTTACACACTGATCATAAATGAGGTTAATATAAAATCCAGCCCCAACACCGCCAACGACGATGTCACTACCGTCCTTGTGGTTGCGTGACTCACACCCTCCGCTGTCGGTGGTGCATCATAGCCTTCAAATAACGCAATCATCGTGCACGTCACACCAAACACTACACTTTTGATGACCCCATTTAAAATATCTAAACGCCAATCCACGTTAGCCTGCATTTGTGACCAAAACGCACCTGCATCTACCCCAATAAGCGGCACTGCCACCATATATCCACCTAAAATGCCAACCATAGAAAACAATAGCGCTAAAATTGGCATCGCTAGCACGCCTGCCCAAAAGCGCGGAGCAATCACGCGCGCAATAGGATT
>DHYP01000025.1:41972-45768 GCA_002414145.1 Methylophilaceae bacterium UBA5127 | reverse complement strand
AGGCAGACAACTGCTCAGTCGCTTTCATTAACCCGATTTCTGCCGTAATTGCAGTGCCCGCACGACCTGCAAATAACAATGCCGTAACTACTGGCCCCAACTCGCGCACCAATGACAGCGCCACCAACACACCAATCGCCTCAGATGAACCATATTTTTGCAAGGTATTGTAGCCTTGCAAACCCAATACCATGCCTACAAAAAATGCTGATACCAGAATAATGATCAGCGACATCACACCCGTAAAATAAACTTCACGGATGATGAGATAGAAGCGCCTAAAACTTTCTGCCGAAGATAGCAAAGTGAGCCAGAATAAGTGCGCTCCTGATCCAAGCCGCCAGATGCTGCCAATTACTCTCGCACCAATACGCTGTAGTAACAGCACTAAACGAGTCACGATGCCTATTTTCATTCTATCGCCTCTAACAGGCTACGTTGATAATCACTAGCAGCATAGTGAAATGGCACAGGGCCATCTTTCTCGCCATGTACAAATTGATGCACAAAAGGCAACTCTGATTTTCTTAAATCATCTGGCGTACCTTCTGCCGCCACTACACCATTGGCGACAAAATACACATAATCGGCAAAACTAAATGTTTCTTCCACATCATGTGTCACCACAATAGAAGTCGCCCCTAAGACATTATTAAGCGTATGTATCAGATCACGAATCACGCTCATAGAAATCGGGTCAAGCCCTGCAAAAGGTTCGTCATACATAATGATACTGGGGTCAAGCGCTATCGCCCTTGCCAAGGCCACGCGTCGGGACATACCGCCAGACAACTCGGTAGGCATGAGCTTATGCGCACCGCGCAAACCCACTGCATTCAGTTTCATTAGTACCATATCGCGAATCATGCTTTCGGGTAGATCTGTGTGCTCACGCATTGGAAACGCCACATTTTCATAGACAGATAAATCGGTAAACAAGGCGCCATGCTGGAACAGCATGCCCATTTTACGTCTTAGCTCATAAACCCCCGACCTATCCTGTTCATGCATCACTCGGCCACACACACGCACTTCACCGTCGCTAGGTTTTATTTGCCCTCCGATCAATCGTAATAATGTCGTTTTGCCACTGCCGCTGCCACCCATAATCGCTACCACTTTGCCGCGTGGGAACACCATATTGATGCCTTTGTGCAACATGCGATTTTTATATCCAAAGGATAAATTGTTAATTTCTACGATATGAGAGGTCATGTCTTGGTCAGTTATACTTTGCGACTATTCTAATTCAAAACATCGTTAATTCAAAACAAGCATTAGGTAAAACTGGATTAAGATTTATCTAATAAAAAAGCCCGCTATTGCGGGCTTTTTTATTACTCACTACACTTTTCAGAAGGCCATACATACCATATACGGATTACCATCTACTGGCGCAGCTTCGCCTGCGCTTGCTGCAGCTCCACGCGTAGCAATTCGAACAGACCCTGTATTACTTACACCATCGTCTAAAGTTGTATCCAATTGTTTAGCAAAACGCCCTAAAATGCCATCAGAGCACACCACATAAGCGCCACTCATCCCCGTAATTGCTGTAAACGTTGAAAGGCTTTGTATTCCGATTAAACCTCCATCTGCATTTCTTGGCTGGTAAGTATTATTTGCTGCACAACTCACAGTTGTGGGGCCAGCAGCCAAGCCAGCGCGTCTTACATGCTCCCAAAATACGCATGTTTCATCCGCATCATCTGTTGTATCCCAAGCTCCTTCAATCGTACCGTTCTGCGTACCGTTACCCGCCACAGTGCCAGCAATATGAGTATTTGCAGCATGATCATCGCCTGGCAATGCTTTAAACCTGTCTTGATAGCCATACACATACACTTGCACATTTTGAAAGTCACGTGCCATATTTTTTACTTTTGCGCTATTAATCAGTTCCTGCCCCCGCAATACACCGCCTAACAGCAAACCAATAATCACTAGCACAATGGCTAGTTCGATTAAGGTAAAGCCTGTTTGTTTTTTCATTATGGTATCCTAACTCTATTATTTTTTAATTATCTAATATTTAAAAGCTTTTGGACTTTTGTGTGAATAAAGCAAAAATTATGCCAAACAAATTGTCAATAAAAGCGAGTTTTAGCCATGTAAATGCTCAAAAATTGACTATTTTAATCCATACCCTGTTGATATTTCGTCAACAACGTTGACTTGATGACAGTTCACTCTACAATGAATAGGGCGTTATCCACAAGACTAAAGGTGTGCCTCAAATGAAGCACTTAATAAAAAAATGAATCTGAATCAAATTTTGCTCAAAAATTCTCACCGAGTGATGGCATTGATGCTGCTATCCCTACATGCGTTTTTAATCTTCTTTGACAAGGATGTCGCTTTTAGGCAAATGTTTTATTTTTTATCGTTTGGTATCTTTTTAGTCTGGCAACCCGTTTGGCGCGGCAATCAAAAACTATCGCTAGTCGCATTAGTTGGTTTAGTCGCTATTGGACTCTTTGGATTCTTTTACTTTAATTGGTGGCTGACCGCACTTTGGCTGGCGATTCTGTTTGGGTTGCTAGGTGGACGCATTTTTTCAGGGGATTCCAAAAAGAATCGCCTGATCCATATTCTTGCCGCAAGCTACCTGCTTGCAATGTTGCTACTGTGGGTGGTACCAAAACTACTTAAGGCAACAGAGGATTTACAAGCAGCTGAATTTGTCATTTTCTACATGATGCCCTTTTTGCCACTTTCTATCCTGTTTATTCACAATACACTGAGCCTTGCTGATGACTCCCCTGTTGTCGACTTCTTTTACACCTTGATGCTGTTTATGCTGGCGATTATTATCATTTTGGGCAGCTATGCAATTGGTACATTACAGCAAGTAAATTACATTCAGGTCATGTTCTATACCATCTCTGGTATGGCCGTCATTTTATTTGGGTTAAGTTATCTGTGGCGACCCAGCACACGCTTCTCTGGCGTAGAGTTACTGATGTCACGCTACCTGCTCAGTATCGGCATGCCTTTTGAGCATTGGGTAAAAAATATTGCTACGCTAGCGGAACATGAAACCACGCCCAATGGCTTTACACAAGCTGCCATGAATGAAATGATGAAGCTGGGCTGGGTATCAGGTATTTCTTGGATGGCCGATGAAACCCGTGGCCAATTAGGTCACAAAACCAGTTATTCAACTGAGTTTAATTTCAAAGATTTTTACATGACTTTACATTCTCGCTGGCAAATGTCACCCGCCTTGTATGTGCACGTTAAACTGCTCACTCAGATTATGGGAGAGTTTTATGAAGCCAAACGTCGTGAGGAAACCTTGCGCCAAAATACCTACATGCAGGCTTTTTATGAAACAGGCTCAAGACTGACGCACGACATCAAAAATATCCTGCAATCTGTAGGTACGCTCGTCACGGCAGCACAGCAAACCAGTGAGGAAGATAATGAGGACTTGCTAAAACTCATTAAAAAACAGTTGCCTGTTCTTAACCAACGCATTGCCGCCACACTAGACAAACTCAAGGCCCCCAGTGAGGAAAAAAAACGTCAGGAAAAAATTTCCGCTTGGTGGAAAAATCTACGTCTGCGTTACACGCAACCGCAAGTGGAATTTGTGGCAAACAACTTACCTACACATGACATCAACGCTGATGTTTTGGATAGCATTCTTGATAACTTGTTGAGCAATGCGTTAGAAAAAACCAAGTACGAACCCAATACTTTGGTTAAAGTTGAAATAGTCGAAGAGCAAAAACACTACAAGATTCAAGTCACAGACACTGGCAAGAGGATGGGTCAGAATACGGCGCAGCAC
>DHYP01000025.1:41487-41930 GCA_002414145.1 Methylophilaceae bacterium UBA5127 | reverse complement strand
GGTTTAGGCGTTGGCTTGTACCATGCAGCACAAGATGCGCTTCAGGCTGGCTACACACTTGCACTTACGCAAAACACAGATGGCGCTGTGCAATTTACGGTCGATTTATCACCACCAACTTTAGCCAGTGAAGCGACCTCTGAGAGCAACTAAATTTTAGTTTTTATAATGTTCCGTAAGAATGCAAGCCACTCAGAAACATGTTCACGCCTAGAAATGCAAAAGTGGTGACTAGTAACCCAATTAAAGCCCACCATGCTAGAACGCGACCGCGCAAACCTTTTACCATGCGCAAATGTAACCAAGCGGCATAATTCAACCAAACAATCAGCGCCCAAGTTTCTTTAGGATCCCAAGACCAATATCCACCCCAAGCTTCGGCCGCCCACATTGCACCCAATATGGTAGCAATGGTAAAAAAGGCAAACCCCACGGCAATTGAT
>DHYP01000025.1:35173-41473 GCA_002414145.1 Methylophilaceae bacterium UBA5127 | reverse complement strand
ATTTATACATCACATCGTCTAGGATTTCCAAGCTGGGTAATCGACTTGCCAATATCCCTCTTTTAGCCAGCAAGTAGGCCGCCGCGACCATAGCGGCCAATGAGAAGGATCCGTATCCAATAAAATTAGCAGGCACATGTATTTTCATCCAATAGCTTTGTAGTGCTGGTACCAATGGCTGAATCGCATCTGCACCGCGGTCAAAGCGATACCACAAAATAAAACCTACAGCAGCGTTAATTACAAGCAACACAAACCCGCCTAACTGCTTGGTGTTAAATTTGTCTTCATAATGCAAATAAAGTAAGGCTGTAATCAAACAAAATAAAATAAACACTTCGTACAGATTGCTGATTGGAATATGCCCAACATCGGGTGCAATTAAATAAGACTCATACCAGCGCACCATCAGACCCACAAAACCAAACAAAACTGCGCTCCAGGTCAATGCCGAAGCTACACGTCCCGTAAACTCACTGCGTTTGAGCATAGCAAACCAGTAGGTAGCCATGGCTAATATGAACAGCACATTCATCCACATGATGGCCGATTGACTGGAAATAAGAAACTTCAGAAAAAACGTTTGTGTAGCACGCGCCTGATCGCCCTGATACAGGCTGATGGCAAAGATGCTGATTACACCAATCCCAATTACCAGCCTTGCTAAGCTTTTCCAACGCCAGCCAATATAGCTAAACACACCCACAGCCGCAAACAGAAAGCCCACCTCATACACATCCATGTATTGCATGTATTTGTTATACGCAAAAACGGCGCCTAACAGCAAAGCTAAGGCGTAGAGCCAATCCCAAGTCCTTAACGTTTGAAATAAGTTTTTTGTTTTAAAATCATAAGCTTGAGTATTCATATATTTCCCTTTATCTCAGTAAATTAGGACAATAATTGGCCCAATTGATTCCTGATACGTTCAAACTCTTGTTCAAAATCTAGATTTTTTCGATTTGAAGACATGGTCAGTAGCACTTCATTATCTGCTTTAATGAGTAGCCAAATGCGACGTTCACGAATATAAAACATGGCGAAGATACCCAACACCAGTAAAACGGAACCTAAATACACCCATTTTTGACCTGGTGATTTCGTCAACTGCAAGCCACTCGCTTCTTTAAGCACATAGTCATCTAACTGAAAATAGTAAGGTGTGCCGTAAAAAAATAAATCATTCATAGCATTGAGCGAGTCTTGCAGAAATGCCAGGACTTCTGGGTTTAATGTCACTTCAGACTTGTGACGTGCTGCCAGACTCATATTGTATGCTTCTAAAGCAGCTGTATTGAGTAGCTTAAAGTAGGCATCGGCCGCCTTTTGACGCTCTGCCACAGGCACTGCTTTTTCGATGGCTTGTGACAAGCGCGTATAGCCACCTTGCGCAAAAGCACTCAGTATCTTTTGAATACTTTCTTCAAATTGCACTTTCATTTGCGCATCTTGCATGGATGACTTCTCGACCAATCTTCTTGCAATTTCAGCCTGTTGCACACTATTCATCAATACGCTACGCAAGTTGATAAAACCATCGATACTTAAATCGTCATCTGCAGGTATGCGCAAATATTTAAAGTCTTCTTGTACCGTTTCACGCATGCCAGAAACAAAATACGCTTTGCCATCTATATTAAGCGGCTGCATATAATTCACGTACTCGCGCGCTTGTCCCGTATTGTCTCGTAGCTTAAATGTGGTGTTAGGGCCTACGTTATGTGGCTTACCTTTGCCATCGGGAGACAAGTTAATAATATTAAATTTGCGGAACTCATTAAACTCGACCGTCAACTTTGCATTGTCTTGCCCCAAAGTCCCTTTGCTACCCACCACTCCGTTCACTTCAAAACTAGGCTGATTAATAGATGATAAATCCCAGCCTTTAAATTTTAGTGAAGAGCCACCATCTTGAAAATCCGATTGATAAATAGCAATGCCTTTATAAATCAGAGGATGATTAACACTGATGGTTTTTTCTAAAGGCTGTTTAAGATCAGGGTCAGCAATGACAATATCACTTTCAAAAGACTTCGGCTGACCTGATGCATAATGCTCAATACGAAAATCTTTCAGTGCGACTCTAAATGGCAGCTGTTGCACAAGATAGCCATCACGCACCCGCACGAAAGCCACATCACTGCTTGCCCCCTCTGGTAACGTCATATTGGCTCGATATGAAGCGTTAGCCGTGCTCGAGCGGCTGATTTCTGGCACTTGACTTGCAGGAATATCCAACACCTCAATTTTCTTTTTACCCAGCATTTCTTGAATTTTGAAGGGCAAATTACCATCCCGAATGCCGCCAAAACAAATCACCACAATCGCGGTATGCGTTAAGATATAGCCGAGACGTTGGTGCGTGCCCGCCTTTGCAGCAATGAGTACATCCCCGTTTTTTTGTTCGCCTGCCTTATATTTGAAGCCTTGCCCAGTGAGGTAATTCAACAACTTGGCTTGCGTGACCGCCAACTCGGCATGATGTTTTAAACTCGCCTGATGACCAAATGCGCGCAATGATTTTTCTGTTGCATGTTCTTTAAATGTTTTCCACTCTTTAATCATCAGTGGTGAGTTGCGGTAAATACAAAAGCTGGTCGAAATTACCAGAAACAACAGAATCAGCAAAAACCATAAGGCATGATAGACATCGAACAAGCCAAGTTTCTCAAACATCTCAAACCAGAATTGTCCAAACTTGATAATGTAATTTTCGTAGGGTTCGTTCTGCTTAAGCACTGTACCAATGATAGAGGCAATGCCCAAAATCGTGAGCATGCTGACCGCAAAGCGCATTGAGCTCAAAAGCTCATAAAGGCGCTGATTGAATGTGTGTGATGGTTTCAAGATAGGCGTTTAACGTACCAAAAATATTTAAGACGACAACTGACGCTAATAATCTTAAAGAAGATAAAAAAATAAAGGTGGCAAATGCCACCTTAAGTTTACTTGCGAATTATCTAAGCCCTTGAATGTAATCAGCGACAGCTTGCATCTCAGCATCTGTTAACTTGACAGCAATTGCTGTCATCATAGGCGCATTTGCACGCTCGCCTGTGCGGAACGTTTTTAATTGCTGATAAGTGTAATCCGCATGCTGTGCAGCTAAGCGTGGAAACTGTTTAGGCAAGCCAGCTCCGTTAGCGCCATGGCAAGAAGCACAAGCAGGCACTTGTGTAGCAGCAATACCGCCACGGTAGATTTTCTCACCCAATGATCCATAACCATTCGCTTTAGTTTTACCTAACTTAATATTTTGTTGAGAAAAATACTGCGCTAAGTCCTGCATCTCTTCCGCACTCAAGCCTGAAGCCATACCTGTCATGACTGCATTAGCACGGGAACCTTCTTTAAAATTAGTCAATTGCTTTAGCAGATACTCTGGATGCTGACCTGCCAATTTAGGGTTAAGCGTGATTACGCTGTTGCCGTCTGCCGCATGGCACGCCGCACATACCGTTTGCACAATTTGCGATGCTGGTCTTTTGCCCGCTGGCTGCTCAGCTGCTTTAGTAGCATCAGCAGCCTGCACAGCTGTTTGCGTTGCAGCATTTGCATTTAACGCTGTCAAAACAAACAGCAAGCCAACCCATGTACCCATTTTTTTCAACATAACACAAAACTTTCTTAACCATTTAATTAGTCTAATATTTTATCAAAGTTTAATGCTTCGTGATAGCATTTAACCTTAAGAAAAAACCGTCTAAACCATGCCCATCTTCCAAAACGCCACCTTTTTTATTTCTGCGCACCACTTACGCGACTTGCCACCTGCTAGTGGTGTTGAAGTGGCGTTCGCAGGTCGATCCAATGCAGGGAAGTCCAGCGCACTCAACACTCTTGCCAATCACAACCGCTTGGCCTTTGTATCAAAACAGCCGGGCCGCACACAACTTATAAACTTTTTCTCACTCGGCAACGATAAACATCTTGTCGACTTGCCTGGTTATGGCTACGCCAAAGTGCCGGAAGCCATGCGCGCGCATTGGCAAAACTTACTTTCGCGCTATTTGAGCGAACGCTCAAGCTTGGGCGGCTTGGTGTTGGTGATGGATAGCCGCCATCCACTCACACCACTAGACCGCCAAATGCTGGATTGGTTTACTCCAAGCCGCAAGCCCGTGCATGTGCTCCTGACAAAATCAGACAAATTATCGCGCAGTGAGTCCACACTCACTCTCAACAAAGTACGCAAAGAACTCAAAGAAGGTTGGGGCGAAAATATCACCGTGCAATTATTTTCTAGCCTAAAAAAATTAGGCGTGGAAGAGGCGGAAACAGTGATTGGGAAGTGGCTTTTTACCGACCATGAAATTGCTTCCGAATAAAACTGGTCTAAACATCTTCATGTGGATCAGGGATGTCTGGATGCGCATCCAACCACTCTTGCCACACTGAAAATGCCACGGCCAGTATCACAGGGCCCAGAAATAAGCCAACTAATCCAAAAGCAGCTAAGCCGCCCAGCACCCCAAAAAACGCCAAAAGAAATGGTATTTTTACGCTTTGCGCCACCACTAGTGGTCGCACAATATTATCCACCCAAGAAACCACCAATAATCCCCAAAGCAAAAGGGCAACGCCTTCGAACGTATGCCCAGTTAGGGTGAGCCAAATACCCATACTACCCCAGACGAGCGGCGTACCAAAGGGAATGAGTGCAAAAAGCACGGTAATAGCTGCCAGCATGATAGGCGAACTTAAGCCAGCAACCCAGTAACCCAAACCAGCAAACACCCCCTGAACCAAGGCTGTCAGCAATATGCCATAAACGACACCTCGCGTCGCACCACCTGCCGCTTCGATATACGTCTTTACTCTTGCGCCTAACATTGATTGCATGACACGCTGTATTTGCGCTAATAAGCTTAGCCCGTCTCTATACACAAAAAACAAGGTCAATAAGGCCAAACCCATTTTTGCGACATTTCTTCCGATACCTCCTAAAACGTCAAAACTTACTTTGTCCGCACTAGACAAGATTGCTTGCATTTCCTCTTTAAGTTGACCTGGTTGCGCAATCATTTGGTTGAGCCAGTCACTAATTGCTTGCCCTAAAAATGGAATATCTCGAATAAATTGCGGCACCACAAGACCGCCCGTCACCAATGCTTGCTGCACTACCTTTGACATGAGAGCAAACTCGCTATTCAGCGTTAGCAACAGCCACAATAAAGGCAATATCACAAGAGTCGCCATGATCAAAGTCATGCTCAATGCAGCCAGATTATGTTTGCTTTTCAATTGGCTTAACAGCCTTGAATACAAAGGCCAACTTGCATAGGCAATAATTGCTGCCCATAAAACAGGTACAATAAATGGCATCAACACGAGCCACGCGCCTGCAGCTAGCGTAGCAATAAATAAAGTAAGCAGTGCAAGTCTAATGACGGGCTGTGTTGTTAGCTCTTGCATTTCACTCGCTCCAAATTAACTTTATTTTTTAACACCTTGCCGCGTTGCTAATAAGCTTGCAACAATAGATGTCACCAAAATGGTGGCAATCACCGTTAACGAAATATACGTTGGTACATGCACCCAGTTTGCTGCAAGCATTTTGCCGCCAATAAACACGAGCAATAACGCTAAGCCATATTTAAGCAGATGAAAGCGGTCTGCCATATCGGCCAGTAAAAAGTACAAAGCGCGCAAGCCCATGATGGCGAAAATATTGGATGTAAATACAATAAACGGGTCTGTGGTGATGGCGAAAATGGCTGGGATAGAATCAACAGCAAATATCACGTCTGATGCTTCCACCATTAAAAGCACCAAAAATAATGGCGTAAAGTAACGCACGCCATGTTCTGTGACGCTAAATTTCTCGCCTCTAAAGCCATCGGTAATGCGCAAATGTCGTTTTGCAAATTTCAGCACTGCGTTGTTTTGCAGGTTAGGCTCTTTATCAACAGTCACCAGCATTTTAATGCCAGTAATCACCAAAAACACGCCAAACAAATAGAGCACCCAATGAAACTCGCGTACTGCCCATGCCCCTGCAAATATCATGATTGCACGCAATACGATTGCACCCAGCACACCATACAGCAACACCCTACGTTGGTGTTGTGGATCAACATTAAATGCGGTAAATATCATCAAGAAGACAAAAACGTTATCTACCGAGAGCGATTTTTCAATGACGTAGCCAGTCAAAAATTCCATTGATTTTTGACTGGCAATCTCAGCCCCCATGCTACGATCGAGATACCACCAAAGTAGCCCATTAAATACCAACGCCAATGTCACCCAAACCACAGACCAAGCGGCGGCTTCTTTTACACTGACTTTATGCGCTTT
>DHYP01000025.1:32125-35159 GCA_002414145.1 Methylophilaceae bacterium UBA5127 | reverse complement strand
AGTACAAATAAATCCAGCGCCAGCATGGCAATCACAAAAACAATAAAACCTGCCCACATCCATGGTTCACCAATATTGGTCATGTCGCTCCCTTATTTTTTGCTCATATCAATTAAGTCGCTTGCCTAAGGGCAGCAATACGTTCATCCAACGGCGGGTGTGTCATAAAAAGTCTTTTTAAGCCCATTTTTTGCGCGCCTGAAATGCCAAATGCTGCCATTTTTTCAGGTAACTGCGCACCTTCTTGCATGCGCGCCTGACCCAATTTTAATTTTTCTAATGCCGCGATCATTTTTTTACGGCCTGCCAAGTTAGCACCGCCCAAGTCTGCACGAAACTCGCGTTGGCGTGAGAACCACATGACAACGATGCTTGCTAAAATACCAAGCAATAACTCAGCAACAATCATCGTGATATAAAAAGCGGGACCTTGTCCACGCTCGGTTTTAAAGACCACTTTATCCACCGTATGGCCGATGACCCGCGATAAAAACATCACAAATGTATTGACGACACCTTGAATTAAAGCCAAGGTCACCATGTCACCATTGGCAATATGCGATACCTCGTGCGCAAGCACAGCTTCGGCCTCATCGCGACTCATGCTGCTTAATAAGCCAGTTGAAACCGCTACTAAGGCATTGTTTTTGTTCATGCCAGTGGCAAATGCATTCACATCAGGCGAATGGTAAATCGCCACTTCTGGCATGCCTATCCCCGCCGCTTCTGCTTGTTTACGCACCGTGTCTAATAGCCATTTTTGCTCTTGGTTTGCTGGCGCATTAATCACTTCAGCCCCCACCATGCGTTTTGCCGTCCACTTAGAAATGGCAAGTGAAATGAGCGAACCACCCATACCCATCACTGCAGTAAACATTAACAATGATTGATAGTTAAGACCTGCCTCACTTAAATATGGCCCCACACCTAGCAAACTCATGGTGATAGATAACACCAACATAATCGCCATATTGGTAATTAAAAATAAAAAAATGCGTTTCATATTTTGACTTTCCTAATAAACTCAATAGACTTTAACTAATGATGCTTGAAGATATTTGGTACATATGTCTGCGTTTTAATATGCGCGCTAAAGATCTGCTTGCCCGTTCAACAGCTCTATCGATCGCACTATATAAATTACTCTCTGTATCCTCTATCACCATACTTGGCATACCTTGCATCTTAAGCACCAGCTTGCAACGTTTATCTTCGCCACCTCTAGGGCCGTTGATGTCTGACAAGCGCACCGTAATGCGCTGTACATGCTCACTTGCAAAGCTAATGGCATAAGCCAAGCGTTTGTGTGTGTACTCTTGCAAAGCTTGGGTTAATTTAAAACCGCGCGTCTGAATAATCGTTTGCACCTTCAATCTCCTCTGAGTTGTCATGAGAATGTGTAATATACGCCAAATAAATAAACAATAAAATTCGAATATAATTGACTTTATATTCGAATTATTCGAACATATGGCCATGTCTGCGATTAACTACAAACATCTACATTACTTTTGGGCGGTAGCAAAAGCAGGCAGCATTACGTTGGCGAGTCAACGTCTGTTTCTCGCACCGCAAACTATTAGCGGCCAACTCAGTTTATTTGAGACTATTTTAGGCGAGCCTTTGTTTAATCGCGTTGGTAAGCGCTTAGAACTTACCGATAAAGGTAAGCTGGTGTTAAGTTATGCAGATGAAATATTTTCATTAGGCAAAGAGCTAGAAGAAACGCTCAAACAACCTATGGCCGACCGTCCCATGCAGTTTAGGCTTGGAATAAGCGATGCCGTGCCTAAAATTATTGCGTATCGACTCATTGAGCCTGCACTGCGCGAGAAAGATGCACCGCGGCTCATTTGTCGCGAGGGCAATGTGACAAATCTATTAGCTGAGCTTGCTGTGCATCGACTGGATTTGGTCATTGCGGACAGCCCCATGCCGCATGCCGTGAATGTGCGCGCATTTAACCACTTTCTGGGTGAATGCGGTTTGACTTTTTTTGCAACCAAAAAATTAGCCCAGCAAATTAAGTGGCATGATGCAGACGATTTTCCACACTGTTTAAACAAGGCTCCAATGTTGCTGCCAGGCATTGATGATGCCATACGCCATACGCTCATGCGCTGGTTCGAGGATAACAACGTACAGCCAAACATCACTGGTGAGTTTGATGATGGCGCACTGATGAAGGCATTTGGGCAAGCGAGTGTCGGCGTGTTTGTTGCACCAACCGCCATTGCGCAACTAGTTTGTGAGCAGTTTAATGTGATAGCGATTGGTGAAGCCAAAGCGCTAATAAAAAGCTTTTATGCTATTTCTGTTGAGCGAAAAATTAGGCACCCCGCAGTACTTGCCATTAGCCAAGCGGCCAGCGCTGAGCTATTTCTTTAAGTTTTATTGCCTTAAAAAAACTAAATCCCATACACCGTGACCTAGTTTTATTCCACGATTTTCGAACTTAGTGAGCGGCCGATAGTTAGGTTTTTCTGCATAATCGTTGGCCGTATTATCCAACTGCTGCTCCGCATTCAACACTTCAAGTACCCATTCTGCATACTCCTGCCAATCGGTGGCCACATGAATGTAAGCACCCACTTTCAATTTTGAACATAGTAGTTTTACAAACTCTGCTTGAATGAGGCGGCGTTTATGATGGCGTTTTTTATGCCAAGGATCAGGAAAAAAAATATGTACGCCATCCAAACTCTGATCTGGCACCATATGTTGCAACACTTCCACCGCATCGTGCTGAATAATCCGAATATTTTGAATATCGTTTTCCTGCATCAGCTTGAGTAAGCTACCGACCCCAGGCGTGTGTACTTCTACCGCCAAAAAATCACTGTCTGGTAAAGTTTGTGCAATCTTAGCTGTCGCATCACCCATCCCAAAGCCAATTTCAAGTATTTTTTTTGAATCTGCACGTGCAAAAGTTTGACTTAAATCCAGCATTTGATCGGTATATTCAATCCCAAATTGCGGCCAGCCTATTTCTAAAGCTCGCTCTTGCCCTTTAGTGAGTCGGCCTTGACGCAGT
>DHYP01000025.1:28646-32106 GCA_002414145.1 Methylophilaceae bacterium UBA5127 | reverse complement strand
GGATGCGACGCGATAGCGTTGATGGGGCAACATCTTCTGGGAGTGTAATAGGGTCTGTCATGACGCGCATTATACTAGAGTAGATGCCTTTTATCGCCCTGCATAAATCCTGTTAATGGCTGCATGACGTCTTTACTTAATGCAATCACCTTAAACAGCTCACCCATTTCCGCTGGTGAAAGTAACTTTTGCGCCGCTGCCACCAGTGGCGCATACAAAGCTACATCGCTGGGAGACACCTTGGAAAGTATGTCTAATACACCACAATTCATTAGAAAGCTGGCTTGATTCGTGTAAGCTACACTCAATCCATGTGCTACGCCAGCTTCCGCGATTTCTGTAAAATTAACGTGCGCTGTGATGTCTTGCAAACCTACATAAACCAGCGGATTGCTATGTGCATAATGCTGATAATGGCACATGAGCGTGCCTTGATTGCGCAGCGGATGATAATACTCAGACACACCGAATCCATAATCCAGCATTAGAATAACTCCTGACTTTAAGCTAGCTGCCAGACTATTGATCAAGCCCACACTGGCGGGATTAAATTCCGTCAGATAATCATCTGGAAGATGGTAAGAGCTTACTTTTTCATTGAGTACCCCTTGTGCTAACGCACGGTCTTGCCATGCAAAATTTCCATTCCAAATCACACCGCGTTCAAATAACTGACCATGCTGCTTATGAATAAGATGTACAGGTATCGCATCTAACACCTCATTTCCCAACATCATTCCCACAAACTGCTGAGGCAAGCTATCCAGCCACGCCACGCGCGCGAATATTTCCTGAGGTAAGCATTCCGCTAACACTTCACGCTGTACCTGACGTAGATAGTCGCTGACTTCAAGAATATAATAATGCGCAGGCAATTGATGATGGGCAGCAAGTTCCAATAATAAATCGGCAGCTAACCGCCCCGTCCCTGCCCCTAGCTCGAGAATATCTCCTTTTGTTTCGGCTAACACTTGCGCCGCTTGACGTGCCAATGTGCGTGCAAACAATGGCGAGATTTCTGGTGCAGTCACAAAATCTCCTTTTTTTCCGAACTTTTGCACGCCGCCGCTGTAATAACCTAAACCTGGCGTATAAAGCGCCATATGCATAAAGGTGGCAAAATCTATCCAGCCTCCCTGTGTTGCAATAGCTTTCTGAATGCAGTGTGTCAGCTCAGCACTTTGTGCTTGCGCTTGCGTGGATGGGATAGGTAGTGAGGCCATTCCCTATTATAATGTGGACTATTAAGAATTAAATCAATCGTGAGTGCTAATTTGCAAAACAAGGTAGTGTTGATTACAGGCGGTGCAAAGCGGGTAGGTGCGGCAATTTGCCGCGAACTACACGCACACGGTATGCAGTTGATGATTCACTTCAACACCAGCATTGCAGAAGCGCGCGCATTGCAAGCAGAACTAAACTTAAAACGTCCGAATAGTGTCACGATTATTCAAGGTAACCTGCTCAACTTTGCTGTTATACCTAGCTTAATTAACGAAACCATCAAACACTTCGGTAGACTCGATGTCCTCATTAATAATGCGTCTACTTACTACCCCACAGAGCTCAGCCAAATCAATGAAGAAAACTGGCAAGACTTAATGGGTAGCAATCTCAAAGCACCGATGTTTCTTGCACAAGCTGCGGCAGCAGAGTTACGCAAAAATGCAGGCAGTATCATCAACATCACAGACATGCACATTGAACGCCCCAAAAAAGGTTATATCGTGTATAGCGTAGCCAAAGCTGGGCTAGTCACACTCACTAAATCCCTTGCACACGAACTTAGCCCTGAGGTGCGCGTCAATGCAGTAGCACCAGGTCCTGTGCAATGGCCAGAAAACAACCCTCAGTTTGATGAAGTTTATCAGCAACGTGTGATTTCCCAAACCTTACTCAAACGCATTGGCGACCCGACTGACATTGCAAAAGCAGTAAAATTTTTAACACTAGATGCACCTTTCATCACAGGCCATGTGCTGGCAGTAGATGGTGGACGCTCACTCAATTTATAACGACATCATGATTAAGCACCTTCCAGACAGTCCCTCAAGTAACTTTATACGCCTGCGCAACAGCCTCATCACCGCTACTGGCAAAGCCATAGGTGATTACAACATGATAGAAGAGGGAGACACTGTGCTGGTCTGCATGAGTGGCGGCAAAGACAGTCACGCCATGTTGATGATATTGCTTGCACTGCAAGAGCGTGCCCCCATCAATTTTAAATTGATTGCCATGAATCTAGATCAAAAGCAGCCTGGCTTTCCTGCGGATATTTTGCCTGCGTACTTTGAAAAATTAGGCATTGAATACCGCATTGTAGAAGCAGACAACTATTCCATCGTCAAAGAAAAAATACAAGAAGGGAAAACCACATGTAGCCTGTGTTCGCGCTTACGTCGTGGCATTATCTACACCACTGCACAACAGTTAGGTGCCAATAAAATTGCATTAGGGCATCACCGTGACGATATTGTAGAAACACTATTCCTTAACATGTTTTTTGGTGCAAAACTAAAAGCCATGCCCCCAAAACTTGCGACCAACCGTGGCGAGTTCATGGTAATACGTCCACTTGCATACTGCGCTGAAAAAGACATCGCCAGTTATGCGCGCCAAATGGCTTTCCCAATCATTCCGTGTGATTTATGCGGTAGCCAAGAAAACCTACAGCGTCAAAAAGTCAAAGACATGCTAATGCAATGGGAGCGTGAGCAACCTGGCCGCATTAATAACATATTCCGTGCAATTGGTAATGTAGAACCATCGCACTTAGCTGATTTTAATTTGTACGATTTTAAAAACCTAAGTCAGGCCAAGCCAGAAGACGAAGACCCGCTGTTTGGTGACATCGCCAACGAGGGTGCCGCGCTCAGCATTGCCAGTAATGATGGTAAGCGCATTGAGTTTTCGCGAAAAAAGCCTGAACTTAGCTAAAAATACACACTTTATTACTAAAGATTATTGTCTATCGAGCAATTAGCTTGCTATTATCGTAGCCGAATACTGATAACTATAGGTTTACATGTCTAAACTCCTGATTGTTGAATCACCCTCTAAAGCTAAAACACTTAAAAAATATTTAGGTGGGGACTTCGAAGTGCTTGCTTCGTATGGTCACGTGCGCGACCTCATTCCAAAAAATGGTGCGGTGGATCCCGATCACCAGTTTGCAATGAAATATGATGTCATCGAACGCAACAGCAAACATGTCGATGCCATTGCTAAGGCCGTCAAGTCTGCCGATAGCATTTATCTGGCAACCGATCCGGATCGCGAAGGCGAGGCCATTTCATGGCATATCGCAGAAATTCTGACTGAAAAAAAGCTGCTTAAAAACAAATTACTCAAACGCGTCGAATTTAACGAAATCACACAATCAGCAGTGAAATATGCAATTGACCATCCTCGCGATATTGCAATGAACTTGGTCAATGCGCAACAAGCACGGCGTGCT
>DHYP01000025.1:28320-28612 GCA_002414145.1 Methylophilaceae bacterium UBA5127 | reverse complement strand
GTTGTCGCCGTTGTTATGGAAAAAAATTCGCCGCGGTTTGTCTGCTGGTCGTGTGCAAAGCCCTGCACTACGCTTGATTGTAGAGCGCGAACTGGAAATTGAAGCGTTTGTCTCTCAAGAATATTGGTCTATTCATCTAGATGCGCTCAAGCACGCACACGGATTTAGTGCAAAATTAATTCAGCTTGATGGTCAGAAAATTGAGCAATTTAGCGTAATCAGTCATGACCAGCAAGCCGAGATTGTTGGCAAATTGCTCATCGCCTCGGCAGGTAAAACTTCTGTCAGCAGA
>DHYP01000025.1:27030-28270 GCA_002414145.1 Methylophilaceae bacterium UBA5127 | reverse complement strand
ACCACATCGACGTTGCAACAAGAGGCCGTGCGAAAACTCGGATTTACAACCAGCCGTGCCATGCGCATTGCCCAGCAGCTCTATGAAGGGATTGATGTAGGTAGTGGCACAGTCGGTTTAATCACCTATATGCGTTCCGACTCATTTAGCTTGGCAGTAGAAGCAGTCATGCAAATTCGCGATTATGTGAAAAAGAATTTTGAGGCAGATTACTTACCTAAATCGCCTATCATGTACAAAACCAAAGCCAAAAATGCACAAGAAGCGCATGAGGCGATTCGTCCCACTGACATCTTCCGCACCCCAGCAAGTGTGCGTAAGTACTTGAATGATGAGCAATTTAAGCTATACGAAATGATCTGGAAACGCACCCTTGCTTGCCAGATGACGCAAGCTAAATACGATGCCGTCAGTGTTGATCTAGCTATTGGATCTGAAGCGACACTATTTCGCGCCAGTGGTCAAACCCTAGTTTTCCCTGGATTTATTGCTGTGTACATGGAAAGCCTAGATGATGCGGAAGAAGAAGATGAAGCAAAATTACCGCATTTAGAGGTAGGTGAGTTGCTCAATGTTGAAAAAATTTATGGAGATCAACATTTCACAGAACCGCCGCCTCGCTATTCTGAGGCGAGTCTTGTAAAAGTGCTTGAAGAATTTGGCATCGGACGCCCATCCACGTACGCGAGTATCATCAGTACATTGCAAGACCGCGAATATGTGCTCTTGGACAAAAAACGCTTTAGTCCGACTGACGTAGGTCGTGTTGTGAATAAATTCCTCACCGAACACTTTACGCAATACGTTGATTACGACTTTACCGCGAAGCTAGAAAATGAATTGGATGAAATTGCCGATGGTGAACGCGACTGGATTCCAGTCATGGGTAAATTCTGGAAGGGCTTTCATCAGCAAATCACTAATAAAGCAGATGTAGATAGGCCTGGCAATGAACTCATTGATGAAACATGCCCCAAATGCGGCAAACAACTACAAAAACAACTTAGCCGTTACGGTAGCTTTATTGGTTGCACAGGCTATAACGACACGCCAAAATGCGATTATAAACGTAGCCTCAATGGCGAGGCGCAGGCAGGAAGTGAACCCATTATTATCGGCACGGATACCGATTCAAGTAAGGACATTCTATTGATGAATGGTCCTTATGGTCCGTACCTGCAAATAGGATTAGCAGTAGAAGGTGAAAAGAAAAAGCCAAAACGCGTTAGTGTCCCTAAAG
>DHYP01000025.1:23298-27015 GCA_002414145.1 Methylophilaceae bacterium UBA5127 | reverse complement strand
CCATTAGCCAATGTCAATATCGATATTGCCCACATGCTGCTTTCTCTGCCCCGCGATTTAGGACTACACCCCGATACTGGCAAAAAAATTATCGCGAATATTGGTCGGTTTGGCCCCTACGTGAATCATGATGGAAAATTTAAGTCTATCCCAAAATCGGAAAGTGTATTCAGTATTGACTTGGCAGGTGCGGTCGCATTGCTCGCACAAGCCCATTCAGGTCCAGCCCCCATTGCAGATTTAGGTCCACACCCTTCTGGTGAGGGGCGTATAGAGGTTTTTGCAGGACGGTATGGTCCCTATGTGCAGCATGCAAAAATACGTGCCACTTTGCCTAAAAGTATCTCACCAGAAGAGCTGACATTAGAGGAAGCAATGACCTTGCTGACAGAAAAGGCAGCCAAAGAAACGCCTGCTAAAAAGCCGTCAGCAAAAAAAGTAGCTGCTAAACCAACGGCTAAAAAGGCTGCTCCCAAAAAGCCAACAACAAAAAAGTCCACCCTGAAAAAACAGTAAAGAATTGATCCATAAAAAAAGCAGCTTAAAAGCTGCTTTTTTTATGGTGTGCCAAAATCTATATGTTTATCTGCATGTTAATAGATTTGCCCAACAGTAATAGGCTCTGTTTGCGCATCAATTGATTTAGGAACAACATTGTGCTCCACCCATTTTCTCACACGGTTTGCATCCCCTATTCTGGTATATTTGCCTTCGGAATCTAGCAATACAATAATCACGGGCTCACCTGCCAGCTTTGCTTGCATCACTAAACAGCGACCCGCCTCATTAATAAAGCCTGTTTTGGATAACCCTATATCCCAATCGCCATTCCTTACCAAGATATTTGTATTTTTAAAAGTAGTCATCGCATGACGATTAGGTAAAAGTACATCATATGATGCTGTTGTCGTGATTTCACGAATCAAATCATAGCTATAAGCGGCTTTTACTAATTTTGCCAAATCTTCTGCTGTCGAAACATTGCTACTATCTAATCCTGTTGAGTCCGAATAATGCGTGTTAAGCATGCCTAAGCTGTAAGCTTTAAGATTCATATCACGCACAAACTTTGCCCTGCCACCAGGATAGGTACTGGCCAACGCTGACGCTGCTCTGTTTTCTGAAGCAATCAATGCTAAGTGAAGCAGTTCATTGCGCGTTAACTGCGTGCCCAAAGGCAATCTTGATGATGTCCCTTTTAGATAGTCTACATCAGAATCAGAAATTACCACTTCTTCTTCCAGATTCAACCCAGCATCCAACAACACCATCGCTGTCATCAGTTTGGTCACAGAAGCTATAGGCGTGGGGGTGTTAGTATTTTTTGCGTAAATGACTTCATTTGTATTCTGATTAATGACCAGCGCCTTGGTGGAGGCTAACATTAATGCGCCACTGCCATCATATGTCTCTGCTGACATCACAGGCAAAGACTGAGAGAGTAAATATGATTTGCGAGCTGTTACTTTAATACGCGATGGGTGATACTTGACAGTTCTGTAGCCAGATCTAGACTTAATATGTTTGGCAGATGAAACGACCATAGAGCTACGATGTTTTTTAGTTGCCGCATAACTACTATATGGCGTAAACACCAAGCCTGCAACCACATAAAACAAAGTGAATTGTTTTAAAAAATATTTCATATTCACACCACAGCTTTCGATTAACCTTAGAACAAATTGTAATCAAAATTCATTTATTGTCAATACTTTACGAGTGATATGTAAACAAAACATTAAGTAACGTCAAGATTTTTGTTTATTTTGCAATTCTCTGTATTCACTGAGCGGTTTATGGCAGAATTGAATATCACTTATTATTGACAAAGCATCATGAAATTCCCAGACAATTTGTTATATAGCCAAGAGCATATGTGGACTAAAGAACAAGCAGATGGTTCTTGGCTGGCAGGTATTACCGACTATGCTCAGGATTTACTTGGAGACATTGTCTATGTCGAACCACCCAAAGTAGGTAGCTTAATACAAGCAAAACAACCTTGCGGGCTTGTAGAATCAGTGAAAACAGGCTCTGATTTGCATGCGCCTCTGGATGGAAAGGTCACAGAAACCAATGAGTTACTATCGAGCTCTCCCGAAGCCTTAAACGATGCACCTTACGAGAATTGGATTTTTAGATTTGAGGCAAGCGACAAGTCGCAAACACAGCAACTGTGCTCGGACAAAGACTATCAAAAACTTATTAGCGACTAATTAACTACTGATTTCTTTGGTTCCAAAAGCAAGTTTTACATTAGACAAGAGTTCTGTTACTTCGACTTTAACTTGATTCATCAAACGACTCTCAAAGCTAAGCATCGCCTGTTGTAGCCTTTGATTTAACACATCTGATAACATTTTCTCTACTTCAGGAATATCCGCGTTAATAGCATTTTTAAATTCTGCACGCACCTGACTCACCAATGTTTTAAGCGCATCTTCCGCCTGCGTTTGAATGCGTTCTGTTGTTTGATGTACCAGTGTTGATTGCGTCTGTTGAATACGCTCTGTCACTTGCTGTTCCATCACTAATTGCGCCTGCTGTTGACGCTCCGCGATTTGCTGTTCTAACGTCGATTGCGTCTGTTGTAATTGCTGATGGGTATTTTCCATTAACTTCTGTGAATAATCCGCGACATCTTGCAACAAGCGACTGCTTAATGCTTCAACTTGCTGGGCATAGTTATTTTTTGCCTGATCAAGATGCGTCTGATAAAACTGATTTAGCACCTCCACAGTTGTCTGTTTTTGTTTGTCTATTTCACTTTGCGTAAAATCAGTAATTTGTTGATTCAAATGCTCTTTTAGTTGCTCTTTAATCTGATTTTGAGTATCCATTACGCTTTGCGCAAACTCACCTGCACGTTCTTTCAGCAAGGTTTTGACTTGTTCTTTCACCTGATTTTGCGCTGCTTCCGCATAATGCTGGACGCCCCCTTCAAACGTCTCTCTGGCAAGCGCTAGCTCAGCATTCAATTTGCTTTGCTCTTCTGCACTCTGCTTGCTTAACGTATCTCTGAAGCCTTCCTCAAAATCACTTACTACACTTGCTATTTGAGATTTTGCCTTCGATTCCGCCAGCTCTTGCATACCCGATACTTTATTGGCAATGTCAAGATTAAGTCTTTCAGCTGTTTCTGCCGCAAGCTGAGAAACAGCTGCGCTTAGATCGACCTTTGCTGATGCCAGTACAATCTCGCGTTGCTTAGCTAAGTCTTGCTCCAGCGTTTCTGCCTTGAGATTAAATTGTCCTGCCAGCTTTTCTTCAAGAATAGAAACGGATTGATCTGAATGCGCTAAGTTCTCTCTTAACTCCGCTTTAACCTGTTCGATTTCATTTTGTCTCAGTTGCTCGGCAATTTTTTCTGTTAACTCTTGCGTGAGCTGTTGCGTCAAAGCTTCTGAGATTTCAGCTTCTAGCCTAGGCTTGAGTGCTTGTGAAATTTCATCAATCACCGCTGGTTTTAGCGCATCAACTACCATGGCGACAGTCTCTGACGTTAACTGCACTTGCTCCTGCTGAGCCTTAGGTATTTTGCTTTTATATACTTCGGTTAATATGGGAATCTCTTGGGTATCCACTTTTAACTTTCCTAGTTAATTCCATCAATACGCCCAATTTATATGGATTTTTTAAACATATCAACAGGTTTAATTTCATAGCCACGATCACGATAAAATGCATACCGCTTTCGCGCCTCTGACTTATCTACCT
>DHYP01000025.1:19428-23241 GCA_002414145.1 Methylophilaceae bacterium UBA5127 | reverse complement strand
CGATTGCAAATTAATCAACAGATCGTCCTGAGAAATCATGTCCGCCTGCCAATTGACTACAACTGGGGTGCTATGTGCCAAGAAATGATTCGCCAGCACATTCGGCACAAACGAAGTCATCTCGGTTTGCCATAAATCTGCACTCACACGCTGGGCAGATTGCTCATCTTGCGTAAAAATCGTGACCTGACGACGTTTATTCAGCGCGCTCTGCACTAAATGATTGACCAGTTTGCTCTTGTCTTCAACATTAAAATAAAAGTCTACACTGGTCATGTTCTATTACGCTTGATTGGCGCGCTCAACTAAAAACGTCGTTAATAATGGCACAGGTCGTCCAGTTCCGCCTTTTTCTTTACCAGACTTCCAAGCGGTACCTGCGATGTCCAGATGCGCCCAGTGATATTTTTTTGTGAATCGTGAAAGGAAGCATGCCGCTGTGATGCTGCCGCCTGCGCGACCCCCAATATTCGCCATATCTGCAAAATTACTGTCTAATTGATTTTGATAGTCTTCCCATAATGGCATGCGCCATGCGCGATCGTGTGATTTCTCCCCAGCATCTAACAGCTCTTTAGCTAAGCCCTCATGATTGCTGAACAACCCACTTGGATGGTGTCCTAAGGCAATGACGCAAGCGCCTGTCAATGTAGCAATATCGACCACAGCACTCGGTTCAAAACGCTCGGCATAAGTTAACGCATCGCACAAAATCAAGCGCCCTTCTGCGTCCGTATTGAGCACCTCTATGGTCTGTCCAGACATGCTAGTGAGTATATCGCCAGGTTTCAAAGCGCGACCACTTGGCATATTGTCACAAGTCGGCACAATCCCTACTACATTCAACTCTAAGTGCATCTCGCCTATGGCTTTGAATGTACCTAACACGCTGGCCGCACCACACATGTCATACTTCATCTCATCCATTTCAGCACCTGGTTTTAACGAAATACCGCCAGTATCAAAAGTGATTCCTTTACCAACCAGCACCACAGGCTTCTGGTTTTTCTTGCCTTTTAAATGTTGTAGCACAATCAAACGTGGCGGCTCCTCGCTGCCTTGTGCCACACCCAAAAATGAGCCCATGCCTAATTTCTCAATTTGAGATTTATCCAATACCTCTACTTTAAAACCATACTCTTTAGCCAACTTTTTAGCTTGTTCACCCATGTATGTTGGGGTACAAATATTAGGGGGTAAATTGCCAAGATCTTTTGCTAGGTTCACGCCCTGCGCAATAGCCAAACCTCTATTCATTGCTTTTTCCGCTACTAGGTTTTCAGCTTTAGCAACGACAATGATGGCTTTTTCGAACGTTGCTGCTTCTGGTTTTTTTTCTTTAACCGCATTCACTCGATAAGTTGCATCCATCACCACTTCTACAAAATAGGTCACTTTGGATTGAATGTCTGATTTTTTAATTGGTAACTCAGTCAAAAAGAACCCCGCACTGGCAACACCTTTAGGAAGCGCTTTAACAGCAGCTTTGACGCACTGACGGTATTGGCGATCGCTAAACTCGGCCGACTTACCCAAACCTACCAACATTACACGATCCGCAGATACGTTAGGCAGGTGATGCAAGACCAATGTTGTTGCCAACTTGCCTTCCATATCACCCGTTTTCAGAATTTTTGAAATGGCCTTTTCTGTAACGTCATCCAATATTTTTGCACTATCGGAAAGCTTTTTCCCTTCATATACGCCTACTATCAAACAATCCGCACGTAGTTTTTCAGGATTCCCATTTTTTATGCTAAATTCCATACTTATCCTTTAATTGATGTAAATTTGATTTCATAATCTAATTATCTAGCGTTTTGACTTGAATTCAAAGCGTAGCGTTCAAATTGAAAATATTCAGAAAAGCATTATCACAAGAACTGATCAGTACTGGTAGTGGGATTTTCCTCATACTACTGGGTATCGTGGTTGCGCAGCGCGCTGGCTATATCATGCGGCTTGTGGCACGCGGTGACATCCCTAATGATGCACTGACCACACTACTCGGCTTTAATTTGCTTAAGTTTTTGCCTTTGATTTTATCTTTAGCCATTTTTTTAGCCGTTTTACTCACCTTAACGCGCTGGCATCGCGACTCAGAAATGGTCGTGTGGTTTAGTGCTGGTCTAGGGTTGAACAAATGGATCAAGCCTATCTTGCACTTTACGCTTCCTGTCGTTGTAATTATCACATTGCTCAGCATGCTACTCACACCGTGGGCAGTGCATAAAGCAGATGAATATCGCGCACAACTCAAAAACCGCGATGAAGCCTCATCTATTAGCCCTGGCGTATTTAAAGAGTCCAGACAAGGGGATCGCATTTATTTCGTAGAAAGTTTTGACAAGCTCGGTTTTGAGGTCAAAAATATCTTTGTACAATCAACACAGCATGAAAAAACTGGCGTGATTGTCGCTAGCAGAGGCTCTCGCCAAAAAGAAGAAAACGGTGATCACTTTTTAGTACTGGAAAAAGGTCGTCGCTACGAAACAAAACCGAATAGCGCCGAAGTTTCAACAACTGAATTTGAGCGTTATGCCATTAGAATCGAGACCAAGGAAGTCGCTGTTGAACCTAGTACTACGCCTTCCAAATCATCTGCATTATTGTTTAAAGAAAACAGCAAAGAAGCGCAGGCAGAATTACAATGGCGCCTTGCCATGCCTGTTTCTGCCTTAATTCTTTCCATGCTGGCAGTACCCCTCAGTTTTGTCGACCCACGCGCTGGTCGCTCATTAAACGTTATGTTTGCATTACTCATTTTCATCATTTATAACAATGTGCTGAGTATATTTCAGGCGTGGATTACGCAAGAACGCATTTCTGCCAGCATCGGCTTATGGCCTGTGCATGCCTTTTTCTTGCTATTAACTATCTATATGTTCTACCGAAGAAATCACCTTTTGCCATTAATGCCGCAACTTTTTAAAAAAAGACTTTAATAGCCAAGACAGCCCTCAACGATGAATATATTTAACCGATATTTCTGGCAAGAAACGAGCATTAGCATCCTCATGATTATGCTGGGATTAATCGCCATGTTTTCGTTCTTTGATTTGATTCAGGAATTAGATAGCTTAGGACGCGGCAATTACGGCATTAACAATATGCTGGTATTTGTGTTGCTAAGCATCCCAGGGCATGTGTATGAGGTAGTTCCTGTCGCTGTGCTACTCGGTATGATGTATAGTCTAGGCACGATGGGAAGCAATTCTGAGTTGATTGTCATGCGAGTAAGCGGGCTCTCGTTAGGGCAAATTGGCTATTCCTTAATCAAAATCGGCTTCATCTTCACCATTATTACCTTTATCATTGGTGAACTGATTGCACCTATCAGCGAAAAAATGGCTCAACGTATGCGTATCAACGCGACAGACTCTGTGGTGGCACAAGACTTCAAATCAGGTTTATGGATTAAGGATGGCAGAAGCTTCGTCAACGCTCAAAGTGTGTTGCCAAATGCCACTTTACTCGACATCCATATCTACGAATTTGATGAAAAATTTAGATTACGTAGTATCAGCAACGCCAAGCAGGGAGTTTACTTGGAGGATAAATGGGGATTAAGTGATGTAACGCAAACGCAATTTACCTACCATAAAGAAATTGAGCAGAACTCAGTACAAACACTGTTTTTTAAAAAAGCCAACTGGACATCGCATATACGACCAGAGTTGCTCAATGTATTACTGGTCTTGCCTGAAAAAATGTCCGCTTGGAACTTATACTCATTCATCCAGCATTTAGCTAACAACAATCAGAAGACCACGCGCTATGAAGTGGCATTGTGGGCAAAAATGACTTACCCAC
>DHYP01000025.1:13321-19384 GCA_002414145.1 Methylophilaceae bacterium UBA5127 | reverse complement strand
GGATTCTTGCAGCAGCGCGCGGGCGGCACGAGCACCAAAATATTCATTGGCATTTTGCTGGGTGTGGCTTACCAAATCATGAATCGGATATTTATCCATTTAGGAGTATTAAATGACTGGTCTCCCGTACTTAGTGCCATTACCCCTACTCTCCTTTTTTTAACAGCTGGGCTTGCCATGATAGCTTGGATTGAACATCGTTAGCCGTCAATCGCAGCAGATGCCTTCACGCATCGAGTACCAGACCATCTATCATGCAAAAATAGTTTGTCTCGATCAAACAACGCCCAAAGGATGGTCACCCCGAACATCAACATCAGCACACTGGCAAGTACGTAGCGTATTGATGCATCTTGCACAGACAAAACGCCGCCTTCTGCATCGACTATCTTCATTCTCCAGGCCTGAAGTGCTAGCGTTTGTCCTGTACTGCTCCAGCAGCGCACAAAGTAAATACCTGCCACTAACCACAGCAACAACTGCAAGCACCAGTGTTTAACACCTTGCGTGGCATCGCCAAACACCGAGACAAACAATAAGGTCACCAGCATCCAAATTGCAGTGAGCACGAGCAATTCGTACACTCCGGCCAGTAAACGTTTTAATAAAAATTGCACCGTATCCGTCATCATCAAATAAAAACCCGCTATTTTAGCGGGCATCAACAGTCATCAATCGCAAGGCAGTCTAATCTAATTCAGGGTCGTAATACACCTCTGGCGAGTCTTTTCTTAATTTGGCCCGCTCAGCCTCTGGCAGCTTCTGATATTCAGCCCATTTTTTACGTAACTCATCTTTCTTCTCAGGACTTAAACTATGGAATTGTTGATAGCGTTTACGCGCGTTTTCTCGTTCAAAAGGTGTCATACGACTCCATCGATTCAAACGTTTTTGCACGCGCAATTGTTTTTCTGCATCCATTTTGGGATAGTCGTGTGCAATGTCTAGCATTTTTTCACGTTGCCAAGGTCGCAAAGTATCCCACTCACCCCCTAATGGCGCGAGCACTTTTCGTTGATCCTCTGTCAATTGTGACCATTTAACCTGGTTTTTCTGTTGATCAATCGCATCATCGCTTTTGATTGTTCCTACATCACCCATCGCAATCAAATAAGGCTCTATCGATTCCTGAGCATGTACTTGATGTAAAAAAACCAAACACCCCATCAATAACAAAAAGGCGAATGTCATTGACTGGGATTTTTTAAACGCTTCATTTATTACAATGACTTTACTTACAACTCCACTTCGGCATTTAGCCATGGCTCAAATCCCCTATCTACAAATGCCTCTGGCGGCAACTCTGATCCCAACAAAAAGGCATCACTACTTTCATTAGTATTTTTATAAAACATGTTGACGGACAGAACAATGATTAATGCAGCACAAATAAAACTTACGCCAATTAAACGCGGATGCCCCGTCCATGATGTCCAAGTTGATAATGTACCATCGTGATTTACTTGGTGACCAGTCATTTTAGATTCATGTGCATTCACGGCTCTTGCCCGCCCATCCTCCAAACCTTTTATGGTACGCATACTCAAACGTTGCGCGTGATCATTAAGCAATTGTGCAATTGCTTTAGCTTGATCCTCTTCTAAGTGTAAATCCTCTGTATTGTCCTGAATTTTGTTCATGACTTTACTCCTAAATTAACAATGACCTTACTCCCCAACCCTTGCTTTTCCAGCACCTGGGATAACGTATGTACGGCGCGAGAACAGTGTGTTTTTACGCTGCCTTGTGAGCAGCCCATAATTTCAGCCGTTTCAGCTACATCCATCTCTTCCCAATAACGAAGTACAAAAGCTTCTCGTTGACGCGTCGGCAATTTTTCCAGCGCTTTTTCTATTATGGCCATGGTCTGGCTACGCTCCAAACGTTCTGAAGGCTCTTCAGAGTCATCCTCAACGTCAATTGTATCTAGTGGATCTCTGTCCTCTTCACCGTCTTGACTGCTAAATGCAGAAAGCAAAGTTGTCCAGAGATTACGCACCTTTTGCCTACGCCAAAAGTCGCGCATCGTGTTTTGTAAAATACGCTGAAACAGCATGGGATACTCTTCTACGGGCTTTTCAGCATACTTTTCAGCAAGCTTAAGCATGGCATCTTGCACTATATCAAGTGCAGCATGGTCATCACGCACTGCATATACAGTTTGCTTATAGGCACGTCGTTCTACGTCACGCAAAAAATCTGATAATTCTTGAGAACTGGCCATGAAGATACTTACACATCAAAAGATTTAATATTAGGCTTAGTATAACAGTTTTAGTTTTTTGTTCTAATGTCCGCTTTTTAGTTACAATGACCATCTCGGCAAGGTAAAGTGTTCATGGCTAGATTTTTATTATTCATCGTACTCATATATGTATTTTATTGGATATGTAAGCGGGTTGTCACTCACTTAGCACAAGGTGCTTCTGATAAGAAATCCAAAAGGGCATCTGCGGAGAAAATAGTTAAATGTACCTATTGTGGCACTTATATTCCTGAAAGTGAAAGCAAAGCAATCAATTCAGAAGACGAAAACTCAGATCGTATATGCAAAAATCAACCTTGTAAAAAATAATCATGCAGCTCGAATCTTTACCAGATATTAAACAGTGGATGACGGAGTCTCATCGACGCAATTTAAGATTCTTTAGCCTTTATCGATTGATTATGTCGTTCACGCTATTACTTTCGCAGCTCACCGTTTTTGGAGGAGGCTTAGCCACACAGCAACCAGCACTTACCTTAAGGATATCAATCATTTATCTGATGTTCAGCGGCATTTCGCTAGGGCTCTCTTGGCCCAAGCAACCTAAATTCGAAATCAGCTTACCTGTTCAAATCATTATTGATATTGGCTTTGCTGTACTCATGATGCATTTGTTTGATCATAACCAAACAGGGGTCGGTTTACTGCTTGTCATCACCATCGTATTTGCCAGCCTGATCAGTGAAGGTCGCTTTGCTTTGTTCTATGCTTCCATTGCAACGATTAGCATCCTGCTAGAACAAACATACAACATTCTGATTACTAAAACCGCATCTGAAAACTACAGCAACGCAGTCTTACTTTCCACCGCATGCTTTGCTACAGCATGGCTAGCCCACACATTGGCAAACAGAATGCAAAGTAGTGAACGTCTTGCTGCAGAACGTGGTGTGGACATTGCTAATCTAGCCAAAATTAATGAACGTATTACGCAGGAAATGCCTAATGGCGTACTTGTCATAGGCGAGAATCAGCAACTTAAACATTTCAATCAGCAATTTTCTGTACTCACTGGCCTGTCCAATGCTGAATTAACGCATGCAATAGAAGACAAAACACCTTTGTCCAAACTGGCTCCCAAACTCGCGGAACTTATGCAGAGCTGGTCTTTGCTAGACTATGATTCCAAACAAACGGAGGCCACAAAACTCACCTTCACAAACCGTGATTTAGGTATTCGATTTTTGTCTATTTCTAATGATCGCCATCAAGGTGCCGTCATTTTTGTGGAAGACTGGTCGCAAGTACAAACACAAGCGCATCAAGTAAAATTGGCTGCTTTAGGTCGACTCACCGCTAATATTGCCCATGAAATCAGAAATCCATTAAGCGCAATCAGTCATGCCAATCAGCTGCTACAGGAAGACAACACTGACCCAGCTACGCTACGCATGCTGCAAATCATTGCCGACAATGTTCAAAGGTTAGATCAGATTATTAAAGATGTGCTCGAACTCAATCGTCGTGATCGAACCAATCAGGAAAGTATTGCATTAAACCACTTTATCAGCGACTTTTACCACCAGTTCTGCGCAGTCGAAAAAATCAATACCACGGACTTCGTAATTAAGCTTGGTGATGATGGTAACGTCATTTATTTTGATCGGCGCCATATCAATCAGATTTTGTGGAACCTATGCAAAAACGGCTGGCGTCACTGCAAGAAAAATAATGGCAGCTTAGTCCTTTCCATCAAAAGTGAAGAAAATAGCCCGTTCATCAGTATCGAAATCAGCGATGATGGCAACGGTATCGCACCCAACATTCAAAGCAATCTGTTTGAACCCTTTATTACTTCTGAAAAAACTGGCACGGGTCTAGGTCTTTACATTGCAAGAGAATTAGCCGAAGCCAATGGGGCTAAATTAAACTTTAAAACCGCCAACACTGGCACCCAGTTTACCCTCCACATGAAAAAGGTATAATCTGTCCCTATGTCAAACCCTTACAATTGTTTAGTCGTAGATGATGAAAGCGATATTCGTGAACTGGTCGTGCTCACCTTAGAGCGCATGAACATTATTGCCGACAGTGCAAGCAATTTGGCCGATGCCAAACACATGCTAGAGGCAAAATCATATGACTTATGTTTAACCGACATGCGCTTGCCAGATGGCTTGGGGCTAGAGTTGGTTGAGCACATTTCTGGTAAACACGCAGGATTACCTGTGGCTGTAATTACTGCTTACGGCAGTGCCGAAAATGCAGTGTCTGCTTTAAAAGCGGGGGCTTTTGACTACTTGACCAAACCCATTTCGCTGAATCAGTTACGGCCACTCGTGGAATCTGCACTCAAATTATCCAAGTCCAGCCATACCGAAAGCATAGATACTGTTGATCTGATTGGCGAGTCTCCAGCCATGCAACAAGTGCGCGCCATGATTACAAAACTCGCGCGTAGCCAAGCGCCCGTCTACATTAGCGGCGAGTCCGGTAGCGGTAAAGAGTTGGCGGCACGTTTAATCCATGCCAATAGTTCACGCAAAGACAAATCCTTTATTGCGGTTAACTGTGGCGCAATTCCAGAAAATCTAATGGAAAGTGAATTCTTTGGCTATAAAAAGGGAGCATTTACGGGTGCCGCACAAGATACACTAGGTTTGTTTCAAGCCGCTAATGGTGGCACGCTGTTTTTAGACGAAGTAGCGGACTTGCCACTTGCCATGCAAGTCAAGCTGCTGCGTGCGATTCAGGAAAAGAAAGTACGTGCTGTGGGTGGTACCACCGAAGAAAGTGTAGATGTGCGCATTATTTCTGCGACGCACAAAAACCTCAATGACATGATGGAAAAAGGTGAATTCAGGCAAGATTTATATTACCGTCTGAATGTGATTCAACTCAAAATGCCAGCACTGCGTGATCGTTCTGAGGATATTCCAGAGCTCACACAAAAACTCATTAATAAACTCTGTGCCATTCAAAATATTAAAGTCCCGATGTTAGAGCAAGATGCCAGCAAACTATTACAAGAGTTACATTTTGCTGGGAATGTTCGCGAGCTCGAGAACATGCTTGAACGCGCTTTGGCTTTATGTGATGGGGAAAAAATTACGCTGGACGATTTATCCATAGGCAATGAGCCAAAAATGCGCATCACTGAAAAAGCCAGTTTTGATCCTGGTAGAACGCTTGAAATCAGCTTGTCTGACTATCTAGAAGACATCGAGAAACGTGCAATCCTAAAAGCCTTAGAAAAAACCAACAACAATAAAACCGCTGCGGCCAAGTTGCTAGGGATTAGCTTTCGTACGCTACGTTATCGCCTGTCTAAGCTTGGCTTAGCTAAAGACGGCGATGACGATGACTTAGACACTGAGGAAGACAATCTCTAATCTGCACTTTATCTGAGTCAAGACAGCGCAATAACAAAATAGCTGACATAAAGCAATCCATTCACGACCAAGTGCCAAACGCGAATGCCACCCGTCATGGTTAAATAACGCATCCAAAGCGCTGCAATAATCGTAATTAGAATACCCGCCACCATTTCTTTTCTCGCGATCCAGGGCGTACACATCACGCCAATAGCGGGCAACAAAGTACCTTGAAATACCATCGCCCCCGTAATATTGCCAAAGGCTAAAGTATCTTTACCTTTACGTATCCATAAAATACTATTCACTTTTTCAGGCAGCTCGGTAGCGATAGGAATGATCAACAATGACAGCATTAAAGCCGAAATACCTAAAATCTGCGCCGCCTCTTCTACCCCATTAATAAATCCTTTAGCACCTGCCAATAACAGTATCAAACCTAACAACAGTTGCACTAAGATGACTTGTAAATTATTAGGCAAC
>DHYP01000025.1:12628-13245 GCA_002414145.1 Methylophilaceae bacterium UBA5127 | reverse complement strand
GAAGCGCTGATGGTTTGCCAAACATACACTACATAAATCAATACCATGCCAATACCAATTGCGTTGCGCGCATAAGCTTCCTCATGTGGCACATATAAAGCCACGGCGGCTAAGGTAAAAGCAAAAATAAAATAATCCAAATCACGACTTAGTCCTGTGCGCTCTGGTCGCAAATGACCCGTCAATTTTCTACTTTTAAGCACTGACATTGCCATTAAAAATAAAGACAAAGTCGCCAGCATGAGCGGCGCACCCAAAATCGCTCCCTCACCAATTTCATGATTGGTCGCCATATTGGCAGTACCTGCAAATACCGCCAATAATGGCACGCTTGTTTCAGGTAGCGCTGTCCCAACGGCCGCAAAGATAGAGCCAGTCACGCCTTCTGAAATGCCTAATCTTTCACCCAGATGCTCTAATGCATTTGTAAACACTTCAGCTGCAATTAAAATGACTATCAGCATGAAAAATAATTGTAAAAAAATCATATATAGCGATGCTTTCAAAAATTCCGAAAAGTTTATTTTAACTTACTTATCCGCAAGACAGATAAATTCAAATAGAATTGAAGCGTAATGAAATTGCTGACTTTAAATAAACAAGGCTGGATTGAGCAA
>DHYP01000025.1:11115-12587 GCA_002414145.1 Methylophilaceae bacterium UBA5127 | reverse complement strand
TTTCGCCCAATTTTGACGCGCGTCCTGAACACTGCAATATTGAAATGTTAGTGATTCACAATATCAGCTTACCACCCTGTCAGTATGGCGGACAAGGAATTGTTGAACTATTTACCAATCAGCTCAACCCCAATGAGCATCCTTATTATGCGGAGATTTATACGCGCAAAGTATCTTCTCACTTTCTGATTCGACGTGATGGTACACTCATACAATTTGTATCATGCCTAGATTGCGCGTGGCATGCTGGCGTGTCACAATGGCTAGGCAGGGAACGTTGTAATGATTTCTCTGTCGGAATTGAGCTGGAAGGAAGTGATTTCGAAATATTTGAATCCGTGCAATACACTATGCTTATTCAATTAGTAGCAACTTTAAAAAAACACTATCCCATTGAGCACATTGTTGGTCACTCAGAGATTGCTCCTGGGCGAAAAACTGACCCAGGACCTTTTTTTGACTGGAATCAATTACAAATCACTCAAATGAATCACACTCATAAAAAACCATCATGAATTCAATTGTGCGTCCATTCTATTTTTGTCTTTTAGGATTATTTGCCTCAGTATTGGCTGCTTGCAATATCGACAGCAGCCCCGCAGGCACGCAACATGAAAAAGCGAGAGAAGCTAAAGCCACTTTAATTACCGCCACGCAAATCAAGAGCCAACCTTTAGAGTCCACAGAAGAAACTGTTGGTTCACTTGAAGGCTTAATCGATCCCACCGTGGCAGCAGAAGTGGCAGCACGCGTTATCAAAGTGCTGGTAAGCCCTGGTCAGGAAGTTAAACAAGGGCAACTCATTGCGACACTAGATGCCACTGATTTTGCGATGCAACGTAATGAAGCGCAAGCGGAAGTGGAGCGTATTCAGGCGCTGTTAGAAAACCAAGCGAAAGTCGTGGCGCGCAACCAAGCACTGGTCAATAAAAAATTCATTTCTCAAAACGCAGTCGACAATGAACTCGCTCAACAAAATGTGCTACTACAACAACTGCAAGCTGCCAAAGCGCGCGTTGGTAGCATTAACCACAGCAGTAGTAAATCTAAAGTTATGGCACCAGTCAGTGGCATCATTGAAAAAAAACTGGTTGATACTGGCGACTTTGTACGTATTGGTGACCCGATTGTGCAAATTGTTTCCAAACAACGCTTACGCGCTCACCTACCCTTTCCAGAACGTATCGGCGCGCTACTTAAACCAGGTCTAAAAGTACGTTTGAGTACGCCAACCAGTAAAAACAGCTTAGAAACAGAAATTAAAGAGCTCAAACCCTTGATTACAGAGGGGAATCGCACGATTGATGCAATTGCTGACATCAACAACGCCGTGGGATGGCAGCCTGGCGCAAGCGTCACAGGCACTGTTATTTTGGACACATTACCCATCGCTATGATGGTGCCTGAACAAAGCGTTGTGTTACGTCCAGCAGGCGAAGTAGTCTACGTTGTGCGTGACAATGTCGCTTATA
>DHYP01000025.1:10361-11088 GCA_002414145.1 Methylophilaceae bacterium UBA5127 | reverse complement strand
GATTGTTAAAACAGGGTTGCGCCAAAATGGCATGATAGAAGTATTGTCAGGGCTTAATTTAAATGATGTGGTGGTAGTGGATGGTGCAGGTTTTCTGACAGATAAAGCGCCTGTCAAAATTACAAGCGATCATGTCACTTCAAATCATCACGCTAGAAATCAATAAACTCTAATTCACGATAGACTAACTCGCCATACCCTAACTTACTATGACGCTTCCTGAACTCTCTATCAAACGGCATGTGTTAGCTTTAATGCTCTCGTGCATGATTGTATTGTTTGGCATCATTGCTTATCAGCGCATTGGCGTCGACCGCATCCCTTCAGTAGACTTTCCAGTGATTATGGTTAACACCACTCTGCGTGGTGCAAACTCCGATGTCATTGATACTAGTATTACAAGCGTGATCGAGTCCGCGGTCAATACCACACCAGGTATTGAACACATACAATCAACCTCCTCGCCTGGCGTGTCCAATGTCAGCATTACATTTGAATTAGATAAAAATATCGATGTCGCTTTTAATGAGGTGCAAGCCAAGGTCAATCAAACCCTTAGACGCCTGCCAGCAGACATTGACGCCCCGACTGTACAAAAAGTGAACACCGATGCTAACCCTGTTATATGGCTAGCATTAAGTGGCGACCGCACCATTCAACAATTAAATTTATATGCAACCAATGTGCTCAAAAAGAAATTTGAAACGATTGATGGCGTGGGCGAAAT
>DHYP01000025.1:5905-10323 GCA_002414145.1 Methylophilaceae bacterium UBA5127 | reverse complement strand
ATTCGTGTCACGGTATCGCCTGAGCGCATGGCAGCTTACAAACTGGGTGCAAACGATTTAATTGATGCATTTAACCGCGAGCATTTGCAGCTACCTGGCGGCTTTTTAGTCAGCGAAAAATCAGAGCAACTCATCAAGCTAGACCTAGAATTCCATAATATCCGCGATCTAGAGCATATGGTTGTTCAGTCCAGATCTGGCTCACCCATTTACCTCAAAGATGTTGCCCAAGTGGAAGACAGTATTACCGACAACCGCCAAGTTGCACGCTACAATGGCAAGCCCACTGTCGGCATTGGCATCGTCAAGATTGCAAATACCAATACTGTCAAGATTATTGACGAAGTTAAAAAAAGACTAGATGAAGAGATACGCCCTAATTTACCACCAGGCCTGAATCTTGAAGTCTCCACTAACGATTCCATTTTTATTAATGAAATCGTCGCATCACTCAAAGAGCATTTGGTCGAAGGGACATTATTTGCGGCGCTCATTGTGCTTATTTTTATGCGCTCGCTCAGTTCTACCCTCATGATTTGTCTGGAAATCCCAGTTTCACTCATGGGAGCAATCGCTGTGATGTATTTTTCTGGTTACACCTTTAATAGCATGACATTACTTGCGTTACTTTTACTGATAGGCGTGGTAGTGGACGATGCTATTGTGGTACGTGAAAGTATTTTGCGACACATGTCAGATAATCCAGACAACTCACTCAGCGCTGAAGACTTCAAAAATTCAAGTCTAGTCGCTCAGTTTCGTACCCAAGCGACTATCCTCGGAAGTAACGAAGTGGTATTTGCAGTGCTGGCTTCTTCTGCCTCTTTAGTTTGTATTTTTGCGCCCGTCATCTTCATGAGTGGCATCATAGGTATGTTTTTTAAATCATTTGCAGTGGTCGTCACTTTTGGTGTTTTGATTTCTTTATTTGTGTCACTCACGCTGACGCCTATGCTTTGTTCGCGCTACCTCAACGTAGTACAGAGTGAAAATATCGTCTATCGCCATCTAGCAAACGGTCTCGAAAAACTGGATATCCGCTATAAAAAGCTATTAAGTCATGCCCTCCACCATCGTGGTCTGGTACTTGTCATTACCCTACTTTTTGTTGCCATCACTGGCGCTTATAGCTTGAAACATGTTGAAAAAGAATTTATTCCTGAGACCGACGAAAGCGCTTTTAGCATCAACGTTAAAACGCCCTTGGGTGCTAGCCTAGAATATACAGACTCTAGGCTTAAGCGCATAGAAGCTATACTAGCCAAACACAGCGATACTGTAGACAGTTATTTTGCTACCATCGGTTCTGGCACACGTGGTCAAGTCAATCAGGGTAATGTAAATGTGCGCCTTAAACCAAGAGAAAATCGCAAGATTAGTCAACAAGCGTTGATTAAAATACTTAAAAAAGAACTGGATACCATACCAGGGGTTCGTGCAATGCCTTCACCTCCCTCAATTGCGCGTGGACAACGCTCAGAAAAACTGCAATTCATCCTCACTGGCGGCAACTTGGAAGAAATTGGGAGTATTGCAAAACGCCTGCAACAAGGATTAGGCGAAAATCCAGAGATGGGCAAAATAGATATGGATGTCCAACTCGATTTGCCGCAATTAAATATCGACATAGACCGCACACGCGCTGCCAACTTAGGCCTCAATGCCAAGGATATCGCCACCGCTATCAGCATGTATGCGGGGGGCATTAATATAGCCAGTTTCAACGATACCATTAGTGATGGCCAACGTTACGATATACGTCTAAAAGCAGATGAGCACGTGCTAAAACACGCTGCAGACTTAAACAAAATATATCTGAGAAGTAGTAGCGGAGAATTGGTGCGTCTGGATGCTGTTGCACGCTTTAAACCAACACTAGGTCCTGCAGTCATTGGCCGATACGATTTGCAATATGCTGTCAGTTTTTATGCAAACCCCAATATGCCACTTGGCGAAGCCGTGAATGAACTCAACGCATTGACGGCCAAAATTGTGCCGCATAGCTACAAACTAAAACTCACAGGTCAAGCTGAAGAGCTTGGTAAAACCATCAAAAATATGCAGTTTGTATTTGCGCTTGCTTTTATCTTGCTATATATGGTGCTCGCCAGCCAATTTAACTCATATATCCAACCCTTACTGATCATGCTGGCACAGCCGTTAGCAATCATCGGCGGATTAATTGCGCTGTTGGTTACAGGTGAAACCTTAAACATTTACTCCATGATAGGCTTAGTATTGCTGATTGGGTTGGTAGCTAAAAACTCTATTTTATTAATTGATTTAACCAACCAATTACGTGAAAAAGGCGCAACAATTCATGAAGCTTTATCCGAGGCCTGTCCTGTCAGGTTGCGTCCAGTGCTGATGACATCGCTGACGATCATCTTGGCACTATTGCCTGCCGCGATTGGCTTAGGTGCTGGCAGTGAAACTAACAAACCACTTTCTATTGCCATTATTGGTGGCATGATTTCTTCAACATTATTAACGCTCGTGGTGGTACCAGCCGCCTATTCTCTAGTAATGGGCGCCGTTGAAAGGTATAAGCATTAATCCTCCACTTTAACAATACACATGTCTTATTTTTCTTGATTGAAAATTCATTAGGGTGCTACCATCGTGTAAGTATTTTGATAAAACCCAACCTGCTTTTATAAAGCGCACGCTGCACCTACCAATGGCTATCAAAAACACTTAACCATCGTCATTCAATCACTTCAGGGGATTCAAATGTCTAGTAACCAAACACAAATAGAGTTTACTGGGAAAGCAGGAGAATACTTTGGTATTTGGATAGTCAACTTACTGCTGTCTATCGTTACCTTAGGTATTTATTCTGCCTGGGCAAAAGTACGGCGAAAAAAATATTTTTACAATAACACGCTCATCGAAGGCGTAGGATTTGACTATCACGCAAAACCAATGGCGATTCTCAAAGGCCGCATCATCGCGGTAGCTTTGTTTATTTTGTATCAGGTGCTGACAAAATTTAGTCCGATTGCGGGCGCTGTACTGCTTGTACTTTTTTTGGTTGCACTACCATGGATACTGGTACGTGGATTAACGTTCAATGCGCGCAACTCCAGCCATCGCGGACTTCGGTTTGACTTTGACGGTCAATATGGTCAAGCTGCTCGTGTTATGTTGCTTTATCCAATCTTAATCTTTTTAACACTCGGCCTTGCACTCCCTTTTGTCGCGCAACGCATGAATCAATTTGTGTTTAATCATCATAAATTCGGCTTGAGTCATTTTCAAATGAATGCATTAGTCAAAGACTTTTACAAAGTGTATCTTAAAATGTTTGGTTTAATTATCGCTCTTGCCTTTATGATTGGTGTTGGCATGGCACTACTTATCGGCACCTCTCAACATCACGCCAGCCTAGATAATGCGCATGCGCAAACTTTACCAACCACCGCCTCAACTGACCAAAAGGGGCATTTCATGTATGTAGGAGCCTCAGAAGAAAACGTGAATAGTGCGCAAGAAGATTATTTAAAAGATCTCAGCCCTGAGGAGCGCGCAGAATTTGAGACGCAGATGAAACAACTCGAAAAAATGCAGCAAGATCAGGCCGCAGAGGCCAAAAAAACTAAGAATCCTTTTGGTGATATGATAGCAGCAGGCACGGCAAAGTATGGTGCTCTATTTTTTGTCGTGATGCTTATTCCTGTGCTGCTGTATGCAATTTTGATATTTTCATTCTCGGCTTATTTTCAATCACGCATCAGCAATTTGCTGTGGAACAATACTCAATTAGAGCATATCGAATTTTCTGCCAATCAACGCATGCGTGACTTGCTTTGGCTGTACCTGAGCAATACGATTGTGCTGGTATGTACTCTTGGACTTGCCACACCTTGGGCACAAATTCGTTTAGCACGCTATCGCCTGCAGCACATCGCAATCTCAGGTGAAGCCGATTGGGATAAATTTGTCGGTGAGAAAAAAGAAGCGACGCGGGCGGTGGGTGAAGAAATCGCCGATATGTTTGATGTTGATCTTTCATTTGGTTAATCATTTTTTCTATGCAATTTGAAGCAGACTTTTACGATGGTATCAGCCCCCGCGCCAAGCGGGTGCTGGTCAATGTGGCTAATCAGATGTTTGTTTTTAAAACGTCCCCCACCACCTCAGAAGACGCTTTGACTGCAAAATATCAACACCATCTCATCAGCACTTGCACCATTCAGGCAAAACTGGGTAGTGGCAAACGCTTAATTGACTTGCCTGACGGTGGTCGCCTAGAAACCGACTATCAGGATTTAGAATCCTGTATACCAGGGCAGACAGCAAGCCTATTTTGGCGCGCAGTACATTATGCTGAAACACATAAAGCATTCATCGTGATTGCACTAGTAGGCATCTTAGCCAGCAGTGTGCTCTTGCTCCAGTATGGTGTGCCCCTCTTG
>DHYP01000025.1:5131-5864 GCA_002414145.1 Methylophilaceae bacterium UBA5127 | reverse complement strand
GAAGTAGAAAACGATTTAGGAAAGCAAACCTTAGCGACGCTAGATCAAAAACAATTAGGATATTTTGAGACCTCCCATCTAGTTGCATCCCGCCAAGATGCAATTAAAGCAGCGCTTAGCAGCATGTGTGACAAGAGTAAAACCTGCCCGCAATATCAGCTTAATTTTAGAAAAAGCGAAGTCATTGGACCCAATGCATTCGCACTGCCAGGTGGCTATGTGGTGATTACAGATGCGCTAGTTGCACTTTCCAAAAATGACGATGAACTTGTTGCAGTACTCGCGCATGAGCTAGGTCATGTTAAAAAACGTCACGCGCTCAGACAAACATTGCAAGGCACCCTCTCTGGCCTGATTATTATTGCAATTACTGGGGATGTCAGTAGCATTGCCTCTGGCCTGCCTGCGCTCATGCTCAATTTACGCTATACCCGAGATTTAGAAACGGAAGCTGATCACTATTCTCTAGCGGCACTAGACAGTGCCTGTATCCCTACCAAAGCTTTTGCTACCATACTGCTACGCTTGGAAAAAAGCCATGGCAACAGTAACACAGCGCCCGAAATGGTGTCATCCCACCCCGATACCATCAAGCGCGTACAACCCTTCTTACATCATAAAAGCACTTGCTGATTGCATGCAATCAATGCACATTGTCTTACTACCAGGCTTAGACGGCACAGGCTTACTGTTTGAACCTTTTACAGAAGTGCTACCTAAGCATTTAATTCCT
>DHYP01000025.1:3290-5114 GCA_002414145.1 Methylophilaceae bacterium UBA5127 | reverse complement strand
GTCTTGCATTACCCGACAGACAAGGCACTTGGTTATCAAGATTTATTGCCGCGCGTGATAAATCAGCTACCCCAAGATGCTCCCTTTTTTATTTTAGGCGAATCTTTTGGCGGGCCTTTAGCGCTGCATGTGGCCGCACAAAAACCAGCAGGCCTCAAAGGAGTTATACTCTGTGCCACGTTTGTTTCTTGCCCGTATGCATGGATTCCTCGCTGGGCAACATGGCTAGTCCCAAGTTCCATTTTTGGCGCATCTCCATTAATCGCAAAAATAAGTGCCTATTTTGGTGCTTACTATAGCGCCACCCTGTATCGAGCACTTGCCTCTGTAAAGTCCAGTGTATTTGCGCACCGCATCCGCGAGGTCATTGAAGTGAATGTCTCAAAAGAACTGGCTGAATGCCAGCTCCCAATACTCTATTTACAAGGAAAACGTGACTTTGTTGTACCAAAAAGTAACTTAAAACGTATCATAGCGCTAAAGCCCTCAGTGCAATACATACAATTAGAAGCTTCACATATGGTGCTTCAAAATCAGCCGCAAAGTGCTGCTAATGCCATTGATCTGTTTATTCAGCAACACCTGTAATTAAGCTCAGTCTTGAATCCATGAGCTGAGTGACAACTTTCTATTTTACGTGTATACACCATTATTTTTTCGATAAGCTAATCGCTAATACGCCCAACAACACCAACGCTGTACCCACAACTTGTAACAGCGTGATCGACTCTCCTAAAAAAATCCAAGCTAAAAAAATCGTTGAGACAGGTCCTACTGAACTCACTAACGATGCTTTGTTACTACCAATACGGTGAATGCCCATATTTAAAAGGATTGAAGGCAACACTGTCGCCACTAGCGCCATCACAAAACTCAACCAGTATACTTGTAAGGGCAAATACATCACAGCGCTAATTGGCTCTGTTGCTATAAAATGCACACCACTCGCTATACTCGCAATGGACATCGTATATGCCGTGAATAGCAGTGCACCCAAGCGAGGAATCAACTTACCACTTAACACTAGGTATAAGGCATAAACAATTGCGCTACCCAACACTAAACCTGCGCCCAATAAGATATGTGATGCAGCGGCTGTCGGCATAGATAAATCATGTCCAACCACCAATATCACCCCTGCGTAGCTAGCAATCAATGCAATGACCTCGTATTTAGTAATACGATGCTGATGCAACACCACACTTAACAATACCACCAGCGTGGGGTACAAGAACAATATCACTCGCTCCAATCCCGCTGTCACATATTGCAAGCCAGCAAAATTAAGCCACATAGAACCATAGCCAGCCACTGCACCAAGAAACACCAACATTATCACATCATCACGGCTAAGCTTGGTGCTCACTGATGTGTAACGTAGCCAGAGCATCAATCCTATAAAAAATGGAATAGAAAACGCCATACGTAATGCAATTAATGAGGCGGCATCAATGTGATATGCATACGCCAATTTGACCAAAATCGCTTTTGACGAAAAAGCAACAGATGAGACGAGCACCATCAATGTGCCAGCAAATGCGTGACGTGCTTGTATGTGATTTTGCATTTTTACCCTTTGAATAAGGGCTCTGCGAGTATAAATTACAAATCAACCGCGGAGAGCCCGCGGTTGCTTAAATTGAATGACGAACCTTACATCAAATAGCAACCGCAGCAGTCACTGACACGTAGCCAGACCGCCTTAGATACCACTGCTGATTGATTCATAATGTTTGTCATAGAACTGCGCACTTTACGCACTGATTAAAATTCAGTCAAGAAATTTAAGCCAATTTTGCCAAATACTGCAAATTTAAACCTTCG
>DHYP01000025.1:0-3285 GCA_002414145.1 Methylophilaceae bacterium UBA5127 | reverse complement strand
CGACTTTGGGTTGCCACAGCTCAGGATTAATAGGGAAATCACTAAACTCGCCGGTACGCTGGTAGCCTAACCGTTCATAAAAAGCAATTAACTCATGCCGAATTGAAATCACTGCCATATGAAAGCCTACTACGCGCCACTGCTTACGTGTAATGGCTTCAGCCGCCTGAATAATTGCTTTGCCATAGCCTTTATTTTGTAACGTCGGCTTCACCGCAATCATGCCAAAATGTACGGTGTTCTTTCCTGCTAGCGCTTGCCACTCGCAACAAATCGTTGCCACAATCTCGTCATTGAGTACACCTAATAAAATAAAAGCATCTTCACGTTTGATGATGCCAGCAACCTCTTGGCTGGTTGTTCTTAAGCCATCAAGTAAATCTGCTTCCGTAGTCCACCCTTTACGACTACTCTCTCCACGATAGGCGGAGTTAGCCAGCTGTGTAATAGCAGTTGTGTCTCCCAGCTCGGCTTTATAAAAATGTATCAAAGCAATACTTTCGTTGGTCTATCGAATATGGTTATTGTGAAAAGGTTTTCTTGCGATTTGCAAGTCTTTTTAATTAAAAATCCATAAAAAACATCCATAAAAATATTGCATTTTAAAAAAATATTTGTTGGAAATTTGAATCCACAAAATCTGTGGGTAACTTTGTGGATTACTGTTAGTTAAAATCGTAACCTATCATTTTATAAGGGATTTTTCAAATCGTTCATTTTTTAATCTAAAATTTTTATCATTAAAATCAATTAGTTACAAACAACAACTGTTTAATGCATACTTCGCAGATATAGTTAAAGTAACACTTGAAGTCATGTGCATAAGGTCACCATATTTTAGAAAAAAGCGTATAAATTTATTCTTGTAATTTCAATGGCTTGCTGTTTTTATTTGCCAGTAGAACTGTATAAATTAAATAAATAATTTTGCGCTGTACAAGCGATATCGCAACACAAAATAAGTGATTTATTTGACTAACTTCTGCACTACCAAACTACCCACCATATCGCCTTCCACATTCACCGTGGTGCGTAAGGTATCTAGCAAGCGATCAACGGGCAGAAGAATTGCAATCGCCTCGGCAGGCAAGCCCACGCTTTGCAACACCATCACCATCGTCACCATGCCTGCACTGGGGATGCCGGGTGCGCCAATCGCGGCGATCATCGCCGTGATAAACACCACAATTTGTTGGACAAAGCTCAGCTCCACCCCAGCAAGGTTAGCAATAAACAAGGCTGCAGCGGCCTCATAAAGTGCGGTGCCATCCATATTCACCGTCGCCCCCAGCGGAATCACAAATCCGGCGATTTCCGGCTTAACGCGCAATTGTTGCGTTACACAACGCAAAGTCACAGGCAAAGTCGCCGCGCTAGAGCTAGTCGCAAACGCCGTCACCAAAGCCTCGCGCGCGCCGTGCCAAAACCACAACGGATTATCCCGCGTCACCAGCCACAACAGCAAAGGTAGCACCACCACACCGTGCAGCAAAGTCGTGCCAACGATAATTGCCACAAATTTCGCCAATATCCCCAGCATGGCGACATCTTGCATCGCCACTAATTTAAAGAGCAAAGCTGCAATGCCAAAAGGTGCCAAGCGCATTACCCAGCCAACAATTTGCATGCTCAACTGCAAACCTTCATCCAACGCCTTGTGAAGAATCGCATAACGCTCGCCGCCCATCACCAACGCGATGCCCAACACCAGCGCAAACATCACTACCGCCAGCACATTGCCCTCGGCCAAGGCTTTAAACGGGTTCATAAACAGGCTATGCAAAAACTGGCTAAAAAATTCGGGGATGGTCAATTTAGCCGCCTCAAAATGTTGCATGGCATCGGCAAACATCTGCAAATGCAAACCCGCCCCCGGCTTGAAAATATTGCTGGCGCTCAAACCCAGCACAATCGCCAAGGCCATGCTCAACACAAAAAAGCTCAAGGTCGTCACCCACACCCGATGCATCTGCTTGTGCTGGCGCAGATTGGCAATGCCCACCGAAATGGAGCAAAACACCAAAGGAATCAACACCATTTTCAGCAAATCAATAAACAAAGTGCTGACCAAATTGGCGACATACATCGCACTGGCAAGCTCTTTACCATGCGCCAACCAGCCAAAAAAAACGCCCAGAATGGCGGCAATCAGGATTTGGGTGTTGAGGCTAGGCTTGGACATGGCTTGATTTAGAATTAAGTTGCAAGAATCTGTATCGTAACATTATTATGGGGATTTATTTGGTGTCTATTTTACCTTAGATGCTTATCCGCCTTTCCCATCTCACCGAACTTGTTGACATATGCGAGGGTATGTTAGAGCGTTCGTCAAAAGCAAGCCTCTCAACATTGCGGAGTTACTATGGCCACGGTTTCTTCGAGAAAGCCACTTTGCACGGCAGGTCAATCGTGACGCTAGTCGAAGGATTTCGAGCTGAAACCCCATCCTACGATATCGCTGGAGTCTGCACACTAAGTAGGTGCGTCATTGAGGTACATAACGCTTTCGCATATTTATTAGAGCGAGGTCTTTCGCACGACGAGTGGGAATTGCGCCAACAGCTATTCTTGCTTAATCACGCAGCTGACCTCAAAAAGATAAATACAGAGATCGGAATCAAAACCTCTGACGACCGATTTTTCTTCAACAACGTCTCTCATCGTTGGGCGTTAAAAGCTCTAGAGCAAAACCCCATATTCAAATCACTCGATGCCGCGCATCGTAAGACGTTACTACGAGGTAAGTCACCGTACTTAGCAGCCCGCTACAAGGGAAAGAAACCTCTGCCTCAAAACATTGAGTCAGCTGCATACAAACTTTTCTCCCATAATGTGCACTCCTATTCGTTAGGTCTATCTCCACTTCGTGGTGGACAAGAAACGCCTGCGGGTGGCTTAAATATGCTCGTGTTGGCAATAGAGCTTACAATTCTTTACTTAGCTACAATCGCTAAGGATTATTGGCGCCTTCGGTCACGTGCCATACACACATTGTCCAAGGGTGAAAAAAAATTTCCTTCAGATAGCGCCTCATCCGCAATTGTCGAACAGTGGCTTACGAAAATGATGAGAAATGGTCGCTTATAAATTCACATCTAGCCGATCGTTGCAATTAACTAGCCAAAAGTAATGCTGACTGTGAATTTCTATTATCAGGATTTTTTTCAAACACCGCCGCAAAAAACCCATCGGTGCCATGCACATGAGGCAGCAATTTCAAATAATCGCCTCTATCCAGCTCGCGTAGGGCGCAATAACTGAAAGGCATTGCGCCGTATGAGAATG
>DHYP01000026.1:32276-32560 GCA_002414145.1 Methylophilaceae bacterium UBA5127 | reverse complement strand
GCCCCTTTAACTGCATTGCCTGTGTATGGCGATCAGCACCTGCGTCAATCATGGTGGGGTGGTAAGCTTATGCTCAGCGGAGCAGAAACTGCGAGCCATGCAGGTGGTTATTTAGAGGGAGCGTTAGAATCTGCAGCGCGTCTCAAACGCGTTTTAATTTCATCCTCAACTTCATTGTTTAATTCTGATAATGATACGAGTCTGCAACGATTAAAACACTGGGTGGATGAACAGCGTCAGCAAGCTGAGGCACATTACCGCAACAATCTAAACCATATGCTGAT
>DHYP01000026.1:29263-32163 GCA_002414145.1 Methylophilaceae bacterium UBA5127 | reverse complement strand
ATATTCAAGACGTTACTATAGAACAGGGGCGTCTTGCCTTAACACCCGCAGTACTAAATGCATTTGCTGGCTTTAACAAAGAGATTGTGGAAGCAGCCATTGAGTTTAATCGTGGCTCATGTGCAATATCAAACTTTCCGCAAGAACAAGTGATTGATGAAGAATACCTCAATGTTATTCAGCGTGATTTATCAGCTGCATGGCGTGATTTTGCTCTCTCTGTCAACGATGTGCTATTAGCTAAATAAGGAGTCATCATGGCTTATATTACACTCTGCAAACATAAAAACCTGATGGAAGGCGAAGTGGCTTCATTTAGCCTAGAAGAAGGTGAAGTGATGCTGGTGTGGGCAGATGGCGGTGAACTCAAAGCCTTTCAAGGCACTTGCCCACACCAAGATACGCCAATATGGCACAGCTTTAATGGCCGTGTGCTGACCTGTCAACACCACAACTGGGTGTTTGATGGCAGAACAGGGAAGGGATTGAGTCCTACTGGCTGCGCACTGGAAGAGTACCCATTGCGTGTTGTAGATGGCTATGTGCAGGTTGAGCTTGCGGATTAATACTCTCAGTTTACTCTTTACACTTTTAAGAGCAACTTTTACATACATTGAGTAACTCTCATTCAGTCAATTGCCATATACTACCCCATAAGTTGCGCGTACTGCTATTGCCTGATACGCTTGCAATAAATTATTTATAGCCTCTCGTGTTACATAAACGGGGTGATAAGTTTACGTGTACTGTGAACCTCAATTTATATAAAATCGCTCAATTCTTATTGTGGTGTTTATTTAAAAAGCCTAGTATTTACATGTAAGGCAAATACTTTTTGAGTATTTGATTAAGATTATGAAGTTAATCGAAAATACTGCACAATCAACAGAGAAACTGTTGCTATATGCATCTATCATTGAGAACACAGATGATGCAATTATCAGCAAAAATCTCGATGGAATAGTTACGAGTTGGAATGCTGCGGCGATACGCATGTTTGGGTACAGCTCTGAGGAAATAATAGGTAAATCAATAGGCATTTTGATTCCTGATGAGCTTAAAAACGAGGAATTTGAATTTTTAAAAAAAATTCGAAACGGAGAACATATAAGGCATTTTGAAACGCTACGGAAAAGAAAAGATGGAAATCTAATTAATGTTTCTGTAAACCTTTCACCAGTTTTAGATGAAAACGGGAAAGTTTTTGGGGCATCAAAAATTGCAAGAGATATTACTTTACAAAAAAAACGTGAAAATGCCCTTATAGAGACTGAAAAAACTTTTCGCTATATCCTAGAGAACAGTCCTATTGCTGTTCGAATTTCGAGTAAGTCAACTGGTCAGGTTGTCTTTGCAAATCCAAATTACTACAAGCTGATTGATCGTACAAAAAACCAAGCTTTGGCAGTCGATCCAAGACAGTTTTACGCTAATCCTCAGGACTATGATAAAGTCTTAGAGGATCTAAAATATGGAAAGCCTGTACTCAACAGATTATTCAAGTTAAAAAATTTCAACAAAATAAAGTGGGCTTTAGTTTCGTTCATAAATATAGATTTCGAAGGTGAGACTGCCATTCTTGGTTGGCTTTATGACATCACCGATCGAAAGTTATTGGAAGATCAAGCAATTGAATTAGCATTTCATGATGCATTGACGCAACTCCCAAATCGACGCTTATTTGACGATCGTATAAAATTAGCGATCGCGACTAAAAAGCGCACGGGCATTTATGGTGCAATACTTTTTTTGGACTTGGACAATTTTAAACCACTAAATGATCTTCATGGGCATGTCGTTGGAGATTTACTATTGATTGAAGTGGCTCATCGTATATGCAATTGCGTACGCAAGATAGATACTGTAGCCCGTTTTGGAGGGGATGAGTTTGTGGTAATGCTAACCGAGCTAGACGCTGATGAAGAAAAGTCAAGAGAAGTGGCTTTTAATGTTGCCACAAAGATTAGCGCAAGTTTAGCTAAGACCTATTTTATAAATTATCATCATCATGATAGTACTGAAGTCTGCTTAGAGCATCATTGTTCCGCAAGTATTGGGGTAACATTATTCAATGGGGATGATGAGCTAAACCTTGATGAAATTATAAAATGTGCAGATGAGGCAATGTATCAAGCTAAAAAATATGGGCGAAACTCAATCAGATTTACTAAGTAATCCAGAATAGACGCGCCAATCTTAATATATAAATAATCAGCCAAGATGATAAGAGACCCCAGTTCTCATTTTCGTCTTTTTTGGTGAGCCGTTTCAAGCTCGAACCTCAGAACCTGCTAACAACTGTGAAAACTCAATCCCCACCGCCAGAAAACACTGCAGGATCCATCTCCCAAGTTTCAGTGACTACACCAGTTTGTTCACCTGTTGCATTGAAGCTACGCTCTTCAAACCGTACCTCCCCATCCCGCCCCATAATCAGCATAGAACTTGTGCGGGTTCCATGTTCTTTTCCTATTACAAAACAAGCAGATAAACGCTCTTCTTCATGCTTATTCAGTCCTGTGTCTGGCAAGCCACTTTCGTAAGTGGTACGGTCAGCGAGCATGGCAAAGACTGCGTTGGCAATTTCTTCATGTGTCAGTTCTTTTGAAGCGGGCTTAGGCAATGCGTCAGCATCACGCGCTGGGGTTGAGGCGAGCGTTGGATACATCCCCAATAAAATAGTAAAACCACCGTAGGTTTTGAGATAAGCACCAAATAATTGCTCTAACTGTACGCATTTTGGCCATTTTTCATCTAGTAAGCCATTCGAAATCGTATGTACACCTTGCGTTAACGCTAAGGGCAGGCGTGTATTGGTACCCGCATAATAAGCCTGACGGGTAGAACCAACGATTAAATTAAAGGGTGGATGACTACCGCGGTTACGCATAAACTGACGT
>DHYP01000026.1:19857-29197 GCA_002414145.1 Methylophilaceae bacterium UBA5127 | reverse complement strand
GCAGGCAACGTTGCATCAATTGGCTGATTATCTCTAAAAGCTGTCACCGCGGCATAGCGCCCATCCCGTGTAATGCCGAGTGATGTGCCACCAGATGCGTCTTTACCCGCAAAACATTCTGGTGGATTAGTCCACCATGCGGCGGGCGTGAGTGCTTCGTCATGTAAGCCATCCTGATTCATTAATACGATAAGTGGAAAATCTGGGTGGGCACGCCAGGCAATTGCAATAATGCTCATAATCTTTTCTCTAATTGAGTGGGTAGGGTACGCAGATGCAAGCTAAACTCTGTAGCCTTCTTCTAGCAAGACTTGTCTAACAGCAGGTCTGGAAAGCATGCGTTGGTAGTGTGCAAGGCAGTTAGCAGGTAAATCCAACTTAATTTTATCTGCCCAGAACTCCACATAAAACAATGCCGCATCTGCGATGCTAAAACGGTCTACGACATACTCTTTGCCAAATAGTAAGTCGCTCATGACCGCTAAGCCTTTTCCAACGATTTCATAACCGCGCTGTTTAATCTGCGCATGCTCGGCCTCATTATCGCTATAGTTGGATGTGGTGAAGATTCGGGTGTAGCCTTGTCCGTGTATGGTGCCGACGACGTAATCCAGTGTTTCTACTACTCGAACTTCACTGGCAATGTCATCTGGCAGTAGCTTTGCCTTAGGATGGCTACGTGCTAACCACCAGGCAATGGCTTGAAATTCTGTAATGGATGTGCCATCGTCTAGTATCAGCGTTGGGATTGTCGATTTAGGATTGATGGCAAGATACTCAGATTTAAACTGGTCACCCGCCATTAGGTTAATTAAATACGCCTCAAAAGGCAGCTCCAACTCTTCTAGCAGAATATGAATGCCTGTAGAGCATGAACCTGGTGTCATATAGAATTTCATCGTATGTACTTGAAGTGCGCGTTAAAAATCTTCGGCAATCACTTCCATCTCCACGAGTTGCGCGCGCAGCTTTAAAGCAGCCTCAAAGCCTTCTTTAGACTTATAGAGCGGGTCTCTATCTAACTCTTCAGCGGCATCTTCATCGCTAGTATAAACACGGAAGTCAGCCACACTGGCGACAGCCGCCAAGCTAGCGCGTAGCGCTGACACAGATTCTACTTGGTATACGCCATGACCTAATAAATAGTCGGCGCGATAAACGATCGTATCTGCGCCAAATTGTGCCACAAGGGCACTAATAATTTCTGCACTGGCATGTTTTGAGTGTAGCAACTGCTGTGGTGTGGTTTGCTCAAAAATGATATTTTCAGTGGTCTCCCCAAAGTTTGCTTGCACTTTACGCACAAAGTCTGCTTCATCAAAAGCAAACCAGACGCGCGCACGATTTTGTTCATTAATTTCTACTACGTGAATCATGTACAACTCCGTTCTGATATTGAGCAACTCAGCTATGCGTCGCCAATTAAATAAATTCGCTTATGCTTGCTAAGACTTTTTTAGTGCGGGCAGCAAGTTCTGCAAATGTGAGTTCAACATTAGTTTCATCCAATACCGTGGCTTCAAAGCTTGCAGCAAGGGCGGTAGCGACAATCATGACTGTCGCTTTCTCTCTAGCATCACCGCTCCATTGCAGGCTTATAGAGGCATTCTGGTTAGTGATATCCTCACTGCCGATAAAACGTATAATGAGTCCCGCATCTTCCCCATCAAGCGTGCAGGGTAGATAGCCTGAACTGGCAAACGGTACATAATCATCTTCTAGCGTCAGCGGGTATCCCAGCGCTTTGATTGCAGCTTGCAAAGCTACTCGCAATGGGAAAGCGTCTTGTTTCATTTTGACAGTATAGGTACGTGCCATGTATGTACTTTCTTGTATCTAAAAACTTATGTCTTGAAATCTAGCACTGTCACCTCTTGTTCTACATTGGTGATTTCTGCTTGAATCAACTTTCCGTCAATATTAAAAACATAGTAATGCTGTAACTCGATCTCGCCATAGACCATTTTCTGAAAGCCAATCATGACATCTGCTTTATCGTAGTAGCCAATAAAATAAGTGTTACGATTAGCAATAGCGGCTGCTTCTAATGGTTGACTTAATTTAATCGGTAGCCTAATGCCGCTGTAAGTGGAGAAATAACGACGTGTCAGCTCCAGATTCGACAGCAATTCCTTACTCTTCATAACCCCTTTTTCTCAGCCTTAGAGTAGTTGCTAAAATGTCCTTCTTTGGATGCTTGAGCGCGTGCACGAGCAACGATGCCTGCTGTTTTTCCCGCAGGCGCAATGCGAGACACCTGTTTTTCAATCTCACCACCACATTCTGGACAGGCGGGCGTGCTGGATACTTTTGCCAATAACTCAAAAGTTTTATTACAAGATTTGCAGTAAAAATCGTATAGGGGCATATGCTTTCCTTTGATGCAGGCGTAATTATGCGGCGACCAGCACTTCACTGACTTTGCCTGTTTGTAACCAACCAACAAACTGTGCGAGTGGCATATCAATTCTAGTAATGTTTTGCTCTTCCATGAATCTTTGTTCCATGCGCGTCAGAGGGCCTTCTATAATTGCCCAGTGCTTATCAGATGAACGCTTCATGACTTGTCTGGCGTATGTACGTGTCAATTGATGATTGAAACGGCAACCCATGAACAAAAAGTGAGCGCCTGTCCGTAGTGTTTTAACACGCTCTGGAATAGGGGTTTGAATGTCTATTTCTGTGAGCACTTCAACAAAATCAGAGTCAGACACAATGAAGTTTTTAGCGGGTGAGACAGAGCCTAACGGTTTGTAAAGAATAATGTCCCAGCTATCCGCGACAGATGGTTCCACCATATTGCCTTCAGCATCAAAATACTTTACCCACTCACCAAAATGTTCAGACTGTGAAACGCCTTGGACTTGTCCCCAATTGCTCATCCCAGCAAGCGCCTTAGACATGGCGTCGTCATACCAAGTATCTACGATTAATAATGGTTTTTTAGGTAAAGCAGCTAAATACTGGTGTAATACATTAGGCGTAACGCTAGGTTCATAAGCTTCGTTCATTAAGCTCACAATGCTTTTTCTGTGCTTAAAGTTTTCTATAAACTGTGCCGCAGCAGTGAGATTGTTGCGAATTTTATGTGGCACACTAACCTTGGATGTCAGTAATTTGACTAAATCTCCTGGCGTGCTAGGCACATGGCAGGTGGCAGGGTCTAGGCTCAGTACAAATGGACCCGTGTAGGGGATTAATGTGCCAGCATCTCTAGCTGAAGAAATTTCTTGTAATGCTGTATTGGTCATATCAAATCATCCTTAATTAAATACTTAACTAATAAATAGCAGCACCTGCACCCACATTGATAGAAGCATCTTTTGCTGTTTTTACAATAAATTCAACTTCGTTTTCGGTAATCGAGGCATGAAAGGGTAGGGCGATAGAGCGGTCAGCTACTTTTTCCGTCACAAAAAAATCCCCTTTTCGATAACCGTATTGTTCGATATAGGCGCGCTGCATATGCAATGCATGGCAATAGGCCGAAGACTCTACCAACTCAGTCTCTAGGTCATCTACTAAAGCATCACGGCTACTCGCGCTAAAACGTGTACCTAAGTGCACGGTGTATAGAAACCAATGTACTTCATCTACGCCTGGGGCAATATAAGGGGGCTTAATGCCTTCAAAACTGGATATTTGGGCTTCGTACCAAGCCTCTACTTGCTTACGATTAGCCAGCAGCTCCGGTAAGCGCTGTAACTGTATTAAACCTAATGCCGCTGCCATTTCTGAAATGCCAGCATCTAACGGTGTACGTAATGTCGCAGTGAGTGAGTTGCGCTCATCCCGACGGCGCGCTTTGAAATGGCGGATTTTAAGTGCGAGCGTGTCATCGTCAGTGACGATCATGGCAGCTTTACCGCAGCACAATATCGACGGCTGTGAAAAATCAAATATCGCTACATCGCCAAAGCTACCTACTAGCTTACCTTGGTAGCGTGACCCAATCGCCTCAGTTGAGTCTTCAATCAACAGTACGCCAGCTTTATTGGCTAAAGCACATAGTTTCTCCCAATCTGCAGGGTGACCATTCACATTGGTCGCTATAATTGCACGCGTGTTTTCTGTTACTTTTGCTTCAGCTTTTTCTGCCGTCAGTATTTGCGACCAATAGTCAATGTCTGCAATCACAGGTTTAGCACCGCACCATGCGATGGCATGTGAGGTTTGATGCCAACTATAGCCAGACGTAATAACTTCATCACCTTCGCCGATGCCAGCCGCCTTAAGTGTTAACAGCATGCCAATAGTACCGCTAGACACTGCAATCGCGTGGCGCCGTCCTAAGTAGCTAGCAAATGCCTTTTCAAAAGCATTGGAGAGAGGGCCTTCTATTTGTTCTGATCTGCCTAAAACAGACTGAACTGTAGCGATTTCTGCCTCCGAATAATCAGGCGCACTTAAGGGAATCCAGGTATCAGTCATATCAAGTGTTTTTCTGTGTGATGACCACACCAGTTGCATGCTCAAGATTGTGCGTAATTTGTACGCAATGCTCACGGCCATCCAACAGATACAAGTTGTAATCTTGTAGCGAAAGAAAGGGGGACTCGCCCATGTCTGAATCTGACGTGCGTAAGAAAGTTAAATCTGGAAAACAATCTTTTAAAATGGGCACGGGATTATTCGTAGTTTTTCCAAATTGCGTTAACGTACTTTGAATTTCAGTCATCATTTCGTTAGAAATACACATATCAACCTCCTATTCGCCAATCTTTTTAGCTTCTACCGTGATAGGTAAGCGGGTGCCTTCTGGCATTTCTGGTAAAGCCAGTATCCAGCCATTCGCAAGCTTGACATTACCGCCCCATAATTCAGGGTTATCATGTTCAACCACTGGTTCTTCCAGATCTTTTTTGGGCACATAAGCAGAGAGCACTCCGTTTGAATCGCGTCTAATCATCACTTTCATTATTAATCCTTTATGGTTGTTTATTGCGTTACGCGACAAGCGCTGCCGAATGCGTTATTTCTTTGACAACAGCCACAATGCACTCTATAGCGGTTTCAATTTCTGCTTCAGTGGTTTCTTCAGACAATGAAAAGCGCACCGATGATAATGCTTCATCACGGCTCAAACCCATTGCGAGTAACACATGTGATGGATCTGTGCCGCCCGCGACACAAGCACTGCCTTGCGATGCAATGATGCCGACTTTATCTAATTTATAAAGCAGCTCTTCACCTGAAATACCTAAAAAAGAGAGATTGGTCGTATTGGGAACTTTGTGACCTTCACCATTCACCTTGGCATAGGGCAGTTGTTTTAAAATACCTGCTTGTAGACGATCTCTAAGCGCAGAAATATTGTGTGCAACCTCATTGAGCTGCGTTTGAGCAACGCGACAAGCAACACCTATCCCAATAATGCCAGTTAAATTTTCTGTGCCACCCCTACGTTTACGTTCTTGATGACCATAGAACATAGGTTTTGCAGTCATATTTTTGCGCATAAAAAGCACGCCAACACCTTTAGGCGCATGTAACTTATGCCCTGAAAATGACAGCATGTCACAATCGAGTGCTTTAACATTCAGCGCTAATTTACCAGCCGTTTGTGCCGCATCTGTATGAAAGAGTGCACCGAAGCGATGTGTTAGTGCAGCCACTTCAGCAATAGGAAAAAGCACACCTGTTTCATTGTTAGCATGCATTAGGCTTACCAACGCTGTGTTAGCATCAATAGCAGTCTTGAGCGCTTGCATATCAAGCTCGCCCTTGGTGTTAACGGGGATATAAACCACGTTTACACCTTGCTCACTAAGATACTCAAGCAATTGCAGAGTAGAAGGGTGCTCAACCTGACTAGTCACGATGGTATTACGTTCAGGGTACATGGCTAAAGCGCTATATATTGCCATGTGGTTAGATTCGGTAGCACCGCTGGTGAATATAATTTCGGCAGGGCTCGCTGTAAGAAACTTTGCCACCTCTGCGCGGGCTTGTATTAAAGCTTCTTTGGCTTGTTGCCCGAGAGAGTGGCTTGAAGAGGGGTTGCCAAAACGCTCATAAATCCATGGCTGTATCGCCTCTACTACCTGAGGGTGTACACGCGTGGTTGCATTGTTATCCAAATAGATAATACTCATCGCCAAAACTCTCGTTTAGTATCTGCGGTTAATCTGGCGAGTAGCGCATTAAGACTTAAGTACTCTGAATGCGCCATCCAACGTTGCTTTTCATCGTCCATACGATATAGCCGCCAAAAACCACCTTCCTGATACTCTATGCGCGCAACATCAATGATGCCTCCAGTAGGATCCACCGTACGCGAGCAGCAAGGGCTACGAATCAAGTAGCCATCCTCTGCTGCCAACACTGTAGGGGCGACATATTTATAACGCTCCCTTGCAGCCAGATTTTTTTCAATGCGCTTACGATCCACTTCGTTGGGGTGAGGGCATTCGGTAGTGTAGACTGGATATTCTGCAATCATGATGCGCTACCTACGCTGAAACAATTTCCTGTTCCAATACACCAATGACTTTGCCATCTGCAAACTCCACTAAGTAAATAGGCTCGCCCGATTCCTCAAGTACACCAATATTGACAATTTCACCTTTGCTATCTTTAGCCGCTAACAATGAATCTATAGGGGTGTCTGGGTAACTACCATCGTTGACAATATCAATCGTCGTGATAACAGGCTGTCCCCATTGATAAATAGGCTCTTTAGGGGCGAGTCCTTTCAGTTCTTTTTGTAGTGCATTTAGTTCAACCATGTGCCTGCTCCTTGATGACTTTAATAGCTTCGTCTATTGAAACTTCCTCATCGATCAAATCCAGCTCCTTACCACGCATTCCGACGCGATAACCAAGCTCATAAAAATCGATACCGTAGATATAAAACTGCTGTAAAAAAGTACCTATGCTGGTGACATAACCAACATCACCCTTGCTTACGATAATGTCACCGACTTCACGTCCAGGAAAAGTACCGTCATTGCGCACGTATTTTTTTGCACGCACCTTTTGACCATATTCAAACTTGGGTGGATTAACTAGCTCTACCACGCCGTTGTCGCGATTGATATTAGTTGCCATGATGATGTCCTTTACTGTCTGTACCGCTGGTTTCTAAACGTTCACGTGCTGTTGTTGCAACAATTTCATCCTCGTCTTTGAGTAAAGCGGAGAGATGCTCTATAGGGATACGCTCTGCGACTTCTAGACGCACACGCCAATCATGATCAAACCGAAAAGGTGTGAGTAAGCCCGCAGGTAAACGCTTGATAGCGGTAAGACGTACTTCATCATCACTATCGTTAGCCATCATTGCGAGCCATTGATCATCGATTCTTAATGCAACCTCACGCCTGACAGATGAGTCTGGGTCACGCGTTAGGTTAAATAACAAATGTGCAGGCAGACGCCTAGCCACCACAACTCTGACGTAATAATCAGGGTCATGTAACATGGTCGATAAATCCTCTTGATTCATACGCAATGCGACTCTTACACGCACTTCGCGATCGGGGTCATGAATTAACTTGATCAGCACTTTTGGCGGCAATCTTAATGCGACGCTTGCGCGCACTGTCTCGTCGGGGTCGTGAATCAAACGGTTTAATCTAAATAGATCTAAATACTTAGCTGCGACAGCGCGTACTTCAAAATAGGGGTGACTAATATAGTCAACAGCTAAACCAGGATTTGTACCAAAAAAACGATCGATACGTTTGGCATATCTATCGTTCACACAAGCGCTTAGTGGCTTGCACGCTCCTAATGACAATCGATCTTGATGAGCGCAGATGGCACAACCTATCGCATTGCCTTGCCAGTCAAGGGCAGGGATGTCATTTTCAATCATCGTAGTCATCCTTATCCATACGAGAGACGACATCAAGCAATAACTTACCGCCAATTTTATTTTCACTATCAAGCTCTAGCAGCTTATCAGCCACCAATGTGCCTTCTGCGATTCGGCTTAAGCGCAACAAGAGATAGGCGTAAGCTTTGAGTACGAATAAATAAAATCGCAACGCTGGATCATCGCTCTCAAAACTAGCATGCTCAGGCATGACCTGATCCCATTTTGGGGGAATGCCCAGTTCAGCTGAAACTAAGGTTAAGCAAGACTCGGCTACTTTTAATGCTTCATTCAAGCGATTTTTATAAAAGTAGTAACGGTACTCACCCACATGCACGACTAAATTATTTGGCGCAACTGCCTTAGCCAGTGCGAGGTGCATTTCTGCCTTAACATCATTCAAATAAGACTGGCCAGCGAGACGTAATTGCTCTTCCGCAACGCGAGGAAGACTTTGATATCGAGTAGCATACCAAACGTTTTCTAGCGCCTCGCCTTCCATGGCATTAATGTTTCCGCTGAATACTGTCAAGACTGATCGTTGCAGGGCCAGAATGCGCATGATCGTGACCATGTTCGCCGCCGCTACTGCTGCAACCACAGCTGCCTGCATTTTTAGTCACAAAGGCTAAGCCAGATTCCAATGGGGTATCTTTAAAGTCTACAGTCGCACCATCAAGCAGAATACGTGATTCCGCAGGTAAAAATAATCTTAATCCATTGGCTTCTATAATTTGGTCACCTTCGAAAGGAGCTGCTTCGACAGTGAACTCAGAGCTTAAGCCTGAACAACCACCAGGGCTCACCACAAGTCTAAAACCATGTGCTGGCGTACCTCCGTTGAAACGTATCATACGGCCAATAAATTTTTCAGCCTTTGGTGTTAATGTAATTTCCATTGTTTTTCCTTATGCTGCTTGGTAACGTGGGTAAGCTGTATCGATGATACAGGTGTTGTCTACAGGGCAAGCTGCTACACATTGGGCTTCATCAAAATGGCCAATGCACTCTGTGCATTTTTCTGGCTTGATAAAAAATACGCCATTTTTTTCATAAATAGCTTGATTTGGGCACTCTGGTTCACATGCTGAACAGCCTGTACACTGAGATCCTACGATTTTATATGCCATGATTTTCTCCTTGAAGTTTCAATAAATTTTTTGTCTTTGCATGTGCTTTACACATACAAAGACCTATTACTATGCTGCCGCAGAAGTAAATGCCCCTTGACGAATCGCTGCATCACCACGTGATTGATGTGTAATTTCACCTTTAGCAACACGCTCACGGTAATCTGCAAACCAAGTCAAAGCTGCTTTTTCGATAAACTCATGCGCATACTGATCTACTGGCTCAATGCCAGCAGCTTTGAGTTCATCTTTGGGACAAGCACCAATCTTGGCAACAAGCACGGCGTGACAATCGTTAATGGCAGTGACGATAGAAGGCAATTGCTCATCCTCACCAAACCCGCCTTGGCAATACAAGTCCACACGACGGTGACCCACGAAAGTCGCAGAT
>DHYP01000026.1:19216-19832 GCA_002414145.1 Methylophilaceae bacterium UBA5127 | reverse complement strand
ATGCTGCGGTCAGCTCAAATATCTGGAACTCAGTAGCGTGACCAAAGTGTTCGTTGACTTTGCCACCACCAGTGGTCGCTACAGCTACAAGCACCTTCATATCCGGGTCTATATCTTCAATCGCTGATGAAGCTGCTAGTGCTTCGACCTTCGCTTGATGTTGTGACTGACGTTCTGCCTCCACTTTTTCTTGATAATTGCGACGTTTTTCAAGGTCATAAACCACTTCCATTTTCTCGATTTTGTCTAAGGTGAACTCATCCGAACGATCTTCGCCCAACAAGCCAACTGCATCCGCACGACATTGACGGCAATGACGCATTAAATTCGCACCGCCCATACAAGCATCTTGCACATCCTTCAACTCCTGTGCAGTCGGACCACGCTGACCAGTTAAACCGAAGACCGTACCGTGTTCAGCTTCTGAAATTAATGGCATGATGTTGTGCAAGAAAGCGCCGCGAGATTTCACCGCACGGTTTACCTCATAGAGATGCTCATCGTTAATACCAGGAATCAACACTGAGTTAATTTTGGTTAAGATGCCGCGCGCTGTAAGCATTTCTAAGCCTAACATTTGGCGGTCTGTAAGAATTTGTGCGGCTTCGCGACCATC
>DHYP01000026.1:17976-19203 GCA_002414145.1 Methylophilaceae bacterium UBA5127 | reverse complement strand
CCATAAATACGTTTGTGGTTATAAAAAATCCATGGGTAGATTTTTTCGCCCACTTCCGCATCGATCATGTTGATAGTGATGGTTACATGGTCAACGTTGTACTTAGCAATCTCATCCACATAATCAGGCAAAGCTAAACCGTTAGTTGAAAGACACAATTTAATGTCTGGTGCTTGCTCTTGTAGCATGCGGAAAGTATCAAATGTCTTTTTAGGATTTGCCAGCGCATCACCTGGTCCAGCAATACCTAACACGGTCATTTGTGGGATTTCACTCGCTACCGCAACCACTTTCTTGACAGCTTGTTCGGGTGTCAGCTTTTGTGACACCACGCCTGGGCGAGACTCGTTGGAACAATCGTATTTACGGTTACAGTAATTACATTGAATATTACAAGCGGGCGCCACAGCCACGTGCATACGCGCATAATGGTGATGCGCTTCTTCAGAATAACAAGGGTGGTTTTTAACTTTTTCCCAGACCTCAGGGGACATATCTTCTGGTCCATCAGAAGTGCCGCAACTTGCCTTGCCTTCTCCGCCAGTTGTTCCACAACCAGAGGATGCTGGTTGACCTTCTATTTCAACTTTAATGCCTGTCAGTGGTTTGAGGCGGTTTAAGTTGGGTGACATATTTTGCAAGGAAGTTTCCATCGTAAGACTCTCCATGAAAGATTTACTAGGAATATTGCAAAACACATGCCATTTTTACTTATTTTTTTTATTTAATAAAATCAATAAGATATAGAAGTGTTTGTAGATGTTTGTGCTTGTCGCAATTACGACAAACAGAGTTGATTTGTCGCGAAGTTAACAGAAAATATCTGTCTTTACATACAGCAGTAAGTGCTTTAAAACCGTTTAACCTCAATGTTATATTTTTTTAAAGCATAGCCCATTTGGCGTGGTGTCAGATTAAGAAGGCGAGCCGCTTTTGCTTGTACCCAACCACTTCTTTCCATCGCACTAATCAACTGCTCTCGCTCTGTCATAGCGTGCGTCTCTTGGATATCTGATCCTGCATCCAGTGGCTGCGCAGGGACAATAGGGTCTGAAATAATCGGCGCAGCAGGTGCAATAGGAATCACTTCACCTTTAGGTTGGTACTGCCATAACGTAGAAGACAAGCAATGATTGGTTTGGCATGGGATATCCACCTCACGAATCAAGTTATTGCGCGCCATTGTTGCAAATCGCTCTACGCAGTTTTCCAACTCCCTGACATTTT
>DHYP01000026.1:17608-17962 GCA_002414145.1 Methylophilaceae bacterium UBA5127 | reverse complement strand
TGGCCAGTGGCAATTGGTGAGTACAACCATCGCTTCTGGAGAAATACAGATCTTAGCGTGATTTTCCCGATTATATCGCCCCAACACGTTCTCAACCAATAAAGGAATATCGTCTTTACGTTCACGTAAGGGTGGTAAAAATAATGAAATGACGTTAATACGGAAGTAGAGGTCTGATCTAAACTCATTTTGACGTACAGCCTCTTCCAAGTTGCGGTTTGTGGCACAAATGAGCCGCACATCTACTTTAATCGTTTTATTACCGCCTACACGCTCAAACTCACGTTCTTGCAATACGCGCAATAATTTAACCTGAAAAGTAGGGGAGATGTCACCAATCTCGTCTAAGAATAG
>DHYP01000026.1:8314-17443 GCA_002414145.1 Methylophilaceae bacterium UBA5127 | reverse complement strand
CGTGAAGATAAAAAATGAATAGAACGCGCAATCACTTCTTTACCCGTACCAGATTCACCACGAATTAAAATGGTACTTTTTCCTGGTGCCGCCATATGCACATCTGCAAACACTTCTTGCATGCGTTTTGACACACCAATGACTTTATCCAGACTGTATTTGCCTGCTAACTCTTTTTGTAAACGGGATTTCTCTTGTATTAACTGTTCTCTATCATCAACAACTTGCTGATGTAAACGCATGGTTTGACCAATCAAATTGGCAATCATCGTTAATAGCTGCAAATCATTATCAAAGCCACGCCACGACTCACCAGCGACACGTTCAAAAGATAATACGCCGATACATTCACGACCAACTTTTATAGGCACACCTAGANNGAAAGGATACTCGTTTAACTTTCAATGTTCTATCTGCACCTGTACGATTCAAGAACAATGGTTCTGCCGCAATATCTGGGACTACAGCGGGTACACCTGTCTGGAAAATTCGTCCTGTAATCCCTTCACCAATCATAAAACGACCACGATTTGCTTCTTCGGAGCTAAATCCAACAGATGCAATCACAGCTAAACTATCATTATCCAAACGTTGGCAAACCATGCCACGTTGCATATTAAGATAGGACGCAGCTACATTCAGGACTTGTTGTAAAGTTTTGTGCAGTTCAAATGAGGAGCTTAAAATTTTACCAATTTCATATATGGTAACTAGAGCAACATCATTTGCATCTGTTATTGCGGGCATTTTGTGTCCTAAAAAACATGTTCATACCCATAAAAAGCAATGTTTATGCCATCGATCAAATTTTACTAACTGACTACTTAAACTGCAAAGCCTAATAACATCAAGGTTAAATCCTTTATATAGTTATGGTTATATCGATTTAGCTTTTGCGTTATTAGATATGTGCGAACAGTTTTAGTGCATATTAACTCAACAGGTGCATGACTTGAGTCACACTTTATACCTAATAATTATGTTCTTTCATCTATTTTTTTAGATGAGTAGATGTAGCAGCATGCGATTACTTATGCGCTATATTATTTCGCATAATGTATATTATGTTAAATTAATATTTAAAGGGAATGAGCGTGGATTACAAAAAAATGTTTATAGTTCGTCAGTCTATAGCTGTTCCCAATAACACAGGCAGATAATTGTGAAAATATCCGTTCAAAGTCATACAATCACTGAAACTATGCGGTCTTACTAAGTTATAATCTCTGCCAAGCAGATATTGAATGATTAAATAAACGCTTTCTGAGTTGGCTATTAGATATTGAATATCACCATAGCTTAGGAAAGAAGGCTGGCGTCATTGCAGCATATTTCGAATACTCCTCAGCAAATTCGCTATAAGCTTCTTTCTCCTCAATTCCGTGCAGCTTGCGCTGAGCACTATATAAAATACGCCAGGCGCTAGATAGGAGGAAAAAACCGGCAATTATGAGAGCGCTGCTTAGCAAGTGAAATGGACCAAAATGCGGATTCCCGCCCCAGCCAAACAGATCTTCCAGTAAGTGGCTTGCATCATGTGAATATGGGTTGATTCCTGAAACGTGACTTGTAAGCCAGCCAGAAAGGGCAAGCAAGTAAAATCAGGTAAGGCAATACACCAAGAAGATGGGAGCGGTGCTCGGTAAATAGTAAAAATCCGACAAATACGAGGAATCCGTAAAATACCTACCGTCCACGGAAAAAGTGCTTGATTTCGTGTTGATCAGTCATGATGTTTCTCCTTTTTGTATAAGTTACGGTTACAGCTTTATGCGCTTCAACAGTGCCGAATTGACGATCACGGACAGTGAGCTCAACGCCATTGCCGCTGCCGCTATAATGGGATTAAGCAAGCCGAATGCCGCAATTGGCACACCAATACTGTTATAAATAAAAGCCCAGAACAGATTCTGTTTAATCTTGCGCATAGTTGCTTTAGATAATCGTATACTCGCCACCACATCACGCACATCGTTTTTGATGAGGACTATGCCACCTGTTTCTTTAGCCACATCAGACCCAGAGCCGAGGGCGATGCCAATATCGGCAACTGCCAGCGCTGGCGCATCATTGACGCCATCGCCCACCATGGCGACTGATTTGCCTTGTTTCTGTAAATCCTGAATGACTTCAGCTTTGTCTGAGGGCAGCACTTCAGCGATTACGCGCTTGATACCCAGCGTGTTGGCGATGGCCTCGGCGGTGCGACGATTATCACCAGTGAGCATGATGACTTCAACGTTTTCTTTCACAAGTTCGGCAATCGCGTCTTTGGCCTCTGGTTTGAGCGTATCGGCTACGGCAACAACGCCAGCGAGATTTCCATTAAGACCTACCAGCATCGCTGTCTTTCCTTGGGCCTCCAACTTTGCCATGATTTCTTCTGCTGACCCGATTTCGATGCCTTCGCGCGAGAACAGTCTGCGATTGCCAAGTAGCGCACCCTTGTCATCTACTGTACCGCGGGTGCCATGACCTGGAATAGCTTCAAAACTTTCCACCTTGGGTAGCACGAGTTCGCGTTGTTGCGCCGCCCGCACGATCGCCTCTCCGAGCGGGTGCTCCGAACCGACCTCCACCGCGGCGGCAGTGCGAAGAATGTCTGCCTCTGGCAGACGGCCAATCGCAATGATGTCGGTGACGTTAGGTTCGCCACGTGTGAGCGTTCCTGTCTTATCAAACACTACAGTAGTAAGCTTTTCCGCTCGTTCCAGCACTTCTGCGCCACGGATCAGGATGCTGGCCTCGGCACCTTTGCCCACGCCTACCATCAGTGCTGCCGGGGTGGCGATACCAAGCGCGCACGGGCAGGCAATAATCAGCACCGCAATAAAGGCCATCAGGCTCTGTGGAAAATTCCCCGTGAGCCACCAGCCGATAAAGGCGGAAAATGCAACCAGCACTACGATTGGTACAAAGTAACTGGCCACTTGGTCAGCTAGGCGCTGGATAGGTGCGCTGGAGGCTTGCGCCTCCTCTACCAGTTTGATGATTTGTGCGAGTGCGGTTTCCGCACCGACCCTTGTTGTCTTAAAGCGGAACAGGCCGGTACGATTGATTGTTCCGCCGATGACTGCACTGCCAATAGATTTTTCCACTGGCATGGATTCGCCCGTGAGCATGGCCTCATCCACCGAGGAGCTGCCTTCAATTAAGACTCCATCGGCAGGAATTTTCTCACCTGGGCGTACCACGATGATTTCATCCAGCATCACACTCTCCGCAGGCACTTCCATCTCTTGCTCGTCACGGATGACATGCGCAGTGGCAGGTTTGAGGTCAAGAAGTTTACGCACTGCCGCCGAAGAACGTTTTTTGATAATTTCCTCCATGTACTTGCCGAGCAGTACGAAAGCGATGATGACTGCCGACACTTCAAAGGAGGATTGCCGCTGATCTACCGCCACTGGCAACACATTAGGGAAGAATACGACTGCGACGCTGTAGAAGTACGCGACCGAGGTGCCGAGCGCAATCAGGAAATCCATATTGATATTGCGGGCGCGAATTGCGTTCCATGCGCCCTTGTAGAAACCCCAGCCACCAATAAACTGTACGGGTGTGACCAGTATCATCATCCATACGCCCCAAGTGAACCACGGTAGCGCGTCAACCGGTACCCAACTTAGCGTCATCGCACCACCAGCAAGTCCAAGAAAGACCGCAGCTCGCATGATGGCCAACACCAGTACGCCTGACATTGCGATCATGACGCGGGTTCGCATGGATTTGAGCTCTTGCTCCGGCGACTCGAAAGTGCGCTGGCAGCCTGCGCTGCAGAAATAGGCGGTTCTGCCGCCGCGCTCGGTTTTCAGTGCCGTGGATTTTTCAACCATCATTCCGCAGATCGGATCCTTTGCTTTATCCCCAGCCGTTATGGATGCTGTTGCCTCGCGCATCTCATGGTGATGACCATGATGCTGGTCGTGATGACGATTTTGAGCTGCCTTGTCAATCACAGCATACTTGGCTGGATTAGCTTCGAACGCATGCTGGCATCTGGGTGAGCAGAAATAATAGGTCGTCCCCGAATGGACTGCACTGCCTGCTGCCGACTTTTCTTCTACTTGCATTCCACATACTGGATCAATAACCATGATAGTCCCCTTGAATAATGGTTAACGGCATCTAGGGCAGAGTCCTGCCAGATTATAAAATAACGCGAACAACACACCGATCAGGAACCCTGTCAGGGTAACGTTGAATATTCCATTGGCAACACTACCAAAGATCAATGTAGTCTTGCTAATGACTATATTCAGGTTGAGACCGTGTGCCCAGCTGCTAATGAAACCGAGCGTTGCTGCCGGAAACATATAAACGGCGACTGCACATATCAAATTAATCATCGCCGCGGTTAATGCGGTTGCGCTACCAACCCGCCAGAGATTTAAATTATCCATGCCTGCACTCCTTTCATCGATTTGACATTTAATGGTTCTCTTCGTCCTCAATCTGAATGATTAGCCAGCAATGGCATGCTCTCCATCGCAAAAACAGGAGGGATGCCTAAAGTGATGCGTCGTATAGGCCTCAGATAGCTTACCAATGAGCCTGTGGGAATCAGACTCATAAATCACCAAAGCACCTGTGTCCTTGCCGAAACTGGTCACCAATTGGGGCAATTGTGCCGTGATGCCGCCGCTGCCTTCGAGCACACCGATTATTTTTCCTTCATCATAAGCAATCGCAAATTCGCCCAAGGTGCCAGAACTACCTCCTACGATGACAACCATGTCACTTGAGCGGATATTGATCACTTCACGCCCCATCAGCCCGCTGCCAGTATAGATAATCACATCAAAGACATCTGCCGGTGAAGCATACTTATGTACGTGCTCATCAAGGCTAAGCGCCGGCGATACTCCGATAGACAAGCCCTCTTTACTTCTTGCACCACGCGCGCATTCGTAAGGAAACCCAGGGCATGCACCAGTGATCAACACAAATCCTCGATCTGCAATTTCCTGCCCCATGGCATAAGCCTGCAGCTTGATATCCGCCAAGAATTCTCCGCTCGCGGAACCCATCACCCCCACTGTTAATCGCATACTTGGTGCTTTATGTATGAAAACATTCGGCTGGGATAAAAACTTCCGGCGGCAATCCTCTGAACAAAAATAATAAGCCTGTCCCTTGTACTCCGCCATTGCCGCCGCATAGCGGGGGTTGATTGTCATCTGGCAAACTGGGTCATGCATCATGATCTTTGTTCTCCTTGAGTCAGTGCGTATGGTCATGCTGGGAATGCTCATGATCATCAGGCGGGGAATCTTCAAGAGACTGAACCTCATGACCTTCATGATGATGATCATGCTCAAACTCATGCTGCGATATTGGCAGCGAGATGACCCCCAGACCATGTCGATACACCAGCTCTCCGCCATGCCATGCTGTGATCGCAACCATACTCTATGCCCCAGTCACCGCAACGACAAACCACCAAACGGGCGGTGCATCTATTTTATTGAGCCAAACATCCCAGCTCGCTAAGAGGATTAAAACTACCGATGTTCCTAGCGCCCAGTTGCGATGGATTAACATGGCGGCGTGACTGACATCGTCATGTGTTACGCTGTTATAAGCCTGCCAGCCCAAAAATACGGTAGGCAATACGGATAATGCGCTTAACCATAATAAAGTATGCGCAAGAATGAAAACGTTTCCGGAAAAAGGCTTTCCACGCGTTACAGATGCCACAACGTGGAAAAATGCTGACACCGTGACAAGTGCAATGGGGAAATGCACCGCCAATGGATGCAGGTTAGGGATAATTTCAGGCATTTTGAGCCTCCTTTCTTTGGAGTGATATTTGTTTGATGAGTGCGTAAATCGCCGGGATCACGATGAGTGTCAATACCGTAGAAGAAACCATGCCGCCGACCATAGGGGCAGCAATACGCCGCATTACTTCTGATCCGGTACCGCTTCCCCACATGATAGGAAGCAACCCAGCCATGATGGCGACGACTGTCATCATTTTGGGTCGGACGCGCTCTACCGCACCTTCCATCACGGCTTCATAAATATCAGCCACAGTGAAGATTTTGCCTTCAGACCCGCGTTTTGTCTTGAGTTCTTTGTAAGCATGATCGAGATAGATCAGCATAATCACGCCGGTCTCCGCCGCTACGCCAGCTAGTGCGATAAACCCGACGGCAACGGCAACACTCATGTTGTAACCCAACCAATACATTAACCAGATGCCTCCAATCAACGAGAACGGCACAGACAGCATGACGATGAACGTTTCTGTCAAGCGCTTGAAGTTCAGGTACAGCAATACGAAGATGATGAGTAATGTTAGCGGGATTACGATCTTCATTTTGGCTTTGGCGCGCTCCATATATTCAAACTGACCGCTCCAAGTTGCGTAATATCCAGGCTGGAATTTCACCTGCTCACGTACTGTCTTTTGCGCATCGGCCACATAACTGCCGATATCTCGATCTCGAATATCCACAAAAATATAAGCCGATAGCAATGCATTCTCTGTACGAATGCTAGGCGGCCCTTTCTCTAAAGAAATGTGTGCCAATTGACCCAGAGGAATTAGTGCTCCATTCATGGCAGGCACCAATACCTGACGCGCAATAGCATCTGGGTCTGAGCGCAGTTCGCGTGGATAACGCGTGATCACCCCGAAGCGCTCTCGCCCTTCCACCGTTGTAGTAACCACCTCTCCGCCAAGCGCATTACTGATCACATCTTGCAAATCGCCCACAGCTAGACCATAGCGAGCCAGTGCCATGCGATCAGGCTCGATATTGAGGTAATATCCTCCAGTGATCCGTTCGGCATAAGCACTTGTGGTTCCTGGCACGCTTTTAACTGCGAACTCGATAGATTTGGCGAGCTTTTCCATTTCAACCAAATCACGGCCGAACACTTTGATGCCGATCGGCGTACGGATACCAGTTGACAGCATGTCGATACGTGCTTTAATCGGCATCGTCCAAGCATTGCTAACGCCAGGCAATTGCACAGCTTTATCCAACTCGGCGATAACTTTGTCGATAGTCATGTCAGGGCGCCATTCATGCTCTGGTTTGAGATTAATGACTGTCTCAAACATTTCCAAAGGTGCTGGATCTGTCGCAGTATTCGCTCGTCCTGCTTTGCCAAAAACCGAATCCACTTCTGGGAAGCTCCTAATGATTTTGTTCTGGGTCTGCATGACTTCTGCCGCTTTTGTCACAGACAGCCCAGGCAATGTGGCTGGCATGTAAAGCAAGGTTCCTTCGTTCAAGGTTGGCATGAACTCACTGCCAAGTTTAGTCAGCGGGTAGCCAGATGCGACAAGCACAAGCAGAGCAAGCAAGATGGTCGTTTTCTTATAATGCATGACCGATGCGATGACTGGTCGATAAATCCAGATCAGAAAACGGTTAACCGGATTTTTACCTTCCGGCATGATGTTGCCTCGCACAAACAGTAGCATCAGCACTGGTACCAGCGTGACCGAAAGCAGCGCAGCCCCTGCCATTGAGAATGTTTTGGTAAAGGCCAGTGGCTGGAACATGCGGCCCTCCTGAGACTCCAGTGTAAATACAGGCAAGAAGGAAACAGTAATAATCAGCAGGCTAAAAAATAGCGCAGGTCCGACTTCTTTACAGGCATCAATGATAAGCTGCAATCGCGGCGCATCAGGCGATGCCCGTTCAATGTGCTTGTGGGCATTTTCTATCATCACGATGGCAGCGTCTACCATGGCACCAATCGCAATCGCAATGCCGCCTAGGCTCATAATATTGGAATTGAGCCCAAGTAGGTGCATCAATGAAAATGCAATGAGAACACCAACTGGCAACATCACGATCGCCACTAGGGCGCTGCGCACATGCATTAGGAACAATATACAAACCAATGCGACCACAACGCTTTCTTCACGCAATGTGGACTTAAGGTTATCAATCGCACGATGAATCAAATCGGAGCGGTCATAGACTGTCTCTACCGTAACTCCCTGAGGTAAACCAGGCGCAAGTTCGACAAGTTTTTGCTTGATGTTGTGGATGACTTCTAGTGCATTTTGGCCATAGCGTGACATGGCAATACCAGCGACGACTTCACCTTCACCATTCAGTTCGGTCATGCCTCGCCGTTCATCTGGTACCAATTCAACACGAGCCAAGTCTCGTAGTAGCACTGGTGTGCCTTTATCTGCCTTAACTACCAGCGTTTCTAGGTCGCCGATGCCGCGCAAATAGCCTTTANNGCCTTCGATGTTGCCGATCATGGCAGCCAGCCGGCCCATCGCGCTGGCCGCGCCGGTGCGCGTGATTTCCAAATAGCCTTTGCCACGCACCATATATTCGGTTTCTGCCATCTCTACCACACGACCGCCAACATCACGATTGCTTTCACGAATCACCTGTGTGATTCGGGCTGGAGACACCCCATATGCTTGTAGCCTGCGTGGATCTAGGACGACTTGATATTGTTTTACAAAACCGCCTACACTGGCAACCTCTGCCACACCATGCGCCTTGGTCAACTGATATCGTAAATACCAATCCTGAATCGCCCTTAACTCTTCAAGCGAGCGATTTTTTGCCAATACCACATACTGATACACCCAGCCTACACCAGTTGCATCAGGCCCCAGCGCGGGAGCCACGCCCCGCGGCAATCTATCAGTCACGCCATTCAGGTATTCCAGCACGCGAGAACGCGCCCAGTAAATATCGGTACCGTCTTCAAAGATCACGTACACAAAACTGGCGCCAAAGAATGAGAAGCCGCGCACGACCTTTGATTTCGGTACTGATAGCATCGAGGTCGTTAGCGGATAGGTTACTTGGTCTTCTACAACCTGTGGCGCTTGACCTGGATACTCGGTATAGACAATCACTTGCACATCTGACAGATCTGGGATGGCATCCAGAGGCGTTTTCAGTAACGAATAAACACCAGCGCCTACAATAAACAGAGTGACCAATAGAACAAGGAACACATTACGTACTGACCAGTTGATTATTTTTTCTAACATGTCAGTGTCCTTCATGTCCAGATACAGGCGCAGGAGTCACCTCCACAGTCGCTGGCGCACTATTGCCATGTGAACTGTGATCACCAAAGCTGCCAAGTGCGGCTTTCAGATTGCTTTCCGCATCTATCAGAAAATTT
>DHYP01000026.1:3988-8291 GCA_002414145.1 Methylophilaceae bacterium UBA5127 | reverse complement strand
ACGTTTTCGCCTTCACTCAGCCCCTCGGCCACCTCAACATAGCCATCACTGCGTAACCCAAGCTTAACCTCTCGCGGTTCATATAAGCCTTCAGTAAGTTGAACCAGCACAACCTGACGCATTCCACTATCGATTACGGCTGAATCCGGAATTGCTAATACACTCGCACCATGACCAGACATCAGTTGAATACTGGCATACATATCAGGTTTTAGAATACCATCGGCATTTGCTAACACTACTCGTACTTTGGCCGTTCGTGTTTCCGAAGTCACGCTCGGGTAGATATAATCAATTTTTCCTGTGAACTCCCTGTCCGGATATGCATTGACAGCAATGTTTACCATCTGGCCAACATGCACTAGGGCGATGTCCTGCTCAAACACATCAGCCAGTAGCCAGATTGTTGATATATCTGCAATCTTAAACAGGAGTTCACCCGGCATAAAGCGCATGCCTTGCACAGCAGTTTTCTCCAGTAACACACCGTTTGCAGGTGAGTACATCGTAAGCGTACGTGTTGCTTTCCCCTCTTTCTTCAAGCGTTGTAATTGAGCCTCTGAAATATCCCAATTACGCAAACGTTTAAGCGCACTATCAGCCAACTGACCGACGCCAAACAGTGACTCTGATGTGCCATTACTCAATGCCTGCTGGCCATTCCAGGCAATCAGATACTCCTCCTGCGTAGACACCAGCTCGGGGCTGTAAACCTCCATCAGTGGCTGCCCACGCTTTACTGGCTGGCCAGTTGCATTAACGTAAAGTTTTTCAATATATCCATCAAACTTGGTCGTCACTGTTGAGAGGCGCTGTTCGTTAAATTGAAACTGCCCCACTGCACGTACCGTATTGACCATTTTTCGTGATAATACTGGCTCGGTTTTTACACCAAGCTTTTGTACTTTATCGGGGCTAATCTTGACCTGACTATTAGAAACCTCCTCATCCGCGTACACTGGGATGTAATCCATCCCCATAGAATCCTGTTTAGGCACTGGAGAGGTGTCCGGCAAACCCATCGGATTACGGTAATAGAGTACCTTGCGTTCAGCTGGCGCTGTAACAGTTGCAGGCATTTGTGCTGACGGGTTGCTTACTTGCTTGAGCCCCCACCAGTAGCCGCCACCTGCAGCCGCAGTAATCCCCGCTAGTGTCAATGCAATCCATATTTCAAAACGCTTCATAAATCCTCCCCTATCATTTTTTCAATCTCTGCAAGGCGAATTTCCTGTTCAACCCGCATCTTTAATTGACCTTGTCGCGCAAGCCTGATAGCCTTTTGAGCATCCAGCAACGTCGCAAAGTCTACTTTACCGTTTTCATAACCTGCTAATGCCGAGCGGAACGTCAACTCTGCTTGAGGCAGCAATGTGTAAGTAATCAGCTGTCCTTGCTTTTCTGCCGCCTCGAAAGCCACGATATTTTCCTGCAACTCCCCGATTACTTGATTTTCCACTCCACTCCGACGCTCTCTAGCGGCGATCAGCATGGCGGTAGCCTCATTCTCTTGAGACCGTCGAGTATCGAGCCGAATAGGAATGTTGACCTCCACCATTGCTTCCCAGCTACTGATATTGCTACCACGCTGCGTAGGCGCAATGCCTAGCGTTAGATCTGGGTACCGATTCTTTTCTATCAATCGCTTGTTAGCATCTGCAACTGAAATTTCTGCCGACTGCGTAGCAAGCTGCGGACTGTTACGTATAGCCTTTTGCTGCAAACCCGCACTATCTAGCTTTTCTGGGGGAAGATGACGCAACGCTGGGAGCTCAGAAAGAGGCGCATCTTGCGCCCGCCCCAATATCGCATTCAAGCGTGCCTTGGCCTGTTGCTGTTCGGCTTCAAGACTGATAATCTCAGATTGCAAGGTGNNACCTGTGCACGAATCGCATCTTGCTGCGGTACCAAACCACTGGCATAGCGGACGCGTGTAACCGACTCAAGGTCGCCTAGTAAGGTTAAGATTTTCTCATTAAGCTTCTTTAGGCCAACAGTCTGGAAATACAGTGCATAAGCATTTTTGATACGGGCGTGGGTTTCAGCAACGCTCACCAACCTGTGTCCTTTAAACTGCTCCAGCTGGGCAGTGGCAACTTCCCTACGCAAGTCCCGCTTGCCCCACAGTGGAAAGCTCTGCATTAAAGTGTACTTAGTACCATTTCCTTTACCGGGTAAAGGATTGAAACCATCGGGCGCATCTCGACCAGCAAAGTCCTGCAACTCGACGCGCAGCAAAGGATCTGGCAGCGCTCCAGCGGGGGCGATTCGCTCACTTGCTGCATCAGTCTCATATCGCATGGCCGCAAGTTCAGGGTTATGCTCGTCTGCCCAATGTAATAATTCCTGCACATTGGCACCGATAGGGTTGCTGGAAGAGATTTCTTCCGCCAAAGAAAAGCCAGGCAACATCAAGATTGCCAAAGTCAGGATGAGCATTGTTGTTGAGTTGGTCGTTTGCATTCTCTTACCTGTCATCATCTGGCTAGCCCGCAGAATTGCAGCTAGCCCAGATGCCTTATTTAATCGGTTTAATTTTAGTAATCGATGGCCCACTACCATCGACTTTCACAAACTCAAACTCAACCTGATCTCCAGTTTTTACGGTGTCCAGCAAAGCTTTATCAGCGACGTTAAAAAACATGGTCATACCTGGCCACTTAAGCTCTGACACCGCTTCATGCTGCAATTTAATCTTACCTGCAGCATTATCTATGGAGACTACTTCACCTTTTGCGGAATAGCTTTTTTGACTGCGTTCAACCTGATGGTGAGCGTCGTTGGCGTAAATAGGTGCAACATCAATATTTAATATCGCTACGAACATACAAATTAATAATTTTTTCATTTCCTTTATCCTTTATGACTGATTGATCTAGGGCGGAGACTTCCCGCCCAGATCACAAATTAATGCTAGTGTGCCTCTTGGCTTGGCAATCATTGTGGTAGCCCATTCACTGTAATTCTGCAGAGAAATGCCTATGTCATAAGTCCAGATAATTTTCTGTTAAGACAAATGCATTTAACTACCGTATTACAATTGCTACAGAGGTGGTTCAGCATGTCGTCAAAGATGTGTGTAGTCATCAAGCCACTGCACACATAGAACACGTATAAACTACCGCTGTGGATACATGACAAACAAAGGAAGTATGTAGTTTACGGTCAATCGCCAAGATACATACTTAGCTCAAACACCGTTTAAAACATGGTATCCTTCGGCTTATGCCAAGGTTTAATTAGGCGAAGATCTGCCTGGGGGGATGAAAAAGTGAGGTTGGAACAGTATCTGGAACTTCTGCGATTTCAGTAGAGTACATTGGTAATGCACCACTAAACTCCAGAGAAATGTCAAATGGAATAATTGCTTGAGCTACGCTTAAATGACATGGCAGACATTTGTCACATGCTACATTTTTAGCAGGTTTTGTACTGTCATGGTGGTCGCAGTGAGACATATCATCCATAGCACTCATGTCAACACTAACCTTTATTTGATGAGGGTCGTGCATTTGACAATTAGGCATAGCCACTGATGCCATTCCTTGTAAAGGGAGGCATATCAGCATAACGAATAGCGTAATAAATTTAATTAATTTCGTCTTCACGCGTTGACTATACGCCTAAAAAATTTCTTTGTAAATTTAGGATAGACCTTAATTGATAAAACATTGCAATTTTATATACGATTTTGTTATGACATACTCTGATGAGATAACGNNTAGATTTAGCTACCATTTATATTAGGGTATACGCACTGGATAATGTTGTAGTTAATCGAAAGGGCCACAAACTTTACACGACATTTACCGACTGTAAAAACTAGGTGCGGAACGCAAGATTGTGACCTGACACAAATATACAGAAAATACACTTATATTTTATTGCAGAGCCTCTTGAGTAGATAATCTATACTTAAGCGTCCTCCACCGTTAAATAATAATGGCAGCATGGCAAAAATATAAATAAGTGGCAATTTATAATTTCCATAGCTATCGCCATCAACGTCTTCAAAACGATACCCCATTGCCAGTTGAGATAATGTATCCCAATGCTCAGGCCAATGTACGGATGCAATGGCAACAATGGTTAAAATAATCAATGATAGTGAAAAAAATCTAGTTGCCAATCCAAATGCAACTGCAAATGCACCCACAATCTCAAAGAACATGGATAGATTCCAACTGACATCAGGCGGTAGCAAGTTAAATGGAAACGGAAACGTGATGTCAGCAAACCAATTGGTACCGTGCAGTTTCTCAAAGCCAGCTTCTCCAAATTCCCAGGCAATAAATAATCTTAG
>DHYP01000026.1:1490-3971 GCA_002414145.1 Methylophilaceae bacterium UBA5127 | reverse complement strand
GCTGTGGTAACCAAGCGCCAATTGCGTTAAGTTGCGCAACAACCCAGTTGTAACTATTAAATACTTCTATTGAACACTTATGCATTTCTGCTCCGATAATTTAATGATGTACACATTAGTCGGGAGACAAGCGGCTGCCTTACGCAAATTTAAGATTTTTTTTGTAATTAAAATAAATGCGAATAGAGAATAAAATAACTAACAAGACCGCATAATAAAGGGGCTCGGTAATGTCTTTTTTAACTAACCATAAAAAGTGTATTACGGCCAATATGGCAACGACATACACTAATTGATGTAACTTTTTCCAATTAGATTTAAGTCTTTTTATCGCATAACTGTTTGAAGTAACTGCCAAAGGTATAGTGAGCATATACGCTACAAAGCCAACGAATATACGTGGGTGTTTTGCAACATCTTTTACCATATCGCTTAAAACAAACGAAAAATCTAGCCAAACATAAGTAATCACATGAAGGCTTGCATAAGCAAACATCCATAAACCGAGCAAACGCCTGACTTGTATCAACCAAGCATGATTGGTCATGAGTCGAATGGGGGTAATGCTCAGACAAATCAACAAAAATACTAGCGCCCAAGTGCCAGTAGAGCGCTCAATAAACTCGATGGGATTTGCGCTTAAATCATCATGTAGCCCTAGCCATACTAAGCGTCCTAGGGGTATGCAAGCTGCAAGCCAGATAATACATTTAAGCAGTTTGACTGGTTGTGTTTTCATCGTCTTCATGAGATTTGCCTAAAAATATTGCTTTAGATCCATCCCTGCGTACAGCTGCCCTACTTCTGCATAACCATTAAACATTTGGGTTTTGATACGTCCAGCAAAAAGACCTGAGCCAATACGTCTTTCAGAGGATTGCGTCCAGCGCGGATGATCGACATTTGGATTTACATTTGCAAAGAAACCATATTCATTAGGCCCAGACTTTGCCCAAGTGGTGAGTGGCATTTTCTCAACGAAACGAATTTTAGTGATGGCTTTTGCGCCTTTAAACCCATATTTCCATGGCACAACCAATCGCACTGGCGCCCCATTTTGATTGGGTAGCACCTCTCCATACAAGCCAACGGCCAGTAGCGTAAGTGGATGATTCGCTTCATCCATACGCAAACCTTCTACATACGGCCAATCCAAGATCGGCACACGCGCACCAGGCATGGTGAGAGGGTCATTTGCAGAAATAAACTCAATATACTTTGCATTTCCTGTTGGCTCCGCCCATCTAATTAGACTAGCAAGTGGTAACCCTACCCAAGGAATAACCATAGACCAAGCTTCTACACAGCGCATGCGATAAATGCGCTCTTCTAGTGGCGCTAATTTCATCAATGTTTCAATATCGATGGTTTTAGGTTTTTTCACAGCGCCCTCTATGCTAATAGTCCAAGGACGTGGTTTAAATTGCTTAGAATGTTCGGCTGGATCAGACTTGCTGGTACCAAACTCGTAATAATTATTATAAGTAGTAACCTCTTCGTACTTAGTGAGCTTTTCTTCTGCACCATAGGCTGTTTTTTTGATGCCTATGATTTTGCTACCGCTGGGGAGTGGGGTTGTTGTGGCATTCCCGAGCACAGGGAAAGGGATCAAGCCAGATGCAGCAATTAAGCTAGTAGCTTTTAATATTAGCCGTCTGTTTTCAAATAGTTCTTTAGGGGCAATTTCTGAGGAAGTAATATTGCTAGGATTACGTTTATTGTTATCAAGTGTCATCGAAATCACCTTATATGTTTGTATCAATGCCACTTAGTCGCAACTATGCACTAAGCCTTACAAATGCCACTTTTATTTTTTAATATTTTTGATGAGCAAGTTTAAATCATTAGCTTGTATTTTATCGGCAATCACGCTAGCTTCTTGCAGTAGCGTATTAGCTGTCACTTGGTCACCTTGTGCCAGCTTGGTTTGTGCAAGGTAAATCTCTGTTTTAGCAGCATAATATTCACCACCATTATCCTTACTGAATTGCAGTAATCGCTCATAAGTTTTTTCTGCACTTGGATAATCTTTATTCTCTGCAAATAACTGACCTAACACTAAACTGGCCTCAGCATATTGATCCAAAGTACCCGATTTTTTCTGCATCAGCGTTCCTTTGAGTTGATATTCAATTGCCTTATCCAACATATGCATTGATTGGTAAGCTGTCGCAAGACGCTCATAACTATCTGCACGTTCATTATCGTTCATAGCGAGTTTGGCGCCTTCATCATAATTATGAAGTGCCGCCTGATAGTCTTTTTGCTGCGTAAACACGGCACCAATTTGATTATGGCTGATGCGCATAAACTTTTGATTACTCTCCCTCTCACTGGCCTGTAAGCTTTTTTGATAGCATGCCAGTGCCGAAACAAAATTATCATGGCTTTTGTAAAAGTTGCCCAACACTAAATTGGCAATCGTAGTTTCAAAGCCCGACTTAGCATATTGCACTGACAACAATAGCGCTTTTTCTGCCT
>DHYP01000026.1:681-1485 GCA_002414145.1 Methylophilaceae bacterium UBA5127 | reverse complement strand
CCAAATCAATCACTCCCCCACACCCAAGCGCACGTCCTTTGCATAACAATGCATCTTCAGATTGCTGGGCTTGCTTTAACATTTGCTCCGCGATGTCTAAAGCTTGACTGGGATTCGCTTGATCCAAAGCCCGATTACAAGCGGCGACTTCAGGTGAGAAGTCTTTAGAGTAAGAATTAAAAATGATAAAAAACAATATATTAAATATAATTATTAAAGTATTTTCTAGTTTTGATTGCATTTTTTAGAACAACGCTTTCTGATTACTTGGAGGGTGAGACACAGTACTGCTTTGAATAGTTGCATCTGCTGCTTGTGCGACACTTGGCGCAGCATTGAGTAACGCATGCAATCCAGCTTCATCAATGATAGTAATACCTAATGCCTGCGCCTTTTCTAACTTACTTCCTGCTTCTTCGCCAGCAACAACATAATCTGTTTTTTTAGAAACACTGCCACTCACTTTACCTCCTGCAGCTTCAATTAATGCTTGTGCCTGATCTCGCGCTAAGTTTGGCAACGTGCCAGTGAGTACGAATGTTTTATTTTGTAAAACACCGCCTTTTTGCTCTTTACCATCATGCTTCTCCCAAATCACACCATGGCTACGCATAGCAGAAATCACATCGAGATTATGCTGTTCAGCAAAAAACTGCTTGATCGACTCTGCGACGACAGGACCCACGTCATTTACTGCCAATAAGTCATTAATATCGGCAACAATAATTTTATTTAAACTGCCAAAATGTTGAGCTAAATCCTTTGCTGTCGCCTCGCCTACATTACGTATTCCCAACGCATATG
>DHYP01000026.1:0-633 GCA_002414145.1 Methylophilaceae bacterium UBA5127 | reverse complement strand
TTTACTTTTACTGATTGCAGCGAGTACATTTTGTGCCGATTTCTCAGCCATACGCTCTAAATTAGCTAATGTACTTAATTGCAAGGTATAAATGTCATCTAGCCGATGCACCAGATTAGCATCGACCAATTGGTCTACTAATTTCTCTCCCAAACCCTCAATGTCCATGGCGCGACGTGACGCAAAATGCGTAATGGCTTGCTTACGCTGTGCTGGGCAAAATATTCCACCCGTACAGCGCGCAACCGCTTCATCTTGAGGTCTGATGATATGAGAGCCACATTCTGGACAAACAGTCGGCATCACAAATTGGCGCGCATCACTGGGACGTTTTTCAATTAATGGCACGACCACTTCTGGAATAACATCCCCTGCCCTACGTACAATAACCGCGTCCCCAATCATGATGTCTTTACGACGTAACTCATCTTCATTATGTAAAGTCGCATTGGTCACAGTCACGCCGCCAACAAAGACAGGTTTCAAGCGTGCTACTGGTGTAATAGCCCCTGTGCGTCCTACTTGCACCGTAATATCTTCTACTATCGTTGTGGCTTCTTCCGCTGGAAATTTGTGTGCGATTGCCCAGCGTGGTGCGCGTGACACATAACCTAATGTATTTTGTTGCTTGAA
>DHYP01000033.1:74192-74890 GCA_002414145.1 Methylophilaceae bacterium UBA5127 | reverse complement strand
TAAGTTGAATCCAAAAGACATTAAAGATAGCGTCAATATTGATGATTGCGTACTGGTGAGTAATCAACTCGGCAACGTACTGACGGTAGAAAATGATGTGGATTATGATCGATTAGAAATATCCTCAGCAGGGATGGACAGAGTATTAAAGAAAGAAAAAGACTTTTTAAGATTTGTGGGTGAACGTGCACAAATCAAGCTACGTATAGGGATTAAAGATGAGGGTGGTAAGGCAACTGAAACTAGTTTGCCTAGAAAGTCATTTTTAGGGATATTAAAAGGCGTAGAGCTTGGGGATGTGCTTTTAGAGTGCGATGGTGTTGTTTATCGTATGGCGATGAACAATATTGACAAAGCACGTTTAAGTCCAGTGTTTTAATGGTTGTGAATTACTAAAAGTATTAAAGTATATTTTGAGTCGGAGATTGCAATGAGTCGTGAAATTTTGTTACTGGTAGACGCCTTAGCTCATGAAAAAAATGTGAACAAAGAGGTGATTTTTACTGCACTTGAACTTGCTTTAGCCTCTGCTACTAAGAAAAACCACGAGGAGAATGCGGACATCCGCGTCTCAATTAATCGTGATACTGGCGATTACGAGACTTTTAGACGCTGGCAGTACGTAGAATATGATTTGTTAGAAAATTCAGCCTATCAATTTGATGAAGAGGATGAGCGGGCAAAAGGTCGTCAAATTT
>DHYP01000033.1:72792-74183 GCA_002414145.1 Methylophilaceae bacterium UBA5127 | reverse complement strand
GGGACTATTATGAAGAGCCTTTGGAGTCGATTTCATTTGGCCGTATTGGTGCGCAAGCTGCAAAACAAGTCATTCTGCAAAAAGTACGTGAGGCAGAGCGTGAGCAGATTTTACAAGACTTTTTGTCACGCGGTGAGAGTTTGGTGACAGGCGTGATTAAGCGTATGGAAAAAGGCAATGCGATTATTGAAGTGGGTCGCATTGAATGCCTGTTGCCACGTGAGTCTATGATTCCTAAAGAAAATTTACGCGTGGGTGATCGTGTGCGTGCATATTTGTCTCGCGTGGATCGTGGTGGACGTGGTCCTCAATTGATTTTATCGCGTGTCGCGCCAGAGTTTTTAAAGCGTCTGTTTGAGTTGGAGGTGCCAGAAATTGAAGAGGGTCTGTTAGAGATTCGTTCAGCAGCACGTGACCCAGGATTGCGCTCTAAAATTGCAGTTAAAACAAATGATCAGCGTTTAGATCCTGTAGGTACATGTGTGGGTATGCGTGGTTCACGTGTGCAGGCTGTAACTTCTGAGCTTGCTGGTGAGCGTGTCGATATTGTGCTGTGGAGCATGGATCCTGCGCAATTTGTAATTAACTCACTGGCACCAGCAGAAGTGTCCTCTATTGTAGTGGATGAAGACGCGCATAGCATGGATGTGGTGGTGAATGAAGAGCAGCTGGCAGTGGCCATTGGCCGTAATGGACAAAATGTACGCTTGGCTTCTGAATTGACTGGCTGGACGTTAAACATTCTGACCGAAGAAGCGGCTGCCAAGAAAAATCAGGACGAGTATGCAAGCGTCAGCAAATTGTTTATTGAGAAATTGGATGTGGATGAGGAAGTGGCAGATATTCTGGTACAAGAAGGTTTTAGTACGCTAGAAGAGATTGCTTACGTACCATTAGCAGAGATGGCAGAAATCGATGCATTTGACGAAGACACTATTAACGAACTGCGTTCGCGTGCGCGTGCGGCGCTTTTAACAGAGGCGATTGCCAAAGAAGAGAAAGTGGAAGAGGCGGCCGAAGATTTATTGACCATGGAAGGAATGGACGATAAAACTGCACATTTGTTAGCAACAAAAGGCATTGCTACCATGGAAGACTTGGCTGAGCTGGCAGTAGATGAATTGGTAGAGCTTACCAATATGGAAGAAACGCGTGCAAAAGAGCTCATTATGGCGGCGAGAGCGCCTTGGTTTAAATAAGCATTTATCACGATAATTTGCAGTGATTTAATTAGATATTAAGTATAGAAATAGTAAAAGACTGGAGCAGTAAATGGCACAATCAACCGTTGCACAATTCGCCGCAGAGTTAGGCCTGCCAACCACATTGTTACTAGAACAACTTAAAAGTGCAGGTGTTAATAAATCAGCCATCGAAGATAAACTGGACGG
>DHYP01000033.1:71169-72710 GCA_002414145.1 Methylophilaceae bacterium UBA5127 | reverse complement strand
AAATTACGCTCACACGTAAGCAGAATACTGAAATTAAAAAAACAGACAGCACAGGCCGCGCGCGCACCATTCAAGTAGAGGTACGTAAAAAACGTGTACTTGAGCGGAATATTGAAGAAGAATTGGTTCCACCAACTGAAGAAGAGGTTCATTTAACGACGCCTGTACCAGAAGAGGTGGTTGTGCCTGAGGTTATACAGGTAGCTGAGCCAGAGGTGGTGGAAGTACAACTGCCAGAGGCTGTCGTTATCGAAGAGCCTGTAATCGCAGAAGAGCCAGCTAAGCCAGAAGTTGTGAGCACCACCATTAAAAAACAAGTACTCACACCTGAGCAAATAGCGATACGCGAGCAAGAAGCAAAACGGCATGCAACGCTACTTGCTTTGCAAGCAGAAGACGCGCGCAAAAAGCAAGAGCTTCTGCAGCGCAGAGCGGATGAGGAAGCGAAGAAACTGGCAGAAATTGAAGCGGCTAAACAGAAAACAGTTAAATTATCAGAAGGCACCTTACATAAACCTGCTGTTAAAGCGGGAGTTAAGCCAGAAGGTAAAGAAGCTAAAAAAGGTAAGAGTAATAACAAAGATTGGAACGACGCAGAAAGCAAGAAGCGTGGCTTGAAAACGCGTGGTGATGTGGCGATTAATCAAGGCTGGCGTACACCAAAAGGCAAACACAAATCCCATAAAGAAGAAGAGCACGCTTTTAATGCCCCCACCGACCCTATCGTACGTGAGGTGATGGTGCCAGAAACAATCTCTGTGGCTGATCTGGCGCACAAAATGGCAGTGAAAGCGGCTGAAGTGATTAAAGCATTGATGAAAATGGGCATGATGGTGACCATTAATCAAGTGTTGGATCAAGAAACAGCACTTATCGTGGTAGAAGAAATGGGGCCTAAGGCGCAAGCATCGGCTGCAAACGATCCAGAATCATTCCTAGAGGAGGCAGAAACTATTGCGCCAATTCTAGAAACTCGCCCACCCGTAGTGACAGTCATGGGTCACGTCGACCATGGTAAAACCTCATTGCTTGATTATATTCGTCGTAGCCGCGTGGCTTCTGGCGAAGCAGGCGGGATTACACAGCATATTGGTGCTTATCATGTAGAAACGCCGCGTGGTATGGTCACTTTCCTAGATACCCCAGGCCACGAAGCGTTTACAGCGATGCGTGCACGTGGTGCCAAAGCGACAGATATTGTGATTCTGGTTGTCTCCGCAGATGATGGTGTAATGCCACAAACGATAGAGGCGATTCATCATGCCAAGGCGGGTAATGTGCCAATTGTGGTAGCCATTAATAAAGTGGATAAGCCAGAAGCACAACCTGAGCGCGTAAAAATGGAGTTGGTGAATCATGAAGTGGTTCCAGAGGAGTTTGGTGGTGACACCATGTTCCGTGAGGTTTCTGCCAAAACAGGCAAAGGCATTGACGAACTTTTAGAAGCCGTGCTGTTACAGGCTGAAGTCTTGGAGCTAAAAGCACCCAAAAACACGCCCGCAAAAGGTTTGGTGATTGAAGGGCGTTTGGATAAGGGACGT
>DHYP01000033.1:64341-71156 GCA_002414145.1 Methylophilaceae bacterium UBA5127 | reverse complement strand
ACGTGGTTCTGTTTCCACAATCCTAGTGCAATCAGGTATTTTGCGTCGCGGTGATATGATTTTAGCGGGCACTACCTTTGGTCGCGTGCGTGCAATGTTAGATGAGTCAGGTAATGATGTAAAAGAAGCTGGGCCATCAATTCCAGTGGAAATACTGGGTTTAGCTGATGTACCGAGCGCAGGCGAAGAAGTGATTGTGCTTAACGATGAACGTAAAGCACGTGAGATTGCCAATTTTCGTGCAGGTAAATTCCGTGATGTGAAGCTAGCGAAACAGCAAGCAGCTAAACTGGAAAACATGTTTAATCAGATGGAAGAAGGCGTGGTACAAACGCTAGGCCTAATCATTAAATCAGACGTGCAAGGCTCATACGAAGCGCTGGCAACAAGCTTGCAGAAACTTTCTACGGCTGAGGTAAAAGTCAACATTATCCACACGGGCGTAGGTGCCATTAGCGAATCAGATGTCAACTTGGCTAGTGCCTCTAACGCAGTCTTGATTGGATTTAACGTGCGAGCAGATGCTGGCTCACGCAAGCTCATCGATAACTTGGGTGTAGATGTGCGCTACTACAATATTATCTACGAAGCTGTCGATGAAATTAAAGCGGCTCTGGGTGGTATGTTAGCACCAGAGCAAAAGGAAAGCATGATTGGTACGGTCGAGATTCGCGAAGTATTCCGTATTTCTAAAGTTGGGTCAATTGCGGGTTGTTATGTACAAGATGGTATCGTCAAACGTAACTCTAAAGTGCGCGTACTACGTAATAATGTCATTATCCACACTGGCGAGCTAGATTCGCTAAAACGCTTTAAAGACGACGTAAAAGAAGTGAAAAACAACTTTGAGTGTGGCTTATCACTTAAAAATTATAATGATATTGAAGTGGGCGATATTCTTGAAATTTATGAAGTCGTTGAAGTGGCGCGTACCCTTTAAATGGCCAAAGAGTTTTCAAGAAATACACGTATTGCTGAACAAATGCGCCGAGAACTGGCGGATTTGCTTCAGTTTGAAGTTAAAGACCCAAGAATTGGCATGGTTACCATCACGGAAGTAGAGGTTTCTGGCGACATGGCACATGCCAAGATTTTTTATACAGCAGCGAAAGCAAGTGCTAGCACGCAGCAGGGATTAGAAAAATCAGCAGGATTTTTGCGCACACAGGTCGCTAAACGCATGCTTTTGCGCACCGTACCACAACTTCATTTTGTATATGACGACTCAATTGATAATGGCATGAAAATGGCACAATTGATAGATGCAGCATTAGCTTCAGACTCCAAGCCCAAAACCTAACGAAGCTTAAGACTTAACAAAGTGCAGGAAAAAAAGATTCAACAAAAGCGTGTAAAAAGAGACGTGAGTGGCGTGCTTTTATTGGATAAACCACTGGGGTTTTCGTCTAATCAAGCATTACAAAAAATAAAATGGCTGTATCAGGCTGCAAAGGCTGGTCATACAGGCACATTAGATCCGCTGGCGACTGGATTGCTGCCTATTTGCTTAGGTGAAGCAACCAAATTTGCACAGTACCTCACGGATGCAGACAAAACCTACGTTGCCACCATTAAACTTGGTGTGACTACGACTACTGCCGATGCAGAAGGCGAGGTCATCGATACACGACCTGCCAATTTCACAAATGAACAGTTTCAAGCAGCTTGCCAGCAGTTTGTTGGTGAAATCAGTCAGGTGCCACCCATGTATTCAGCTTTAAAACATGAGGGAAAAGCTTTATATGCATATGCGCGCGCGGGCATAGAAATTGCGCGAGAAGCTAGGCAAGTGACGATTCGCGATATTGCGATCAACAGCTTGATGGGTGATGTTGCACAAGTGACAGTCACGTGCAGTAAAGGCACTTATATTCGTACCTTGGCAGAAGACATCGGCAATGCACTCGGGTGTGGCGCGCATTTAATTGCATTACGACGCATCACCGCCGCAGCTTATGATCTTTCGCAAGCAGTCACAGTTGAGCAGTTGGAATCTATGACCCTAGAAACGCGGGATCGAATGTTATTAGCAGTGGATTCTGCGATTGAGTGTTTGCCTAAAATGATTCTAAATCAAGATGCCGCTTATTACCTGATGCAAGGGCAACCTGTATGGCAGTCTGGCAAAATCTCAGAAGGTGACTTGCGTCTTTATAGTGAAAACAATCAATTTTTAGGCTTAGGCTTTCAGCAAGATGATGGAAAAATTGCACCGAAGCGGCTGTTACAAATAAAAGCAATAAAAACAGCAGTTTAAATAAAATCACTTGTTAAAAGTTGTCATTCAATATAGAATGCGCGGTTCATCGTAAATGAATGCTTTAGCGGGGCGATGATTTTAAAATCCTGCTTTTGCATTGACGCTAACTAAAGGAAAAAAGATGGCAGTTACAGCACAAGATACAGCAAAAATTATTAAAGATTTTCAACGCGCACCAAACGACACTGCAAGCCCAGAAGTACAAGTTGCATTGTTAACAAACCGTATTAGTTACTTGACCGAGCATTTTAAATCAAACAAAAAAGACAATCACTCTCGTCGTGGCTTATTGGCATTGGTGAGTCAGCGTCGTCGTTTGTTGGATTATTTAAAAAGTAGAGATGTCAGCCGCTATCAAACATTGATTGAGCGTTTGAGTCTGCGTAAGTAATTGTTATAAGAATGAATTTCTCATTCTTATAATCAGATAAAAGCCGATTGCATGGTGATATGCGTCGGCTTTTTTGCTTTAAAACATATCACAAATTTAGTTAATTAGATGTATTTCTAAAACAAGAGTGAGGTTAGGTGGCGGGTGCTACAACCATCACTGGTGATTTGGAAATGCACAGGTTGTTATTGGGTAGTGAATAACAGCTTGTTGAATTGAAAAGGAAAATAAATGTTTAATATTACAAAGAAAAGTATTCAATACGGTGCGCATACGCTCACCCTTGAAACAGGTGAAATCTCACGTCAAGCAGATGCTGCAGTAATGGTGAGTTATGGAGATACAGTTGTTTTAGTAGCAGTTACGAGTAAAAGAGAAGTCAAAGAAGGCCAAGATTTTTTCCCACTTACAGTAGATTACATGGAAAAAACTTACGCAGCAGGTAAAATTCCTGGTGGCTTTTTCAAGCGTGAAGGACGTCCTTCTGAAAAAGAAACATTAACATCACGTTTAATCGACCGACCATTGCGCCCGTTGTTTCCAGAAGCCTTTTATAACGAAGTGCAAGTGGTAGCAACTGTACTTTCATCTGATCCAGAAATTGATGCGGATATTCCTGCAATCATTGGCGCATCTGCTGCCATGTCATTGTCTGGCATTCCATTTTATGGTCCATTAGGTGCTGCGCGAGTAGGCTATATTGATGGTGAATATGTGCTTAATCCAACAGCAACACAGCTGACAGAAACCAAATTGGACTTAGTAGTAGCCGCCACAGAAACTGCCGTGATGATGGTGGAATCAGAAGCGCAAGAGCTTTCAGAAGAGGTGATGTTGGGCGCGGTAGTGTATGGTCATGAACAGATGCAATCTGTCATTAAAATGATTAATGAAATGGCGGCAGAGGCAGGCAAAGACGCATGGGACTGGGTTGCACCAGAACCAGATACTGCATTGATTGAAAAAGTAGCAACGCTGGCTGCAGAAGATGTGAATGCGGCATTTAAAATCAAAGCTAAAGGTGAACGTTCAGCTAAATTGGATGAAATCAAAAATCGTGTGATGGCAGCACTAATTACAGAAACAACATCTACCTTAGAAGCAAATAAAATTAAAGATGAGTTTTTTAAACTAGAAGCCAAAACAGTACGTAGCCAAATTTTAAATGGTGAGCCGCGTATTGATGGCCGCGATACACGTACAGTGCGACCTATCAGCATTCGCACTGGCGTATTGCCGCGTACACATGGTTCTGCATTGTTTACCCGTGGCGAGACGCAAGCTTTAGTGGTGGCAACCTTAGGTACTGGCCGTGATGAGCAAGTGATTGATGCATTACAAGGTGAGTATAACGACCGCTTTATGTTGCACTACAACATGCCGCCGTTTGCGACTGGTGAAACTGGTCGTGTAGGTACGCCAAAACGCCGTGAAATCGGACATGGTCGCTTAGCTAAGCGTGCGTTGATTGCAGCATTGCCAGCAAAAGAAGACTTCGATTACACCATGCGCGTGGTATCCGAAATTACAGAATCTAATGGCTCTAGTTCAATGGCTTCAGTATGTGGGGGGTGTTTGGCGCTCATCGATGCAGGCGTACCCATGAAAAATCATGTGGCAGGTATTGCCATGGGCCTAATTAAAGAAGGCAATCGTGTGGCGGTGTTGACAGACATCTTGGGTGATGAAGACCACCTTGGTGATATGGACTTTAAAGTGGCGGGTACCGAAAATGGTGTTACTGCACTTCAAATGGACATTAAAATTACAGGGATCACCTCACAAATCATGCAAGTGGCCTTAGCACAAGCTAAAGAAGGCCGTGCACATATCTTGGGGATTATGAAAAAATCCATGGAAGGTGTGAGCACTGAAATGTCTCAATTTGCTCCACGTATTATCACCATGAAAATCAATCCAGATAAAATCCGTGATGTGATTGGTAAGGGCGGCGCAGTCATTCAAGCATTGACTAAGGAAACGGGGACTACCATCGACATTGATGATGATGGTACGGTAAAAATTGCGTGTACTTCAGGCGAACAAGGAGAAGAAGCTAAACGCCGCATTGCAGAAATTACGGCTGAAGTAGAAGTTGGCCAAGTTTACGAAGGTCCAGTCGTCAAGATTCTAGATTTCGGTGCTGTAGTTTCATTATTACCAGGCAAAGATGGCTTGGTGCATATCTCTCAAATTGCTCATGAGCGCGTAAAAGCGGTGAGTGATTTTGTAAAAGAGGGTGATGTAGTGAGAGTAAAAGTGGTAGAAATTGATGATAAAGGCAAAGTACGTTTGAGTATGAAAGCCTTGATTGATGCGCCAGCTAAAGAAGAGGCACCACAAGAGTAATCAGATTGTATAAAAATGATTGTGTGAAAATAAACAAAGCCCGCGTAAGCGGGCTTTGTTATTAATGCATGCTGCTTCCAGTTTCGGCATAACCTAAGGATTAGTCTTCACCGAAAGCAAGTAGCGAAATTTTATTTCGCTACTTGCTTTTCTCGCATTTCATCTAATGTTTTACAGTCAATGCATAATGTGGCGGTAGGCCGTGCTTCTAAGCGTTTTAAGCCGATTTCAACGCCGCATCCCTCGCAGAATCCATATTCATCGTTATCGATGTTACGTAGCGTTTCATCAATCTTTTTGATGAGTTTACGTTCACGGTCACGATTGCGTAGTTCAAGTGCCATGTCAGACTCTTGGCTTGCGCGGTCATTGGGGTCTGCAAAACTAGTTACTTCGTCTTGCATGGTATGTACAGTGCGGTCGATATCATGACTTAATTCGGATTTCCAGTCGTTAAGAATCTTACGAAAATGGTCTTGTTGTTTTTTGTTCATATATTCCTCACCAGCTGCTGCTTGATAAGGGGTAAAAGTTTTGTTAAGGGTTTCTGCCATATTGTTTCCAGCGACTATAAATTGTCGAAAAATCAGTTAATATAAAGTGATGTACTGCCCAACTAAAGACTATGCAAAAACAAAAAATTTAATCGCGCGAGTTTACACCTAATAGCCAAGATATGCAAAAGATGATTGTTTACAAAATATGAGGTTATTTTTCAGACATTTCAAGTGCTAGGAGTGTGTTTTCCATAAGCGTCGCGACGGTCATCGGTCCAACACCGCCAGGTACGGGCGTAATGTATGCGGCGCGTGTTTTAGCGACATTAAAATCAACATCGCCACAAATAGTGCCATCAGCCAAACGATTAATACCAATGTCGACTACAATCGCACCTTCTTTAATCCATTCACCCTTAATTAGCCCTGGCTTGCCAGCAGCGGCTACCACCAAATCTGCCTTTTTAATGTGAGCAGCCAAGTCCTTGGTATGGCGATGGCAACTGGTTACAGTGCACCCCGCTAACAACAATTCCAGCGCCATGGGGCGCCCAACATGATTAGAAACACCTACTACCACAGCATCCAAGCCCATCGGATCAATATTGCAAGAGTTTAACATTTTAATTACGCCAAACGGCGTGCAAGAGCGTAAGGCAGGCTGTCTAACTGCGAGCCGCCCAATGTTGTAGGGGTGAAAGCCATCCACGTCTTTATTTGGGCTGATGCGCTCAATCAGCTGATCTTCATTAATGTGGGCAGGCAAAGGAGATTGCACCAAAATGCCATCTACATGCGGATCATGATTGAGTGTATCGATAAGTGCAAACAGCGCTTCTTGAGTGATGCTAGTAGGTAAATCGTGAAAAATGGATTGAATACCTACTTTGTCGCAGGCCAAACGCTTGTTGCGCACATAAATCGTAGAGGCGGGGTCAGCACCAATCAAAATAACTGCTAAACAAGGTGCGCGCTTTCTTGCACTGATTCGATTGTTAATTTGAAGGCGAATTTGGTTAAGTAATGATTCGGCAATGCTTTTGCCGCTAATAATTTGTGCCGTCATGCTTGGATTCAAACAATATTTATCAATAAAAGCGCAATTTTAGCATATTAGAATTGACCAAAAGCCAGTATTGCGCTATATTTCTGCCTCTTCGGCGTGTAGCGTAGCCTGGTAGCGCGCCTGCTTTGGGAGCAGGATGTCGGGAGTTCGAATCTCTCCACGCCGACCAAATTTCTTTGGTTTACCCGATTAGTTGTCAACATGTAACTAAATCTGCCCGTAGCTCAACCGGATAGAGCACCAGCCTTCTAA
>DHYP01000033.1:61480-64215 GCA_002414145.1 Methylophilaceae bacterium UBA5127 | reverse complement strand
GCCCCATCAGCCACCCCAATAAATTCAAGCCTTTCAGCATTTAGACTATCGTTAAAAATCATCAAATAGAAGACAATTGTCTACTATTCGTCTGATTAGTGCGGTGTCACCTTCTTAAATTCAAACTGTTTTATGTAGTGCTCTGTCATGGCTGCTGTGCTATGCCCTGCAAGTGACTGAGCGTCCATCCCTTTATTTTTTGCATCAGTTATTGCTTTCGCTCGTATGTCATGAAACGTAAAGCGATTGCCGCCTTGTTCTGCCCATTTAACTTGAACACGCTGCCACATCGCCTTAAAGCCTGAGTCTGTATATGGTTTGCTTTGCATGTTGCAAAATAGATATTGGCTCTTAGGCCGTTTAAGTTTCATGGCACGGTCAACCACTTCACGCAAGCTATCTGTCCACTGATAAAGTTGCTTAGCCCCCGTTTTGCTTTGCATAATCCAAATACCCTCATCAGTGATCTGTTCTAGCCTTAAACGCAGAATATCGCCCTTACGTAGGGCTGTGATATAGGCAAAGTCCATTACTGTTGCAATAAGCTCGCTAGCAATGTTTTTGACGGCTGCAAACTCGCTGTCCATAATGTATCTACTGCGCCCTATTTCTTTGTGCTTGGCAACGCCTCTGCATGGGTTGCTTGATGCCATACCCCATCGCATCGCTAGGCTATACATGTGTGATAGCAATGATATTTCTCTATTTGCGCGTACTTTTGCTGTAATGCCGCGTGAGTCTAGGTATTGTGCAATATGTGTGGGCTGTACAGCGTGAGCAGGCATTTTGCTAAACACCTTTATAAGCATTTTAGATGATAGTTTGTTGCATTGATATGTACTTGCTTTTTTGCGTGGCGCAATCTCAATCATATAGCGCATTATTAGCTCGCCTACGCTGCCCTTTATTGGTCTGTCTTCATTTTCAGGAACAGGCGTTTCACCTTCTAACTCTGCCCATTTCGCCAGTGCAAGTGCCTTGTCTTCTGATAAGCGAATCCACTTTTTATCACGTCCAACAAAATAATATGCACCATGCTTAAGCTGCATATGTGGGGGCAATCCTAAGTTATTTTTTCTACGCCTTCCCATGATTAGAGAAGTGCGGCAAAGTTTGGGGTTTCATGATTTAGCGATATGCCTGGCTGCCCTAATCGCTTCTCAAGATATGACCTTAATACTTTTGGTTTACCACTTGCATTTTTGTCGAATGGATAGCCATTATCCAAAAGCCAGCGACATTGTGCCGATGCTAATTTAAAGCCAGTAAGTTGATATATTTCATCAGTATCAAGAAAAAGCATACTGAGTTATTTCACCAATTTCAGGGTTGGTTTTACTGGCTTTATGGGATCAGTATTTGTGATTGGCTGAGTCTTTGGTATGTACTGATTTTCGATCGAGTTTATTTGTTTATATATGCGTGTAATGGCTGCTGAAATATCATGCTGATTGTTTAATTTGTAATTATGTTTCATGCTGTTTTTGCCTCTAAAGTAGCTTCTACGTTTTTACTTTTATTGCTGATATTTACAACATTGTTATTACTGATTCGTGCTGAAAGCTCGCCTAATCGCGCTTCAATTTCCTTGAGTTCATTAAGCAAACCATGTGATCCATTTGGTTGTAGTTCAGCTATTTCTAAACCCATCCGCTCAATCTCTTTACGCAGTTGGGTGTTTTCAGATTCATACATGGCTTTCGCCTTGTGGGTTTCACGTACATATGAAAGCTCATCAGGTGAGAATGATAAATTCCCGCGATCAGGCGATACTAAGCGCCCCGCTTGGTTGATAAACCAACCCTGCCAATTTTGATTAGATAATTTAAAGCTTGTGCTCTCATATACTAAGCGTAGTAATTCAAAGGCCATAAATGGTATTGTGCTTTTGCCATTTTCCCAGCGATTAATAGATGTTCTGTGTATGCGTAGGTAGGCGGCACATTGCTCAACCGTCATATTCAGCATGTATTCACGCATGTATTTGAATCTACTTGCTGATACTGGCCTACTCTGTGATTGAATTACCCACATTGGGTGATATTCAGGAAAAGCTTTATTAATTTCAGAATCTGTAGGCTCAATCGCTTGCATGGAGTATGAATAGAGCGTCTTTTTATTTGGGTATTGTCGATATTTTTTAGTATTAGCCATGTTTAAACATCCGATTATCAAATTCGGTTATTTTTTCGCCTGTTTTAATTCCAGTTCCTGCGTACCTACTAAAAATTATTGGCGGCTTTTGTCTTACAAAGTGGTTAATATTTTCTTTTACTGGCCCCAAAACCTCGCTTTCTTCAAATTTTTGGTTACAGTTATTTACAGAACTCCAAGAGGGCGATAAATCGCCCCTTTTTAAATGCCACTCATGATTTCTGGTTTGTATGCAAACCCCCAATACATTTAAACCTAGCAAGCGTTTTAATCCGCGCCCGTCATAAAGCGTTCGCGCTTCTGCAAAGAACTCATAATTGACTACTGCTTTTAAATCTCTACGCTTTACAAATGCACCGCCCTGTAGCTCTGTGTAGGCTGCCCAATTCCCATCATCACAAGCAATAAATAAGTCATATAAAATCCCTGTATCCGTACCCGTTACTGGCTGTAACCGTCTAGTCTCACGATCTATTCCAACTGGCGCCCCGCCTATTTGCTGAAATTGACGGATACCCCAACATGCCGCCCATGCGTCTACACGGTTGACGTTTGCATCTAGTTCACCACCTTCGTAATAC
>DHYP01000033.1:52237-61473 GCA_002414145.1 Methylophilaceae bacterium UBA5127 | reverse complement strand
ACTCTTCACCACCTACCCCATGCGCGTCAATGTTTTTTGATATGTACTTTGCTAAGTAACCCGCCGCGCTACCTTTTGATCTATCAATCGCTTGTACCTGAAAGCGGTATTTTTGCGCCCCATCTTCGTCGCCGTCTTCTTTTAGCCAATAGGTTTTAATCGCATCTCTTACAAACTGTGTGTATTGTTTTTCATAGAATAAAATCATGTGCCAATGTGGTGTGCCGTCATGGTGCGGTTCGGCCACTCTAAAGCCATAAATGCGTACGTTGTGTTTGGCCAGGTATGCGCGAAGTTTTGAGAATGTTGACGTTAAAAACTCTTGCGCTTGCTTAGGTGTGAAGCCTTGATATTTTGGATTTTTTTTGCCGTCATATCCCATGGCGTGATATTTAGATGGGCATGTGAGCGTGTAAAAATCTGCCCGATGTTCGTGTTTTATTGCGAGTTCGTCAAATCCCGCGATGCGCGTCATTAGTTCGGCGCGTCTTAATTTTGGATTACTGACATTGAGTGCGCTCAATGCTTCAAGTGTGTATTCCTGATTTTCTTCATTAATGGCGACTATTGTTTTTAGTAGGTTACTGTTACGGCGTTTTTGCTGTTGTCGCCTGTTGACGGTTTCATCGCTGGCATAGATGCCCTTTTGTTTGCAGACTAAACCCAAATCAATAGCAAGTTCTTCCACCTTACGCGCGATGGATTTACGCAAAGCCCTACGCCACCACTTTTCACATAAAAGCCGTGCAAATTGCCCTTGCTGTGAAATTTCCTCGCTAGGTGGTTCAATGCCTTTGCTTTTTGCGTACTCTCGCACGTAATACAGTGACATATCGGCGATTAAATAGCGACTGGATACCGTGTATGCTTCGCCAGCGCATTTTTTTGCGTAGGCGCATATCTCAGCATCATTTGATGCCAATAAATAACCTTTAGATAGTTGCTTTTTTATTTGGCTGATATTGCTTAAAGCCTCACTAATTCCGCTTTTTTTTAAATCACTTTGATATTTTTGCCTAACTGGCAATTGAAACGACTTAGGCAAAATTGCAATATTTTTTGCCTCAAAAATGCCCAAGCCGTATTTGTACTGATAATCAGCATTGTGATATGAAGCTGCTGAACTTATACCCAATTGCATTAACGCGTTGCCTTTAAAATCACCGCGATTGCAACAACGGCAATCACGATTTCAGCAATAAGAGCAAAGTCGTTGCTATTGTTAGTAGACGTGCCCTTATTAACAAAAGGTGAAAATGGCAGGTTGCCAGAGTTGCTACTACCAGACGCATTAGCAGAGCTTGTTTTTGTAGTGCTGAATAGGCTGCCAATATTCGGTAGTAGGTTATCTAGTGGGTTTGTAGCTGCATTTGGAGACCCGATAGCAATGTCTTCGGCACGCCATTGCTTTTGTAAATCGGCTAATGTTTGGCTAGACATTTTTACCCGCCTTTTTTTGAGCCTGCAAGGCGTAGCTAATCGTAGCAATCACTCCAATTACGAAGAGGATTGAGGTATGGGATGTTCCGCTAGTTGGCAGCATGGATACCGGACATTTCATACTGGCACCTCTTCGTTTTCTAGCTGCTCATCTTTGGTTTGCTCTATTGAGACTATCAAACCATTTTCTTCATGGAATAGATTAGAAAATAATGCTGCAACAGTATCTACGTCTTCATAAGCAATCGGCTTTTCCAGCTCTTCCAACTGACAGCCTTGTAAGTGACACATGAGCACATAATTTTCAGCAAACAATCCAAATACCTGCTTAAGATAAGAGTCGGTGCTATCTGACCATTCGTTTAATATTCCTCTTTCCGCTTTTTTGTTAAGCAGCAATTTAGCTTCATGGCGATTTGCGTCCACTTTTTTTAGAATGTTGACTACCTGCTCGTTGTTAAGATTTGGGTCAATTGCTAGGTGCTTAATAGCTAATAGAGTGTGTTTTACGTCTTCACGGCCTGTCAGATCTACTACCGTTGGTTTTGACGATGGTTTTTCATGTTCATCTTTACCAAAGGTTAAGGTGATGCCTTCACCGTTGTTATTGGCTTCTGAGATTTTTTCTTCATAGAATGTACGAAGTTTTTTGAGTTGTGCGTTTGTGAGGCGTGTTGAGAAGCCTGTTTCAAATTCGCTTAGGTATTGTCGATTAAAGTCTAGTGCGTTTGTTACATCGGCTTGTGATAAGCCAAGTTCGCGACGTGCGTCGCGTGATTGTTGGGCTGTAATAGGCTGCATAATTGACTCCTTGTGATAATGAATGATTGGCAAATACTATCATTGTCAATTTATCATTGCAAGTAGTCAACGTATAATTACATAAATTATTTTGCTGTCTTATTTCTTTCTTCTAATAACTCTCTTAATTTTTCTGCTATTTCAAGTAGTTGCTTGTTAGCACCATCTGTTTTGTCATCAAACCAACTTGTATCACGACTACGCAATAAGCTCATGATGATGTTCATAACGTCCATTTTTTGATGCTTATCAAGGCTAAAAAAAGCAAAGTTTAACAAAGCATAAAACTCTGGGTCTGATTCTGAAAAGAAGCCCCATCTATGTCTATCAAGAAAGTTACCGAATGGATCATCATCGCCGTAAATCAAATAATTAGGTGAAATACGCAGCACTTCACAAAGTAACCTTATCTCACGAGGCGAGGGCCTATTTTTACCAAGCTCATACATTGACAAAACGGCACGTGATATACCTATGCCTTGAGGGTCAGCTTGTTTAGTAGCTTCCGCTAACTCACCTTGCGTAAGTTTTAGTGATTCTCTGGCTTCTTGTAATCGCGTGCCAAGACCTAATTCGGTTTCTTCATTAGAGACTCCAAATTTTGGTCTGCTATATCGGCGCTGCTCCGCTGCCTGCCTGTCCAAAAACTCTGCATTTTCCATAGCTTTATCAAGGTCTGACTCTGCCTTTAATTGCTTCTTGGATTTAGGCTGTTTATCTTTATCAGTCATGATGATTATTGTACATTTCGGCAGTCATAAATGAGGCTGCAAGCCTTGTCAAACATGTGTTTGACAGCAGTTTACATGCTAATGTCATATTCAGCAAAAAGATTATGCTGCATATTAGCTAATTAAGGGGTAGTTTTAAGCAATTTTGGCATTGAATGTATTTGACCATTTGACTTGGATTCAATAACCGTTGAGTATATGCACATCAAAAATAAGATTCTCTTTAAAATTTAAACATGGCAATACTCTTTACGCCCAAAGCGGGCATGATTTTAATGTGTGACTTTAATGGGTATGTAGTGCCAGAGATTATTAAGAAGCGGCCTGTCGTAATAATTTCACCCAATCACCTCAAGCGTTCAGGTTTGGTAACAATTGTGCCGTTAAGTACTACGCCACCTAACCCGATCGAGGGCTATCATTTAGAAATAGATAACCATATAAAAAATGACGGTTCCACGCATTGGGTAAAGTGTGATCTGGTTGCAACTGTACGTCTAGCAAGGCTTGACAGGATAAAAACAGGCAAAAGAACTTTTACTACACTTTATGTGTCAAAAGAACAACTTATAGAGATTAGAAAATGTGTTGCTTTAAGTCTTGGTATTGACATTGTCTAATATAAGAACTACGATTATATCTGTTTCCCGCTAGTCGGGCTTGAAAGACTACCGAAAGGTAGCAGGCTTTAGAAATTGCGATGACAAGCATACTAAGGCCTTATGTGTCAGTCAGCAAAAGCCGCTATATGCGGCTTTTGTCTTTGTGTAAACATGGTATGAATATGTCTACTATTAGAAGATAGACTCTAAGCAACGCCTGAATTATAGCAATGCTATAAAGCCAAAAATAGTAGACATTTACTAAATCTCAAGCTCTTTAGAATTAAAACCTTACCGATTTTTGCACATAGGGTTGTGATTCCAGTTGTCGTGGGTTCGAGCCCCATCAGCCACCCCAATTGAACATAAGAGTAATTCTTAATCAGACTAGTTTAGTAGTTAGAGACCACTGGCTATTATTCAGCAATATCTCAAATTGATCAGCGGGTATAGGTTTGCTGAATAAATATCCCTGATATGACATACAGCCATTCTTTTTAAGTAGTTCTAATTGAGCTTCTGTTTCAACACCTTCAGCAATAACATTAAATCCAAAGTTATGCGCCATGTCTATAATGTTTTTTACCATCATTTCGTCACTAGAGTCAGTGGTCATATTACGTACAAAACTTTGATCAATTTTGATTTGGTCAAGAGGTAACTGTTTCAAATAAGATAAGGATGAATATCCAGTTCCAAAATCGTCAAGTGATAATGTAACGCCTACAACGTGTTTTAAAATAAGCATTTTTTTAACAATAACATCTAAATCATCTAGTACAACGCCCTCTGTTAACTCTAGTTTTAGTCGTGATCCGTCAATCTGATATTTATGAAGCAGAGCCTCTAGTCTCTCAACAAAATCTGGTTGAATGAATTGTCTTGGACTGATGTTGATTGCTATTACTAGGCTTTTTGTTAATTCATTCTCATCCCACAATGCAATCTGCTGACAAGCCCTATTGAGTACCCAGTTACCGATTTCAATTATGAGAGCGCTTTTTTCTGCTAGAGGTATAAACTCTCCTGGGGATACTAACCCGCGTTGCGGATGCGTCCATCTTATTAATGCCTCAGCTCCTAGTGGAAGGCGGTTTTTGTCTAATTGAATTTGGTAATAGAGTTCTAGTTGGTTATCTCTGAGCGCAAGGTACAAATCTGATTCCATTGCATTTTTTATTTCTATCAATTTTTGTATCTGTGGGTCATAAAATTGAACTTTATTACGTCCTGAAGTCTTGGCTTGATACATAGCCATGTCTGCACGTCTCATTAACTCGTCAATGGGCTCATTGTTCCCATAAAAAAGGCTTACACCAATACTGGGAGAATTATGTAGTATGGTTTCGTTTAACTGATATGGCGCAGCTAAAACTGAACGTAAGTTTTCCGCAATCAGCCCAACTTTTTGAGCTGCACTCTCCTCATTTGAGCTTAAATTTTCAAGCATCACTACAAACTCATCTCCACCTAAGCGTGCGACAGTATCAGCTTCTCGTATGCTAAACTTGAGGCGATTAGCAACGTGTATTAAAAGCGTGTCCCCACATTCATGCCCAAAGCTGTCGTTAATAGTTTTGAATCTATCTAAATCTAAAAGCAGTATGGCTCCATATTGGCGTGTGCGGTCAGACGATGCAAGAGCGACATTCAATCGATCGAGTAATAGCCTGCGGTTAGGAAGGCTAGTTAAACTATCGTAAAAGGCTAGATTGTATATCTCATCTTCAGCCTTTTTTCGTTCTGCGATATTTCTGAAAACCGCTACATATTGAACAGTTTCCCCTTCTTTGTTTTTAACTGCGGTAATGGTAGATTGTTTTGGATATATCTCCCCATTTTTCTTTCTATCCCATAGTTCACCACTCCAGACACCAACTTTCAATAACTCGTCCCACATCTCTTTATAGAAATTTTTATCATGTAGACCTGATTTTAAAAAGCTAGGGTTCTTACCAATAGCCTCAGCCTCGCTGTAACCTGTGATTTTCTCAAAGGCAGGATTGACGCGCATAATATTGGCATTAACATCAGTAATCATAATGGCATCATGTGTCTCAAAAACAGCTGCTGCAACTCTAAGGATTTCTTCGGTCTTATTTTGTTCAGAAATATGTTTCGACATTGGTTGAAATACATATTTATAAAGAATGGGAGCACAAAATATTGCAAGTAAAGCTGGGTCGAGTATTGTTTGAATCCATGTTGGAATTGGTGGTACTACTGTAAACGCTGACATAATCAGCAGTTCGCCAAAAAATATGAAGAATATCAATACAAAGATTAGTTTTTTCGCAGAATGGGTTATCATCACTCCATTACGGCAGAAATGGTTAAATCTTTAGGATCAATAACTAAAAATTTCTGCAATAAAAACTCAGCTTAAAAGTAGGAAATCCCACTTGGGTGCTATTGATAGGGGTTACGGCTACTACTTAACATTTTCAATCTACAAAATACCAAAAGCTAGGCTCAATCTAGTCATTTTCTAGCTTGATACTTACTCAACTTAACTGTAATGGCTAATATAGGCAACTTATATATGATTATGTGAATACATTTAACTTAAGTGCTAATGGTAAGCCCAACCATCGCGTTTTGTAGTGTGCGCTTCAAGTTGGTCGTGTTGCACAGGGTGAATGAGCACTGTTAATCTTCGCGCAACTGATCAAAGGTCTAAATCGCTGACTCGTTAAAATAAGTAGGAATATGAATTTCAAACATTGGTGTGGGATGAGAGCCAATCGGCATTGGGATGAGCTTTTCCACATAAGTGAGTTGCGGGATTGCTTGGGCAGTACACCCACGTACTTTAGTAGCAAGTATCTGCTCGTGTAAAGTGAAATATATATGAGGGTGGAAAGGGGTGCATAATCAAGCCCTTAATTGTGCTCATCTAAATGAAAAAGATGTAAAACCCTATGGACAATTGGTGTGAACAGTAGTAGTGCCGCTGAAACAATAAATACTAACCCAGCATACAGTGCATACAAGCCAGCGAACATTTTGCCAGCATAAGTGATAGGTGGGTTAACGGGCCCCATGCCTCCTAGTAACATAGCAGAGTTTAAAAAAGCATCTATCCATGAGAAATGTTCAAACACAACGTAACCAATCATGCCAACAGCGAGAGAAAATACTAATAGTAAAAGTGTAAATCCTAAGTGCTTAAGCAGGCGACTAATGAATGCAATTGAGCTGATCAGTCCTTGGTTTTTTGATTCATACATGATTGATATTACGGTGTAATTTAAAAGTGCATCATAATATTTTTTAAGGATAAATACGAATGTTATAAAAAAAGACCAAGTGGTTTTACTTGGTCTTTTTGATTTAAAAACTTTAAAACTATGCTGCGAAGTTAGCGCTTGCGAAGTCCCAGTTTACTAGACTTGTTAAGAATGTTTCAACAAATTTAGGGCGTGCGTTACGGTAATCGATGTAGTAAGCGTGCTCCCAAACATCGATGCATAATAACGCTTTGTCGCCAGTAGTGAGCGGTGTGCCAGCTGCGCCCATGTTGACGATATCTACAGAGCCATCTGCTTTTTTAACCAACCATGTCCAGCCAGAGCCAAAGTTGCCTACGGCTGAAGCTTGAAATGCTTTTTTAAAGTCCTCAATACTACCCCATTTGGTATTAATGGCATCTGCTAAAGCACCAGTTGGAGCACCGCCACCGTTTGGTTTCATGCTATTCCAAAAGAATGTGTGATTCCATACTTGTGCGGCATTGTTGTAAACAGGACCCGCAGATTTTTTTACGATTTCTTCTAGTGGCGCACCTGCAAATTCTGTGCCGCCGATCAGGTTGTTTAGGTTAGTAACATAGGCTTGGTGGTGCTTGCCATAGTGATACTCGAAAGTTTCTTCAGAGATATGTGGTGCTAAAGCATTTTTTGCATAGGGTAATGCGGGTAGGGTGTGTTCCATGATTGTCCTCTGGGTAAATAAATAGAATTTTGTAAGTAGTATTCTGCCACAAGAAGCGTGACATAAAAACCATGAGTTGGGGGTGACGACCAAACAAATATCATTTTGCACTTACTGCCAAATCGAAAAGCTTATTTTATTTTTTTTTGGCACGCGGATGTGCAGCATCGTACACTTTGGTGAGGTGTTGATAGTCTAGGTGCGTATACACCTGTGTGGTGCTGATGTTTGCATGTCCTAGCATTTCTTGCACGGCACGCAAGTCACCGCTACTTTGTAGCACATGCGTGGCAAAGCTATGGCGTAACATATGCGGGTGCACGGAAGAGTTAATGCCTTGTTTGATAGACCATGTTTTAAGGCGATATTCAATATTGCGTCCAGAGATGCGTCTGCCTTGTTTGCTGATAAATACTGCCTTCTCGGCAGGATTGCGCGTTAGCAATTGTGTGCGTAAGCCAAGCCAATTTTGTATAGCGCTTGCAGCGTGTGTTCCGAGCGGTACGATGCGTGTTTTGTTGCCCTTACCTGTGACGGTAACAGTGCCTTCAGCAAAATCTAGCTGCTCGATGTTCAGGTTGACTAATTCGCTTAGGCGTAAGCCTGAAGAGTAAAACAATTCTAAAATGGCATGGTCGCGCTGACTTAGAATGTCATCATCATGAATATCGACCAGTTTGGTAGTTTGTTCAATTGAAAGTGCATGAGGCAGCGACTTTGGCGATTTTGGTGCACGCATGCCAATCACGGGATTGCATTTAAATTGATGACGTTGTACTAAATAATCAAAAAAACCACGCCAGCTAGACAGCACGCGTGCAATGCTTCTGCCACCTAAGCCCTTGCTATGTAGCATTGCGACATATTTGCGAATTTGTGTGATTTGCAAGTTAGCAAGGCCAGTGGGCTGGCTGAGTGCAATCAGTTGTTGTATGTCACGCTCATAATTATTACGGGTGTTATCACTTAACCCCCGTTCAAAATGCAAAAAATCTAAATATTCGCTTAGATAATCCACAGTGGTCTAGTTGATGTACCGTAACAGCGAGGCACTCACAAGGTCGCCAATGCGGTTTAAAAATACAGTGCCCATGCCAGCATAAAAGTGATTTTTGTCTTGGCTAGGCAATAACAATAAGCCAAAAGTGTCTTTGCCTTTAAGGGGTACAATGGCAATGGATGCGGGGGCTTCGGTAAACCATGATGCAATGTCAACATTAGGCATTGGGCCACAATAGGGCTGAGATAAATCTCTTGCCCAGTTGATAAGCGATTCTTCAGCAACCACAAATGCACTGATTTGATCGGCCAATAAGCTGGAGCTAGACCATATTTTTAGCTGACTATCAGGTAAATCAAACTGCCCACTTAAAAATTCGGTGAGATGCTTGTTCAGTGCATCAAAGCTAGGTGCGCCTAATAAGCCGATGGTTAAGCGGTGAATTTTTTCGGAGGTTTTGTCATTTTCTTCAGCATTTAAAATCAGCTCGGTAAATTTAGACTCTAACACTCTGATTTTGTCACGTTGCGCCAACTGTTGGCGCTGCGCTAATGAAATTGCACCATCGCCATGTGGGCTTGGCAAATAGAGCTCTGTCAGCAAATACGCATGCCGTTCAAAAAACTCTGGATGTGCCTTGAGATATGCTTTGATTTCTTCTTCCATAAATAACTTTCGTTAACGTTTAATGAATTTCTATTTCGCCTTCAAACACAATCTCGGCAGGGC
>DHYP01000033.1:51951-52206 GCA_002414145.1 Methylophilaceae bacterium UBA5127 | reverse complement strand
CCAGCCCACTCGATTGAGAGTTGACCACCGCGCGTGTTGACTTGCACAGGCGATTGTAATAAACCCAGCTGTATACCGCTCACTGCTGCCGCGCAAGCTCCCGTGCCGCATGCGAGCGTTTCACCTGTGCCGCGTTCAAACACGCGTAGTTTGATTTGATGCGAATTAATGACTTGCATAAAGCCAGCATTCACTCGCTTAGGAAAACGCACATGAGATTCTATTTGTGGGCCTAGTGTCTCTACTGGGGCATGG
>DHYP01000033.1:45276-51929 GCA_002414145.1 Methylophilaceae bacterium UBA5127 | reverse complement strand
GCCTCTACTAAAGTCACGGCGTGAGGGTTGCCCATGGAAATCGCAGAAATTTGGATTTCGTTTCCAGTCAGTTTGAGTGCATATTGCGTTTGCTGCACTTCTGCATTGAAAGGGATTTGTGCAGGGGCAAAACGCGGCGCACCCATGTTTACCGTCACTTGCCCGTCATCTTCAAGCTTCAGCGTGATAACGCCGCTCGCAGTTTCTACCTTAATTTCATGTTTGTGGGTGAGGCCTTTATCGACCACAAAGCGCACGAAACAACGCGCGCCATTGCCACATTGCTCAACCTCGCCACCATCGGCATTGAATATACGATAGCGGAAATCAACATCTGGAGTACTTGGTTTTTCGACCATCAATAATTGGTCGCAACCTACACCAAAAAAGCGATTAGCAATCAGTTTAATTTGTGCCGTGCTTAATGAAACGGGTTGCGTAAAGATGTCAATCACCACAAAGTCGTTGCCAGCACCTTGCATTTTTGTAAAGTTAAGTTTCATAGCGCCGATAATAGTCTATTCAGATGGGTCGTTGTATAGTGCATGAATAAATTTTTTAGGTGTGTGAACTTAATATCCATTACAATACCAAATTCGTTGTCCTGATGCACTTGCTTTAGCCTTTAGTCGGTGTGTCATTTCAAATTTTTTAATTTTCTTTTTTCAAGGCGCACAATGAGTGAATATCTTTTTACTTCAGAATCCGTTTCTGAAGGCCATCCTGATAAACTGGCAGATCAGGTTTCCGATAGTATTTTAGATGCCATTTTAACCCAAGACCCCACTGCACGCGTTGCTGCAGAAACATTGGCCAATACTGGCTTAATTGTATTGGCTGGTGAGATTACTACAACGGCAAATGTGGATTACATAAAGGTTGCGCGCGATGCAATCAAACGCATTGGCTATGACAATACAGACTATGGCATTGATTATAAAGGTTGCGCTGTATTGGTGGCGTACGATAAACAATCCCCTGATATTGCGCAAGGTGTAGATGGCGCACATGATGATCCATTAGATCAAGGCGCTGGCGACCAAGGGTTGATGTTTGGTTACGCAGTAAATGAAACACCACAATTGATGCCTTTGCCTATATGGCTAAGTCATCGCATTATGGAGCGTCAATCTCAGTTACGTAAAGATGGCCGCTTAGCATGGTTGCGTCCAGATGCAAAATCACAAGTGACGATTAAATACGTAGATGGTAAACCGAGTGCGATTGATACTGTCGTAGTCTCAACACAGCATGCGCCTGAAATGGAACTCAAAGACATCCGTGAGGCTGTGATCGAAGAAATTATCAAGCCCATGTTGCCGCAAAATTTAATCAAAGGCGAGATTAAATATTTAGTCAATCCTACAGGCCGCTTTGTGATTGGTGGTCCACAAGGGGATTGCGGTTTAACGGGACGTAAAATCATTGTAGATACTTATGGAGGTGCGGCTCCTCATGGTGGCGGTGCATTCTCAGGTAAAGACCCCTCAAAAGTGGATCGCTCAGCTGCTTACGCAGGACGTTATGTGGCTAAAAATATCGTGGCCGCAGGTCTGGCGGATAAGTGTTTAGTGCAAGTGAGTTACGCCATTGGTGTAGCACAACCCACGAGTGTGATGGTTGAAACTTATGGCACAGGTAAGGTATCGGATCAGGTGTTGACTGATTTAGTGCGTGAACATTTTGATTTGCGTCCTAAAGGGATTGTTAAAATGCTCGACTTATTACGCCCAATTTACAGCAAAACAGCAGCGTATGGACACTTTGGTCGCGATGAGCCTGAGTTCAGTTGGGAAAAAACTGATAGGGCAGCCGCACTGCGAGCGGCCGCTGGTTTGTAGCTGCTTTTATAAGTGAAATCAAGAGGGCTTTTTGCCCTCTTTTTTTTTGTTAGTTACAAGGGCTTTATAGCATAATAATAGTCAATTATGCTTAAAACAGTACGCGCAAATCAGGTCAGGTTGGGCATGTACATTCATGAACTTAAAGGGGCATGGATGGATCACCCATTTTGGAAGACTAAATTTATTTTAGACGACCAGACGGACTTGAAAAAACTTAAATCCAGTGCAATTCAAGAAGTTGTAATCGATACCTCTAAAGGTAAAGATGTGCTGGAAGAAAATGAGGTTGTTGAAGTCGTGCCGCCAACGCCCTCAGAGTTGGTCGCCGAAACTCCAAAAGTTGCAAAAATAGAGTCTATTTCTGCTCAACAAGAATATGCGCAGGCAGCACGTATTATCAAACAGTCTAGGCAGGCTGTGCTTAGTATGTTTAAAGATGTGCGCTTGGGTAAAGCGGTGAGCGCAGAGACGATGATGCCCTTGGTGGAAGAAATCTCTGCATCAATCACACGTAATGAAGGTGCATTAATTAGCTTGGTAAGACTCAAAACACAAGACGACTACACTTATATGCACTGTGTAGCGGTATCGGCCTTAATGATTGCGTTGGCAAAAAAACTGTATCTAAGTGAAGCGGAAACAAAACAGGCGGGGTTAGCTGGACTGGTGCACGATGTAGGCAAAGCAGCAATCTCGACAGAAATACTTAATAAACCAGGTGCACTGACTGAAGATGAGTTCAAGATGATTAAATTGCACCCAGAAAAAGGGCATGCATTATTGCTCAAAGCTGGAATTACCGATCCTGTGGCTTTGGATGTATGCTTACATCATCATGAAAAAATGAATGGATTAGGCTACCCTAAACAGTTAACTGGGGAAGAGATTAGCTTGTTTGCCAAAATGGGGGCGGTGTGCGATGTATACGATGCAATTACTTCGAATCGTCCATATAAAGCGGGTTGGGAGCCTGGCATGTCGCTCAAGCGCATGGCGCAATGGGAAGGCCATTTTGATGATGATGTTTTCAAGGCTTTTGTTAAGAGTGTAGGGATTTATCCGATAGGTTCCGTTGTACTGCTTAAATCAGGAAGACTGGCAGTAGTAATAGATCAGTCGCCCAAAACGTTATTGCAACCTATTGTAAAAGTATTTTTTTCAACTAAATCAAAATCACATATTCCAGTTGAGACATTAGATTTATCCAAACCTAACGCCATGGATGAAATACTCGGGCATGAATCTGCGGCCACTTGGGGCATTAAAGATGTTCACGAACTTTGGCACGAATAGCCCATCAGATTATTTTCACAAGCATTTGTAAAAATAAAGTTTAGCGATATAATGCGGTACTTCTGAGGAACGCTGCGAGGGTACTCCCATACTCCCAGGCTCAGAGAGGTTTCAAACGGCGTTCACTTTATTGACTGTGCGAGCACGGAAAACTAAGGTGAGCAAACGCTACCAATCCAGTTGTTTCCATGCTCAGTCTTCATTTATTTAAGGAAATGTATATGAATACTGTAGCTGATTTTAAAGATTACGTTGTTGCGGATATGAGCCTAGCGAGTTGGGGCCGCAAAGAAATTGCCATTGCTGAGACCGAAATGCCAGGTTTGATGGCGATTCGTGAAGAATACGCAAAAGCGCAGCCTCTTAAAGGCGCACGGATTACGGGTTCGCTGCATATGACCATTCAAACTGCAGTGCTCATTGAAACGCTCAAAGACTTAGGGGCGGAAGTACGTTGGGCTTCCTGCAATATTTTTTCGACGCAAGATCATGCAGCGGCTGCCATCGCTGCCACAAATACGCCTGTATTTGCGGTCAAGGGTGAGTCATTAGACGAGTATTGGGATTACACACATCGTATTTTTGAATGGTCGGATGGCGGCTATAGCAATATGATTCTGGATGATGGTGGCGATGCAACTTTACTGTTGCATCTTGGTACTCGTGCAGAAAAAGATTTATCTGTGGTGGCGAACCCAACTTCAGAAGAAGAGATTTGTCTATTTAACTCGATTAAGGCTAAGCTTAAAACAGATCCAACGTGGTACTCGGTGCGGTTAGCGCAAATCAAAGGCGTGACTGAAGAAACGACGACTGGTGTTCATCGTCTGTATCAAATGCATAAAGAAGGCAAGTTGGCCTTCCCAGCTATTAACGTCAATGATTCTGTGACTAAATCTAAATTTGATAACCTGTATGGTTGCCGTGAATCGTTAGTCGACGGTATCAAGCGCGCTACAGATGTGATGATCGCAGGTAAAGTGGCTGTAGTAGCGGGCTATGGTGATGTAGGTAAAGGTTCAGCACAAGCGTTACGCGCTTTATCAGCGCAAGTATGGGTGACAGAGATTGACCCAATCTGCGCGCTACAGGCTGCGATGGAAGGTTACCGCGTAGTCACAATGGACTATGCTTGTGAGCATGCAGATATTTTTGTGACGGCGACAGGCAATTACCATGTGATAACCCATGACCACATGGCTAAAATGAAGGATCAGTCGATTGTTTGTAATATTGGCCACTTTGACAATGAGATTGATGTAGCTTCCATTGAAAAATATCAATGGGAAGAAATCAAACCACAGGTTGATCATGTGATTTTTCCAGATGGCAAACGAATTATCCTATTAGCCAAAGGTCGTTTGGTGAACTTGGGTTGTGGTACCGGTCATCCTAGTTATGTCATGAGTTCTAGCTTTGCTAACCAAACTATTGCACAAATTGAACTGTTTGCGCAAACAGAAAAATATCCTGTGGGCGTGTATACCTTACCAAAACACTTGGATGAAAGAGTGGCTGTGTTGCAATTGAAAAAACTCAATGCGCAACTGACTAAACTCACCGATACACAAGCTGCCTATATTGGAGTATCTAAAGAAGGTCCTTTTAAATCAGACCATTACCGCTATTAAGCTGATAGTCTATACATGCAGTCAGTGCTAAACTGACTGCATCGTTTGGATTACAAAGGGAGGGAAGCATGAAATTATTGGTGAGTTGGGTATTAAATGCATTGGCTTTATTGGCTGTGGCATATCTTGTTCCGGGAATACATGTTTCTGGAATTGTGATTGCGTTAGTAGCGGCGGTTGTCATAGGTATGGCTAATATTTTGATCAAACCCATCTTGGTGATATTGACCCTACCCGTGACGATTATCACACTGGGATTGTTTATCTTTGTCATTAATGGGCTGCTGTTTTGGGGGGTTGGTCACTTTTTGCAAGGATTTGAAGTGAGCACTTTCACTGCAGGTATTATGGGAGCGTTAGCTTACAGTGTGATTTCTTGGATATTAAGTGCAATTGTGATTGATAAAGACTAATTAAGTGAACAAAAATATTTCTTATAGTTTTGAGTTTTTTCCACCTAAGACTGCTGAAGGCATTACAAACTTACGGCAGACAAGAGTGGCGCTCGCCAAGTTAAACCCTGAATTTTTTTCAGTGACATTTGGTGCTGGCGGTTCTACGCGTGACCGTACCATGGATACTGTGTTTGAAATTCAGGCAGAAGGCTATGTTGCAGCGCCCCATATCTCTTGTATTTCGTCGAGTAAGGAAGAGATAAAAGCGCTATTAAGCGCTTACCAAGCTAAGGGGATTAAGCGTTTGGTGACGTTACGTGGTGACGTGCCGTCTGGGGAAGTCAGTGTTGGGGATTTTAAATACGCAAATGAATTGGTGTCGTTTATACGCCAAGAAACGGGTGATTGGTTTCATCTTGAGGTGGCGGCCTATCCAGAGTTTCATCCAGAGGCAAGCTCAGCCAGTCAGGATTTAATTAACTTTAAACGCAAAATTGAAGCAGGGGCTGATTCGGCTATTACGCAATACTTTTATAATACAGATGCGTATTTCAGGTTTGTGGATGCGTGTTTAGAGCAAGGAATTCAGGTGCCGATTGTACCAGGAGTGATGCCCATTTATAACTTTACGCAGCTAGCACGGTTTTCTAGTGTGTGTGGTGCAGAAATTCCACGCTGGCTACGTTTGCGTTTAGAAGCTTATGGTGATGACATGACTTCTTTGCGCGCTTTTGGGGTAGATGTCGTAACGGATTTGTGTCAAAAACTGATTGATTCGGGCGTAAAAAATATGCATTTCTACACCCTGAATCAGGCGGGAACAATCAGCAAGATTGTGAGCAACCTTGCTTAAGGTATTATTGCAATGTTAAGCCCTTAGGGTTGAATACTGCATCTTCTACAAATAAATAGTCTTTTTTACGATTTTCATCCCACAATACCATCATCGTAATCCAGCGAATTTCTTCGATGGTGATATCTTGTTGTTTGAGTGCCATGGCACGGTCAATAATCAAATCCCTCTCATTCGGAAGGATGACGTTGGCACGCTCTAGAAAGCCAATGAACCTAAAACTTTCTGCATCTATTCTTTCACGTTCTTTCTCGGTATAAATGCGAATAGACATCGGGGATGATTGATACTCATGGTATGAGTGGCTAATCAAATGGCGTAGTTGTTTGTACCAGTCAAATGCGCCTACAATGTCATGGTGGTCAAAGCCAGCCTGACTCAATTCTTGTGCTAAATGATCTTCTTCCACCGCTGCGTGATTCATGATGGGTTGAGTTCCAAAGTAGTTTTGAAACATAAAAATCAGTACTTCTAGCATGACATGCTCCTCAAAAGAAAATATTTATTTTGACTGGATGTAATTTGAGATATTGTTAAATTAGACGTTGATATTTACCTCCTTGTAAGTTGGTGAGTTTTCCGTCTAGCTCCAGTAGTGTAAGCATCGTGGAAAGCGCGCTTGCAGTCAAGTTAGTCT
>DHYP01000033.1:40652-45248 GCA_002414145.1 Methylophilaceae bacterium UBA5127 | reverse complement strand
AATAGGGTCAAACCCCATGGAAGTCAATACAGTATTGACTTCTGGGGCGGGATTAGTCCATTCGGGTATTAGCCCATTTGGGCTAATACTTTTAACATGGTTTTTTAACAATTCTGGACTAATTTCATTCAGGATATCTTCCGTTGATTCCACAAGTTTTGCCCCTTGTTTAATCAGAAGATGACAACCTTTAGTCACAGGGGAGTGTATGGATCCTGGGATCGCAAATACATCACGTCCTTGCTCCGCAGCAAGGCGGGCGGTAATCAATGAGCCGCTATCAATATTAGCCTCTACAACCAAGCAGCCAAGGCTCAGTCCACTGATAATCCTATTTCGCCGCGGAAAGTTTTGCGCGCGTGATGGTGTACCAAGCGGGAATTCGGAAATCATGAGTCCACGGTTAACGATCTGGTGTGCTAAGTCGCGATGTTTTGCAGGATAGACAATGTCTAAACCCGTACCTACTACGGCAATCGTCATGCCCGTACCTTTAAGCGCGCCGCGATGGGCTGCAGCATCAATGCCAAGCGCCATACCACTTACGATACATAAGTGGTGAGATAAACTTTCACAGAAGTCTTCAGCATTCTTTTCGCCTTGTGGCGTGGCATGGCGACTACCTACTACAGCAATGCTTGGGATATTTAAACATTCAAGATTGCCCTTGGCATATAGAATTGCCGGAGGGTTATTAATTTCTAGTAAAGGTTTGGGGTAGTGTTGATCGGCGAGTGTGATGATGTGGTTGTGTTCGTCCTCTAGCCAGCGCATGGTGTTAGCAATGGCCTCCTGATCTAGCCCTTTAACAATCTCACCTGCAATTTTTTTATCTACTACTTCAAGTAGCGCAGATAGATTCGCGTCAAAAACCGCTTGAGGCGTACCGAAGCGAGCGAGTAATTGGCAAAGTGTGGCGCTACCTAAGCCATTAATTAAACTGAGCGCAACCCACAGCGCGACGTCATCAAGATGATAGTCGTCTGTGAGTCGCATGCTATGGCGTGTGGACAGCGTCCAGTACGTTTACTGAGTCAGAGGCTTGCATGATCAGGCCGTATGAGACACGATCAAAAGTCCTGAAAACCATTACCAAACCAATACGCTCGTCAGGTAGCTTGATTTCACCTGGTTTGAGGGTTGAGGTTTTATCTGTATTGGTTTGATTTTCTTTTTTGTACTCAGGATCTTTAATGGTTTTGCCATAGCGACTAATGGCAAGTACATGACCTTCTTCCAAACCGTTGCTCTTGCCGCGATTAATGACCACCACCGTTTTTGGACCAGCCTCTGCAACGCCACCATAAATCTTGATAATGCGACCGTTAATGTCAGATTCAGGTGCGTGAGGGATAAAGTTTTCGTTAAAGTCTTCGTTTGCCTCCACTAATCTATCTTTAGTAAAGATCTCTTCTTTGGCTTTGACGATGTCTGCAGAGGCTGGTTGGCCAAATTTAGTAATGCGTGTGTCGCCCAGATAAATAGCTTCTGTGCCAAGCACCTCTTGCGTGTCGGGGTCTTTGAGTACGCTGCCTGCGCGATATATGTTGTAGAATGTTTTTTCTTCGTTTGTCAGGTTACTCACATACACACGTGTACCTGGGCTCAGTACTAAACGGTTATCTTGTGCACCCACTATTCTAGGTGCACTGTCTAGCGCACTGTTTTCTATGAGAAGTGGCTGATTTAGAAAAGGTCCAATAATGTTGGGTGGAATAGAGTGTATGCCTTCTTTTGCAAGGGGCTCAACCACAGCGCTCGGTTCAAGTGTGACGGTCTTCTGACTAAGCAGTTTTAATTCAGGTTTGCCACTACTGGTGTCTAACACAATCACGTCCCCTGGATATATCCAATGCGGGTTTTTGATTTGCGCGCGATTCATATTCCAAATTTTTGGCCATTGCCAGGGGTTTTTAAGAAATTTGCCAGAAATGTCCCATAATGTATCGCCTTTCACGACTGTGTAGCGCTCGGGATAGTTTTTTTGCAATGGAATATCTTCTGCCATTACAGATAAGCTTAAGCAACATAGACTCAGCAGCGTTATAATGTGTCGAAACATACAGTTGACCTCGGTCAAAATGAGCGGAAATATCCGCGAAGTTGCATTAAATTTATCATGTAATTCATTCAACAATCAAGCTTTTTTGGTAAAACCTTACGTATCAAGAGCATCGTTGTTGATTTAAGACAACACTTTATAGATTATGGCATTACTGACAATATTAAATTATCCAGATCCACGTTTGCATACCGTGGCAAAACCAGTTACTGCATTTAATGCAGATTTAAAGCGTTTGATAGAAGATATGCGAGAAACGATGTATGCAGCACCAGGGATTGGATTGGCCGCGACTCAGGTCAATCAGCATATACAGTTGATTGTTATCGATACCAGTAAGGAACAAAATAGCTTACAGGTATTTATTAACCCCAAAATAATCGCGAAAAGCGGCACGCAGGATTATGAAGAAGGTTGTTTGTCTGTCCCGGGTATTTATGAAACGGTCACGCGTGCAGAAAAAGTCACTGTACAAGCACAAGATATTCATGGGAAGCTGTTTACGCTGGAGGCCGAAGGGCTGTTCGCAGTATGTATTCAGCATGAGATGGATCATTTGTTAGGAAAAGTCTTTGTAGAGTATTTATCACCTCTTAAACGTAACCGCATTAAGACTAAAATGCTAAAACACGTGCGTGAAATCTCCCGAAATACTTATTAGATGAAAATAATATTCGCCGGAACACCGGAATTTGCAGTGCCCGCTCTGCAAGGCTTAATTAATCAAAGCCGTCAGAAAAGCAATGGTTCGTTTGAGATTGTACAAGTCCTCACGCAGCCCGACCGCCCTGCTGGGCGAGGCATGCAACTGAAAGCCAGCCCGATTAAGCAGCTCGCTTTGCAGCATAGCCTGCAGGTGTTTCAGCCAGAATCGCTTAAGCCAGAAGAAGTACAAACCGAGATTGCCGCGGCCCAAGCCGATGTGCTGATTGTCGCGGCTTACGGGCTGATTATCCCCACTGCTGTTTTGAATATGTTTCCTAAAGGCTGCTACAACATTCATGGCTCGCTGCTGCCGCGCTGGCGTGGTGCTGCGCCGATACATCGTGCGATTTTGGCGGGCGATGCCGAAACTGGCGTGACGATTATGGAAGTCGTCCCCAAACTTGATGCTGGTGCGATGGTGAGCAAATGGGCAACGCCAATCCAACCCACGGATACTACGCAAACTCTACATGATGCGATTGCCAGCGAAGGCGCAAAACTGATGGTGGCCGCCATGCAAGCGCTTGAAACAACTGGGGAATTAGCTGCCGAGCCGCAAGATGAATCACTGGTGACTTATGCGCACAAACTGGAAAAATCCGAATGTCCGATTGATTGGACGAAAAGCGCGCTCGAAATTTCGCGCCAAGTGCGCGCGTTCAATCCGTTTCCCGTTGCTACGACGCAATTTCGCGGTGAGACCATCAAAATCTGGTTCGCCACGGTTTCAGCGCAAAATGGCACAGGCAAAGCAGGCAAAATCACTGCCCTAGAAGCCAATATCCATGCGGCCTGCGGGCAAGGTATTTTGGAGATTCACGAGCTACAGATGCCCGGTGGCAAGCGCCAAACAGCGACACAGTTCATGCAGGGACAACACCTTAAAATCGGCGACACTTTCGCTTGAATTTTTTGTCTATCAACCGCATATATGCGCTATCAAAAACAAATAATTTGAGATGCAGTACTAGACGTACGGCGCACAAAAAGCGGAATGTACACAAAAGTACATGAGGATTCCGAGCGCCGCGTAACGCAGTAACGCGCTCAAAGTGTTTGTTTTATTTAAGGAGAATACGATGTTTGGAAATTGGGTAAAAACCTTTATGCTCATGGCGGCCATCACCGCCTTGTTTGGTGTGGTGGGCGGTGCACTGGGTGGCAGCGGCGGCATGCTAATAGCCTTGCTGGTAGCGGCTGGCATAAATTTTTATGCTTACTGGTTCAGTGCCGATGCTGTGCTGAAGATGTACAACGCGCAGGAAGTGGACGCGCAGTCGGCACCGCGCTTCTACGCCATGGTGGCCGAGCTGGCCCAGCGCGCCGGCNNAACACACAATTCTCCGGTTACTACAATATGGTGAAAGAACTCGCACAAAATGCTGAGCTGCCAATGCCGCGCGTCTATGTGATTGACGAAGACCAGCCCAACGCCTTTGCCACTGGTCGCAATCCGGAAAATGCCGCGGTTGCTGCTACCACTGGCATTATGCGTATCCTGAACGAGCGCGAGCTACGTGGCGTCATGGCGCACGAGCTTTCTCACGTCAAACACCGCGATACGCTGATTTCGACGATTTCCGCCACCATGGCCGGTGCGATTTCCTCCATCGCTCAGTTCGGCATGTTCTTTGGCGGTGGACGCGATGAGAATGGCGAGCGCGCCAATCCGATTGTTGGCATTTTGATTATGCTGCTCGCGCCAATGGCGGCTGCGTTGATTCAAATGGCGATTTCACGAGGTCGCGAGTTCGAGGCTGACCGCGAAGGGGCGGCCATCAGTAAAGACCCGAAAGCGCTCGCCAGCGCATTGGAAAAGATTCATAACT
>DHYP01000033.1:40036-40585 GCA_002414145.1 Methylophilaceae bacterium UBA5127 | reverse complement strand
AATTAACCCGTTATCAGGTAGCGATTTGGCGGGGTTGTTTAGCACGCACCCGAAGACGGAAGAGCGGATTAGAAGATTGATGGAGATGGCGAACAGTTACTAGATCAAGGAGCAATGCTTATATTGCTCCTTAGTTTTACTAACTCATCGCTCAAATATCAACTTCAGTATTTCTGTAATTGTATAAAACACCTCTAGAACCTCTGCTGTTGCCTCAAAGATCCAGCTGTTATCAGTCCATTTTTTTCTAAGAACATCACAAACATCTGCTTCAAATACCGACTTAAAAGATAGCTCTTCGATTAGTCTGCAATCTTTTATTTTTTGTTTTTTTGAAAAAGAAAATAATTCTGACTTAATCATAACTAGTTTCATTTTAATTTTGCTAAGTGTTAGCATTTGTTTCTCCTTGGTAATTGATTAGCAAACGAATGTTTGTTAGCTAGCATGATAGCTATACCCATCTGTCCAGATTTGATAATATCTAGTCGCTCTAGCGCGACTAGCGACCCTATTTCTTTTGCGTAGCCAAAAGAAATAGGGGAAAGA
>DHYP01000033.1:37603-39882 GCA_002414145.1 Methylophilaceae bacterium UBA5127 | reverse complement strand
TCACATGCTCGGCGCGGCAAAGGGGGTCGGTAAACCATACGAGTTTTCACCGAAGCAGGCTAAAGCCAACGCCGTCATTCCCGCGAAAGCGGGAGTCCATTTTCAAGAGATTTAAGTATCATTGCGAAAGCAAAGCGCAAAGTTGAAAGCAAAAGCCACTGGACTCGCACTTGCATGGGAATGGTAGTTAGGGGATTCACGAATGCCACCCCGACAAGCAGCATAATCAAGTAAAATCTAGCCAATCTAAAAACTAAAGAGTCATTTTGTACATTTCCCAACAAATCGCTGCGAATGCTGTATCGCAAGTGTTATCAGGTCGCAACTTAACTTTGGCATTGCCAGATGCGCAAAAGCAGTTTGCCACAGCAACGCCGCAACAGCGCGGTGCCGCGGCAGATTTGAGTTATGGCACATTGCGTTTTTATGGTGAGCTGGAAATTTATCTAAATCAGCTGCTGGAAAAGCCTTTGTCAGATGGGCGAGTGCATGCTTTATTGTTGGTGGCGTTGTATCAACTTTTGCATGATAAAGCAGACGATTTTACAATCGTCAATCAATCGGTTAAAGCGGCAAGCTTTGCCAAACCTAAGTGGGCAAAGGGTTTGGTCAATGGTGTATTGCGTAATTTTTTACGCAAGCAAACTGAGATAGCGGAACAGCTTAAAGGCAATGAAGTCGCCCAGTATTCTTATCCACAATGGTGGATTACTAAAGTCAAAGCGCAATATCCACAGCATTGGCAATCTATCTTGATGGCAGGTAATGCACATCCGCCTATGACGTTGCGTGTAAATCGACGCAAAATCAGCACAGAAGAGTATATGACATTGCTACATCGGCAAGGGGTAGAGGCTGAGCAGATTGGTGCGTATGCGGTGATGCTCACGCATGCGGTGTCCGTAGAAAAAATCACGGGGTTTAGTGAGGGTGTGGTTTCTGTCCAAGATTACGGTGCGCAATTTGCACCAAAGTTATTAGATTTAGCCAGTGGAATGCGCGTGCTGGATGCGTGTTGTGCCCCAGGGGGAAAGACAGGACACATACTGGAAAGTGCGGAGGTTGAGCTAACTGCGATTGATAGTGACGCGTCACGCTTGACCAGAGTTGCCAGTAATTTAGATCGCCTATCATTAAAGGCGCAGTTGCGGGTGGCGGATGCTAGTCAATTACAGGGCTGGTACGATGGTCAGCCATTTGATCGCATTCTGGCAGATGTGCCATGTAGCGCCTCAGGTATTGTTAGGCGGCACGTTGATATTAAATGGTTGCGTAGAGAGACAGATATTGTCTCTTTTGTACAACAACAGTCGGCAATTTTGTTGAATTTGTGGCAATTATTGGCAAAAGGCGGTAAATTGCTTTATGTGACTTGCTCGATTTTTGATGAAGAAAATCAACAACAAATCGATCGATTTCTAAAAACACATGATGATGCAAGGCAATTGCCAATACAACTGGATGAGTATCTGACGCAGAGGATGGTAAGTTTGGGCAATCAACTTATACCAAACGCCCTGCATGATGGCTTATATTATGCACTTTTACAAAAAATTTAGCGTACTGTTAGGTTTGATGTGTTGGCTGCTTACGGCAGTGGCGGCAGAAAGTAGCTTGTCTGTAGATTATGCCGCATTGGAACTTAAAGAGGATGCTTATGTGCTCAACGCCGCATTTAGCGCCAGCTTTGATGAGGTGATAGAAGAAGCGATAAAAAAGGGTGTGCCGCTCACTTTTGTCATTGAATTTCAAATAGTAGAGCCTCGCAAGTATTGGTTTGATGATGAGGTTGTGACTATCAGTAAAACAGTAGACCTTAACTATCATGCATTGACACGGCAATATCTGGTCACGCGTGATGGTCACCAAAAGTCTTTTGAAAGCCTGAGTGAAGCGCGCCTAGAGCTGGCGCAAGTAAAAGACTGGAAGGTCGTATCAAAAAACCAATTAGAAAAAAACTCGCGTTATCAGGCCGCGATTTTGATGCGCCTAGATAAGTCTACATTACCTAAAGCAATACAGGTGGATAGTATTAGTACAGATGAATGGAACTTGGTCTCGGCAGTGTATCGCTGGCCTATTAAAGAGCTGAAATAATCGCATGCGTTATGTTATTTTTGTCAGTATAGGCTTGAGCATAGTACTGTTGTATTTGCTTTCGCTCGCAAGTGCGAATACAGCCATCTCTGCCGATTACTATAAGTTACTACTGTATATCAATATTGGTTTAGCTGTTTTGTTGTTTAGTGTGGTGGCTTACCAACTATGGCATTTATATA
>DHYP01000033.1:24267-37527 GCA_002414145.1 Methylophilaceae bacterium UBA5127 | reverse complement strand
TAATGGCCATTATTCCTGGCATGCTGGTGTACTTGGTCTCCATGAACTTTCTGACGCGCTCAATAGAGTCTTGGTTTAATGTCAAAGTGGAGTCTGCATTAGATGGGGGCTTAAGCTTAGGGCAACGTGCCTTAGATATTATGTTAGTGGACATTGAGGAAAAAGCAGAGAACATGTCTACCACTTTGGCATTTCAGCCGTCAGCTACACATTATGCAATGCTCAATGATTTACGCGAAAAATCAGGTGTTTTAGAAGCTGCGTTGTTAACGCCACAGGGCGGCATTCTGTCTGTATCAAGTGGTGACCCTAATAGCTTTTTACCAGAATTGCCTAGCATTCCGCAACTCAGGCAAGCCATGCGACAGGTATACGGCAAAATAGAACCCATTCCAGGCAAGGGGCTATACATGCGCGTGTTAGCGCCAGTAGAAGCGCAAGGGATTACTGGTGAAACGCGTATTTTACAATTGATGCACCCTGTCCCTAAAGCGCTGTCCAATACAGCCGAAGCCGTGCAAGATGTGTATCGGGATTATCAAGAGCTTTCATACAGCCGAAACTCACTGAAGGATGTGTTCACGCTAACATTGACCATGGTATTGATGCTCGCAACGTTATCTGCTTTAGCCATTGCTTTTTTGGTGAGTCGTCGTCTATCACAACCCTTGAGTGTCTTGGCCGATGGTACCCGAGCTATTGCCAGTGGTGATTACAGCAAGGTTTTACCAGAATATGGTACGGATGAATTGGGCGTGCTGGTAAAGTCCTTTAATAGCATGATGCGTCAGTTAGATGATGCGACCAAAGCAACCGAACGCAATCGTGTTAGAGTAGAAGCGGCACGTGCTTATCTAGAAACAATTCTGGCGCATTTATCTTCGGGTGTATTAACACTGAGTGATCAATTGGAATTGAGAACTTTTAATTTGACCGCGACTAGCATTTTAGGGGTTTCTTTAGCGCATTATGAAAATCACGTGCTGACAGAAATTGCGCAAGAGCATGAGTTCTTAAAAGTGTTTATTGACACAATTCACGCCCATTTTGAGGCAACAAAGGATACAGAACATGCCAAACTTGAGTTGAACAGACAGATAGAGATTAAAAGCACTCAAGGCAAACAGTATATTTTACTGCGTGCTACAAGGTTGCCAGTGGCCGTGGGCAATGGGTTTGTCGTGGTGTTCGATGATGTGACTTCGATGGCGCAAGCGCAACGTGATGCTGCTTGGGCAGAGGTGGCGCGCAGGTTGGCACATGAAATCAGGAATCCATTGACGCCTATTCAGCTTTCTGCGGAGCGTTTGCAGCATAAGCTATCGGATAAACTAGAAGCGTCAGATGCCGCGGTTCTGAAACGAGCGACAGATACCATTGTTAACCAAGTCGGTGCGATGAAATCTATGGTGAATGAGTTTAGCGAGTACGCGCGTACCCCAGCCGCTAACATCATGAAGGTTGATTTAAATGATCTCATCAAAGATGTGTGCAGTTTGTATGGCGAGGGGAGGGTGAGCTTAACACTTAAGCTGATGCCACAATTACCCGCGGTTGCGGGAGATGCGACGATGCTCAGGCAGGTGCTGCATAATTTAATACAAAATGCACAAGATGCACTAATCTCTCAGGAAAATGCCATAATAGATGTCAGTACAGAAATAGAAGCAGATAAGGTAAAATTAGTGGTAGCCGATAATGGTCAGGGTTTCCCAATTGATTTATTAACCCATGCGTTTGAGCCTTACGTTACCACTAAAGCGCACGGCACAGGGTTGGGATTGGCCATTGTTAAAAAAATGATAGAAGAGCATCGTGGGCAAATTAAGATTGAAAATAGAGAGTCTGGCGGCGCGCGCGTGGTGATTCTATTACCAATGGAAAAGCGCAAGCAAAATCGGGAACATATCGCTGGGCATCGTAGTAAGTTGAGGGAAGCATAAAAATGGCATCACGCAGTATTCTAGTAGTGGATGATGAAATTGGTATCCGAGAACTTTTAAGTGATATTTTGCATGATGAAGGACACTTGGTGCGATTAGCAGAAAATGCGCAGATTGCCAGAGATGAACGGCTTAAACAGCGCCCAGACCTCGTATTGCTGGATATCTGGATGCCCGATTGTGATGGTATTAGCTTGTTAAAAGAGTGGGGTAATTCTGGTTTACTGACCATGCCTGTGGTGATGATGTCTGGTCACGGTACAATAGATACAGCGGTAGAGGCTACGCGTATTGGTGCTTTTGATTTTTTAGAGAAGCCCATTGCCCTGCAAAAACTGCTAAAAACAGTGACTGCCGCGTTAAAACATGGTGAGAGCTTGCCGCATACTGAAATGAACTTGGCGAGTTTTGGAAAAAGTCTTGTCATCAATGAGCTCAAGCAGCGCTTAGAGCAAGTTTCCCGTAGTAAAAATACCTTGTTATTGGTCGGCAAAAAAGGCGGCAGTGTTGAGTTGTGCGCACAGTTTTTACGCCAGCCCAACTCGCCTTGGCTGGCGCTGAATGAGTATGAAAAATTAGCCACGTCACCTACAGAAATCTTAGAGCAAGTACACGGTGGCGTGTTATTCATAGATGAGGTCACAGCACTTAACAAGACAGAGCAAAAAGGGCTTAGCCTGATTATCTCTAAGGCTGAGAAATATGAAGTGCGCGTGGTATGCGCCACTATCTATGGGATTCCTCAATTAATCGAAAATGGATTGTTGGAGCAAGGCCTGTTGCAGGTTTTGGCTGGTGGAGCGTTGAGAGTGCCAAGCCTCAATGAGCATAAAGAAGATATCCCCGATCTGGTAAACGCCATGGCCTCACTCATGGTGGAAACAATGGGGGTCAATTACAAAGCATTTGATGTTTCTGCGTTAAATGCGTTGAGAAACTGTGATTGGCCTGGTGACATTTCTGAGCTTGAATCCATTGTACAAAATCTATTGTTGACGACAATCGGTGATGTTATTTCCCAAGATGATGTGGCGCGCGTGTTAGATCAGTTTAAACAGCCAGCGCAAGAACCTATAGAACTTCAAGCACCATTGCCTATTGATCTAACACAGTCTTTACGCGAATCGCGTGATGATTTTGAGCGTTTCTATTTTCAGCATCATATGAAACTCATCAACAATAATATGAGTAAGCTGGCTGAGATTTCTGGATTAGAGCGTACGCATTTGTATCGTAAGCTTAAGCAACTGGGTATTAAAATTAAAGGCTAAGCTCTAGTATTACGGGGGTGTGATCACTCGGACGTTCTAGTTTGCGTGGTGCTTTGTCAATCATGCAAGACTGGCATTTGTCTTTGAGCGTATTGCTGACTAAAATATGGTCTATGCGCATGCCTAAATTACGTCTAAACCCCATCATACGGTAATCCCACCAGCTAAAGCTTTTTTCGGGTTGTTCAAATAGTCTAAAGCTGTCATGTAAGCCAAGTTGCAAAAGTTTCTGAAATGCTTCTCGTTCCTGTGGGCTTACTAAAATCTGCCCTTCCCAAGCGATGGGGTCATGGCAATCACGGTCGTCTGGTGCAATGTTGTAATCGCCTAATAGCGCTAAATTGGGGTATTTCGTAAGCTCATTTTCTAGCCAGATATTAAGCGCATTTAACCAACGCATTTTATACGCATATTTTTCGCTATCAACAGCCTGACCATTCACAATATACACACATACTATGCGTACGCTATTGATACTGGCTGCAATCACGCGCTTTTGTTCATCCGCGTAATCGGGGATATCAAACTGTGCATTTTCAATCAAATGCGGGCTTAAAATGGCTACGCCATTATAGGTCTTTTGCCCGTTATGAACTGCGTTATAACCTGCTTCTTTAAGCGCACCATAAGGAAACTTGCTATCTTCTTGTTTGGTTTCTTGCAGGCATAATACATCAGGCCTGTTTGCTTCCAGCCAATCTAAAACATGAGGCAAGCGAACATTTAAAGAGTTGACGTTCCAAGTAGCGAGTTTCAAGTCACATGGCCTGTTGAGTTAATTTCTCAGATTCTAGCATGGCTTATCTTATGCGTTTGGCTAAAAACGCTGATAATTTTTTATTTAAAAATCTTGATTTTCATCAACACTATCCTTATATAAAAGTCGCAACATACTATTGCAACATGTTTTTTGAAAGGAGATTATCATGGCAAACTTAACACGTTTTGATCCCTTCAACATTAATGTAGCTACACCGCTAGACGAAGTGTTTGAGGGGTTTTTCCGTCCAGTATTAGCAGGCAACAATACAAACATTCAAATTAAAATTGATGTGCAGGAAGAAAAAGAGCTCTACAAAGTGCATGCTGATATCCCAGGCGCTAAGAAAGAAGATGTTCATGTGGATGTAGATGGTAATGTGGTACATATTTCCGCCGAAACCAAACGTGAAAATGAAGTGAAAGAAGGTACAAAAGTGATTCGCAGTGAACGCTACTTTGGCAAAGTGGCGCGCAGTTTCTCTCTGGATACTGATATTGACGAAGCCAATGCAAAAGCTGAATATAAAGATGGCGTATTAGAGCTAACATTACCCAAAAAAATAGCCAGCAATAGTAAAAGGCTGGAAGTAAGATAAGTCTCAATAATAATTGAATGTAAAGCCCCGGCTAACGGGGCTTTTTTGTGCTTGAAAATCAATCAGAAAACCAATAAAGTCTAGGCCTTTTGCCATTGAAAGAGCATACGTGATAAAAGCCGCCATATTTGATATGGATGGTTTGCTGATTGATTCTGAGCGCATCATCATGCAAGCCTGTATCCAATCCGCTCAGCAGGTGGGGATCACCTACACTCAGGCCGAGTATGTTGAGTTGATTGGTCGTGCTGGCGCAGATTCCACATGCATTATGGTGGAGCAATTGGGCAGCATAGAGAACTTTAATCAAGTGATGCAAGGGTTGGACACCATTTTGGCGGAGCACAACCATGTTTTCCCACTTAAACAAGGGGCTTCAGCATTGCTCAAGCATTACCAAACTAATAATATTATATGTAGCGTGGCTTCATCGTCGCCCATGCATCATATTACGCACCGCTTAAGCCATGTGAACGTGCTGGATTACTTTAGCCATCTCACTAGCGGGCAAGAAGTTGAGCGAGGCAAACCTAACCCAGATATTTATCTGCTTGCGCTTCAAAAGTTGGGCTTAAAGGCAGAAGAGTGCATTGCGTTTGAAGATAGCGAAAACGGCGCACGTGCTGCTATCGCTGCAGGGTTAAAAGTGGTTGTAGTGCCCGATTTAAAGCAGCCAAGCGATTATGTCAGAGAAAATTGCCACCGAGTAATCGCCAGTCTTGAAGATTGGATCATTTAAAAAGCGTATGTATTATAGGCAATAACCCAGAGCATCCTGTTCGAGCCAAAATAGGCGTATAGTGACTCACTATAGAGGTAGTCATTTATGACAGAATCCATACAAAGATGCCCGCAATGCGGCGGTTACTTAGAACGTATTCGCCGTCATCGGATTGATCGTTTATTGAGCTTGTTTGTTAAAGTGCGGCGCTATCAGTGCCAAAATGTGCTTTGTCAGCGGGAAGGAGTGGTACGGGTGCATGATTCTCTGCACAACAAGCGCTGAATACTCAGTTAAAAATACTTAATCTTTGTCTAGATTTACGATGGATTTTTGAGTAACCAAACATGCTCTTTTGCCATGAACTTGCCTTTTAATCCATCTGCCATGGTTTCACTCGCCAGCAGATTTAGGGTATAAGTTTGTTGATAATGTTGCCCTACTTCATCTGCGCTAATAGAAAATGGCGGACCCGCATGCAGGCTTTGGTCATACTCAAAGCAAATCAGTAATTGCGGTGCATGCTGTGTGAGTGCCATTAAATGGGCAGAGTATGCGTTACGCATTTCCCTAGGTAAAGCCACCAAAGCCGCGCGGTCATACACGGCATCTACATGCCCCAGTATCATAGGCGTGAGTTTAAAAATATCGCCAACAAAAATATCAATACTGTGGTTATAAATACTAGTCGCGCTGTAATGTGTGTGTTCGCCAGTTTTTGTAATGGTTGGCGTTAAGTTAAGGCTTTTAAATAACTCCTCAATCGCAATTGGGCTTAATTCAACGCCTGCAACACAATAGCCTTGCGCCAGCAACCAACCAATATCTAACGTTTTACCGCATAAAGGCAAAAATACACGCGCGCCTTGTTTGAGTTGCAAAGCCGAAAAGTGTTTGACAAGTAAAGGGTTAGCCTCAGGTAAGTGAAAGCCAATTTGATTGGTTTGCCAGCGATCGTGCCAAAAATCGTGTTGCATATCCTTCTCTTTGTAGATGACGTTACGCGTTAGTTGAAGTTGAAGTGTCAAAGATTGTTACGCGTGGGCAAACAAGCTAATCCGCCCTACGAGTTCTGTTAGCGTGAGATTTTAGTCGAGCTTGTATTTCTTGTTTAATCTTTTCATACAAAGGCCTAACTTCTTCCTGAATTTTATGCCATCCTTCATTTTGCATTTTCCAATCTTTTGCTTCATATCCAACTTCTTTAGATATTAGGGTATGCCAAAAAGTGTCGGAGATTTTTGAAAACTTTTTTTCAAGTTCTTCAGGTAGAAAAATTCCATTTCTAGCAATATAGTCTTGTAGTTCACGGCAAGCTTTTTTTACTTTACTGAGTCTGCGCCAGAATTCAATATTATGATATGTTTCATTTCTATTAGTAGAGTTCTTAATTTCATCTTTTTGCGTTTGAGTAAGGTCAGTGGATTCAAGAAATTCATGAAGTTGCAAAGAGCTCATTCTTTCAACATCAGTGTATTGCTGCATTGGTGATACTAGCCAACTTACTAAACCTAGCGCTTCATCTAGCTTCTCCCATGCCTCAGGAAGTATAGAAAACTCTTTTTCTTGTAGCTTAATAGTGCCACTTAACATTGAGTCAATTTCGACTCTTAGTCTTTGAATCTCAAGTGCTTGTTGATGCCTAAGTTGATCTAATCGTTCGGCAAACTTATTTTCAATCCACTTTTGACCAAGCCATTGGAACGCGAGATAAGCGATTGCTACTGAGCCACCACCATAAGCTAGCATCTGCAGTAGGAAGCTTTGAATCTCAATATTCATATATCTTATGCCATCCCATTATGTCTTAGAAGCGCATCCATACTCGGCTCTCTACCTCTAAATGCCACAAACGATTCCATGGCGGGGCGGCTGCCGCCTTTTGCCAGCACTTCATCTTTAAAGCGTGTGCCTGCCTGCTCTGATAGCACGCCGAGTTCTTCGAACAGGCTGTAGGCATCGGCCGAAAGCACTTCTGCCCATTTATAGCTGTAATAGCCCGCAGCATAGCCACCTGCGAAGATATGTGAAAAGCTGTTGGGGAAGCGGTTCCACTTAGGTGGGCGCACCACGGCGACTTCATCGCGCACTTGTTCAATGAGGTCTAATGCAGTGAGTTTTCCGTTGGGATCAAAGTCGCCATGCAAGCGCATATCGAAGAGTGAAAACTCAATTTGGCGCACGGTTTGCATGCCCGCTTGAAAGTTTTTGGCCGCGACCATTTTGTCGAAGAGTTCATGTGGGAGTTGTGCGCCTGTGTCTACATGGGCGGTCATGTGGCGTAATACGTCCCACTCCCAGCAGAAGTTTTCCATAAACTGGCTGGGCAACTCGACTGCATCCCACTCTACGCCTTTGATGCCAGATACACCGTATTCATCGACTTGCGTGAGCATGTGGTGCAGGCCATGACCAAACTCGTGGAACATGGTGATGACTTCATCGTGCGTAAATAAAGCTGGTTTGCCGCCGACAGGCGCTGAAAAGTTGCAGGTTAAAAAAGCAACGGGCAATTCAATGCCATTAGCCTTTTTACGGCGGGTAATCGCTTCGTCCATCCACGCGCCGCCGCGTTTGCCATTGCGCGCATAAAGGTCTAAGTAGAAATAGGCAATGGGCTTATTTGAGGCATCGCTAATTTCGTAAAAGCTTGCATCCTTGTGCCAGACAGGCGCTTCTGCTTTGCGCACTTGTACGCCAAAAATTGTTTCGGTGACTTTAAACAGCCCCGCTAAAACTTTCTCTTCTGGAAAGTATTGCTTCACTTCTTGGTCTGAAAATGCGTATTTTTCCTGACGTAATTTTTCGCTCACGTAGGCTACATCCCAAGACTGCATGTCGTTGATGCCCAGTTTTTTTGCATAATTGGTCAGTTCCTGCATATCGCGCTCGGCATACGGTTTGGCGCGTTTGGCAAGCGTGTCTAAAAACTCGGTCACTTGTTTTGGGCTATCCGCCATTTTTGTGGCGAGCGAGAGCTCTGCATAGTTATTAAAGCCGAGCATCTTGGCTTCTTCTTGCTTAAGCTTCAAAATATCGCTAATCAGTTTTGTGTTATCCCATTCGGGTTTGCTAAACTCTGAGGCGCGCGTGGCATAAGCGCGGTAAAGCGTTTCACGCAAAGTGCGATTATCAGCATATTGCAGCACAGGCATATAAGAAGGGAAATGCAGGGTGAATTGATACCCAGTTTTGCTATCAGCTTTAGCGGACTCAAGTGCTGCTTCAATCACATCTTCTGGAATGCCAGCCAAGTCTGCTAGGTTTTCAACGTAGTGCTTAAAGTCGTTGGTATTGTCTAAAATATTTTCTTCAAATTTAGAGCCTAGTTTTGAGAGTTCTTCACTGATGGTTTTAAAACGCGCTTTTTGCTCCGCAGGTAATTCTGCACCACCCAATTTAAAATCGCGTACTTCGTGGTTGATGATGGTTTGCTGTGTAGGCGTCAAGCTGGCAAATGCAGCACTGGCTTGAATGGCTTTGTACTTGGCGTACAGACGTTCATCCTGCGAAATATCGCTGCCAAAGTCGGTCAATTTTGCTAAATTTTCGTTATACGCTTCGCGCAACTCTGGGCTGTTGACCACGGCATTCATATGTCCGACTTGGCTCCATGCGCGGCCTAGTTTTTCACTGTGATCTTCTAACTTAAGTGCAAAGTTCTCCCAAGTCGGGGCTTCGGTTTGTGTGGCGAGCGATTCAACCAGTGCGCGACCTTCTGTAATTAAGGCATCAACGGCAGGGCTAATGTGCTCGGGTTTGATTTCGTTAAATTTGGGTAGACCTGCAAAATGTAACAATGGGTTTGACACAAGTGTTCCTTAAAGCAAATGAGTTGATAAGTCTTAAACGCCTAGTTGATCAATCTTAAACATAGCGGGTAGCGATAAGTTTCGCCCTTGCTAGTAGAGATGGCGGCAATAATGCAAAAAACAACATTAAAAACCCAAACAAGGCCAATAAGAATAAAACCAATGAGTATTGCAATCAGTACGCCTGCGATAAATTGCGCAATCAGCATGGTGATTTGAAAGTTCAGCGCCTCTTTTGCTTGATCGCTGATGTAAGCGCTGTCGTTTTTTTGAGCAGCCACACAATTAAAGCTGGGATAAAAGAAAATACAGTCCCGCCTAAGTGCGTTACCGTTGCAATGTTTTTTTCATCATTGGTAGGGACAGATGCAGCGTCAAGTTCTGTGGTCATAGGAATCTCCAGTTAAAATCAAGTTATACGGTAGCCGCATTAAACTGCGACACCAGCGGTTCGATTTTCTCTAAATCTTTTACATTGAGAATTTTTTTGGCTTGCTTGTTGAGTGTGCTCATTTGGCTATGCAAGATTTGTTGTTTTACACTTAAGATGTTGGAAGGGTGCATGGAAAGCTGGCGCATCCCCATACCAATCAGCAGGCGTGTTAATTTAATGTCCCCCGCCATTTCACCACAGACAGAAACGCTTTTATTAAACTTGTTTGCCGCTCGTATGGTCATGTCGATAAGCTTAAGCACAGAAGGGTGCAAAGGGTTATAGAGATGCGCAACGGCATCGTCAGTACGGTCAATCGCTAACGTATATTGAATTAAATCATTGGTGCCTATTGATAAAAAGTCTAATTCTTTGGCAAATGCTTCTGCGTTGATGGCTGCGGCCGGTACTTCTATCATGCCGCCCACCGTGATTTGTTCATCGAATGGCAGGTTTTCTTTGCGTAATGAAAGCTTGGCGCGCTCCAGTAATAGCTTGCTTTGTCGTAACTCCGAAAGAGTAGACAGCATTGGAATCAGTATCTTGATATTGCCATAGTGTGATGCACGTAGCAGCGCGCGAAACTGAGTGTGAAAAATATGCGGTTCAGATAAGCAAAACCTGACAGCACGTAAGCCTAGTGCAGGATTGGCGCAGTTGCTGACGGTGTCTGGATTCATTTGTTTATCCGCCCCTAAATCTAAGGTGCGAATGGTAACAGGTAGTCCATTCAACGCTTCGGCGACGTGTTTGTAGGCCAAATACTGCTCTTCTTCATCTGGCATTTCACGGCGATTCATAAATAAAAACTCGGTACGGTACAGGCCTATCCCAGTCGCGCCCGCCGCTTTAACACTAATCACATCTTCAGGTACTTCAATGTTGGCAAACAATTCGATGGCGATACCGTCAATCGTGACAGCCTTGGTGGATTTAATCAGTTGCAGTTTTTGTTGTTCGAGTTGCCACTGATCCTGTTTTAACTCATATTCCGCCAGGATTTCTTTGCTTGGATTGACGATGACGACACCCAAGCTGCCATCGACAATAATCATTTCACCATCGCTGATTAAGTCTCTGGCTTTTTGCAACGCCACAATCGAAGGGATGTTCAGGCTACGCGCCAAAATGGCGGTATGCGAAGTGATACCGCCTACGTCAGTAATGAATGCGGCATATTGATGCTGTTTAAACTGAATAGCATCCGCAGGTGAGATGTCATGCGCGACTAAAATGGTCGCGTTTTCTTGTTGCTGTATTTCTTTAGACTGATTGGGGGTCTGGCTCGGGTGACCTAGCAGTACTTTGATAATGCGCTCTACGACCTGCACAACGTCGTGTTTGCGTTCACGCAGGTACTCATCCTCAATCGCATCAAACTGTTCAACAATGTTATCCATCTGTTGTTTAACAGCCCATTCTGCATTGCATTGCTCATTCCGAATGAGCTCTTTGGGTGCTTCAGATAACGATTTATCATTAAGCATTGCAAGGTGTGTACCGATAAAAGCATCTAATTCAGCAGGTGCATTTTTGGGGAGTTGTACTCTAATTACTTCTAAATCATGCTTGACCGATTGGATAGCCTGATCAAACCGCTCTATTTCCTCGTCGATTAAATTGGGAGTAAGTTGATAATGTACAACTTCTAATAGCGCGTTTGATACCAAGTGCGCGCGACCAATGGCAATGCCACTAGAAACGCCTACACCATGTATGCTAAAACTTGCCAATTATTCACCCTCGCCAAAGTAATCGTTAATCAGTGCTTTGATTGCTGTGATCGCCGCTTGCTCATCTTCACCATTCGCTTCAATTTCAATGGTGCTACCTTTTGCTGCTGCAAGCATCATCACACCCATAATGCTTTTTGCATTGACACGTCGCCCATTTTTTTCTACCCATACTTCACTTTTAAACTGGCTGGCTGTTTGCGTAAATTTGGTAGAAGCTCTGGCGTGTAACCCGAGTTTATTAATAATTTCTATCGATTCTTTGATCATATCTTATTGTTTTCTATATATTTTTAATTGTAGTTTTCACAGCCGCGCTCGGTGAAGTGCACAACACCTTCTTTGCCGCCACTAATCGCTTTTTCTACACAGACTTCTAGTGCCTCTTGCCGATAATTGAGTACACGTACCAACATGGGCAGATTCACCCCTGCCACTCCTGCCACCCCTTGTTGCGAGACGAGTTTGGTGACCATATTGCAGGGTGTTGCACCATAAATATCAGAAAGCACTAAAACGCCTTCGCCTGCATTGAGGTTTGCAATCATTTTTTGCGCTTTGGGTAATAGTTTTGTAGGATCGTCGCTGGTCGACACTGCTAAAAACTCAAGCTGCGCAGGCTTGCCTCCCATCACATGACTGGCGCAATGCACTAGGCTTTTGCCAAGAGAACCATGCGCAATAATCAATATTCCAATCATCTTAATGCTTTCAAATTAGGTTGCTAGAAAAGTTAACCGAGTTCTCGGTGACGTACAATGACCTGATGCGTTTTTTTAAAGTGAGCACTCAGTTGCTCTACCAAGTATACGGAGCGATGTTGTCCACCTGTACAACCAATGCCAATAGTAAGGTAGCTTCGGTTATCCTGATCAAAGCTAGGTAACCACTTTTCAAGATATTGCTGGATGTCGCCAAGCATTTCAAGTACAGCAGGCTCTTTTTCTAAAAACAATTGTATGGGCTTGTCTTTGCCAGTGAGTGGGCGGAGTTCTGGATCGTAATGCGGATTGGGCAGGCTACGTACATCAAACACAAAGTCGGCATCCAAAGGGATACCATGTTTAAAACCAAATGAGATCAATAACATGACCAAGCCACTGCTCAGCGCGCTGTCAGGTTCGGCTATCCAATCGCGGATATGGTTACGTAAGGCGTTTGCACTTAAGCTACTGGTATCAAGATGATGGCCAAGCGAGGAAAGTCCTGTCAGAATTTCTCGTTCTTTGGTAATGCTTTCAGCAAGCGTAGATTGGCCGTTGCTGAGCGGATGTTTTCGTCGTGTTTCTGAAAAGCGTTTTACCAGACTCTCTAAACTGGAATCCAAGTAGAGAAGATTCACCTCAATGCCACTTTGTTTGAGATGCTTGATTGTGGTGGGCAGCGCATCCAAGCCTGCACTGCGGCTATCAATACTGATGGCCACTTTTACTTTTTGATTGGTTTGCGGCAGGCTTTTGGTATCAATGTGTTCTGCAATTTGCGGCAGCAAGGTGGCTGGCAGGTTATCGATACAATAATAGCCGCTGTCTTCTAGCATGCGTAATGCAATGGTTTTACCTGAACCAGAAAGACCTGTCACAATAATCAGTTGCATTTAAGACTTTTTACTTTCCTTCGACATCAATTGTTTTTGTCGTTTAGTAAATTGTTGCGTGCCGTTGACCCCACGCAATAATAGCATGTGATTGCGCACCGCCACTTCTACCAGCACAGCAATGTTGCGACCAGCTGCAATAGGAATAATGACTTTGCTGATATTCACATCCAATACGCGTTCATACTGCATTTTAGCACTGAGTCTATCCAGCGCTTGAGGTTTTAAGGTATCGGCCAGCTCTAGCTGTATCATTAAATCCAGCGGTTTGGTAGGTTTGACCGCATTATCCCCAAATAATGCGCGGATATTGAGTACGCCTAATCCACGTACTTCTAAAAAATCTTGCAATAATTCTGGGCAACGTCCTTCTATACGCTCGGGCGAGATAC
>DHYP01000033.1:21727-24240 GCA_002414145.1 Methylophilaceae bacterium UBA5127 | reverse complement strand
AAAAAAATCGACAATATCATCTGCCACTAGTCGATGTCCGCGTGAGATGAGCTCCAACGCCAGCTCGCTTTTACCAATTGCCGCATTGCCTTTAATGAGTACGCCAAAGCCCTGTACTTCCATAAATACGCCATGCAGGCTGATCGATTCTGCCGTGGCAATAGCCAAATAATGGCTTAATAATTCCATTAACTGTGGGCTTTGCATAGGCGAGGCAAAAAGCGGGGTGTTAGTATTTTCCGCAGCTTTAATCAGTTCGTTGGGTACTTTTTCGCCATTGGCGACAATCACAGCAGCTAAATCGGTAGAAAATAAATTGGTGATGGCCTGCTGCATTGCAATAATGCTCAGGTTGCTTAAGTAGTCCATCTCCGCACAACCCAGCACCTGTACACGATTAGGATGTACAAAGTTAAGATGCCCGACCAGTGCGAGGGAGGGTTTAGTGACAGTGCCAGAAGTGAGTATTTTTTTGCCGCCTTCAAGCCCTGCTACCCATTGTAGTTTGAGCTTGTGGCGGATTTGTTTGAATAGCTCAGCAACGTTAATATGAGCCATAATTAAGAAAATTAATTGACGGTTTGATGTTTTACTGCGCCGTTGGTTTTATGGTGATCACCGTGTTTTTCTTTGTGCTTAACTATTTGACGGTCAAGCTTATCGGTGAGCATATCAATCGCGCTGTACATGTTCTCGTCAGCGCAGGCAGCGTGTAAATCGTTGCCTGGTACGTGTAGCGTAGCTTCTACCTTTTGGGCGAGCTTTTCTACACTCATGGTAACCTTAACATCAATCACATGATCAAAGTGATTGCTAATGCGTGTGAACTTGCTTTGTAGATATTCACGTAATGCTGGAGTAATTTCTAAGTGATGCCCTGTTAACTGTAAATTCATAACTTGCTCCTTATCTGAAATTGTCCTCAAAAAAAGCCTCTGAGAACAATTTCAGTTTACTACTTTGGCAAATGCTTGCAACTACCTATAAGCACTATTTTTGACAAAATTGCGTTGTATCAAATCGGGACTAGTTTCAGCGGGGATTCGTAATCAAGATGACAAGCAAGCCTAGACTTCAAGCTCCCAGTGAGCAAGCGCAAACAATCTTTGAGCACTTTCTTAGGCATACTTGCTCCTAAACATAAAATAAACAGCACCAACAAGACATATGCCTGCCCATAAATAATCAAGCTTGAGTGGTTCTTTTAAATACATGACAGAAAATGGAACAAATATCGTTAAGGTAATGACCTCCTGTATTATTTTTAACTGCCCCACTGACAATACAGTAAAGCCAATTCTGTTCGCCGGAACTTGAAACATATATTCAAACAATGCGATTCCCCAACTGACTAATGCAGCAATAATCCATGGTTTATTGTTCAATTCCTTAAGGTGGGCATACCAAGCAAATGTCATAAAGACATTACTGCAAATTAATAATGAAATAGAGATTAGAATGGGTGGCATAGCGATCCTAAGCAAATCAAAAAGGTCGGACTGTTGCAGATAACAGCCGATTACGTTTTGATACTTTAGCTTGAAAGTAATCTTTGCGGCAAGATGATCAAGCTTAGTAGGTAAATCGATCGAGGCTGAACGAACCCGTATTTAACGGGCACACTAAATTAAGCACATTGATTTGCCGCTATTGTTATAGCGACTTTCTCAAATTCGCTGGTGGAATATTTAGCGATTCACGGTATTTGGCAATGGTACGGCGTGCCACCACAATGCCCTGATTAGCAAGCGTATCGGTAATCTGGTTGTCTGACAGCGGTTTTTTAGGGTTTTCCTCCGCCACCATTTGTTTGATTAGTGCGCGGATGGCAGTGGCAGAGCAGGTGCCGCCCACATCGGTTGCCACAGAGCTGCCAAAGAAGTATTTAAGCTCGTATACGCCACGCGGAGTGAGCATGTACTTATGCGTGGTGACACGTGAAATGGTGGATTCGTGCAGTTCTAGCTCTTCTGCAATCTCGCGTAGCACCAATGGGCGCATGGCAATCTCGCCATGTTCAAAAAAGTTACGTTGTCTGTCTACAATGGCTTGTGAAACGCGCAAAATAGTGGAGAAGCGCTGCTGAATATTTTTAATCATCCATTTGGCTTCCTGCATTTGGCTTTGCAAATACTGGCCAGAATTTTCACGATTGCGTTTTAAAATGTCTGCATACATTTGGTTGATGCGTAGTTTTGGGATAACGCCATCGTTGAGTGTTGCGACCCAGATGCCTTTGATTTTTCTGACAATGACATCGTGCTGAATAAAGTGATCGTGCGAGAGCGTCACAAAATCGCTGCCTGGTTTGGGATTTTGTTGGCGAATAAGACTTTGAGCGCCTTTTAACGCGGCATCATCGCAATTGAGCAGTTTGCGCAGTTTGCCAAAGTCTTTGTTGGCAAGCACCGCGAGATGTTCGTTAACAATAGCCTTTGCCTGTTTTAAATAGGGCGTATCTATTGGCTTGGCGTTGAGCTGCAGGCTTAAGCACTCTTGCAAATTACGCGCAC
>DHYP01000033.1:14501-21697 GCA_002414145.1 Methylophilaceae bacterium UBA5127 | reverse complement strand
TTTTGGATCAGTTTTAAAACGGTTTCCAGTTCTAAAAAGTCAATCTCTAGCTCTTCTGGCAGGCTTGCTGCTAAATCTTCTAATGATTGTTCAAAGTAGCCATCATCATTAATGCAATCGATCATAATGGAGACGAGTGTTTGATCACGCTCAGAAAGCGGTACTAGCTTTAACTGACTCACCAAGTGATCACGCAAGCTAATGCTGACGGTATCTTGGCGTGTAAAATCGCCATCATCGTCGTCAGAGTTATTTTGACGACCACCTTCGTCCCAGTTGCTGGCGCTACCAAACTCATCGTATTCGTCTTCAAATTCTGGCTGAGCAAACTCTTCGCTGCTGATGGGCGTATCATCGTCGATACTTTCTGGCGGGCTTTCTATTGGTGCTGTAATTTCTGAAACTGTGGCGTTATCAAATGAGTTTGTATCAGGCTCAAATTCACTATTGATCTCAGAGGTTTCTGCAATTGTCGCAATGGCATCCTCAGGGCCGCTGTCTTCTTCGCCATCCACCAACTCCAGCAGTGGGTTGTCTTGTAAAATGGTTTCCAGCTCTTGATTGAGTTCCAGCGTAGACAGTTGTAGCAAGCGAATAGACTGCTGCAGCTGTGGCGTGAGCGCTAAATTTTGCGATATTCTGAGTTGTAGGTTCTGTTTCATATGGTGTTGCTGATGCTTTTATAGTCTAAAGTTTTTACCTAAATATACTTCTTTTACGGCTTCATTTTTAATGATTTCATTGGGCTCGCCAGAAGCAAACACTGCGCCATCATTCACAATATAGGCTCTGTCACAGATGCCTAAGGTTTCTCTTACATTGTGGTCGGTAATTAATACCCCAATTTTTTTACTACTTAAGAAACGTATGATTTTTTGAATATCCAATACCGCAATTGGGTCTATCCCTGCAAAGGGTTCGTCCAACAAAATAAAGCTTGGATTGGTTGCCAAACAACGTGCGATTTCTACACGCCGTCTTTCACCCCCGGATAAACTGACAGCCATGCTGTTGCGGATGTGTGTAATGTGCAGTTCTTCTAGCAGTGATTCTAACTGCGCTTTTCTTTCTTCTTCGGTCAGTACTTGTAACTCAAGTACCGCCATGATGTTTTCTGTCACTGTTAGTTTGCGGAAAATAGACGGTTCTTGAGGCAGATAAGACAAACCGATTTGCGCGCGGCTATGAATAGGTAATCTGCTGACATCCTGACCATTGATTAAAATACGTCCAGCATCTAGCGCTACCAAGCCCACCATCATATAAAAGCTGGTGGTTTTACCTGCGCCATTGGGACCTAGTAAGCCGACGATTTCGCCACTGTTGATACGTAAAGAAATATCATGCACTACAGTGCGTGTTTTATAAGACTTACGTAAGTTTTCTACAATTAATTCACTCATGTTTTTCAGCACGAACTCTTAAGATTCATGACGGGCTATTCTTCTTTAGGCGCTATATTAAATTGCAAGGTCTTGTTTAATTTCAAGTTGTTGACTGGGTTGGGTTCGGCACTACTTTTTGCAGCGCCCGGTACGATTTGTTTATTTTTGGGCTGAATGATGGCTTTGACACGTCCGTTAGATCCGCTATCGTTACCAGTTTTATTGCCACCGACCACTTCAGCGTATTCTGCATTGGCATCGTAGCTAATGAAATCCCCTTGCACAATGTCCTCGCCACGCTTTACCCAAGCGCGGGTATTAAGCTGCACTTTGTCCATGCGACCATCATATTCTATACGTTGTGCGCTGCCAGACATGTACTCATCTCTGCCTTCAAGCTTTTGCTTGAATGTAGTCGGGTTACCTGTCGATGTGCTGTGCTGAAAGCCTTCTGCATCTTCGCGTACCACGAGTTTGTCTGCATGAATTTCTAGCGTACCCTGTGTAAGCACAACATTACCAGCGTATGTGCTGGTTTTTTTAGCATCATTTACGGTGACTGTATCTGCCTCTAATTCAATCGGTTTATTGCGGTCTGCCGCTTCACCCCAAGCAAGCGCAGGGAGTAATAACATGCCGAGTAAAAATGGGTTGATGCGAAAAAAATTAATCATTGATTCTCCATACTATTTCTTTTTTACGACATGATTTAGATTAGGTTTGGCAGACGCAGGTGATGCTTCTTTTGTTATTTGCGTGGGTTTGATCGAAGCAGTACGCGGATTTTCGTAGTGTACATGCACATCTTTAAGTAATTTGGTGGTTTGGTTTTTTTTATCGTACACCATACCAACAGCAGTGATGACCGTTTTAGGAAACTGTTTAATGGTGACAGCGCTGTTGCTGGTAGCTAAGTCTTTATCAGGTTCTATGGTTAATTTTTCTGTCGTCAATTGCATTTCACCTCTATCTGCATAAGCTTGACGCACGACTTTCACATTATCCACAAACTCTACCGATTCGCCATCGCTAGACACATATCCACGTAAGCCTTGAATCTGGGTGTATGGCTTGTCTACACTGTATTGCGTAAAGCGTGGGCGCTGTAACACTGTTGAGTCATCATCTGGGTAATGGGTCATTTCAGCGGCTGCTAATACATAACGCAGCTTACCGTTCACATCCGTTTGTGTGGTGACAAAGTTATTTAACATATAGTCAGGGTCGTGGCGGTTGCTGCCATCGATTCTAGATCCTTGTTCTTGCACTGTTTGATTAATCCAAAAGGTAATCAATGCCAGCAACAATGCCAGTGCAAGTGGATAAATGATGGCATGATGATTTTGCATCGATTAATCGTTCTCACTTTTAAAAAAAGGAGCCATTTGTGTTTCAAACGTGTTTTGCGCTTGCATTATAAGCTCACAGACTTCTCTGACTGCCCCACGCCCACCTTCTTTTTTGGTAATGTAATGCGCACGCGCCTGCACTAAGGCTGGCGCAGCAGGTACGGTAATGCTTAAACCACAGCGTAGCATAGGAGGCATGTCAACAACATCATCTCCCATAAATGCAGTCTGCTCTGGCTGGAGGTTGAGTTTTTGAATCAAATCATTAAAAGCCACAAGCTTGTCATCCACCCCTTGGTAAAAGTGGGCAACCCCTGTATTCTCGGCGCGTTGCGTCACCACCTTTGAAGTGCGCCCTGTGATGATGGCCATTTGTACACCACTGTTTTTGAGTAGCTTCATACCTAGTCCATCTTGTGTATTAAAGGTTTTATATTCTTGACCATCATCGCTAATAGTGAGGCCGCCATCGGTCATCACTCCATCTACATCAAAAATCACAAGTTTGATATTTTTTGCGCGCTGCAATACATCTTGGTTCATTACACTACCTTGGCTTTCAGTAAATCGTGCATATTGAATGCACCTACTAGCTGATTTTGATCGTTGACGACCATCAGCCCATTAATTTTATAGTGTTCCATCAGTTCAACAGCTTCTACAGCCATTTGCTCTGGATGAATCGTTTTGGGGGATTGGCGCATCACCTCATGGATTTGAGTGGTGCTGGCAGAGATGTTGCTGGCAAATGCACGGCGCAAATCTCCATCTGTAAATATACCTGTCACTTGGTTTTGATGATTGACGACCGCAGTGAAGCCAAGTCCTTTTTGCGTCATCTCGGTGAGTGCCAGCGTCAGCATGGCCTCTTCTGAAACCTTAGGTAACGCTTCTCCAGTGCGCATAATATCTTTAACACGGGTGAGAAGTTTCCGACCCAGACTTCCCCCTGGGTGCGAGCGTGCAAAATCCTCTGCTGTAAATTCCCGCAAATCTAGCACGCACAGTGCCAGCGCATCTCCTAGTGCCAGCGCTGCTGTGGTGCTGGCGGTAGGTGATAATCCTAATGGGCAAGCTTCTTGAGAAACCTTAGCACTTAAATGTACATGAGATTCTTTGGCCAAGGTGGAGCTATCAGTACCAGTAATGCTAATGATTTTTGCGCCCAATCTTTTGATGGGGGGCAAGATTGTAATGATTTCATCACTTTCACCAGAGTTGGAAAGTGCGATTACCACGTCTTCACCAGTAATCATCCCTAAGTCACCATGGCTAGCTTCGGCGGGATGCATAAAGAATGCAGGTGTGCCCGTGCTAGCGAGTGTCGCAGCAATTTTTCTGCCAATATGCCCAGATTTGCCCATTCCACTCACCACAACACGTCCCCGACAATGTAAAATGAGCGCTACAGCGCGTTCAAACTCTTCATTTAATCTTTGGGCAAGCATTTGTATTTCATTGGCTTCTAATAGCAAAACTTTTCTCGCAAGCGTTAATGAAGAGGCTTGCGTGCCAGATGCGTGTTTGGGTTGTACATTGGATGTAGACATAGACTAAGTATAGCAAGGGAATTAGTTCTGGATAAAGTAAAAAATGTACTTATACGTGTAATATTTTAGTTATAGGCACATTTTTTGCCTAAGCGTCATTTTTGTATTGAGATGTTTTAGGCTAAGCCTAGAAAGACCATAGATGTTTGATTCATTAACCACGGTTTTATTGTTACTGACCAGTTCTGTGCTGGCAATTGCGCTATTCCGTGCAATCCATTTGCCTGCCATGCTGGCCTACTTTTTAGTAGGCGTTTTGCTGGGACCTCATACTTTTGGTCTACTGCAAGATACAGAAGCCAGTAGAAGTGTTGCAGAATTTGGGATAGTATTTTTGATGTTTAGTATTGGGCTTGAATTTAGCCTGCCTAAGTTGTACGCCATGCGTAAAACCTTATTTGGTCTAGGCGGCGCACAGGTGGTCATTACCATGAGTGCTGTGATTTTTTTTGGTTTATCGGTAGGGCTCAGTTTTTCTGCTGCATTTGTGATTGCTAGTGCTTTGACTATGTCTTCTACAGCAATTGTTTCTAAAATTCTGATGGAGCGGGTTGACTTAAACTCACGGCATGGTCGCTTAAGTATCGGTGTGCTGCTGTTTCAAGACTTGGCGGTAATTCCAATCTTGGTGCTTATTCCAACCTTGGGTTTGGATAATCAAGACTGGCAAACAGTGCTAAGTTTGTCACTGCTTAAGTCTGTTATTTTGTTTGCGATTCTATTTAAGTTTGGTAAAAACGTTTTAAATAGCTGGTTTGACTTGGTGGCAAAACAGCGTTCGCGTGAGTTGTTTGTGCTGAACGTGTTGATGGTCACGTTGTTATTATCCTCTGCTACACATGCGGCGGGGCTCTCTTTTGCGTTGGGGGCATTTATTGCAGGCATGCTGATCTCTGAAACGCGTTACCGTTATCAGGTGGAGTCTGATATCTCGCCATTTCGCGATATTCTGCTAGGTTTGTTCTTTATTAGCGTGGGTATGTTGCTTGACGTGGGTTCGTTGATTGATCACATGGGTCTGATTGTGGTCATGTTGATTGTTTTTATGCTACTCAAAGCCATTGTCATTGCGCTATTAATCAAGTTTTTTGGTTTTGAACTAGGTGTAGGGATACGCACAGGCATTATTTTGGCGCAAGCGGGTGAGTTTAGCTTTGTGATATTGGCACTGGCGATGTCACGTGGTTTGGTGAGTGGTCATGCGTTGCAAATTATACTGGCTGTTTGTTTGTTATCGATGATGATTGCACCATTCATTATTCAGTATAACGGTAGAATCGCGCGGGCGCTGGTAAAAAGCTACACGCGTAATAGTAGTCAGGCGTTGGCGTGGGTCAGTGCTGTTGGCAAGGATCTCAGCAATCACGTCATTATCTGTGGCTACGGGCGGAGTGGTCAGTATTTGGGGCGTTTCTTGAAAGAAGAAAATATCCCGTTTATTGCTCTGGATAATGACTCAACACGTGTAAGAGATGCCTCTGCGGCTGGTGAGCATGTGGTGTATGGGGATGCAAGTCGTCGCGTGGTACTGGAAGCTGCGGGCGCAGCTAAAGCCAAGGCATTGATTGTGAGTTATGCAGATACACGCTCGTCCATGAAGATATTGCACGTGGTACAGGAGCGTTATCCTAACCTGCCAGTGATTATTCGCACACACGATGATACTGATATGGAAATATTTAGAGAGGCTGGGGCTACTGAGGTGGTGCCAGAAGTGCTGGAAGGCAGTTTGATGTTAGCTTCTCACGCGTTGGTATTGCTTGGCGTTCCGTTAAATCGTGTGGTTAAGCGTATCCGTCAGTTTAGAGAAGAACGATACAAAATGTTCCAAGGCTATTTCCGCGGGATTTCTGATGCAGCAACACCTACCGATGGCACCCGTCAACAACGACTGCATTCAGTGGATATAAGTGCGAACTCATATGTGCATGGTACCAAGATTGGGGATATTCCATTCGCTAATTTGGGCGTAGAGGTCAAGCAGATGCGCCGTCCTAATATGCTAGAAGCTGTAGTGCCTAGACCAGATATTGTGCTCTCTGAGGGTGATGTATTGGTACTTTTAGGATCTAATGAGAATTTAGTGGCGGCTGAAATTTATCTGGTTTCTGGTAAATAGGAAGGTTAAGATTGACTGCAAAGAAAGTGGTTGTCGTTGGCGGAGGTATCGTTGGATGCATGACTGCCATGGAGCTGGTCGGTAGAGGGTGCCAGGTGACTATTGTCGAGCGCAACCAGATCGCAAGTCAAACCTCAGGTGAATCTTCATGGGCGGGTGGCGGCATTATTTTTCCGCTACTGCCTTGGGACTACTCAGATGAAGTCAATGCACTTACCAGCTATGGCATGCAAGCACATCATGCAGTGCTGCAAAAACTACAACAAGAGACAGGTATCGATACTGGGTTTGATCAAACAGGGTTTTTATTGCTCCCTCATCTTGATGTGGTCGCTGCTATAGATTGGTGCGCGCGTCATCAAGTACCGGTGCAACGAGTCAAAGCCTCCGCATTTGGTGTGCAATCACTCAGCGGCGAAGATGCACTTTGGTTGCCTACTGTCTGTCAAGCCCGCCCGCCTTATGTGATGCAGGCACTACGTCAATGGCTAGTGAATCACCATGTGACCTTAATTGAGCATACAGCCTTGGTTCCGCTTAAAGAGACAGGCGCAATACAGTCTTGGCAAACGACTACAGGTGAAATCATAGAGGCCGACCAATTTGTGGTCACTTCTGGCGCTTGGAGTTTTGAGATCTTAAAAGAAACCTCAGCAAAATTGAATATTAAACCCATGCGTGGGCAAATATTGCTATATAAGCCAGCCAAAAATCTTGAGCAGATGGTGTATCGAGAAGGGTTTTATATGATTCCTCGCCCAGATGGCCATTTGTTAGCAGGTAGTACCTTAGA
>DHYP01000033.1:11559-14396 GCA_002414145.1 Methylophilaceae bacterium UBA5127 | reverse complement strand
AATTTTACCTGCACTTAATCATGAGCCAATTATTAAGCACTGGAGCGGGTTGCGGCCGGGTACACCAGAAAACTTACCTGTGATTAGTGCGCATCCTACTATTCAAAATTTATATTTGAATACTGGTCATTTTAGATATGGTTTGACGATGGCGCCTGCCAGTGCCAAACTGATAGCAGCACTGATGATGGGCGAAGCGCCTTTCTTAGATGCCTCGCCTTACGCATGTCAAATCTAGATATTAGGGTGAGTAATATCTAAAAAGGGTTGCGTTTAGGTTGCAACCCAATCCCCAGACTTGCCGCCATGCTTCTCAAGTAGTTTAATCTGACTGATGGTCATGCCTCTATCCACGGCTTTGCACATATCGTAAATAGTCAAAAGCGCTATACTCACAGCGGTGAGTGCCTCCATTTCCACCCCAGTTTGTCCTGTTGTTTCTGCGGCTACTATGCAAAGTATGCTGGATTGCACTTCATTGATATCAAACGTCACCGAGACTTTGGTAAGGCTAATAGGATGGCACAGCGGGATGAGGTCGGAGGTTTTTTTGCTACCTTGTATCGCTGCAATCCTTGCGATGCCGAGCACATCTCCCTTTTTTGCATTGCCTTGTTGAATAAGGACAAGCGTACTGGCAAGCATTTGAATAAAGCCGCTTGCAATAGCGATGCGTTTGGTGTTTGCCTTGTCACCCACGTCCACCATGTGTGCTTGACCCATCTGATCAAAATGGGTTAATTTTGTTTCGTCTTGTGTGCTCATGGGTGTCCTTCTTTTGCAATTTAGCGTGAACTCAAACTATAAAATCTCTATCATAGCAATAATGAAGTTAAAAACTATTGTTATTGCGATGTTGTTGTGGAGTCCCACGTTCACTCTCGCCGATGAAGGCGTGTTTACGGGTAAGCCTTACACGCCATCGACAAATGTTGAAAGTAATTTACCTGATTTAGGGGATGTGTCGCAAACTGTTTTGTCACAGCAAGACGAGCGGCGCATAGGCGAGCAGATTTTGCGTGAAGTTGCGACGAGCGATGAGGTGTTGCAAGATGCGGAAGTCACGGATTATTTGCAAGCTTTGGGTGATCGTTTGGCTACAAATGGGCCAGATAAGCAGCAAAAATTTACTTTTTTTGTAGTGAAAGATAAGTCTATTAATGCGTTTGCGATGCCAGGCGGCGTGATTGGTGTGCATACGGGTTTGTTTTTAGCCGTAAATAGCGAGTCAGAGCTGGCGAGTGTTTTGGGGCACGAAATCGGACATGTCACGCAACATCATTTAGCGCGGATGCTGGCATCACAAAAATATGATACGTTCAAAAATATCGCAGGTATTGCTTTAGCGTTGTTGGTTTCTCGTTCAAATCCGCAGTTAGCCAGTGGTGCGCTTACTGCAGCTTCAGCTACGACGATACAGAGGCAGTTAGATTACACGCGTGAGCATGAACGTGAAGCGGATAGAGTTGGCTTAAGTATTCTGGACAACACTGGATTTGATGTGCGAGCGATGCCCGCATTTTTTAATACATTACAGCGTGGCACACGCTTTGTTGAGGGCACAGCACCCAGCTTTTTGCGTACGCATCCGCTCACTTCAGAACGCATAGCCGATGTCTCTAACCGCGTGCAAAACATGACATATCGTCAAGTGGAGGATAGTCTGGAGTTTCATTTAGTACGCGCAAAGGTGCGTGCGATGCAATCCTTTCCGCAAACGGCTATCGATGAATTTGAAGATAATATCAAGCAACAACGTTTTAATAATGAAGTGGCTGAGCATTATGGTTTGGCCATTGCTTATTTGCGAAAAAATGATGTAGAGAATGCAGTTAAACAATGGCAATGGCTAAAAACTCAGGGTTCGCAACATGCATTTCTTGATAATTTAGCTGCCAATATTGAGATTGCGCGGCATCAGCCTAAAAAGGCAGAGTTGTTGTATACGCAAAGCTTAAGCAGGTTTCCCGCTTCTCGTGCGCTGATTTATGGCGCAGCAGAGAATTATCTTGCTAGTCGTCAGCCTGATAAGGCAATAGAAGTAATCGAGCGGAAATTGCCATTATTGCCTAACGATGCAAATTGTTATGATCTTCTAGCCAAAGCTTATACGGTTAAAGGAAAAGTGCTACTTAAACATCAGGCGCAGGCAGAGGCGTATTATCGCAAGTTTGATATTAATCATGCGGTAGAACAGATGGAGTTTGCAGCAAAGGCAAGTGATGGCAATTTTTATGAAAAATCGATAGTTGAGGCTCGATTAAAAGAATTGCGCCGATTGCAAGACATTGAGAAGGAAGCGAAGAAAAACGCATGAATCGCAGAATATTTGTTCAATCATTGTTAGGTTTCCTTTTGTTGCCGCTGACAGCATTTGCTGAAGGCTGGAATAAACGCGCGTTTGAAGCACAAAAGCTTGCAGATGCAGAAAGTGGGCTAGCGATTGCGAACGCGCAACAAAGTGACGAGATTGAGTTGATCGTGACTGACCGCGCAGAAAATGGCGCTGTAGTGCAGGTGGAAATCGTAAGTCATATTGCCAATACAGAAAGCATTAGCTTGTTTGTAGCGCATAACCCTACACCATTAATCGCACATTTTTATTTGGCGAACGGTACACTTGGTCACGTAGTGACACGTATTAAGATGGCGCAAACCTCTGATGTCAAAGCCTTTGTAAAAGCGGGTGGTCAATATTATTTCCGCACTAAAAACGTGGTGGTGTTAGAGGATGGCTGCGGAGGGTCAGATGCTGATAGCCATTTTGTCAGTAGCATGAATATGCGTGCGCGGCTGGAAGACAATGTGGCGCAGGTAAAGGTGATTATTGTGCATCT
>DHYP01000033.1:6706-11544 GCA_002414145.1 Methylophilaceae bacterium UBA5127 | reverse complement strand
ATGACCACAGGGCGTAGCAAAAATACGGCAGGTGATACTTTGCCGGCACATTTTGTGCAGCAGATTAAAGCGCAACTGAATGGTCAAACTGTACTGGAAATACAAACAAGTACCGCGATTTCTAAAAACCCTTATTTAACTTTTTATCTTGCTAATGCCAAAGCGGGAGATCAAGTATTAGTAACATGGGTAGATAATCAAGGAATGACTGGGCAAGGAGAAGTGCAGGTCAAAATATAATTGCAAGATTAAAACAAAAATTTTTTCACCCATTTGATAAATTTTATTTATCAAATTAATAAAAACAATCAATTTTACTAAAATTTTAAAGGTGTTTAGAATGCCTCCTGTCGATTCATTTTTTAACCACAACTTAAAGGAAATTTAATATGTCATTAATTAATTCACAAGTACAACCATTTAAAGCGCAAGCGTTTCATAACGGTAAATTTATAGAAGTGACCGAAGCTAGTCTAAAAGGCAAATGGTCTGTGGTGATTTTTATGCCAGCAGCCTTTACCTTTAACTGCCCAACTGAAATTGAAGACGCTGCAGACCACTATGCTGAGTTTCAAAAAGCAGGTGCAGAAGTCTATATTGTGACCACAGATACACACTTCTCACATAAAGTTTGGCACGAAACATCGCCAGCAGTTGGTAAAGCAAAATTTCCATTAGTGGGCGACCCAACACATCAACTTACACGCGCATTTGACGTGCATATTGATGAAGAAGGCTTGGCACTACGCGGCACGTTTGTGATTAACCCAGATGGTGTGATTAAAACTGCGGAAGTGCATGACAATGCGATTGCGCGCGATGTGAAAGAAACCTTGCGTAAATTGAAAGCAGCACAATATGTGGCGAACAACCCAGGCCAAGTGTGCCCAGCAAAATGGCAAGAAGGCGCGAAGACGTTAACACCTTCGCTCGACTTAGTTGGCAAAATCTAATTTTATTTAGATAAAACCCAGCCCTGCGCAAGCAGGGCATCGAGGTGAGTGTATCCGTTCGTGTTGAGCTTGTCGAAACATGAACGGCTTATGCCAAAGGTACACTCCCCCCGATGAATCCCACAGCAAGTTTCCCAGCTGTGCCAAAAGCACAGTAACAGGAGAGTTGCGCCCTGAAAAAAGGAGAATTTGATGTTAGAACAAGACATGAAAACGCAACTGCAAACCTACCTCGGCATGTTGCGCCAACCGATACGTTTGATTGCGAGTTTAGATGACAGCGCAAACGCCAATGACATGCGTGAGCTGTTGCAAGAAATTGCTGAGCTCTCAGACAAAGTACATTTTGATGACAGCGGTAACGATGCGCGCAAACCGTCTTTTGTGATTGCCAAAGAAGGCGAAAGTCATGGCGTGCGTTTTGCGGCGATTCCACTGGGGCATGAATTTACCTCGCTAGTTTTAGCTTTGTTGTGGACAGGCGGTCACCCCCCAAAAGTGGAAGACAGTGTCATTGAGCAAATCAAAAGTTTGCAAGGCGACTTTAACTTTGAAGTCTACATGAGCCTGTCATGCCACAACTGCCCAGACGTGGTACAAGCCGTGACTTTGATGACGGTACTCAACCCGAATGTGAAAGCCACTATTATCGATGGCGGTTTATACCAAGACGAGGTCAACAGTCGCAACATCATGGCGGTGCCTGCTACCTTTATGAATGGCGAAATGTTTGCTTCTGGCCGTATGTTGGTCGAGGAGTTTTTAACAAAGCTCGACACAGGTGCCAATGCCAAAGAAGCGGAAAAACTCAATGCCAAAGCGCCCTATGATGTGCTGATTGTGGGCGGTGGCCCAGCCGGTGCGGCGGCGGCGATTTATGCTGCACGTAAAGGCATCCGCACAGGCGTGGTGGCAGAGCGTTTTGGCGGTCAAGTCAATGATACCTTGGCGATTGAAAACTTTATCTCCGTCAAAGAAACTGAAGGCCCAAAACTGGTGAGCGCTTTGGAAGAGCACGTCAAAAGCTATGATGTGGACATTATGAATTTGCAACGTGCGGCGAGCTTGAAAAAAGCGGACTTAGTTGAAGTTACGCTTGAAAATGGCGCCGTGCTCAAAAGCAAATCGGTGATTCTGGCCACAGGTGCGCGCTGGAGAAATTTAAATGTCCCTGGTGAAAACGAGTACAAAAACAAAGGCGTGGCTTACTGCCCACACTGCGATGGCCCCTTGTTTAAAGGCAAGCATGTGGCAGTGATAGGTGGCGGCAACTCTGGCGTAGAAGCTGCGATTGACTTGGCTGGCGTGGTTGGGCAGGTGACCTTGTTGCAATACGATGCCGAGCTCAAAGCGGATGCTGTGTTACAGAAAAAACTGCGCTCGTTGGAAAACGTGACTATTTTGGTCAACGCACAAACCACTGAAATCACAGGTAACGGTACACGTGTCAATGGCCTCATCTACACCGAGCGCGTGAGTGGTGAGAGCAAACATGTTGCCCTAGAAGGCGTGTTTATCCAAATTGGCCTAGTACCGAATAGCGATTGGCTGAAAGGCACGCTGGACTTAAGCCAATATGGTGAAATTGAAATTAACCACCACAACGCAACTTCCTTACCTGGTGTGTTTGCGGCGGGGGATGTTACCACCATCCCTTACAAACAAATCATCATCGCTATGGGCGAGGGCGCCAATGCGGCATTGGGCGCGTTTGATTACTTGATTAGGAATTAACCCCTCTAATTAAGTATTTAGCGGCTACCTTATGGTAGCCGTTTTTTTATATCATGCAGTTCTTCTGTAGCGACTACAGCCTAAAAATGCAAGTCCAGAAATCAAAAGTGGCAATGCAGCAGGCACTGGTACTGCACTAGCGCTAAAAGTGAGATTGTCGATAACAATGTAATCATAGCCCCTATAGTTGCCCAGAATTGCATAGGCAATGTCTTCATATGAAGAGATGCCTCTGTATACGTTATGCGCACTTCCGCCTAATGGTGAAAAAGTTTCTAGCAAGTCTCCCGCAGCATTAAATGCAGTTAAAGAGATAGGATAAGAACTACTGATTAAATCCAAACCAAAAGATTTGACTGGAGATGAAAAATCAAATCTTAATAAAGCATGTGGGACATCAGAACTTTCTGAGGATGGAAACACTGAAGTACTATATTTCAATACATTAGAGCTATACGGTGCAGAAATTGTGCTGTATCTATCGGTGATAGAAATGCCTTGTATAGCAGGTGTTCTAGCAATATCTGCATTGGAAAAGGTGACGCCATTAGAAGTGACAGAGCCATAATTTGCCAACGCTAAATCATTAAATGTGATAGTAGTACCACCCGTTAGTGCGGGATCAGCAGCACTAGTGATTAGTCCTGCGTGGCTGATTTGAGAAAAAATAAGCAGAAAACTACCCCAGAGACAAAAGTTGTTCATATCAGCACCAAGTAAAATGAAGGAGCGCTTAGGTTAATCAATACCAGTAGGCTATACAATTCCCTATTTTGGGGAAACCTGTTTGGGGGGTAGCTATTGAGACAAGCTTAACGCTACTGCCTCGGCGACTTTAATCCCGTCCACTCCCGCCGATAAAATGCCGCCCGCATAGCCTGCGCCTTCACCACAGGGGTAGAGGCCTTTGGTGTTGATGCTTTCTAAAGTGTCATCGTCACGTTTGATGCGGATGGGGCTTGAGGTGCGGGTTTCAACGCCAGTCAAAACGCTATCGGCAAGGTCAAAGCCTGGCACTTGTTTGGCAAAGGCGGGAATCGCTTCACGTATGGCGGTGATGGCGAATTCTGGTAAGGCGGTGTCTAAATTAGTGAGCGTTACACCTGGGGTGTAGGAGGGCATGACTTCGCCGAATTTTGTTGACGGCTTGTTGGCTAAAAAGTCGCCAATCAGTTGCCCCGGGGCGTTGTAGTTGCTGCCACCTAGCACAAAGGCGTGGCTTTCGAGTTTGCGTTGAAACTCCATGCCTGCCAAGGGGTGGTCTGGGTAATCGACTTCGGGCGTGATGCCGACCACGATGCCTGCGTTGGCATTGCGTTCATTACGTGAGTATTGGCTCATACCGTTGGTGACAACACGATATGGCTCTGAGGCTGCTGCAACCACCGTGCCGCCTGGGCACATACAAAAGCTATACACGCTACGACCATTTTGGGCATGATGCACCAAGCGGTAATCGGCTGCGCCTAGTTTGTTTAAAATATCCTTGCTGTAACTTTTGCCGTAACGCGCGCGGTCTATCAGCCCTTGCGGATGCTCGATGCGGAAACCGATGGAAAACGGTTTGGCTTCGACATAAATGCCTTTGTTGTGAACCATCTCAAAGGTATCGCGGGCGCTATGGCCGACGGCTAAAATCAGGTGATTGGTGGCGATAAACTCGCCAGTTTGCAAGGTCACGCCTTGGACTTGACCATGTTCAATCGTAATATCATCCACACGACTTTCAAAGCGGATTTCACCACCGAGCGATTTGATGGTGTTGCGCATTTCTTCCACCATGCCCACCAACCTAAACGTACCAATGTGCGGATGGCTCACGTATTGAATCTCAGGCGGTGCGCCTGCTTTCACAAATTCTTGAATGACTTTGCGGCCGTAATGTTTGGGGTCTTTGATTTGGCTATACAGCTTGCCGTCAGAAAACGTGCCTGCACCACCCTCGCCAAACTGCACGTTAGATTCTGGGTTGAGTGTATTTTTGCGCCACAAACCCCAAGTGTCTTTGGTGCGTTTGCGCACTTCTTTACCGCGCTCTAGCACGATGGGATTAAAACCTGATTGGGCTAATATCAATGCAGCGAAGATGCCAGCGGGGCCAAAGCCCACCACAACTGGCCTCAAAGCCGTTCGTGTTGAGCCAGTCGAAAC
>DHYP01000033.1:3974-6688 GCA_002414145.1 Methylophilaceae bacterium UBA5127 | reverse complement strand
AACAGCTTGTGATGCTTGTTGCCCTTCGACAAGCCTGTCATGAGCTTTGTCGAACGACTCGGGGCGAACAGTGGAGGGGTTGCTCACTGCTACAAAGTGATAACTGGTATCAGGTGCAGGTTTGATATGTGGGTCTTTTTTAAACTTGGCGAGTATCTTCGCCTCGTTTTTCACTTCCACATCCAAGTTATACACATACAAAATCGCGTGTGATTTACGCGCATCTACCCCGCGTTTAAAAATGCTAAAGCCAATTAAATCGCTTTCTGGGATTTCAAGGCGTTTGAGTAAAGATGCTTTGATGTGGTCATCTTGATGGATGAGCGTATCGGCCAGCTCAATGGGGAGTTTGATTTCGTTGATTCTTAACATAAGATACTCGGATAGTAGTTATCTATCAAAAAGAAAAGGCGTTTATTTTAAAGCTGCTTATAAATTTAAGTCCAGTTGCAATAACTTTTTCAGCATTGGTACGGTCACAGGCTTTTTTGTCACCAGCGACCATTCATCCAAGGCATCCAACACAGCCATTAGCGTGGGTAAATCACGGCGTAAATAACGCAAACAGTAAGCAATCACTTCATCAGGTAGCTTTATGCCACGTTCTCTGGCATGTGCTTGCAGGGCTTCAGTTTTTTCTTGATCAGACAAAGGATGCAGTTGGTAGACCAAGCCCCAAGCCAATCGCGTCGCTAGATCATCGCGCAAGCCCATTTGTGTTGGCGTGTGTAAACCTGCGGTAATGAGCACGCCACCAGATTCCTTGAGCTGGTTATAGGTGTTAAATAGGGCAATTTGCGCATCGTTATTTAAAAGATGAACGTCATCTGCGATGTTTGCGCCTTGCGCTTTGGCGGCTTTAAGCAGGTGTGTTTTGCCGCTCCCAGCTGCTCCCCATAAGTAAATAAAGCGTGTGCTTGCGTTGCCATGAATGGCTTCTCTGATGTTGATAACGGCCTCAGCATTTTTTCCTAACTTAAAATTGTCAAAAGAAGGCGCTGGTGGAGGTTGAATGTCTAATAGTAGTTGTTTCATGGGCCAGGTGTTACGCAGAGTAGACGTCGCTATCCAGATAACTTTGTTTTAGATGACGCAAGCCAACGGCAATTGCTGCGCTGACAGGTAATGCAAGCAAGACACCTGCAAATCCAAATAGCTGACCTCCTGCCAATAAGGCAAGTATGACCACGACAGGATGCAAGCCAATACGATCGCCCACTAAATAAGGCGTGAGGAGGTAGCTCTCAATGATCTGACCAATGCCAAATACGACAAGTACTGGGATGATTTCTTGAAAAGAACTAAATTGTAATACAGCGAGTAATAGCGCTAATATAAAACTGAGTGCAAAGCCTAAATAAGGTACAAAGCTTAACAAGCCAGCTAATAAACCAATGGAGAGCGCCATTTCCAAACCTGCAAACCAGAGTGCAATGCTATAAAACATGCAGAGTGAGAGCATCACCGAAAGTTGACCTCGTAAAAACTCAGCGACGACTTGATCTATTTCTTTTGCAATGGTTGCAGTTTTATCAAACCATTTTCTTGGGATGAGTTCGCCAATTTTGGCAATTAAAGTGTCCCAATCACGCAGTAAGTAGAACAGCACTATCGGCAACAAAAGTAAATTGGCAATGACCCCCACAAATGCTAAACCCTGACTCCCAGCGGTTTTTAAAACATTACCCAGAATGTCGCCAGTACTTTGCCAGTTTTCTGAAATGATTTTTTGGATGTGCGCACTATCGATGTTTAAATCTACGCCAAATCTAGTCTGAAGCCAAGGTTCAAAGCGATTATGAAAGGTTTCAATGAACGCAGGTAAGCGCTCTACAATTAAAACAGACTGTTTTTGTAACAACGGAATCAGTATCAAGAATAGAGAAACGATCATAAATAGTAGCCCAGCCAACACAACGACTGTAGCAAGGGTTCGGCTTATTTGATAGCGCCCAGTTCCTACGCGGCATAACCGATTCACAAGAGGGTCGCAGATGTAAGCTAATATTGCAGCAATCAAAAACGGCGTGAGTATTGGACTAAGCAAATAAATAATTAAAATAAATATGGCCAGCACGATTAGCCAACGATTTTGGCTAACGAAGTAGGTAGACGGTGCTATGTTTTTTGGTTGATTAGCCATAGTAAGTTAAAATAACGTTTTGTAAAATTATACTCAAGTTAAGACAACTTAAGCTCTAATTTATTAGGATGTCATTTATCAGAACGCAATTTATTGAAACGAGACACACTTTGAGCACAAACACAGAAAACACATCCATAACCTATCGCGATGCTGGCGTAGACATTGAAGCAGTTGATGCGCTAGTTGAACAAATCAAGCCTTTTGCTAAGCGTACCATGCGCCCAGAAGTGTTAGGGGGCATAGGCGGTTTTGGTTCTCTGTTCTCGGTGCCAAAAAAATTCAAAGAACCTATCTTGGTATCGGGTACAGATGGCGTGGGCACTAAGCTTAAATTGGCTTTTCAGCTCAATAAGCACGATACAGTGGGCATTGATTTAGTGGCGATGAGCGTCAACGATATTTTGGTACAAGGCGCTGAGCCATTATTCTTTCTGGATTATTTCGCCTGTGGCAAGCTGGAAGTCGGCACCGCTGCAGCCGTGATTAAAGGGATTGCCGAAGGCTGTGAGCAGTCTGGTTGTGCTTTGGTGGGCGGCGAGACCGCGGAAATGCCAGGCATGTATCCTGT
>DHYP01000033.1:3581-3912 GCA_002414145.1 Methylophilaceae bacterium UBA5127 | reverse complement strand
ATATTGATGGTTCTACCATTGCTGTTGGTGATGTGGTGCTGGGCTTGGCTTCTAGTGGCGCACACTCAAATGGATATTCATTGATTCGTAAATTAATTGAGAAGTCTGGTGTTGATTTTGAGTCTGATTTCCATGGGCGAACATTTAAAGATGTGGTGATGGCACCAACCAGAATTTATGTTAAATCGTTATTGAAACTTTTAGAGGCGATGCCCGTTAAAGGCATGGCACACATTACAGGCGGCGGCATTACTGAGAACATTCCGCGTGTGTTGCCAGCAGGGTTAACCGCAGAAATTAGCGCAACAAGCTGGGATATGCCGCCCTTGTA
>DHYP01000033.1:2740-3556 GCA_002414145.1 Methylophilaceae bacterium UBA5127 | reverse complement strand
GCCCAGGGCAATATTGCAGATTTGGAAATGTACAAAACTTTTAACTGCGGCATTGGTATGGCCGTCATCATGTCAAAAGAAAATGCTGCACAAGCAAAAGTCTTGTTAGAGGCTGCTGGAGAAACTGTCTATACCATTGGTGTGATTCGTACTCAGCAAGTGGGTGAAGCGTCAACCATTGTCGTTTAACTAGACAACGTATTAGACATTCATGCGTTATACCCATGTCTGCTTTTACAGTGCCAAAGCTAGAAAGGTTCGCATGAATTACTGGTTTCGTATATTAAGTGCTTTTTTTGTACTGTTTTTTGTTACAACAAGCGCGTATGCCGTTCCTAAAAAAATGACTTTGATTTATGAGGTCAAAAGAGACGGTAAGTTATTCGCTAATGTGACAGAAACATTTAGCCAAGATGGTAAAAGTTACAGTATTCAGTCAGTTGCCAAAGGCATTGGAATCTATGCGCTATTAGGCGAGCGTAAGCTCATTAGTCGCGGTGAAGTGACTAAAGCAGGTTTGCAACCGATCCATTTTGAATCCTTACAAAGTAAAAAAGCCTCTAAAGCCTTAATCAATGATTTTGATTGGAAAAATCATGTGCTCAATATGCAAATTAAGGGTGAGCAAGAGCAACAGCCGTTAGAGACGGGTACGCAAGATTTGCTCAGTATCATGTATCAATTTATGTTTGTCCCACCTAAAGGAAGCATGATTAAAGTGCCCGTTACGATAGGCAAAAAACTCAGAACGCACGAGTATCAAGTAAAAGCAAAGCCAACATTATTGAATACCCGCGCGGGTTCATTTAAAGCAAT
>DHYP01000033.1:2027-2720 GCA_002414145.1 Methylophilaceae bacterium UBA5127 | reverse complement strand
TTGAGCTTGCAAATGCGGGTAACCCAGAAGAAAAGAAAATTTATTTGGCGGTTGATCAGCGATATATCCCAGTGAAAATAGAGCTGAGAGAAGACGATGCGACGATAGAGCAGATCGTAACTAAAGTTAAATTTGAGTGAATTGAATATACAGATTGTCAAGGGATGGTTATCAGATAGGTCTTTGATTAGGCTTGTGCTCGCCATCTTTTTGTCTGCACTCTTACATTTCTTTTTGATACATCAATTTAATCTTTTGGGCTTGTTTAATGATGAGGGTAAAACTCATTTGATTGAGGCAAGATTAGCCCCTAGCCATCCTAAGGTGTTACCAACAGAAAATCTGGGTCAGACCACTGTACCTAAAGAAACAGTACAAGCTAAAAAAATTCGCAAAAAAGCAGTGGTTACTGAGACGCCTGTACAGCCTACATCAGAACAGCCAGCCCCTCCGCCAGTATCAGAAAATAATAATTCAGTGCCTACCGATACTGAAACGACGCTACCAGCAGAACTACCTCCACAGGTAACGACAACTGCGGAAAATGTATTGACCTTGCCTTTAGAGCAGGTTGTTGAAGAGCCAAAGCCAGAACCTTATGTGAAGGTAGAAATGGATTTTAATGTTTATGTGAATGGGCAGAATAATCGTTCAGGCACCGCAAAAATGACCTATGATGGGCTTTTGGCAGAT
>DHYP01000033.1:290-2010 GCA_002414145.1 Methylophilaceae bacterium UBA5127 | reverse complement strand
ATGAAATGGGAGGTCAATGCCTCAGGTGTTTTGGCATTGTTTTACCCGAATTTAGTGCAAACTAGCCAAGGTATGGTAACTGAGCGTGGGTTGCGTCCAGAACGCTACGTGTATCAATTTGGTGATAAAGCAAGTAAAGCGAATATAGCGGAATTTGATTGGTCGAATCTAAAAGCACACTTGCAAAGTAGCAAGGGCGAAAAAACTGTAGATATCAATGAATCTACGCAAGATTTTTTAAGCTTTATGTATCAGTTTATGTTTGAGCTACCTTTGAATGACATGCGGGTGAATATGACCAATGGCAAAAAAGTAGCTGACTACGAATACATATTTGAGGGTGAGGATACTTTAGAGCTTAACTTTGGCAATATTAAGGTGTTACATATCAAACACTTTAAAGCAGGGACAGATGAAAAATCAGAATTATGGTTGGCAAAAGATTACCATTTCTTGCCAGTTAAAATTAGAAAAACAGAAGAGAATGGTACAGTGATAGAACAAATCGCTACCAGCCTTAAAACAGAGACTTTTATAAAAGAAACACCATTACCATGACACCAAATTTACTTCGCCAGGCGGCGATGCTACTGACTAACTTATTGGATTTTAATAGTCCAGCCGATGCCAAATTGGGTGAGTTTTTTCGCAATAATCGAGAGCTTGGTACTAAAGATCGAGCGTTTGTAGCAGAGAGCGTGTATGGCGTGTTGCGTCGTTTGCGCTACTTGAGCACAATCGCTGCTAACGAAGAAAATGATCCAGATGATGCACGTAAGCTTATCTTGGCTTGGTTGCTACGCGTAGAGGGTAAGAGTATCCGTGAGTTGGAACCTATTCTTAACGAACAGCAAAAAGAGTGGGCAATCGCGATTAAAGCGAAATCTACAGACAATTTGCCATTAGCGGTACAGGCAGACGTGCGTGACTGGTTTTGGGATAAATTGGTTGATCAATATGGACAAGAGCAGGCGTTGACGATTTGTCGTAGCATGTTTGAACAAGCCAGCCTAGATTTGCGTGTCAATACCATTAAAGCAACGCGTGAAGAGGTTTTGGCCAAAATGCAGGCGGAAAATACAGTCAAAGATAATGTCATCGAGGCTACACCGTACTCACCTACTGGCATTCGTATGGGCGCAAAGCTTAACATTAGTAAACACGTGCTGTTTGAAGCTGGCAAGATAGAAGTGCAAGACGAAGGCAGCCAATTACTAAGCTACCTCGTCGCCCCAAAACGCGGGCAGATGGTGGCCGATTTGTGTGCTGGCGCGGGCGGCAAAACGCTGGCACTGGGCGCGCTCATGAAAAACACAGGCCGTTTATATGCGTTTGATGTCAGCGAAAAGCGCCTTAACAACTTAGGGCAACGTCTCAAGCGTAGTGGCTTATCCAACCTGCATGCGCAAGTCATTGCCAACGAGAACGACCTTAAACTCAAACGCCTGAATGGTAAATTCGACCGTGTGTTGGTCGATGCGCCCTGTAGCGGACTGGGGACATTGAGAAGAAACCCCGATTTAAAATGGCGTCAAACTGAGGAAGATGTCGCCGAACTGAACGTCAAGCAAACCAACATCCTCGCGCGCGCCGCCAAGCTTTGCAAAGCGGGTGGGCGGGTCATCTATGCCACATGCAGTTTATTGCGCGATGAGAACGAAGCGATTGCCGAAGCGTTTTTACAAGCCAATCCCGATTTCAAATTGATTCCCGCTAATGA
>DHYP01000033.1:0-244 GCA_002414145.1 Methylophilaceae bacterium UBA5127 | reverse complement strand
GATTATTTGAAACTATTGCCTCACTTGCATTGCACCGATGGTTTTTTTGCGGCGGTGTTTGAGAAAACAACTTAAGAATTTATTTCCCTAATCCGTCGTTCTGAGCGTGGTGCTAGGAATAGACGAACATTCCAAACGCCATCCCCATTGCAGGGGGAGGGTAGGGATGGTGCAAGCTGCGAACGACAATCGTTTATTTTAGTGCCTCCCTCATCTTATCCGTCATCCTCGCGTAAGCGGGGAT
>DHYP01000002.1:67688-72785 GCA_002414145.1 Methylophilaceae bacterium UBA5127 | reverse complement strand
GGCGGAGGCTGAGCGTAAAGCGCGTGAAGAAGCCGAGGCTAAAGCTAAGGCGGAGGCGGAGACTGACAAAACAAGCCCGCAATCACACTTTGAAGATGATCAGTACGAGGATGCGCGCTTTTTTGGTGACGATGAAGAATTTATTGATGACGAAATTGATCAGGCAGTAGTCGCTAAAGAGATAGAAGAAATAGGCTCCATTGTAGCTAAAAATGATGAGTTGTTGCCTAGTTACAAAACAAGAAGAACGATTCCTATTGGGCGTTGGCTACACTATTTAATCACCATTCCAGCACGCTTGCTTGTGCCTGTATCAATTAGTTGCTTTGCTTTACTCTTAATTGCGCTCATCTTGACGAGTCTCCCCATTTTCATGAGTCCATTTATTGAGCCCATGCAAAAAGTGCTCTCTGCAGATTTGGGTGAGCCTGTCACCATCAAAAAAATGCGCGCGTCGCTCCTCCCTCAACCCGTGCTAATCCTTGACGACATTAGTGTCGGCAAGCTGTCTGACTTACACCTCAAATCCATTCAAATTACACCTGAAATCCTCACCGTATTTGACGATGTGATTCAGGCTGAACAAATTGAGTTGGTTGGCCTTTCAGCCAACGACCATCATTTAAACCGTGTCAGCGCATGGCTTAGAGCACACTTAACAGAAAATAAAATTAAAACCGATCAAATAATACTCAGTAACACAAGCGTACTACTTGATGATAAGCAAGTAGTACCCATATTTAACGCCTCCCTCGTACTGAATGACCATGGAGACGTTAAAAGTGCCATGCTTGTTTCTGAAGATAAGGAAAGTACTGTCAATATTCTAAAAGCTGACAACAGTTATCAAATTTCGGTCAGCGCAAAAAAGTTAACTCTACCGTTTGGCGCACCATTAATAATGACTCGGCTTGAGGCTACAGGCATTGCTAATGATAACGAAATTAATTTTGACAAGATTGAGAGCTATGCGTATAGCGGGACATTACAGGGCAAGTTAAAAGTAAATTGGTCTAACAACTGGACAGCTGTTGGCAATCTTACCCTCACACAAATTGATTTGCAGCCATTTTTGCCCACACTCACCAGCATTGCCAGTGCCAATGGCTACCTATCCTCTACTATGACGTTTTCTAGTCAATCAAGCGCGATTACAACGCTCTTGGACGAGCCAGAAATCAACGCCCAATTTGACGTAGGGCGTGGAGAAATCAAATGGATAGATGCTGTGCGTGCAATACAACAAGGCAAAAAAAATATGGCGGTGGGGGGAATCACCGCATTTGATAATCTGAAAGGTCAGTTTATTCTCAAAGATGCCGTGTATCAATACAAACAACTTGTATTAAATGCGGGTAATTTACAAGCAGCTGGCGACATCACTGTACTAGCCAATCAAGATGTTGAAGGCACTATCCGTGTCAAGCTCTCTACAAAATCCCGCCAGATTAGATCTAACCTTAATGTCTCTGGCAAAGCCAGTAGCCCTATTTCCAAATAAATGATGGGCAAAAAAATCCACACCAGACGCTGGTGTGGATTTTTCATAACAATCAAAACTACTTGATCACTTTTATCGGTACATAAAGTGTATTGTCTCCACGCAACACTAAAACTGCGATTGTTTTACCTGCAGGTACTGCATTAATTTGCTTATTAAATAGCTCTACACTTTGGCTTTCGCTGTTATTCAAGCCAAGGATAACATCACCTCTCCTGATGCCAGCTTGGGCTGCTGTACCCGTACTCTCAATCACCAACAAACCATTTTTACCATTCAGCTTTTTCTTCTGCTGTGGCGTTAGCTCTTTTAATGTCAGCCCAATTTTATTCGATTCAGATTTAGGTACCACTTTGGCTGGTACTTCCTCTTCATCCGAATCCGTAGGCATTTGACCAACGCCTACATTTAAACTTTTAGCAAGGCCCTTACGAGTCACTTCGACAGGCACTACTTTACCAGGCTTTGTCGCACCTACTGCACGTGGCAAATCAGCGGAAACAATAATAGGCTTTCCATCAAACTTAGTAATCACATCACCTGGTTCTAAACCACCTTTATCGGCAGGGCTATTCTTTTCCACGCCAGCCACTAAAGCACCATTAGTATTTTTCATGCCAAATGACTCAGCCAAATCTTTGGTCAACTCTTGAATCGCAATCCCTAGCCAGCCACGTGTGATTTTTCCATTGGCTTTCAATTGATTTGAAACATCAATGGCCACATCAATCGGTATACTGAAGGACAAGCCCATTGAGCCACCACTGCGGCTATATATTTGCGAGTTAATGCCCACAACTTCTCCACGCAAATTAAACAATGGACCTCCAGAATTGCCTGGGTTAATCGCTACGTCTGTTTGAATAAAAGGCACATAGTTTTCTTGTGGTAAAGCGCGACCTTTTGCGCTGACAATCCCTGCCGTCATTGTATTTTCCAGCCCAAACGGTGAACCGATCGCAGCCACCCATTCACCCACCTTAAGTGCAGTAGGATCCCCAATAGTCACTTTAGGCAGATTGCTCGCTTCAATTTTAATCAAGGCAACATCTGTGCGTTTGTCTGACCCTATAATTTTGGCTTTAAATTCACGCTTGTCTGACAGTTTCACCAGTACTTCATCTGCGCCATTAACTACATGTGCATTAGTCAAAATATAACCATCTTGACTAATGATAAATCCCGACCCTAAAGATTGCGTTTTATAATCTTGTCCACCTTCAGCACCTGGCTGCCCCTGAGGACCTGGAATGCCAAAGCGTTTAAAAAATTCCTGTAAATTTTCATCATCAGGCATCCCTGGAAAACCCATCACGCCTTGCCCATGCACTGTTGCAGTAATACTAATATTGACAACAGCTGGACCCTGCTTTTCTGCCAACTCGGTAAAGTCTGGCAAATCTTTTGCTTCAACATAAACCGTTGTTAAGACTAACGTGAGTACCATCGCAACGCTAGATATCCATTTCTTTAACATCTAATTCCTTCTCCATTTAATTCAACATAATAAAAAATTAACAAAATTTTATTTCAGATTCATTACGCGCCAATCTGAGTATTTTAGGCTGTTGCAATAAAAAATATTGGCTAGAAGTGGTGTACCCTTTTACCCACAAAAATCCAATTAGCAAACCAGATACTGCCCCGATCATCGCGCTTACATTCGTACCGAATAACTGCATAGCCAATATGGCAACCACAAACATGGTAGCAAGCGGAATCATGTATAAGAGTAAGGCGCTTTTTAATAGCGCTTGTTCATCAATTCCTACAATCACGCTATCCCCTACATTTGCATTGATGCCATTTTCAGCCTTGAATGCAGTAGATTTGTGTGCAAATAATTTACCCCAAATCGAGTTACCGCAACCGCGTGTTTGCCCACATAATCCACACGCAGTTTTACGCTCTATCTCTAATATTGCGGTTGTAACACTTGGAGATTTTGGGTGATTTTCAATAGAAAGTATTACAGCTTGTTTCTCTATCATCATTATTACCAGTTATAAAAATTACTTATCAACCAACGCTTGCTTCCTAAAACTGACCGCTCTGGAAATTTGCCGAACGGTTTCTGCTGGCACTTCACCCACGACCACAACTTGGTAGCCGTCTACCACGTTTGCGCAAATATGTGTGGAGCCAACTTGTTTGTGTCCCATTTTAGGACGGGTTCCTTTTATGATTGGTTCAATAAATAAAGAAACAGAGGCGATTCCATCTGAAAAAATCAGTTGATTCACTGGTACAGATTTTCCTGGCACGGCGATCATGATGTGGTCAATTTTACGATAGCCTGGCGGTAGGTTTGCTATCACCCAATTATCAGTGACATGATTCACTTCAGCTGCATCTTCCATCACATAGCTTTTACTCGCATCAATTTTGGGTTGAAACCAATCGATATCGCGCGTATTCATCATACTGAGTTGGGTAAACCCAATCTGCTCTAATATCTCATTGCTACTGCTGGTCAGAATCATTTTCAAAAGCAGACCAAATTCAGTATCTGCCCAAACACGATATCCATAGCGAAAACTATCATTGGGAACTAACTCTACCACTTGTGCATCTCGTCCAGCTACACGCTCTACCACCCCAAACTTTGCTTCATAGCTTGCTTTTAGTGCATCTAGATTGGTAGGAAACATTGCAGGGAATAAATTTTGGCCTCGACGCTTTTCAATGACCACTTTGTCATTCTGAGCGTTGTAAATCACGATGTCACTACCCTGACTAAGTACTTCACGCGGCTGACCATCCATTACAATATTACGTGTCAGCTCATGGCCACCGTGGTTCATATGGGTGATTTGTACCGAGCGCATTTGGTTACCATTTTGATAAACAAATATTCCCTGATAGTTAAGCTCACGTGCTGCAAATGCAGTTTTTTGTAGCACTATCCAAGGATCATCTAGCGCCTGAACATTAAGACTTGCACACCACAGACCGCAAGCCAACATCCATTTTGACATACTTAACGTGGCTCCGTAAACGAGGCATCTTGAACGTAATATGAGGCACTATTTGGTGCGTAAGTTTGATGCGCTGTTATATATTCGGTAGGCATATTATCTGCAATCTCGATAGGATTGAGGGCGTTTTCATCTATGCTTCTGCTCTGAAACAGCATCAAACCTACAAACATGACTGCAGCGACAGAAGCCGCTACTGACCAAAAACGTGATGTTTTATAGACTGGCTTCTTTACCATAGCAGCATTGATTATTGCAGCAGCAGGTGCAATTTGCGTTGGTTCGTCTTCTAATGCAGCCATGACACGGCCTGTCATTTGACCGCACTGTGGAATGTTCCCACGCATCGCATCTCTAATTAGGTGATAGCTCATCCAGGCCTGTTTCAACTCACCATTTGATTTAGCCGCAATCAAAAGATGATCGGCATTGCTGATTTCAAACTCATCATCAATTAATGCAGATAATTGCTCTTTCATTTTAAAACCCCATTATTCTCAATATATTATTATATTTTAATGTCAAATTACCAACGCTTATGCTCAGGTGTATCGAGCAATGGGCGTAGCTTTTGTGAAATCGTTTCTCTCGCTCTAAAAATACGCGATCTCACCGTGC
>DHYP01000002.1:63363-67658 GCA_002414145.1 Methylophilaceae bacterium UBA5127 | reverse complement strand
CAATCGGACATTGCATGATGACTGCAATATCTTCATAACTTAAACCCTCTAACTCTCTTAATGTAATGGCTGTGCGCAGTTCGTCAGGCAAACTCGCAATGGTATCATTCACCGTTTGCGCAATTTCTTTAGTCATTAAAGCGGTTTCTGGCGTGTCCATCGTACGCATTTCAATGCCTTCATCGAAATTTTCCACGTCTTCAATTTCAACATCTTGCATAATTTGTGGCTTGCGCCCCATGGACACCAAGTAATTTTTTGCAGTATTGATGCCAATTCTGTACAACCCTGTATAAAAAGCGCTATCTCCTCTAAAATTGTGGAGCGCACGATAGGCTTTTACAAAAGACTCTTGTACGACATCTTCTACTTCCGCTTGGTCACGAATCATGCGCGACAATAAGCGCGCTAATTTACGTTGATACTTTTCTACTAACAGACCAAATGCTCGCTTATCTCCCGCTTGTGCACGCGCAACCAGAACCTGATCAAGCTCTCGATTCTCCGCACTTAAATTTTGCATTGGGCTCTGAATTGGCTTATCCGCCATAGAGGCGTTTCTCTCACTAGTCATATTTTTATAGGCGCTAGTATACGCCTTCGTGGTAGATTCCACGAAACTAGAACGGGTCAATTCCTCAATTTCACCTGTTTGTAACATTTTTCTTCCCCTAACTGACGCTTAGCTAGTATGCTAGCTCTATTACACAGACATAATTAAACTTTCATAAGTTCACTAATTCTTTTCAAACTTTAATCATTTCATGCATTCTCTATGAAAAGTACGTATGACGTTTTAATTATTGGCAGCGGGTTGGCTGGCTTAACATTAGCATTAACACTCGCAGACAGCAAAAAGGTATGTCTGGTCAGTAAGCGTGAAATAACTGACAGTGCCAGCAGCTGGGCACAGGGTGGCATCGCGGCGGTACTCAATAATGACGATTCCATTGAAGAGCACATTCAGGACACTTTGATTGCTGGCGCAGGGCTATGCGATAGTGCGGTAACGCGTATGGTAGCGACACAAGGACGACCATCCATAGAGTGGTTGATACAGCGGGGTGTAAGATTTACTAGAGAAGCGGATGACAGCGGCTATCATTTAACACGAGAAGGCGGTCATAGCCATCGTCGTATTTTTCATGTGGCCGATGCCACTGGACAAGCTGTTCAAAAAACACTCACACAACAAATACGTGAGCATCAGAACATCACTATTTTAGAAAACCATATTGCTGTTGACCTCATCACCAATAAAAAACTTAAACATTACGCTTTAGACGATAAAAATCTGGAGAATCGTTGCCTAGGCGCCTACGTCCTAGATAATCACACGGGAAAAGTACTCACCATTGCGGCACAACACACAGCCTTAGCGACAGGTGGTGCAGGAAAAGTGTATCTGTACCTTACCAATCCAGATGTGAGTACTGGCGATGGCATTGCCATGGCGTGGCGTGCTGGTTGCCGTGTTGCGAATATGGAATTCATACAGTTTCATCCAACCTGCTTATATCACCCGCATGCAAAATCATTTTTAATTTCTGAGGCAGTAAGGGGTGAAGGGGGCATTCTGCTGCTACCCGATGGCACAAGGTTCATGCCAGAGCATGATGCACGCGGAGAACTTGCACCGCGCGATGTGGTAGCACGTGCGATTGACTTCGAAATGAAAAAGCGCGGCTTAGACTGTGTCTACCTAGACATCAGCCATAAACCGGCTGATTTTATTGCAGAACACTTCCCTAACATACAAAAACGTTGCTTAGAGCTTGGTATTGACATGACTAAACAACCGATTCCTGTTGTGCCAGCGGCGCATTACACTTGCGGTGGTGTAATGACAGATGACAAGGCTAAAACAGATATTGAAAACTTGTATGCAATTGGTGAAACCTCATGTACAGGATTACATGGCGCTAATAGGTTGGCAAGTAACTCACTGCTGGAATGCTTGGTGTTTAGTCAGGCGGCAGCGCAAGATATTCTTACCGCGCCCTCAGAAACACCCATGCTACTACCTGCTTGGGATGAAAGCCGCGTCACAGATGCTGATGAAGAAGTATTAATCACACACACATGGAATGAACTTCGCCGTTTTATGTGGAATTACGTAGGCATTGTGCGTACTAACAAGCGCTTAAGCCGCGCCTTACATCGCATTCACATGCTAAGGGACGAAGTGCATGAGTTTTATAGTAACTTTAGAGTCAGTAATAATTTGATTGAGCTACGCAATCTGTTACAAGTAGCCGAGCTGATTGTATTAAGTGCTATAGACCGGCATGAGAGTCGAGGCCTGCATTACAGTAAAGACTACCCCTATACTTTAGATGAAGCTATCCCCACGGTGCTAGAGCCTGCCAATTACTATAGCTTACTTGATAGCGATCATGACGCACAAAAACGTGAATGAAGAAGTTCTTTTATTACATTAACCTGACACTATGCTGCATGACCTTTGGTGCAGCCAGCGCAGAAAGTGTATATCCTAAAATCAGCTACTTCTACGACGGCGATACAGTCAAAATTGATGATGGGGATACACAATACAAATTGCGAATATCCGATATTGACGCCCCAGAACGGCAACAAAAATATGGTCTAAGATCTAGGCGAGCCTTGATAAAACTCTGTCAGCATGCCGATATTATGTTAAGCCTGTATGACTACGATCGATATCATCGTCGCTTAGGACAGCTCACTTGTAACAATCAGTCTGTGAGTAAATATATGGTCAGCAATGGACATGCTTGGCTTTATCGGCGCTACGCCAAGAGCCCGCAACTTGCCAAGGCAGAAAAACATGCGCGCCAAAAACGCATAGGACTATGGTCAGATAACAAGCCAATACCGCCATGGCAATGGCGACAAAATCACCCGTATTAATTGAACACTTTTGTCATAAATAGATTAAAATTACACCTTAACATGCCTACCATACATTAACGATGACTTTTAGGACAAACCCATGCAAGTAGCAATGAATACAGTAGTCACCATGACATACGAACTTAAAAACAGCGATGGCGAAGTACTTGAAGCCAGCACCGAGCCAGTGGCCTACTTACATGGTGGCTATGACAATATCTTTCCCAAAGTAGAAGAAGCCATGCATGGTAAAAATGTGGGGGATGTTGTTGAAGTCGGTTTAGAGCCAGATGACGCTTTTGGCGAATATGATGAAGCCCTTGTACAAATTGAACCAGCAAGTGCATTTCCCGCAAAAGATCTAAAAGTAGGCATGCAGTTTGAAGGTGAAGATGAAACAGGTGATGTAATTTTATATACCATTACCGAGATTGCAGATGGTAAAGTGGTTGTAGATGGCAACCATCCATGGGCAGGTGAACGTTTATTATTTACAGCAACGATTACTGCAGTACGTGCAGCAAATCAAGAAGAAGTATCTCATCAGCACGTACACGGTGCTGGCGGACATCATCACTAAGTTACCTTAGCCGTTACCCTAAGTTACCTTAGCTAGGCAACCTCAGTTTAGTTTTTGTTAACATCACTCCTAAAACAAGCGCATGATTCATCCTACGTTAAGTCATGCGCTTGTTTGACGGCATCATCTATTGCTACAATCACTCTCATCGCTTCTGATGATCTATTTTAAAGATTGATTGCCTGTGCTTAAACATCTCAAACTCTGGGTTATGATTCTGGTATTGATTCCAATGTGGGGAATATATGCTAAAGAAAATGTTCAATTGCATAGCAGTATGCATCAATCAGGCTTAAGCCTCTCTTACACACTCACCGCTAACAAACTAAGTGACTTACCACCAGAGAGAAATCTCAACGAAGACATCACTACTTCTAAAAAATCAATGCTGTCGGACAGCACATCAACAGCCAATAATGAAGCTGCTTTTGAGCAAGCCGCGCAATTGGTACCAGTCCCAAACACTCGTGAGCTTCAACCAATGGTCATTAATACAACTGCAAAAAGTTCTCTGGTGGTAGAAGAAGATAACTTTGGATTAGCCAGTCTACTGATTTTATTGGTAGGACTGATTATTGCAGGCATCCTTAGAATGCTGATGGTGACTTAATCTGAAAGGGGCATTTCAGCCTGTGAAAACTCTTCATATGGTGGTAACTCTGCTAAAGAACGTAAATTCAAATCATCTAAAAAATATTTAGTCGTCGCATACAAAGAAGGCCTACCAGGCACCTCGCGCTGCCCTACCACATCAATCCACTCACGCTCCTGCAGCTGACGAATCACATTGGGGTTAACAGCCACACCGCGGATTTGCTCAATATCACCGCGTGTTACAGGC
>DHYP01000002.1:57983-63306 GCA_002414145.1 Methylophilaceae bacterium UBA5127 | reverse complement strand
ACTGGCTGACGCTCTGGATTTAATCTGGCAATAAATTCACTATATTTCACTTTAGCCTGAAAGCGATAGCCGCTGGCAACTTGTACTAAATCTAACGTTTTATCTGCCCATTCAAATTTAATCGCATCCAGCAACATGCGCAAAGTAGCGCGCTCCATACGCCCAGCAAACAGCTTTAACATCTCATCCAGACTCAGTGGCTGACCTGCTGTGAGCAACGCAGCTTCTAAAATTTGTTTCATTTCATTAATGTTTTCTGGCTCATGCATGCGATATCCTCACTCAGCTAGATTGGTCTGGATATAAATCGGGGTAAATGCACCTTGTTGCGTAATACGTATTAATCCTTCTTTTGCCAATTCCAAGATTGCCAGAAAGTTCACCACCAATTTAGGAACACCCTCATTCAGGACATCAAATAAAGCCGTGAATTCCACCAAGCCATCCTCTTTTAAACGACGCAAGATCTGACTCATATGCTCGCGTACAGATAACTCTGCACGCCCGAGTTTATGGTGCTGATTCAGCGTCGCGCGTTTCAGCACATTTCTCCATGCATCTAACAAGTCGTCCAGACTTACTTCGGGCGGCTTTATTTGGCTGATATGCTGAAAATAAGCAGTGGCCACTTGTATCTCCGCCCCGACCATCGGCATCGCATCTAAGCGCTGTGCTGCCAGCTTGATCGCCTCATACTCCATCAGACGGCGTACCAACTCTGCACGTGGATCCTCTTCTTCAGTGATTTCCACAGGTTTAGGCAGCAGCATGCGCGATTTAATTTCAATCAACATCGCGGACATCAACAAATAATCAGCCGCTAACTCCAACTTAATCGTCTTCATCTTTTCGACGTATCCCATATACTGCACCGTGAGATCCGCCATCGGAATATCTAATATATCCAAATTATGTTTGCGGATGAGATATAACAGCAAATCGAGCGGACCTTCAAAGGTATCTAAATACACCTCCAAAGCATCTGGTGGAATATATAAATCCTGTGGTAGCTCTGAGAGCGTTTCGCCTTTGATTTTTATATGAATAGTGGATTCAAGCATGCCACATTCAGCTGTAATTCAACCCCATCACATCACGCACTTCTCGCATGGTTTCGCGCGCAAGTTTACGGGCTTTTTCACAACCTTCAGACACTATGTTTTTCACTAATGTGGGATCTTCTGCATACTCTGCTGCGCGTGCCTGAATCGGTTTAAGCTCTTCTACCACACCATCAATCACAGGCTGCTTGCACTCAATGCACCCAATGCCTGCAGATTTACAGCCTTGCTGTACCCATTCTTTAGTGTTGTCGTCAGAGTAAACTTCATGCAATTGCCACACAGGGCACTTAGCAGGATCGCCAGGATCGGTGCGACGAATACGTGCGGGATCCGTTGGCATGGTTTTAATTTTTTTGGCGACTACATCGATGGGTTCGCGCAAGGAAATCGTATTGTTATAAGATTTAGACATTTTTTGACCATCCAAGCCAAACATTTTGCTGGCAGGTGTCAGTTTATATTCAGGCTCGACCAAAATAATTTTACCACCGCCTTCAAGATATCCAAGTAAACGCTCTTTATCTCCTAAACTTAGATTTTGCTGTTCCTCAATCATGGAGCGTGCTGATTCCAATGCTTGGTTGTCTCCACTTTCCAGATAGGCGGCACGCATTTCTTCATACAACGCGGCGCGTTTAGAACCTAGTTTTTTAATGGCAGCCTCTGCTTTTTCTTCAAAGCCTAATTCGCGACCGTAAATATGATTGAAACGGCGCGCGATTTCGCGCGTAAGCTCAATATGGGGCACTTGATCTTCTCCCACAGGCACTTGCGTTGCCTTATAGATGAGAATATCTGCGCTTTGTAATAAGGGATAGCCCAAAAAGCCAAAAGTAGACAAATCTTTATTAGACAGTTTTTCCTGTTGATCTTTATAAGTGGGAACACGCTCCAACCAGCTTAACGGTGTCATCATACTGAGCAGCGTATACAGCTCTGCATGTTCTGGTACGCGCGACTGAATAAAAATAGTGGAATTGGCCGGGTCGACGCCTGCAGCAAGCCAGTCAATCACCATATCCCACACGCTTTCTTCGATCACTTCAGGCGTATCTCAATGCGTGGTGAGCGCATGCCAATCTGCCACAAAAAACAAACACTCACATTCATGCTGCAAGCGTATCCAATTCTTTAATACACCGTGATAATGTCCTAAGTGTAACTGCCCAGTTGGGCGCATCCCTGATAAAACGCGTTCTACCGCCATATTGTTAGAAACCTAATCATATTAATTGTTGAATACTGAATGATGATTATGCGTAATCATATTCGTTAATTATAAGTCTATTCTACTCAAATCTTTAAAGAAACGTTGCCAGTATCAGCTGCTCTAGCGCATTAATGATAGGCGTAATAATCATGCCTAACACCCCTGTAAACATCAGCACGACCAGTATCAAAAATCCAAATTGCTCGACGCGCGACAGCTGTAATGCCATGGTATTGGGCAACACACTCACGGCGATTCTACCACCGTCCAATGGCGGCATAGGAAGCAGGTTAAGTACCATTAATACCAGATTAACCCTAAGGCCAGCCAATCCCATATGTACCAAAAAATCAACCGTAGTTTGTGGCAAAAAGTCTGTTAAGCGCAACACAATTACCCAGAAAATAGCCATGAGAAAATTAGAAGCAGGGCCAGCCAGTGCTACCCAAAACATGTCTTGCTTAGGTTGCCTCAAATTAGCATAGTTAACAGGTACAGGTTTAGCCCATCCAAACAAAACACCACCGAGTAAAATGGTCAGTGCAGGAAGCAGTACGGTTCCCATCGGATCGATATGCTTGAATGGGTTGAGGGTAATCCGTCCCATGCGTTCCGCAGTAAAATCTCCAAAAAACTTAGCGGCGTAGCCGTGTGCTGCTTCATGCACGGTAATTGCCAATAATGTGGGTAATGCATACACCACGATTTTTTGTATCAACGTTAATTCCACAATTGCCTTTTCATATTTTTAATCTAACTGCTTGATAAACCTAGGGACTCTATACTGCCAATGCCCTCTCTAATCACATGTGGCACATCTCCAGTCAAATCCACCACCGTGGTTTCACCCGCAGCGCATATATCAGAATCAATCACTAAATCAATCTGATGCTCTAGGCGCTCCCTGATTTCCCAAGCAATATTTAACGGCATTTCATCCTCTGGCAATTGCAAAGTCATACTGAGTAAGGGTGCATTTAATGCCTCTAGTATTGACTGTGTTACTTGGTGCTTAGGCACTCTTAATCCTATTGTACTGCGTTTGGCGTGTTGTAAGCGACGCGGCACTTCCCGACTTGCCTCCAAAATAAATGTATAAGGCCCAGGTGTATTGGCTTTTAGCAATCTAAACTGCGCATTATCCACTTTGGCATACACACTTAATTCACTCAGATTACGGCACATCAACGTAAATAAATGACGTTCATCTACGCCACGAACCTGACGTATGAGCGCTTGAGCTTCTTTGTTCCCTAACGCACATCCCAATGCATAACTTGAATCTGTAGGGTAAGCAACAACGCCACCCTGCTGTAATATTTCTACAGTCTGCTTAATCAAGCGCGGCTGCGGATTGTCAGCATTAATCACAAAATACTGTGCCATGGATTATTTGATGATGAGTTTAAATGGGAACGTTACACGTGACTAAATTAATTCAGCAGTTCTACTTCTTCCCAATCTCGCCATACTGGCACGCAACCTCTAGGCAAAGCTGGCAAGCGCCCCATTTCCATATAAGACAGCCCTGGACCATGGTAATCTGAACCTTGGGAAGCTTTTAAGCTAAAGCGATGCGCAATTTTTGCAAACTGCTCAAACTGTGGTGGCGTATGGCTACCTGTTACCACCTCGATGGCATCCCCGCCAAAACTTCTAAACTCATGCATCAGCAAATGCATATTCACAAAGCCAAGATCATAACGCCCTGGATGCGCAACGACTGCCACGCCCCCGCTTCCTTTAATCAGAGTGACAGCCTCTTCTAATGTCATCCATTGATGATCTACAAAGCCAGGCTTTCCTTTTACCAAAAACTTTTTAAAGACTGCCTTTACACTTTTCGCATGGCCTTGCTCCACCAAAAACTGGGCAAAATGACTACGCGTCATGATGCTTTGTTTGGCGATAGCTTTAGCACCTTCAAAGGCACCAGAAATCCCCACTTTTGCTAGGCCGTGCGCAATCTCCTCAGCACGTTGCTCACGACCAATGCGCACTTTATCTAAAGCCGATTTAAGAGGTAGATTCTCTGCGTCTATTTTCAATCCCACAATATGCAAAGTACGTTTTTTCCATGTCACAGAAATTTCAACGCCATTGATAAACGCAATGTCATACGCTTTTGCGGCTTCTCTAGCCAGTGCTAACCCGCCTAAGTCATCATGATCCGTTAAGCCAAGCACTTTCACGCCATGCGCTGCAGCGTGCGCGACCAGATCTTGTGGAGCGAGTAAGCCATCAGAAATTGTCGAATGACAATGTAAATCGATTAAAGCCGACATGTTCTCAATAAGTGTTTTGCATTCATTGCCAAATCATAGCAAAATACACGCTTTACTGATAGCGCGTAATGCACTAGAACAAGACTATTACTGAAAGACGGTTGCCTTCCCCACCATGAGAATATTTTTTGATTTACTCCCCGTTATACTATTTTTTGTGGGATTCAAGCTTTTTGATATTTTTGTAGCGACAGCAATCGCCATTGTCACGACACTCGCTCTCATCATCTACAGCAAAATCATCCATAAAAAGGTCGATAAAATGCTGATGATTAATGGTGCCATCATTTCTATACTAGGTGGCATTACACTCGCATTGCATGACAAGACCTTTATTATGTGGAAGCCTACCGTGCTGAACTGGATCGGGGCGCTCGTGCTGCTCATTTCAAATATAACATTCAAAAAGAACCTCATTCAGCAAATGATGAGCGCTATTCTGAACCCACCCACCTCAGTCTGGCAGACCCTGAACTGGTTATGGATTGTGTTTCTTGTTGGTCTAGGATTTTTGAATTTATATGTTGCCTTTAATTACCCAGAAAAAACCTGGGTCAACTTTAAAGTATTTGGTGTCACAAGCATGTTATTTATATTTATGATAGGTCAAACGATTGTACTTAGACGCTATCTCGTCCAACAGATTGATGACGATAGCGAAAAAAAGGACTGATGAACATCATGTGGTATGCCATCATTGCACAAGATATAGACAATAGCTTAGAAAAACGCATTAAGGCGAGGCCACAGCATCTCGCCAGATT
>DHYP01000002.1:55726-57956 GCA_002414145.1 Methylophilaceae bacterium UBA5127 | reverse complement strand
CAAGAAGCTGGGCGGCTATTACTTGCTGGACCTTTTCCTGCCATCGACAGTATTGATCCTGGTCCTGCAGGATACACGGGCAGTTTGATTGTCGCTGAGTTTGCCAATTTACAGGCAGCCACTGAATGGGCAAACGCCGATCCTTTTGTCATCGAAAATATATATTCAAGCGTTACAATCAAGCCCTTTCGCAAGACTTTACCGTAAAGCTTATGTCTATTGATTTAGAAATTGAAAAACGCCTGCGCCTGTTCGCACCAGCAGAGCTAAAACTGACTGATTTAAGTGCTTTGCATGCAGGCCATCAAGGTCACAATGGCGGAGGGCACTTTCAGCTCAAAATTGTAAGCTCGCATTTTTCTGGAAAATCGCAGATAATGCGACATCGAATGATTTATCAAACGCTTAATGATCTAATTCCACAACAAATTCATGCCTTGAGCATAGTTGCAATTTCACCAGATGACCCCATCTAATATTTATTACACATCATTTAGGATACTTTTAAACTAAGGATTTCACATGAACATCAAATCTCTATTCATCAGCACGCTCACACTGACTCTTTTATCGTTATCCCTTCCCACATTTGCTGCCGATTCAGTCGCTACTGTAAATGGCAAAGCGATCAAACAATCGTGGGTTGACTACATCATGAAAGACGCGCAAGCGCGTGGACAAAAGCCGAGCGATAACATGAAAGCTGCGATTATCAACGAACTCGTTGGATCTGAACTCGCTTATCAGGAAGCCCAAAAAATGGGAATCGACAAACAACCTGACTTTATTGTGAACGAAGAGTTGGCACGTAGAAAACTATTAGTTAATGCATACTTAGCAGATTTTATGAAGAAAAATCCAGTTTCTGAAGCTGACAAAAAGGCTGCTTACGAAGATTACAAAAAAGAGTTGGGCGATAAAGAATTCAATGCGCGTCATATTCTAGTTAAAACAGAAGCGGAAGCAAAAGATATTATTGCGCAACTAAATAAAGGCACTGATTTTGCCAAGCTTGCAAAAGAAAAATCTTTAGATCCAGGCTCTAAAGAAAAAGGAGGAGACTTAGGTTGGTTCTCACCGGCTGGCATGGTTAAGCCATTCAGTGATGCTACGACTGCCCTCAAAAAAGGTGAGCTGACTTCAACTCCAGTGCAAACACAATTTGGTTGGCACGTGATTAAACTGATTGATACCAGAGCAACGCAAGTACCTCCTTACGATAAAGTAGAAGATGGCCTTGAGCGCACTTTACAACAACGTAAACTTGAAAAAATGATGCTAGGCCTAAAAGACAAAGCTAAAATCGAAGTAACTGGCATGGATAAGAAATAGTTGATCTCTATCAAAAAAGCCTGCAATTGCAGGCTTTTTTATTGCTTATTACTTTGCAATACTTAAAAAATATGTATAATAAGAACCATTATCATTTACATTCTTCTAAAGTAATATGAAAATTTTGAACAAACTAAGCCCTGGTGAAGCTGGAGTCATACAAGCCATTCATGCTGAGCAAGCATTACATCAGCGTTTAAACGCACTTGGTTTCAGAATTGGCAAGAAAATTGAGTTGATAAGGCGCGCCAGCTTTAACGGCCCTTTACACGTACGGATTGGCGCTACCGATATCATTTTGCGCGACATCGAAGCGCAACGTATTCAACTCATTACCTCTTAGACTTTGGCTGCCATGAAGCGTATTGCACTGCTTGGTATGCCCAACACAGGGAAGTCTACCCTATTTAATCGCTTAAGTGGCGCCTCAGCACGTGTAGGCAACTGGCCAGGCATTACGGTTGATTTAATGAGCGCCAAAATTTTAATCGGCGGACACATTGCAGAGCTGATTGACTTACCTGGACTGTATGATCTACACGGCTTTTCTGACGACGAGCAGGTAGTAAGGCACTTTTTGAGCAATCATTCTGTTGATTTAGTGATGATTGTACTCAATAGTTCACAAATTGACCGCCAGCTATCACTTGCATTACAAATCAAACAATTAGGACTGCCCACACTGCTTCTACTTAATATGCAAGATGAAGCCAAACGTGCTGGCATCACTATAGATGCCGAATCCATGTCTCAACAGCTAGGATTTCCTGTTGCAACGATTAGTGCAAAATATGGCGATGGCTGCCCACAGGCGCTACAAATAGCTGCACAAATTATCAATCAAAATCACACTTTGCCGACCACATCACAGACAGCTACGGCACTCGAAGCAGATACT
>DHYP01000002.1:55197-55670 GCA_002414145.1 Methylophilaceae bacterium UBA5127 | reverse complement strand
ATGCCGATGAAGTTAAACGATGAAATGACTGACAATATCGACAAAGTGCTGTTACACCCAGTATTGGGTCTACCTATGTTTTTTCTGGCGATGTTTTTACTATTTCAGTTTATTTTTACCGCAGGTAAACCTTTGCAAGATGGCATGGCTTGGTTACTCAACGGTTTACGCGTTAACGCATTAGAGCCTTTACTCATCAACTTACCCACTTGGCTCAATGGCTTATTGTTAGAGGGTATTTTTAACGGGATCAGTACCGTCGCTGCTTTTGTGCCCATTATTGTGCTGTTTTTTTTAGTCATGAGCATGGTAGAGGATAGCGGCTATTTATCTCGCGCAGCCTTCCTAATGGACGCATTGATGGCAAAAATGGGATTAGATGGCCGTGGATTTGTCATGGTGCTGATGGGGTTTGGTTGCAATGTACCTGCTCTGATGGGCACGCGCGTCATGCGTAGCCGTCCCATGCGACT
>DHYP01000002.1:52423-55168 GCA_002414145.1 Methylophilaceae bacterium UBA5127 | reverse complement strand
ATTATGTTCCGCACGCCTGCAAGTGTTTTTGTTTATGATTGCCACGTTGTTTGCCGCTAACCAAGCTGCATATATTATGTTTACCTTATACATGGTCAGTTTTTTTACCATCTTTTTAACCGCCATATTATTCAAAAATCAATACAAAAGCACAGAGCCATTCATACTGGAACTCCCGCCTTACCGCTTCCCAACCCCTCGTCAAATCTGGCTACGCGGCTGGCAGGAAGTTAAACACTTTTTAAACCGAGCCAGCAAATTCATTGTCATCGGCGTGGTTTTGGTGTGGGCGATGACACACTACCCCACGGATGTGGCACCTGCTAGCGTAGGCACCTTGGCAGGGCAAATTGGCCAGTTTTTTGCGCCGATCCTAAATCCTATCGGCATCGATACACAACTCGCGATTGCATTAATTTTCGGGTTTGTCGCAAAAGAAATCGTCATCGGCTCACTTGCGGTAATTTATGGTTTGAATGGCGATGCACTCAGCCACCAGATCGCCATGAACATTGATTGGGTACAAGGCATGAGCTTTATGTTATTTGCGCTAATCTATACGCCATGCCTATCGACCATCGCCACACTAAAAAGTGAATCTAAAAGTAGCGCATTTATGTGGTTATCTATTAGCTGGTCTTTAGTGCTGGCATGGATTATCAGCTTTATTTTCTACCAAAGTGCCAGAGCACTTGGATTCTAGATATCAGCATTTCGTCATACTAGCTAACCCATCCGTACTATATGAGTGTTAAATATTAAGTGTTACCATGTAGCCGCTTGATGTTGTCTTTTCGAGATTTTAAATATGGCTATTCCATACGATCCTGCCGAAAAAATTGCGATTGTCTTATCAACCTATAATGGTGCTGAATATATTGGCCAGCAGTTAGATGCTATCTTGGCACAGACTTATCCTAACTGGTGTTGTTATATTCGGGATGACGGCTCAAAAGACGAGACCATCTCAATTCTCAGACAATATAGCGCGCTAGATGCCAGAATTATTTTTTTAGATGACCAAAAAGGTAATATGGGCTTAAACCCAAGTCACTATTACCTATTGGGCATCCCTCAAGAAAACTACATTGCCACTTGTGATCAAGATGATGTCTGGCATGCAAACAAGCTAGAAGTGAGTATCAGCAAGCTGAAAACCATAGAAACCGAAGCCAAACTGCCAGCGTTAGTACATACCGACTCAGTGTTTGTAGATAGCAATCTCAATGTCATGCGCGACCAGTTTATAGGTAAGCGCGGGCTAAGAGCTGGATTAAATGGCATCATCTTTGCCAATAGCGTCCAAGGTGGCTCTATTATGTTGAACCGGAGCCTGAACCAAATTGCGATCAAAATACCGCCTAAGCTCCCCTATGATTATCATCTAGGCATTATTGCTGAGCTCGTTGGTGTCAGAGCATTCATCCCTCAAACACTGTTACTTTATCGCCAGCATAGCAAAAGCTCCATCGCCACCTCAGATGCAAGCCAGTCTGAATCAAGCAAGCACTCACCATTAAGCGCCACGCTCGCATTAAGCATAGGTGGATACCATCACATCAAGAATGACTTTGCAGGAATTGTTCCGCATCGACAAGCAGAAAAAGATTTAGCAGATTATTTCTATTTGTTCGAAGGTAAAAGTCGCTTGAAAAAACTACTGATTGCCATCAGACACCATTATCCATTTTATAGAAAAAAAGACTTTCTACAATTTATGGTGCTGTTACTCAAGAATAAAAACCTTCTAACGCTCACATAAGCTTTCAAAACTCACTATCAATTAACCCTTACTTATTTTTGGGCACTCGTGCGCTTTCTGATAAAATAACGGTTTGAATTTAAACTAAAATCCAACTGTCACTCATGTCAAACCAAGTGCATTTTTTAAGCCTTCGCGGCAGTCCTGCCTTATCCCAGTTTCGTCTTGATAAACTTTATGCGGCACTCAAGCTATCAGTGCCTAGCATTTTGCACATCTATGCAGAGTTTGTGCATTTTGCATTTTGCGAGCAAGCCTTAAACGAAACTGATAAAAACACACTCACGCAAATTTTAACTTATGGTCCAAAAACACAAACCGAGTCACCCAGAGGTGAACTGTTTTTGGTGATTCCACGCATCGGTACAATTTCTCCTTGGGCGTCACGCGCAACAGATATTGCCAACAATTGCGGACTGAAAAATGTATTGCGCATTGAGCGTGGCATAGTCTACTACGTGACGACCAAGAACGGCCAAGCTTTAAGTGAGACTGAAAAAGCCGCTTTTAGAGCTGTTATCCATGACCGCATGACTGAAGCTGTGGTCTATGCCCTACAAGATGCAGAAAAACTGTATCACCATGCTGATCCCAAACCGCTGAATAGTATCGACATAATACAAGGTGGCAAAGCTGCGTTAGAAGCTGCCAATGATGATATGGGCTTAGCACTTTCGCCTGACGAAGTGGACTATTTACTCGACAACTACAACAAAATGGGGCGCAACCCGACCGATGTTGAGCTGATGATGTTTGCGCAAGCCAACTCTGAACATTGTCGTCACAAAATTTTCAATGCAGACTGGGTGATTGATGGCGTGCAGCAAGAAATCTCGCTTTTTGGCATGATACGTAACACCCACAAGCTGAACCCTGGTAGCACGGTAGTAGCTTATTCGGACAACTCTTCTATCGTTAAAGGCCAAAAAACCAAGCGTTTTTACCCACAACAGAATCACGCCTATGGTTTTGTGGAAGACGAC
>DHYP01000002.1:46454-52383 GCA_002414145.1 Methylophilaceae bacterium UBA5127 | reverse complement strand
CACAACCACCCAACCGCGATTTCGCCTTTTGCGGGTGCGGCTACTGGGGCAGGCGGCGAAATTCGTGACGAAGGCGCAACAGGTATCGGCTCTAAACCAAAAGCGGGTTTGACTGGCTTTTCAGTATCCAACCTCAACATTCCAAACTTTACCCAAGCATGGGAAAAGCCTTACGGAAAACCGAGTCGTATCGCCACACCGCTACAAATCATGATAGATGGCCCGTTGGGTGGCGCAGCGTACAACAACGAGTTTGGTCGCCCCAATATTGCAGGCTACTTCCGCACTTTCGAGTTAGAAACCAACAATGAAGTTCGCGGTTATCACAAACCGATTATGCTGGCTGGCGGCGTGGGCAACATTTCAGATAGTCACTCTTTCAAACACCAGATTCCTGCTGGCGCAGCGCTCATTCAACTGGGCGGACCTGCTATGNNCTAATTATTATTCTCGGCGGCCCTGCCATGTTGATTGGTTTAGGCGGCGGCGCGGCATCGAGCATGGATACAGGTGCGAATACCGAAAGTTTAGACTTTGACTCAGTGCAACGTGGCAATCCAGAACTACAACGTCGTGCACAAGAAGTCATTGACCGCTGCTGGCAAATGGGCGAACAAAACCCAATCGTCAGTATCCATGACGTAGGTGCGGGGGGTATTTCCAATGCATTCCCCGAGCTAGTCAATGATGCCAAAGTCGGCGCCGTGTTTCAATTACGCGATGTGCATAACGAAGAACCTGGTATGAGCCCACGCGAATTGTGGAGCAACGAAGCACAAGAGCGCTATGTGTTGGCGGTGACACAAAAAGATTTACCATTGTTTGAAGCGCTCTGCGCACGTGAACGCTGCCCCTTTGCAGTGGTGGGTGTAGCGACAGAAGAACGCCATTTGACGGTTGAAGATAGCCACTTTGGTAACAAACCAGTGGATATGGAGTTAAGCGTGTTATTGGGCAAACCACCCAAAATGACACGCGATGTGAAAAGCGTACAAAAAAACTTGCCTGCTTTTGATACGAACAATATCGACTTGAAAGAAGCGGCTAGCCGCGTATTACGCTTGCCTGGCGTGGCGGATAAAACCTTCCTCATTACCATTGGTGACCGCTCAGTCACTGGCTTAATCGCACGCGACCAAATGGTGGGGCCATGGCAAGTGCCAGTGGCAGACGTCGCCGTGACTTGCGCTGGCTTTGAAACCTATGCTGGCGAAGCCTTTGCCATTGGCGAACGCGCACCTGTGGCCTTGATAGACGCGCCAGCCTCTGGTCGCATGGCGATTGGTGAGGCGATTACCAATATTGCCGCAGCCTCAATTGGCGATATCGGAAACTTGAAACTTTCTGCGAACTGGATGGCACCTGCAGGTCACACAGGCGAAGATGCCGCGTTGTTTGCCACCGTAAGAGCGGTGGGCATGGAGCTCTGTCCAGCCTTAGGCATTTCCATCCCTGTCGGCAAAGACTCGATGAGCATGAAAACCGTGTGGGAAGATGGCGGTGAGAAAAAAGCAGTCACCTCACCAATCTCATTGGTGATTTCTGCTTTTGCCAATACCCCTGATGTACGCAAAACACTCACCCCGCAATTGCGTACCGACTTGAGTGATACCGAGCTCATTTTAATCGAATTGGGTAATGGCAGAAACCGCATGGGTGGCTCATCATTGGCGCAAGTCTTCGGTCAATTAGGCAACACTGCACCCGATATAGACAACCCAGCGCAACTCAAAGCGTTCTTTGCGCAAATTCAAGCCTTAAATACTGATGGCAAGTTGCTGGCTTACCATGACCGTTCAGATGGTGGCTTGTTTGCCACATTAGTTGAAATGGCGTTTGCAGGGCACTGTGGCGTACAAGCAGACATCAGCAGTTTACAAGGCGATGTGGTGAGCGCCTTGTATAACGAAGAGTTAGGTGCTGTGATTCAGGTGCGTGCAACCGATACTAGCTCAGTCTTGGCACAACTCAATAGCGCTCTCAATGGCTGTGCCCACAGCATCGGCAAAGTCACCACGGTGAATGAAATCAGCATCCGTAAAGGGGATGTGGTGTTTAACGACACCCGCATCAACTTACATCGCATGTGGTCAGAAACCACCTTCCACATGCAAAGTTTGCGTGACAACTCAGATTGCGCACAACAAGAATACGACCGCATTTTGAATAATGCTGATGCGGGCATCTGCGCAAAACTCAGTTTTGATATTAATGACAACATAGCCTTGCCTTACATCAATACTGGCAGACGCCCGAACATGGCGATTTTGCGGGAGCAAGGCGTTAATGGTCAAACCGAAATGGCCGCTGCTTTTGACCGTGCTGGCTTTAACAGTGTCGATGTCCACATGAGCGATGTCATTGCAGGTCGTGTGAGCCTCAAAGCCTTTACAGGCTTGGTGGCTTGCGGCGGCTTTAGCTACGGCGATGTACTAGGCGCAGGTGAAGGTTGGGCAAAATCGATTCTATTTAATAGCCGCGCGCGCGATGAATTTAGCGCATTTTTTAACCGCACCGATTCATTTGCGCTTGGCGTGTGTAACGGCTGTCAAATGATGAGCAACTTGCACAGTATTATCCCAGGTGCTGACCATTGGCCGCATTTTGTGCGCAATAAATCTGAGCAGTTTGAAGCACGTTTTGCGATGGTAGAAGTGTTAGAGTCGCCTTCACTTTTCTTTAATGGCATGGCGGGTAGTCGCATGCCGATTGCCGTTGCACATGGTGAAGGTTTTACGGAATTTTCTCAGCAATCTATGGTCAACGTTGTACTGGATAAAAAATTGGCGACCTTGCAGTTTATCGACAGCACGTCAACGCCAACTGAAATGTATCCGTTTAACCCAAACGGATCGCCTCAGGGTTTAACAGGATTTACCACCACAGATGGGCGTTTTAGTATTATGATGCCACATCCTGAGCGGGTGTTTAGAGCAGTACAGCATTCATGGAAACCAGATGATTGGCAAGAAGATGGACCGTGGATGCGTATGTTCCGTAATGCAAGAAAATTTGTAGGTTAATTAACTTTAATAAAAATGATTAGAAAGTTTGGAGATACTCGTATGAATCAATTTAAAGCGCTATTTGCAATTTTGGCCCTTGGCTTTTCTTTAAACAGCATGGCTATTACCGATGATCAATCGGTTGAGTTTACAGGCGCATGTAATGAGGGCAATTTAAAAACTGTTCAAAGGTACATTGAAAAAGAGCATGTAGATGTCAATGACAAATACTTTGCTTGGTCTGCACTGCAAATGGCAGCAACTAGAGGCCATTTAGACATCGTGAAATACTTAGTCGAGCACGGTGCAGATATGAACTATGCACACCCGTTGACCAAAATGACCCCTTTCCATCTGGCTGCATTTGATGGTTATGAAGATATTGTGAAGTATTTGGCCTCAAAAGGTGCCGACATTAACAAAAAAATGAAGGGGGATGTCTCGCTTATCCGCGTAATGAAAGACGAAGGACCACGTGCAGAGAAAATGGTGAAATTACTCACTGAGCTAGGCGTCAAAGATGATGGTTGCCAAGATGAGAAGTGCTTTTAATCTCAAATCAAATATAGTAAACATGATTTAAGACGATTATTGATGGCGTTTTGTATTAAAATCTACGCCATGAAAACAGTCTTTTTAATACTCATTTTTATTCTAAACTCACACGCGTCACTAGTGCATGCTACTGAGGCGTCTTCATTTGAGCAACCATTCCAACCAACACACATCCCTACACTAGCAGCAACTTGTGCTGCATGCCACGGCACGCAAGGCAACAGCATTCATGCCACGCCTATATTAGCTGGATTGGATAGCGGTTATTTCATAACGCAAATGTTTGCCTTTAAAAAAGGAGAGCGAAGTGCCACCATCATGCATCAGCATGCCAAAGGCTTAACAGAGGAAGAAATTATTGCGCTAGCTCACTATTTTTCATTACAAAAAAGAATAAGCGCTACCGCGCTTGTGCCACAGCGACTTGAAAGTACGCATGAGTAATTCTGACGAAATTTCCAGACGCAAATTCATACAGATGCTTAGCGCAGGAAGCACAATGCTGCTCACCCAGCAAACCTTTGCACTCGCCAAAAAACCACCGTTAGGGCGCGTTGTTATCATTGGTGGCGGCTATGCAGGAGCAACCGCAGCTAAGTATATTCGTATGTGGAGCTTAGGAAATATTGAAACTGTAGTCATTGAAAAATCTAGCCAGTTTGTGTCATGCCCCTTAAGCAATCTCGTACTTGGCGGAAGTAAAACCATTCATGATCTGACTTTTGGCTACGATTTACTGCAAAAAAATCATGGCATTCAATGGATTCATGATGAAGTCAACGCTATTGATACTTCTGCTAAGAAAGTCACAATGAAGCGCGGTGACATTCACTATGACCGATTAATTGTTGCGTCTGGCGTTGACTTTAGTTATGCAAAATTCCCTGATCTTGCAACGGCACAAGAGAAAATTCCCCACGCATGGAAAGCAGGTTGGCAAACTGTGAATCTACGCCAGCAATTAGAGGCGATGCCTGATGGCGGTGTATTTTTAATGAGCATTCCTAAAACGCCTTATCGTTGCCCACCTGGCCCTTATGAACGCGCGTGCCAAGTGGCAAATTACTTCAAAACACAAAAGCCTAATAGCAAAGTGATTGTTTTAGATGCCAATCCAGAGATCGTCTCTAAAAAAGGTTTATTCAGCAAAGTGTTTAATGAGAGGTATGCTGGCATAGTGGATTACAGACCTAATAATGAAATTGTAGCAATTGATATTAAAACCAACACAGTTAAAGCAGATTTTGATACTGTAAAAGCAGATGTATTGAATGTAATCCCTCCGCAACTTGCAGGGAAGCCAGCGCAGATGGCGAATCTCAACAATATAGATGATCGCTGGTGTGAGGTGGATTTCATCACTTACGAATCAAAAATCAGCCCCAATATACATGTAATTGGGGATAGCGTATCAGCCGGCTTACCTAAATCAGCACACATGGCGACGTCTCAAGCAAAAATATGTGCAGCCGCTATCGTGCAGCTCATGAGCGGCCAATCTCCTGACCCCAACCCCGTATTTGCCAACACATGTTATAGCTATATCAATGATCAACAGGCGATTCATGTCGCCAATGTCTACCGCTATGATACACAGAAGAAAACCATGGTGGCGGCAGAAGGTGGTGGCGTCTCTAGCATGCCATCGGAACAAGAAGGTCAATATGCTAAAGCGTGGGCCGCTAACATATGGTCTGATACCTTAACTTAGGGGTGATAATGCTAGGCGCTCTTTTAAATAAAGTGAGTATTTATATCAGTATTTTTCTTTGCCAAGTTTCGCATTTCACTTGTGCTTACGGGGCAGCAAGTATGGCCGCGCCAGAGTATCCACAGCTTAACCTGCCGCCAGGCTTCGAACTCAACATTTACGCTAAACTTGAACCATTGGGCTTACCGCGCATGCTAAAATTTGATGCCCAGGGCAATCTCTATGTGGCTTTGGTGAATACCAATAAAGTCGTTATGTTGACGGATGCCAATGAAGATGGCGTTGCTGAAACGACGCAGACGATTGCAGAAAATTTAAACGCGCCTAACAGTGTTGAGTTTGTAGATGATGCTATGCTCGTTTCCAATCAAGATGGTATCGTTAAAATAGATAGACTAGGCAAAAAATGGTCAGCGCCTAAACCACTGATTTCTAAACTGCCTACGGGTGGTCATACCCTCAAAACGATTAGATTGGGTGCTGATGACCATTTATATGTCAACGTGGGCTCCAGCTGCAACGTATGCAGAGAAGAAGATCCACTACGCGCCACCATTCTGCGTTTCACTAAAGAAGGCAAAGCTGCTGGACAACTGATTACTGTAGGCAGACATGCCCCAAATCCAGTATGGGCTGAAGGCTTACGCAACAGTCAAGG
>DHYP01000002.1:45550-46429 GCA_002414145.1 Methylophilaceae bacterium UBA5127 | reverse complement strand
TGTCACTGGCGGATTTTTTGCGACGAATGAGGGTGCTGATAATCGTTCTGATACGCTTAATGGCAAAGTCAATGACGAGCTCCCGCCAGAACACCTCAATATCATCGAAGGCGGTAAACATTATGGCTGGCCTTACTGTTGGAGTGACGCCAAACACTCAAATGAAATGTTTCAAGACCCTAATTTCTTGGGCACAAATCATTTCTGCAAAACCACAACAGCACCAGCGATTACATTCCCATCTCACTCCACTCCTATTGGCATTACCTTCTTAAATAAAAGCAACTTTCCAAAAGAGTATCAATCTGACGCTATAGTGGCACTACATGGTTCATGGAACAGAAAAATACCCAGCGGGTATCAGCTAGTACGTATTAAGTTTAAAAATAACCAACCTGTAGAAGTGCTTGATTTCGCAACTGGCTGGCTAGACAACCATCAAGCTTGGGGGCGACCAGTAGATGTCGCTGTAGGCACAAAAGATGGTGCCCTATATGTATCAGACGACAAAACAGGCTATATTTATCGTATCAGCTACACAGGAAAAACGCATGAATAACAAAAAAAACGTTCTATCGTACATCGCCATATTTTTGTTCACAGTGGTTTTCTGCCCGCTCGCAATTGCGGATGACAAACCCAGCAGGTCCGATAGCGACATTGCAGTGCTGATTGCCAAAACCAATTACGAGCACCCTGTCAGGCTGTTGCATCCGTACCTAGATTACTGGCACATGAAGGGACCTTTAGCAGAAAAGGCTGCCTTGCAAACGTTGCAGCAACATTATCAAAACGTCAATTGGTGCAATCAAGCAAACAACGCGAAAGTAGTATTATTGCTAGAACCACACATGTTCTACAATCCGCAACTACATGTAT
>DHYP01000002.1:32367-45477 GCA_002414145.1 Methylophilaceae bacterium UBA5127 | reverse complement strand
TCAAGCCGTTATCACCATTAAAAAACAGGCTCAGAAGTTAGGAGAACTAGATACTAGGCCCGAGTTCTATTTAGAAAAAGCGTATGTCAAAGCCATGGAAGAGATCGTTCAAACTTTGAATACAAACCAAGATTTCTTGGATAACATAAAAGCGACAGGCGGTAAAAATGCAGAATCCATCTGCCCAGCGCTAGATGAATCTCCCAACAGCAAGCTATACTATTAAGCATTCAATTGACAAGAAAGAAAACCTGGTAAATCTATTATGAAAAAACTAACGCTCGCTCTTTTTTTTATCTTTGCAGCCCATGCGCAGGCTAAAAATGAACTGCCCACTAAAGTGGTCGGTTTAAAAACACCAGAATCTGTGGTGCAAGCAAAAGATGGAGGCATCTATGTATCTGAAATCAACGAATTCGGCAAAGATGGTGATGGTCAAATCACCAAAATTGATAAAAATGGCAAAATCAGCATATTTGCTAGAGGTCTAGACGACCCCAAGGGCATGGTGATGATGAATCATCAGCTTTTTGTCACTGATAAAACCAAAGTGTTAGCCATAGACATGGACGGCACGGTGCATGTCTATGTGGATGCCAAAGCGTTTCCTAAAACGCCACAATTTTTGAATGATATTGAAGCCGACAGTTTTAACAACTTATATGTAAGTGATAGTGGTGACCTCAAGTCAGGAGGTGCCATTTATAAAATCGATGAAAATAAAACCGTAAGTACTGTTGTAGACAGCACTAACCCAGCAGTACTTGCCCCCAATGGGCTGTGTTATGAAGGTCGCAAGCGCCTGCTTGAAGTGGACTTTGAATCTGGCATTTTGTACCGTATCAACCTCATGACAGGCACAATGGCTGAAGTGGCTAGCGGATTTGGTGGTGGTGATGGCTTAGTCAGAACTAAAACAGGCAAAATATACATCAGTGACTGGAAAAATGGCATTATTAACCAAGTCAGTGCCAGCAGAGCAAAACTGGTCAACAGTGGTTTAACCAGTTCAGCAGACATGACGCTGAGTCAGAACGGTCAATACTTATTAGTGCCTTTAATGAAACCAGGCGAACTAGAGTTTATTAGCATTGAGTCCGCAATCAAATAACGCATGGCCACGGAACTACGCCTTGAGGCGCTGGCGTGGCTATGCGAGTGCCATCCTGAGATCAAGGCTGAAGGGGTATTAGCGTTAAGCAAGCAAGTGCTAACTATCGACACTACCCTTGAGATCAAAGAAACTCTATCTATTCCTGGCCGCCCAGCCAAACCAGAGCTAGTCAGCCCGTTAACTGTTGAAAAGCGCTCTATGCGCACAATAGAAGGACGGGCTACGCTTATTCATGCGCTTGCGCACATTGAGTTTAACGCTATTAATTTAGCACTCGATGCTATTTGGCGTTTTGCCCACATGCCAGAAACTTACTATCGTGATTGGCTCAAAGTCGCCGCAGAAGAGGCTTACCATTTCAACCTGTTGCAAACGCACTTAAAAACTATGGGGTATGTTTATGGCGATTTTTCTGGCCACAACAGTCTATGGGAGATGGTAGAGCGCACACAAGAGGATGTGCTCGCACGTATGGCGTTGGTGCCGCGCACCATGGAAGCCAGAGGACTAGATGCCTCGCCTGCCCTACGCAACAAACTGGCGCAAGCTGGTGACACGTCTGCTGCAAAGATTCTCGATATTATTTTACGCGATGAGATTGGACATGTCGCGATTGGTAACTACTGGTTTAACTGGTTATGCGGGCAACGTCAGCTTGAGCCGATGACTACATTTGAAAAACTGTGCGCTGAATACCGCGCTCCAAAACTTCGCCCCCCCTTCAATATGGAAGCCAGACGCCAAGCAGGTTTTAGCGAAGAAGAGTTAAGCCGATTAAACTAAGTAAACACACTACACCGTCAATAAATTTGCCACACCATCTAAACCATTGAAATTCAACGCATACATAGCCTGCGCCTGTACTACTGGCTTAGCGTGATATGCAATACCAACTCCTGCAACAGCCAGCATTTTTAAATCATTTGCGCCATCACCAATAGCGATGGTTTGACTCTGTTTTAGGCCTAAGGCATCACGCAAATGAACGAGCTCTTGTGCTTTGCGATTGGCATCTACAATATCGCCCAAAATATGACCTGTTAGCTTGCCGTCAGTAATTTCCAATGTATTGGACACTGCATAGTCGAGCCCCAATAGCGTTTTAACATGGTGAGCAAAAAACGTGAACCCGCCCGAAACTACCATGGTTTTAATATTGTTAGCTTTGCATGCTGCAATCCAAGCTTGCGCGCCAGGATTAAGTTGTAGGCGCTCATCAATCACGTGCTGCAATGCATCTTCTTCAAGCCCTTTAAGCAAAGCCACACGCTTTTTTAGACTCGCGGCAAAGTCTAACTCACCTCGCATTGCTGCCTCAGTGATTTCTGAAATCTGCGGCTTGATTCCCATCATGTCCGCAATTTCGTCTATACATTCAATGTTAATCAACGTGGAGTCCATGTCCATCACACACAAACCAAAGTGACTTAAGCGTTGCGTATCTGGTACGAGTGCGTTGTCTATTTTCTGCTCGGCACAGAACTTCTGCACGTTAGAAACTTCCATTGGCTTGCTTGTAGATTGAATGGGCAAATAATAAGCATATTCAGCAATCTGCACGAACTGTGTGTGACCACCTACCAAACCATGAATATGACTGAGATGTGCTATCGAAATAGCACGGCCTTGAACTACTAGACGCATAACGTTATTCAATTTGAACTAAAACCAAATTATAACAGCAAGCACTAAATACACAGTAAACACTTAATAAGCGTTTCTGATTCTTGTTTTATCTTTAATGTATAGAGTGGTATGCTTTGGCTAAACCCACATTTATTGCGATTGTTTATCGAGAGGCCTCTATGAAATCTGCACCACCCAACCTTGCCTGGTTAAATTTACCCAATATGCCATTACCAATCAAAGCACTATTTATAGGCTATTTATTGGTGATAGGTGTCGGTTTATGCATGGCGGGGCTACAAATCATGCTCACACATGGCATGGCAGATGGCAAAGTAGGTCTTTCTGTGGATGACATTGTCTATAGCTACTATGGTGACCGTAGTGGGAGCAAACTCGCTAGTAAACTCAATGGCTCGATGATAGACAAAGCGCCACTTGAAGTGCGTCAGGACATTATTAAATGGGCTCAGCAAGGTGCGCCCGAATCACAATGGGAACCTCATTTCAAAGGGGTCTTTGCACAACACTGTATTATGTGCCACAGTCAAATTCCAGGAATTCCTAATTTCACCAAATTTGAAGAGGTCAAAAAAGCTGCAGCAACTAACCAAGGGGCAACCATTAGTGGTCTAACTCGCGTATCTCATATCCATCTTTTTGGTATTAGTTTTATTTTCTTCTTTATTGGTTTTATTTTTAGCTTTGCGGTCAATATTCCCAAGAAACTCAAAATTATTGCCATCGCTTTCCCTTTTGCATTTCTATTAATCGATGTGCTTTCATGGTGGCTTACCAAACTGAGTCCTAATTTTGCTTGGTTTACCATTATCGGCGGGATAGGCTACAGCATTGCATCAAGTGGCATGTGGGTCATTAGCATGTATCAAATGCTTGTGCTCGCGCGCAATGGCAAAACATATGGCAACGCTTGGGAACAAGACTTATAAACATTTCCAATGTTGACGCTAAAAAGCCTTATCTCAATTAAGGCTTTTCATTGTATCCACTCACATCGACTAGCTAATTACAGCTTTTACTAGCGTCAACATGGCTTTTGCGCGAAAATACTGCTTAGTAAAACCTACCATTATTAATAAAGAAACATGAATCTACACGAATATCAGGCCAAACACCTCCTAGAACGTTATGGCATTACCATCCCTATTGGTGAAGTAGTGCAATCCGAAGAAGCTGCTGCCGCAGCTACCAAAGAAATCGCAGGCAATGCATGGGTTGTCAAAGCGCAAGTCCATGCGGGTGGAAGAGGCAAAGCAGGCGGCGTTAAGATCGTTAAATCTGCATTAGAAGCACAAACTGTGGCTGGCGCATTATTAGGTAAGCATCTTGTGACCTATCAAAACGCGCCAGATGGCCAACCCGTACATCAGATTTTGGTTGAGCAGACACTTCCGATTGCACGAGAGCTCTATCTTTCAATGCTGGTAGACCGTACTTTAGAACGCGTGGTCATGGTAGCCTCTTCCGCAGGCGGTATGGACATTGAAGAGATTGCTGCCACGCACCCAGAAAAAATCCTGCAAGAAGTATGTGACCCCTTAAATGGTTTGGTGGATTTTCAGGCACGAAATATTGCTTTTGGACTAGAGTTAGAAGGCGATCAAATCAATACTTTTACCAAGCTAGCTAAAGGCTTATACAAATTATTTAAAGAGAATGATCTCGCCTTATTAGAAATCAACCCCTTGGTAGTAACTACAAGTGGCAAGCTGGTTGCACTCGATTGCAAAATGACAGTTGATGATAATGCGCTTTACCGTCAAAAACCTTTTGCTGAGCTTCGTGACTGGTCACAAGATGATGCCAAAGAAGCTGAAGCGCATCATGCGGGTCTTAATTATATTGCACTCAACGGCAACATTGGCTGTATGGTTAATGGCGCCGGGCTGGCCATGGCAACCATGGATTTAATCAAACTACATGGCGGAATGCCAGCTAACTTTTTAGATGTGGGTGGTGGCGCTACCGCTGAAACCGTGACCAAGGCGTTTAAAATTATTTTGGCGGATCAAAATGTTAAAGCAATTTTAGTCAATATTTTTGGCGGCATTATGCGCTGTGACATTATCGCCACTGGCATTATTACTGCGGTCAAAGAAGTGGGCATGACAATCCCAGTGGTCGTCCGCCTTGAAGGAACGAACGTTGAATTAGGTAAACAAATGTTACGCGAAAGTGGCTTAAATATTATCTCTGCAGAAAACTTAACTGATGCGGCAGTGCAAGCTGTGAAGGCGGTCGCATGAGCATTCTAGTCAATAAAAGCACAAAAGTATTGTGCCAAGGGTTCACTGGTAAACAAGGCACTTTTCACTCCGAGCAAGCCATTGCCTACGGCACAAAAATGGTGGGCGGTGTGACACCTGGCAAAGGCGGCCAACAACACCTCAACTTGCCAGTATTTAACACCATGCGTGATGCAGTGCGTGAAACACAAGCCAATGCGAGTGTGATTTATGTGCCTCCACCGTTTGCTGCGGATTCTATTTTAGAAGCAAGTGATGCAGGAATTGAACTGGTAGTATGCATTACTGAAGGCATTCCTGTGCTAGACATGCTCAACATTAAGGCAGCGCTCAAAGCCAATGGCACCAAGCTCATTGGCCCTAACTGCCCAGGCGTTATTACACCTAACGAATGTAAAATCGGCATCATGCCAGGAAGTATTCATTTACGCGGAAAAGTAGGCGTGGTTTCGCGCTCTGGTACGCTGACTTATGAAGCTGTCCATCAAACTACTGCGCTTGGTTTAGGTCAAACCACTTGTGTAGGTATTGGAGGCGACCCGATTAAAGGACTTAACTTTATCGAATGCCTAACACTGTTCGAAGCCGATCCAGAAACCGAGGCTATCATCATGGTGGGCGAAATTGGCGGAAGTGATGAAGAAGACGCAGCGGATTTTATCAAACATCACGTCACCAAACCCGTCGCGGCATATATTGCAGGTTTAACTGCTCCAAAAGGTAAGCGCATGGGACATGCAGGTGCAATTATCTCGGGTGGTGCAGGACGTGCAGAAGACAAAATTGCAGCATTAGAGGCCGCTGGCTGTGTGGTAGCAAGCTCACCCGCAGGATTGGGTGAGGCTGTATTGAAGGCAATTCAACATCAATAGAGGCGTGTCCCATATGCATCTTAAATTTCTAAGCAAGTTAACACTAACATGTTGCTTAACTTTGAGCCTAGTGGCTTTCGCTGGCAACACATCGCCGCAAAATGCTGATATCTCCTATTTGCTCACCGCCTCAGCCAAAGGGGATGTCGCAACCGTCAACGCAATGTTAGCAAGTGGTGTCAACCCAAACACGCAAGACGAAGACCACATCACCGCGCTCATGTATGCTTCCAGAAAAAATCAAGCAGAAGTGGTCAGCGCTTTACTGGAAAAAGGTGCCAATATTAATGCGGTTGATAAAGGTGGCTGGACTGCACTGATGTTTGCGGCCAAAAAAAATCACTTGAATGCAGTAAAAGTTTTACTCGCTAAAGGTGCAGATGCAAAGGTACGCGACCCTGCTGGTTGGAGTGCGCTTGGTTTGGCTGCATCTTCTGGCTACAGTGAACTTGTTGATTTAATTATTAAAAATGGCATTGATGCCAATACCAAGAGTGATAATGGCAGAACGGTATTGATGTACGCCACACAAAATGGTGATGTGCCTACCATCACAGCATTAGTCAATAACGGCGCAAAACTGGATACACAAGATAAGTTGGGCACCACCGCATTGATGATTGCAGGACGTCAAGGACACACTCCAGCAGTGAGTTATTTATTAGAAAAAGGTGCGGACATTGGCGCTGAAGATGAATACAAATGGACCGCGCTCACTTGGGCCGTTAAAAAATCTCATGTGGAAACCGCCAAAGTACTCATCTACAAAGGTGCTGAAGTCAATCACCGAGATACCGAAGGCACTCCCTTATTGCAGTTAGCCGTTGATACCAACAATACTGAGATGGTCAGATTACTGCTAGCCAACAAAGCGGATGTAAAGGCACGCGACAAATATGGCCTGACTGCTTATGTGTATGCGCTTAGAAAACAAAATCCCGCCATTGTAGAACTCATCAAAGACGCGGGTGGTCGTTACTAGTCAGTCAGATGAAAATTGCTATCGTACAAATGAATGCCATGGTCGGCGACATCCGTGGTAACACCGATAAAATCATTCAGTATGCCAAACAAGCCTACCAGCAAGGCGCTTCACTCGCTATTACGCCTGAACTGGCACTTTGCGGTTATCCGCCAGAAGATCTACTATATCGCGATGACTTTATTCAAGCCAATCAGCGTGCAATACAGGAAATTTGCAACGCGATTCCCAACATTTCACTACTTGTTGGTCATCCCCATCACATCAATGGCAAGCTTTTTAACGCTGCCTCACTGATTCAAAATGGAAAAGTACAAGCTACTTATCACAAACAAGCACTGCCCAACTATAGCGTATTTGATGAAGAGCGCTATTTTGAGTCTGGTACTAGCGCGTTTGTTTTCAACTTAGAAAATGTACAGATTGGTGTACTGATTTGTGCAGATGGTTGGGAGTCTGGTCCAGCTATTAGCGCAAAAAAAGCGAGAGCAGAACTTTTAATTTCTCTCAATGCCTCGCCTTACCACATGGAAAAACTCAATACGCGTTATGAAGTTTTTGCTGACCGCGTGAATGAAACTGGCCTGCCTATTATCTACACTAATCTGGTGGGCGGCCAAGATGAGCTGGTATTTGATGGTGCTTCATTTGTAATGGATGCACAGGGGAATGTCACGCAACAACTCCCTGCATTTGTGGAACAAGTGAGCATTGTCGACCTACAGCAGAAACAGCCAGTCCCAGTCGCATTGCCCCCCCAACTGAGTATTGAGGCTACCGTATACGAAGCACTTAAGCTTGGCCTTTCTGATTACATCAATAAAAATCGCTTTCCTAGCGTTGTACTAGGATTATCTGGCGGCATTGATTCTGCACTCACACTTGCCATTGCCGTCGACGCTTTGGGCGCAGACCGCGTCAAAGTAATCATGATGTCCTCAGAGTTTACCTCTAACATGAGCGTAGATGATGCAGTAGAAATGGCGAATTTAGTTGGCGTAAAATATAGCCAGTTACCTATTAAAGATTTATTTGAGCTATTTCGCGAAACACTCGCACCAGAATTTGGTGACTTACCGTTTGACACCACTGAAGAAAATTTGCAAGCGCGCATTCGTGGCATGCTGCTCATGGCAATCTCTAACAAGTTTGGAAGCATCGTGCTCACCACAGGCAATAAATCAGAAATGGCTGTCGGCTATAGCACACTGTATGGCGACATGGCAGGCGGATTTTCATTATTAAAAGATGTGCCCAAAACACTGGTGTATAAACTTGCACATTACCGCAACACTGTCTCAAAAATCATCCCTGAACGCATTATTACGCGCGCACCTAGTGCAGAGTTACGTGCCAATCAAACAGATCAAGACAGCTTACCAGCCTACGCAATTTTAGATGCGATTATGCAAGCTTATGTAGAAGAAGACTTAAGCAGAAGTGCGATTATTAATCTTGGTTATAGCGAAAAAGATGTCAATCGAGTCACACAACTCATCGACCGCAATGAATATAAGCGTCGCCAAGCCCCAGTCGGTGTTAGAATTACCGAGAAGGGATTTGGCAAAGACAGGCGCTACCCCATTACATGCAAGTTAACGTTTGAATAGTCAATCTTTAATGCGTAAAATGAAAAATATTTACAGATAGCACAATACTTGGGAGCACATATGAAAAAAATTGAAGCCGTAATTAAGCCTTTTAAACTAGATGAAGTACGCGAATCACTATCCTCCATTGGTGCAAACGGCTTAACTGTGACAGAGGTCAAAGGCTTTGGCCGTCAAAAAGGCCACACTGAGCTTTATCGTGGCGCCGAATATGTGGTGGACTTTTTGCCAAAAATCAAAGTGGAACTGGTGGTAGCAGACAATATGGTAGACGCCGCTGTGGAAGCAATTATTAAATCTGCGCATACTGGGAAAATTGGTGATGGTAAAATTTTTGTCAGCAATGTAGAACAGGTCATCCGCATCCGCACAGGTGAAACAGGCGAAGCCGCAGTTTAAATTCACTCAAAAAACCTCTTGGGCTTGGTTTGATTGCCTATTTGCCAAGCCCTTGCTGTTGTTAGTAACTCACAAGTTGGTCGCAATTGTTTTTATCACCCCCGCCACTCAAAACGCGAAGACGCTATACTCACCAAAACCTACAAAATAACACTACGCACGTAATCTAAATCAGCCTGCGTATCCACACCGCTCGCAGGGGCGTTATCGGTCACCGTCACTGCAATTTTATAGCCATGATAGAGCACACGTAACTGTTCCAAACTTTCAATTTTCTCAAGCTCGGTTATGCTTAATTCGGTATATTGCTTTAAGAACCCTACACGATAGGCATATATACCAATGTGACGGTAGGCGTTCAGATTTTGTTTATGCACCTCATCTCGAGGATAAGGAATCGGCGAACGGCTAAAATACAATGCGTTACCATGATTATCGATCACCACTTTAACAATATTGGGGTTTAAAAAAGCAGCCTCATCATGAATGGCATGGCAAGCGGTAGCCATGACAGCTTCTCGATTGTGCGCTAATGTAAGCGCGACTTCATCAATCAACTTAGGGTCTATCAGTGGTTCATCGCCTTGTACATTCACTACAATGACATCATCCCCCCAGCTCACTTTTTGTACGACTTCAGCAATGCGATCTGTGCCAGAAATATGGTTGATGCGCGTCATCACAGCTGGTACTTTGTACTCAGCTGCGACTGTCATGATCTTTTCAAAATCGGTAGCAATCACTACCTCATCCGCCTGGCTTTTTGCTGCTTGCTCTGCCACACGAATGACCATCGGTTTACCCGCAATATCAAGCAAAGGCTTGCCTGGTAGACGAGTGCTTGCATAGCGGGCAGGAATAACGACTTTAAACATGACTCATCTTTCGTACTGTGACACGGGATTTTGAATTATCTGTCGCATCATTATTTTTATTCTAAATATTCCTTTTCTTCTAACCGGCGTGCTTCATCTTCTAGCATCACAGGAATGCCATCTCGGACTGGGTATGCCAATCGTGCTGATTTTGAGATAAGCTCATTTTTAGCTTTGTCATAAATCAGCGAACCTTTGGTCACAGGACACACTAAAATTTGTAGTAATTTGGGATCCATCATTATTCCTTTGTGCTTCTTTATGAGTGCTTTTGCAGTTTTTCTACGATTAAATTAACAAGCATTTTTTGCTCTTCATTTTGCGCTAACATAGCGCTCACTGGCATATACCAAGCATTATGTAAAGCCAACTGCTTACATTTTACGGCATCTTTTTCTGTCATTAAAAGTGTTTTATCTTGCATATCTGCAAAGTCCTGTTGCGTAAATACATGATGATCCTTAAACGCACGATACTCACATTGCAAACCTAAGCCTTTAACAAAATTAAAAAAACGTTCTGGGTGCCCGATACCTGCGATAGCAACAACACGTTGTGATTTAAGCATATCTAAACTCATTTTAGATTGTTCATCTAAACTAAAAATACCGAGCATATGTAATTGCATTGAAAAAATGGGGGGTAGAGGTTGCTGGATTTTGTTTTTTAAACCTGCACGTCCAGTATCTACAATTGCATCCACGCTAGTGAACCGACTGACCTTCTCGCGCAGTGGCCCGGACGGCAATAAGTGCTGATTACCTAGTGAATGTTTGGAGTTCACTACGATTAGCTCAATATCACGCTTTAGACGATAGTGCTGCAAGCCATCATCACTGATAACGACATTACACTGAGGATATTGCACTAATAATGCTTGACCAGCTGCAACACGGTTAGCATTTACCCATACGGGTGAGCCTGTACGCTTGGCAATGAGTACTGGTTCATCGCCAAAATCCAGCGGATTACTCTCTAACGTCACCTCTCCCGATTGCGTACCGCCATATCCGCGACTGATGATGCCTGGCGTATATCCCATTTTTTTAAGCTGTTCAACCAAGTAAATCACCAAAGGAGTTTTACCTGTGCCACCTACACTAATATTCCCCACAATAATCACTGGGACTGGCAACTGATAAGAGGCTAACAGCCTTGTTGCATACAGCCATCTTCTGAAAGCGCTTAGCACTCCAAATAACCATGACAGAGGAAGCAACACTATTTGTGCTAAACCAAAGGTTTGCCATTGTTTAAGAAACCAATTTTGCATGGAATCTAGGCCTCAGACTCTTTATGGTACAGCTTACTGTAATGCCCGTTTTGCGCTAGCAGGCCTTGGTGTGTGCCAGACTCTACAATCTTACCGTGATGCATCACTAAAATTCTATCTGCATTTTCAATGGTACTAAGTCTGTGCGCAATGACAATGGTCGTTCTGCCTTGCATTAATGTGTCCAGCGCTGCTTGTACGTGTTTTTCTGACTCACCATCAAGCGCTGAAGTAGCTTCGTCTAACAACAGAATTGGCGCGTTTTTGAGAATAGCACGCGCAATGGCAATACGTTGTTTTTGCCCACCAGATAATCTTACCCCTCTATCACCAATTTCATTCTGCAATCCTTTAGGCAATTGTTGGATAAAATCCCAGGCATAAGCCGCTTTAGCCGCAGCAATCACTTCTTCTTCGCTAGCGCTTCTTAATACGCCATAAGCAATATTATTAAAGATTGTGTCATTAAATAGCACAATATCCTGACTGACCAAAGAAAACTGTTCACGCAAGTTTCGTAACTGTAGCGCTCGGATATCGATACCATCTAGCAAGATTAAACCTTGCTGTAGCTCATAAAACCGTGGTAATAAATTCACTAAAGTAGTTTTACCACTACCAGAACGACCCACTAGCGCCAGTTTTTCGCCTGGTTGAATGGTAAAGTTAAATTGATCAACGGCCGCATGTTTAGCACCCTCATAGCGTAAGGTAACATTTCTAAATTCAATCTCACCCTTAGCACGTCCGATGGATTTTTTACCTGAGTCCTCTTCCCCAGGCGTATCAATTAAATCGAATACACTATGCGCAGCAGCCAAGCCAATTTGCAGGTCTTCATTCGCCGAAGTCAATTGTTTGATTGGCGAAATAATCATCAGAAGCGCCCCAGTGAAGGCGACAAATACGCCTGCAGTAAACCGACCCAATGCATAATAGACGACTAGTGCTAAAGCCAACGCTGCCAAAAACTCTACAACAAAACTATTGAGTCCAGCAATGCGGGTTGAACGCAACTCCAGCTGTCTGTTTTTTGAAACCACTTCACTAAAGCGCTCAATTTCATAATCTTGTGCGCCAAATATCTTAACAATCCGCTGCCCAGCAATGCCTTCTTCCGCTGTTTTGGTAATCTCACCCACTGCTTGCTGAACTTTCTTTGCATTCATCCGTAGCTTAGGAGTCATTTTGCCAAGATAAAGTGCCATAAAAGGTGTGACCACAGCAAACACCAAAGTCAAACGCCAATCTAAATAAATCATATAACCAACCAAACCAATTAGCGTCAGGGCATCACGCACCACATTTAATGCGGAACGGGTGCAAACTGTCGATAACCGTTCAACATCATAAGTAAGCTTGGAGACTAACAAGCCTATCGAATTAGCATCATAAAACTTCACTGGCAAGCACATTAATTTTTCAAATGCTTCTATACGCAATCTTTCGACCACACGCCTTGCCACAATACGCATGCAGTAAACTGAGGTAAATCCCGCCAATGCGCGCACGGACATCAAAGCAAACAAATAGAAAGGTAATAGTGTGATTTTATCAGCAGCTTGCTTGACAAAACCCTCATCTGTGACTTGTTTAATCAACGCTAGAAATGCGGTATTACTAGCAGAAAGAATGATTGTGGCTGTAATTGTAATAAAGAAATAAACCTTATATTTCCAGGCATAGCGAAACAAACGCATGTACAACTGCTTTGCGTTTGGAATATGTGAAAGTTTTTCTTTACTGTTTTTAGATTCCGACATGAAAAACTGCCGAACTGGTGAAGTGCTGACTAGCGAGAATCAAACCTGACATGAATAATTGCAAACTGATTATGATCCTGAGTGCACTTGCGTTGCAAAAGTAATATGCGTGAAATTAGCAACTCGTGAAGCTTCCATTACGTTCACCACTGACTGATGCGTGGTCTTAGCGTCCGCATTAATGATAATAGTAGGGTCTTTACCATCGCCTACTGCCCTAATGAGCGCATTAGAAATGGCTTCCACACTACCTCCCGCCACTTCTTTGCTATTCACCATGTAACGGCCATTGGCATCCACTTCAACTGTAATCGTCAATGGTTTTTCTT
>DHYP01000002.1:29972-32354 GCA_002414145.1 Methylophilaceae bacterium UBA5127 | reverse complement strand
TTGTGGTGCATTCGCCTCTGCTGTGGGCAGGTTAATTTGTAGTTCACTCGTGCGTGAAAACGTTGCACTGACGACCAAGAAAATAATGATGACCAGTAATACGTCAATCAATGGCACCAGATTCATTTCTAAATCTTCGTGGCGTTTACCTCTTTGAAAATTCATGGCTACTTAACCTTTTAAACCTGAGTAATGATGATAGAAAAAACGACAGCGCTATCTTGTAATTTCAAACCGGCTATTTGCGATCACCATGGATAATCTCGACCAATTTGATTGCCTGCTGCTCCATATCCACTAGTAAACCATCTACTTTGGCACGGAAATAACGATATGCAATCATCGAAGGCACTGCAACCACAATGCCTGCCGCAGTATTGTACAGCGCGACAGAAATACCACGCGCAAACTGCGCAACATCATGACCGCTATTGGTAAATGAACCAAACAATTCTACCATCCCAATCACGGTACCTAACAACCCTAATAAGGGCGCAACAGTTGCAATAGTGCCTAGCGTAGGCAAGTAGCGTTCTAGTTTATGCGCGACTGCACGACCAGTTTCTTCAATTGCCTCTTTTGTGATCTCTCTGGAATTTTTAGCATTGGCTAAAGCACTGGCAAATACTTGCCCAAGCAGAGAGTGTTCTTCTAATTTTGCTAATGTCTCTTTAGTTAAACCGCCTTGTCCCAACCATTTTTGCACTTCGGGGAGTAGATTGCTTGGCGCAACGAGCTCGCTACGTAATGCCCAAAAACGCTCACCTATAATTGCTAGTGCAATGATTGAGGCAAAAATAAGCGGCCAAATAGGCCAGCCTGCAGCTAAAATAATTTCCCACACAGCAAAAACTCCTTCTTAATAAAACTTCCGCTACTTTAGCGTTAAGTACCGATTTCAGCAAGTTTATGTCACAAATTAACGAAGATTTACTCTGGATATTGATCATGCCAGTATCTAGGGTAAGCTTTTCGCCAAGCTGAGACTGCCGGCGTTTGATGTTGATTGAACACCATCTGCACTGCTCCTGAATAATCTGACCGATAAATTTGCACATGGTTTTGCAAATAACGTTGTTCAATCAGCGGCTTAGGATGTCCAAACCGATTTAAATATCCATTGGTAAAAATAACATATTGTGGCGCGACCGCCTCAATAAAACCTTGTGTTGAAGAAGTTTTGCTTCCATGATGTGGCGCAACCAACACATTACTTTTTAATATTGATGCATCTTGTTCTAACATCCAATACTCTGCTCGTTTTTCTGCATCACCTGGGATTAGAATCGACCCATACCAACTCGTGACTTTTAACACGCAGCTTCTATCGTTATCTTTAATCTCTGCATTTTCAAAGCTCTCGATTGCTGGATGCAGCACTTCAAATTTGACTTGATCCCATACCCACGTTTGTCCAGCAAAACAATGGAAGTATCGTAACGGTGTATGCGCTTGAAACACGGCTGATTGCAATAATTCCGACTGATTGCCTAACGAACTGATCATCCAGTCGACTGGCAACATCGCCAATACAGAAGGTGCCCCACCCACATGATCAATGTCATCATGAGAAAGTATCATTCCATCCAACTTCTTAATGCCTTCACCACGCAAATAAGGGATGACAACACGATTGCCCGCATCACTTTGCGCCGTGAAGCGTGACCCAGTATCGTACAGCAAGGTATGTTGGGTGGTTTGCAACACAACAGCCAGACCTTGCCCAACATCTAACACCGTTACTTTCAACACCCCTTGTGCTAGAGGCTGTGTTTTCAGCAAAAAAAGGGGTAATACACAGACTAAACTTAACCATCTTAACGGCACCCCTTTGGGTAGCAAATGCCAAACAATCCCAAACAAAGCAATCAGCACAGCCCACGCAGGAGGCGCTTGCTGTTGCCAAGTAGAAAACGGCAGTTGTGCCAGCCATTGCAATGCTGTCATACATGCACTAAGCACTGCTTGCGCCAACTGAATCAGGCTATCAATCCCCAACAGACTGCCAAATATTGCAGGAGGAACGACAGCAAAGCTAATCAACGGAATCGCAAATGCATTCGCAATGGGTGACACCAAAGAAATCTGCCCGAATAGCACTACCAAAATAGGCAGGAGTCCTAGGGTAACAGCCCACTGTACTTTTACAGCTGAAAATAGCCAGTGTGCAGGTGCTAGCCTTGCCCCAGAAGCATATACAATGACCGCTACAGCACCAAAGGACAACCAAAACCCTGCGGCTGTCACCGCCCATGGGTCAAACAGCACAACCACTAGTAGTGCTATCGACAATATCTTCTCGAACGAGAGTTTCCGTCCTAACAGCAACATGACAGCAACCGTCATCAACATATACAAAGTACGCTGAGTTGGTACAGAAAA
>DHYP01000002.1:22918-29931 GCA_002414145.1 Methylophilaceae bacterium UBA5127 | reverse complement strand
TAATCATCCCAAATACGCTGGCCGCTTTTCGCGTAGGCAATTTCAACACCAATACTGGGAAACGTCGCCAAACCATGGCTGTCAGCGCGAACGCCAGTCCAGACAGCATTGTAATATGCAACCCAGAGATACTCATTAAATGGTTAGTCCCAGTGTTTAAGTATACATTCCAGTCTTCTTGTAAAATCTGGCTATCGTCACCAATCACTAAGGCGCGGATGACACCCGCATAAGGCTTGTCTGTCAGCGCTTGGCTGATGCGCTGGCCTACTAAGGCGCGGACATGGTCGATGATATAACTCGGTCGCCAAACAAAATCATCCAGTTTCCGAACACCACTTTTGTTACGAATCGTACCAGTAGCACGAATATTTTCACTGAGCGCCCATATTTCAAAATCAAAACCGTGCGGATTGTAACTGGCATGTGGACGTTTTAAATGTACAGTGAGCTGCCAACGCTCGCCCACATGAAAACGTTGTGTGATTGGTGTGTCTGGCTGGCTTTTTTGGAAGAAGCTCTCATAGTAATTAAGCGAGATATGGTGTGGCACTACTGCATGCGCAGTCACCACTTTTTCTACATCAAAAGTAAAACGCTCACCACGTTCAGTCGCCTCTGGAAGCGATGCCACTACCCCAACCAATGTAATGCTTTTTTGCTCCCACCCCTTAGGTAATTCATCACTTAAACGATACGTTGCAAAGAGTGCCGCCCAAGCAAAGCCAAGAAATGTGGCCATCACAAAATAAGTAACATACTTAAACTTTTGGTGTATCAGCACATGCTTTTGCATATGTTGAATATGACGGTATAACACCACGCCAACCAAACACACACTCAGTGCAAGCACACCAAGAATCGTGATACTAGGCAGATCACTTTGTTGCTGTAAACACCAAGCCCCAAGTACAAAGCCTAGCGCAACCACGATCATGATTTAAATAGCAAGCGCCTGTAATTGACCATCGATCAATTGATATTGACGCTTGAGTTTGGCGGCAAGATTCAAGTCATGGGTCACAACAATCAAACTGGTTTGAATCTCTTGATTAATTTCCAACAACAAATCAAAGACTTGATGTGCTGTCACACGATCTAAATTGCCTGTAGGCTCATCTGCTAAAATACACTGTGGACGTGTAACAAGAGCACGCGCTAGTGCTGCTCGCTGGCGTTCGCCACCAGACATTTCTCCTGGCATATGCTCCAGACGATGTTGCAAGCCCACTTTGGCTAGCATATCAGCCGCATGTGCCATCGCCTCTTTTTGCGCCATACGTCGAATCAACAAAGGCATAGCGACATTTTCTAATGCAGTAAACTCAGGCAACAAGTGGTGAAATTGATAAACAAACCCTAAGTCATGGTTACGTAAATCTCCCTTTTGAGCTTCCGACAAACTATTCAAGGGTTGGCCAAGCAGCTGAATCGTGCCGCTCGTCGGTTGATCCAGTCCACCTAGCAAATGTAGCAAAGTGCTCTTGCCAGAGCCTGATGCGCCAACAATTGCAATTTGCTCACCCGCATCCACATTTAAATCAATGCCATTCAAGACACCGACTTCCAAACCAGCGTAAATCTTGGTTAGCGCTTGGCAACGAATAATACTACTCATAACGCAATGCCTCCGCAGGATTAACTCTTGAGGCTTTGTAGCTTGGATATAAAGTCGCGAGCAAACTCAACACAAAAGACAAAATCAAAATCGTCCACACATCAGACCAAATAAGTTTTGAAGGTAAGTCACTAATGTAATACACATCTTTTGCTAGAAACTGTACATGAAAGGTGCGTTCTATGAATGGCACGATGGTTTCAATATTCAGTGCTGTGAGCACACCAGCGACTGCGCCTATGATGGTACCGATCATACCGATGAGTGCACCCTGCACAATAAAAATTTTTAAAATTGAACTGGGACTCGCCCCAAACGTCCTTAAAATAGCAATGTCCGCACGCTTATCAGTTACCGCCATCACTAAGGTAGAAACGATATTAAAAGCAGCGACTGCCACAATCAATGCCAGAATAATAAACATCACCCGCTTTTCCAACTGTATGGCCTTAAAGAAATTGGCATGCTGCTGCGTCCAATCCGTGACAAAATACGCACCATTTAAACGATTACTCAGAAGAGCAGACTCTTCGGCCGCATCAAATAAATCATCAAGCTTGAGGCGAACACCTGAGACTTGATCACCCATACGATATAACTTAGCGGCATCATCTAGATGAATTAGGGCTAAACCAGAGTCATATTCATACATGCCAATCTGGAAGATGCCTACCACCGTAAACTGCTTAATCCTTGGTACAACACCTGTCGGCGTAAATTGGCCTTGAGGTGCCATCAACACAACCTTCTCACCTACCGTCACACCAAGCAGCATAGCCAAATCTGAGCCTAGAACAATATTGTATTCGCCTGATTTCAAGTCCTCTAGATGCCCGACTTTCATATGCTGACTAAGATCAGACACACGGGACTCTTCTACTGGCAATACTCCGCGCACAATCGTACCTTGTACTGCCTGACTATAACTCAACATGCCCTGTGCCATGACATAAGGCGCTGCGGCCAATCCTTTAGCCTGCCCCTCTGTTGGCGCTTGCATTGCCAGCTTTGCAACTGCAGGCCAGTCCGAAAGTTGATTGTTGATACCAGTAATTTCGATATGGGAGGCGACACCAAGAATACGGCTTCTTAGCTCCTCCTGAAATCCGTTCATAACAGAAAGCACCACAATCAGCGCCCACACACCAAGTGCAATGCCTATCATGCTGGTAAATGAAATAAATGAGATGAAGTGATTCTTGCGTTTGGCACGTGTATAACGCAGCCCGATCAACAGCTCAAAAGGTAATAGATGCTTGAAATTTAACATGGGTAGAATCTTAACAGCTTTGTGCTGTATCTTTCCACCCACTCTTGATAGAGAACTGAATTATTGTATAGAAGCGATTGTGGCGCGCACCCACTCAGCATGCATGTCTAACGCACGCCCAAGCACTAGCGTTTTGTCCTCGCCATTGACTTCAATTTTAAACTCACGATTTCGTCTGTATTCCGCAAATGGGATAATCACCGAAGATTGAATACGCTGTTTTGCATCATTGGCGGGAATCCACACGCAGTTTACCTTACTCAAATCCGCATCTTGTCCCATGTTGTCCAAACNNNNAAATAAAATCCCTTAGATAATTCTATCTGGTCGAGATCCTGTTTAATCAGTTCCAAGCATAAAGAATGCAAACTGATGATTTGCAAGCCTACTCGATAAGCACCATTTTTTAGCCTTTTGAGGCTTTTAATTTCTGCCACGACATAACTACGATGGATGGGATGATGACATCCCACTAATTTACCGACTTCGACCCAAGCACTGGGTGTTGCGCCAATATCTGCTGAAAAACCTGCCTCACTTACCTCAAGGAGTTCCCACTCATCGACACCCATCAATACGTTTCTGGTCTGCGTAAGGCTTAACTCTTGGTAAGCACTCGCTTTAATATCATAGTACTGCTTATCGGCCGTTTCCCCCTGATAATGATCTAATGACAGCTGCTTGCATATTTGTGCTAGGCCATTGGTTACCACAATACGCATTTGCTGCTTAATACGATCAGTTTCTCTACGCTGGCGTTTGTATAAAGCGGGCGACCAATCCTGATTCAACTTTTTAAGTAGTTTGGACATGACACGAATAGAGCCATAACTTCTAACCACGTGCTCTGTAGAGAGTGTTCCTGTATGTATCTCGTGCAATAACTGCTCGATTTGCACAACTAAATGTTGTGTTTTCAAATATCGATAATCAGCCGCTTTATCAAACCCACGGATTCTTTCTATCCCTTTATCCTGATTAAGATTCACAAAAAACTGGTGCTTATCACTCGCATATGCTTTGTCAAAGTGTGCTTCACGTATCCAGTCAAACAATAGCTTGACTGTTAAATGAAACTCAACTGCTTGATAGTTTCCATTTTTGAGTGTACCTAACATCAACCCACACGCATAGATTGAAGCAAAGTCAGTCGCACTTTTATTTTGTGGATACAGCATTACTCGTTCACTTAGCAATGATGATTTTTCGGCAATTTTGAATAGGTAATGCGCTTTTGACCACGCATCCGCTGGCGCTGGCTGATCATCAAAATAACGCCACATCATCATATTGAAGGTTGCATTAATAGCGCGACACAACAGTAAAGCTTGATCTTCATTTTTTAAATTTAAACGTGCATTATTAGAAGACAACAACTCTACGAAACGCATGTACTCTAAAAACAAACGCCTAAAATATGGGTAAACAAGTGCATCAATCGCAACACCCACATCCCTGTTATACATCTTTACTTTCAATCGCTTAGCTAATATTTGTTCAATATGCTCACGCACCAGCTCATCGACCACGTAAAGGCATTTTAACTGTGCTAGCGGCTCTAATTTTTGGTCTTCTCCCAGTGCAGATAGTATTTGCACGCTCAAAGTCACCGCTTCTTTTGCAGCTAGATTTTTCAATTGCTGTGCGATTAACACATGCCGTTCAACTTTTTCTGGAGTTAGTATTGATTTAATTTTATGGGTAATAGGTACAATCATGTTGCCATCCTGATTAATTACAATAGCTTTTAAGCAAATTACATACCAGTGACAATCAATTGATGATTGTTGCGTAACAATTGGCATAAAGCCTACTTAATCTTGCACAGTGCTGTTAAAATTCAACTATGTTTACAGGAATCATTCAAACCATCGGTTATATAGAAAATGTCTTGCCACAAGGTGAGGATGTCAGACTAACCATTGAGGCAGCTTCACTCGGACTAGAAGATATCGCTGTTGGTGATAGCATTGCAGTAAATGGCATCTGCCTAACGGTAACAGACCTAGATGCAACCCATTTTTTTGTTCACGTCTCTAAAGCAACATTAGAGGTCACTGTTGGCTTAGACAGCCCAAAGCATGTCAATTTAGAAAAAGCGCTCAGATTGTCGGATCGCCTAGGTGGACATTTAGTCAGTGGACATGTCGATGGCATTGGTCAGGTCTGCCGTTTTGAACCTATAGGCGACTGCTGGTTACTGGCGATTCGTGCACCACATCCTCTCGCTAAATATATTGCGCAAAAAGGCTCCATTTGCGTTGATGGCGTGAGCTTGACAGTAAACGCGATTGAGCATGATATTTTCTCGATTAATATCATTCCACATACCATACAAAATACGATCATTCAGCATCTAGGCATCGGCAGTCGCGTCAATTTAGAAATCGACCTCATTGCGCGCTACGTTGAACGCATGACAGAATGGTCTAACAATAATAATGAAAGCGCTTGATGTCTCAACACCATATTAGTCCGATTCAAGAAATTATTGCTGACATTCAGCAAGGTAAAATGGTGATTCTGGTAGATGATGAAAACCGAGAAAATGAAGGTGATTTTGTCATTGCGGCTGAATTCGTCACGGCCCAACATATTAACTTTATGGCTAAATATGGCCGAGGTTTAATCTGCTTAACGCTCACTGAGGCACGCTGCCAACAACTTAATTTGCCACCTATGGTGCAAAAGAACGATGCTAAATTAGGCACCAACTTTACAGTATCTATTGAAGCAGCAGAGGGTGTCACCACAGGGATTTCAGCAGCCGACCGCGCTACCACGATTCAAGCTGCTATCACCAAGCATGCGAGTGCAAAAAGCATTGTGAGTCCAGGCCATATTTTTCCGCTGGCGGCTATCAATGGTGGCGTTTTGGTGCGTGCAGGCCATACCGAAGCTGGCTGTGACTTAGCCATGCTGGCAGGCTGCGAACCAGCCAGCGTCATCTGTGAAATCCTCAAGGATGACGGAGAAATGGCGCGATTAACTGATTTGGTTGAAGTGGCACAGCAGCATCAAATTAAAATTGGTACCATCGCAGATTTAATTCATTACCGCGCCGAACATGAAAAACTAGTGGAACGGGCCGCTCAACGCCAAATCACTACACCTTATGGGAAAATGCAACTGATTGCTTATCGCGATAAAATTGCACAAGAAACACACCTAGCACTCATTAAAGGGGAACCGTGGCAATCTCAAGAAGTACTGGTGCGCGTACATGAACCACTTTCTGTGATTGATTTGCTGGACAGTAGCAATCACTCACACAGTTGGAATATTCATCGCGCCATGCAAGCGATTTCCCAAGCAGAATGCGGTGTCATCGTGTTATTACATCATGACGAAAATGGCCAGCAAATCATAGAACGCATACAGCATGCAGACCAAAAAATACGCTACAACCAGGAGCTACGCACTTACGGCATAGGCTCACAGATTCTTTTAGATCTAGGCGTACGCAAAATGAAACTATTAGCGACGCCACGCAAAATGCCTAGCATGATGGGTTTTGGCTTGGAAGTCACAGGATTTTTAGAAGACTCATTAAATTAAGTCAATGATAACTATCAGATAACTATGAAAAAATTTAGAGTATGTTAAAATGCGCCCATTGGAAAACATGAATCTCACTGGTCAGTTTTTAATTGCAATGCCAGCCATGCAAGACCCCTATTTTTCCAAAACAGTCACCTACATTTGCACCCATAATGAGGATGGCGCAATGGGAGTGGTCATTAACCGCCCGATGCAAATCACGCTGAATCATCTGTTTGAACAAATCAAAGTCTCATGCGATTTTCCCAATATCAATCAAAAACCTGTGTACTATGGCGGCCCAGTGCAGACTGAACGAGGGTTTGTACTACACGCCACTGGCACAGAATACAACTCTACCTTAATGATTAATGAGACTGTTTCACTCACCACCTCTAAGGATATTTTAGAGTCTGCCGCACTGAATCAAGGCCCCAGCAAAATGTTAATTGCTTTAGGTTACGCTGGCTGGACTGCAGGACAACTCGAAAGTGAAATCAGTAATAATGCTTGGCTATCACTGAGCCCCCATCAGCAAAAAGATTTGAACAATTTAATTTTTGACTTACCTTATAGTGAAAAATT
>DHYP01000002.1:22566-22902 GCA_002414145.1 Methylophilaceae bacterium UBA5127 | reverse complement strand
GACCGCAATGGCACTCGTCGGCGTTGACTTTGCCAGCTTATCGGATGTCGCTGGTCATGCCTGAGGCCAAATCAAGTTTGAGTCAGAGCCATCTACCCATTTTGGAGCGGGCTTACCCTGAAATTGCTGGCACTGTGCTGGCATTCGATTTTGGAGAGAAACGCATTGGTGTTGCGGTTGGCGAGACCATGCTGAAATTAGCGCACCCACTTACTACTGTCGTGGCTGAAGACAATGCCTCCAAATTTGCACAAATTGCTGCGCTTATTCAATCATGGCGCCCACAATTATTAGTCGTAGGCTTGCCTATACATCTTGATGGTCATCCGCATGCGT
>DHYP01000002.1:18147-22519 GCA_002414145.1 Methylophilaceae bacterium UBA5127 | reverse complement strand
AAGGACGCTTTAACCTACCAGTACAAATGGTAGATGAGCGCTTAAGCTCTGTTGAGGCCTCGCAACAACTAAAGGCCGCAGGCATTTCTGGTTTTGCACAAAAAGCAATGCTAGACCAAGTAGCAGCACAAACCATATTACAATCTTATTTTGATCACATTCCTGCATAAAGCACATGAAACTACCTGATCCCGAAATTTTGATTCAAGAAATTACGCAGCAAATTAAGCCGCTTATTTCACCCAATACTGCATTGGTTGGCATATACAGTGGTGGCGTTTGGGTGTTAGAGCGTATTTTAAATACATTAAATACCGATATTGCTTATGGCAAACTCGATGCCGCTATGTACCGTGATGATTACTCAAAACGTGGTCTTAAATCTAAAAACCAACCATCCTGGATTCCTTTTGATGTCAACGATAAGGAAATCATTCTCATTGATGACATCTTTTATACTGGCCGCACTACACGCGCTGCCATGAATGAACTGTTTGATTATGGACGACCTGCTAGTATCAAATTGGCTGTACTGATTAACCGTGGTGGTGCACAATTACCAATTGCACCGCAAATCACAGGTGCACATATTTTGCTCAAAAGCCACCAATCATTTCAACTATCTCAAGATACTCAGGGCAAGCTTCACCTTAGCTTAGAAAATTCCAGTACCCCTCATGATTATGAGGAGTCGCCACATGTTTAATCCGCAACTCAATGCCGAGGGCAAGCTTAAACATCTACTAAGCATTGAAGGTTTGCCTAAAAGCATACTGAACGAAATCTTAAATACCGCAGAATCTTTTGTTGGCATCGCTGAACGTGAAGTCAAAAAAGTGCCCCTACTTCGCGGCAAAACAGTATGTAACATCTTTTTTGAAAACAGCACACGCACGCGTACCACTTTTGAAATCGCTGCAAAACGCTTATCAGCTGATGTGCTTAACCTCAATGTCAGCACATCTTCCCAGTCTAAAGGTGAAAGTATTTTAGACACCGTGAACAACCTGATTGCCATGCACGCGGATATGTTTGTTGTCAGGCATTATCAAAGTGGCGCGGCGCATTTAATTGCGCAACATGTACCAGACAGCATCAGCGTCATCAATGCTGGCGATGGTCGGCACTCGCATCCCACACAAGGCTTGCTTGATGTGTTCACCATTAGGAAGTTCAAACCAGACATGCATAATCTGCGTGTGGCCATTGTCGGCGATGTCTTGCACTCACGTGTCGCACGTAGTGAAATCCATGCGCTGACCACATTAGGCGTACCTGAAGTACGTGTGATTGCCCCCAAAACCTTGTTACCCACCAACATCGAAAAATTGGGCGTACAAGTATTTCATGACATGAAAGCAGGTCTAAAAGATGTAGATGTGGTGATGATGTTGCGATTACAAAATGAGCGGATGAATGGCGCCATGCTGCCCAGCAGTCAAGAGTATTTTAAAACCTATGGCCTGACCCAGGAAAAACTCGATTTAGCTAAAAGCGATGCAATTGTCATGCATCCAGGTCCAATGAACCGTGGTGTTGAAATAGACTCAGCGGTCGCTGACGGCACGCAGTCAGTCATTCTACCGCAAGTGACATACGGCATTGCGGTGCGCATGGCAGTCATGGCTATTCTGGCAAGCGGAGGGCAAGCATGAATATACTCATCAAAAATGGACGCATGATTGACCCAGCCAATCAATGCGATGCGATACAAGATATCTATATTGCAGAGGGGAAAATTGCCGGGATCGCGCAAGCCCCTGCAGGCTTTTCTGCAAACCAAACGATTGATGCTACAGGATTGATTGTAGCCCCAGGTTTGGTCGATTTATCGACACGTTTACGCGAACCAGGTCTGGAATACAAAGCTACGCTTACCAGCGAATTGCAAGCCGCTGTTGCTGGTGGCGTCACAAGCGTTGCCTGTCTGCCCGATACCGAGCCTACATTAGACGAACCAGGCTTGGTTGAGATGCTCAAGTATCGTGCAAAAACACTTAATCTCGCACACGTGTATCCATTAGGTGCACTCACAACACAACTGCAAGGTAAAACCCTCACAGAAATGTACGAGCTCACTCAGGCAGGGTGCGTAGGGTTCACGCAGGCTGATCAGCCCATTATAGATACTCAGGTGTTGTGGCGTGCTTTTGAATATGCTATCACCTTTGGCTACACTTTATTCTTGCGTGCTGAGGACTCTTTCCTAGCCAAGGATGGTGTCGCCCACGATGGTGAGGTAGCAAGCCGTTTAGGACTTAAAGGCATTCCTAGTGCTGCGGAAAGTTTGGCATTAGCAACCATTTTGCGTATTGCTAGCGAAACCAATGCCAAACTACACATTTGCCGACTTTCTACTGCAGAAGGGGTAGCACTGGTACGCAATGCTAAAAAACAAGGTGTTAGCGTTACGGCAGATGTCAGCATACAACATCTACACTTGACTGAGCTAGATATTGGCTATTTCAATACGTTTGCACATCTTCGTCCACCGTTACGCACGCAACGTGACTTAGAAGCACTATGTGAAGGCGTAAAGGATGGAACGATTGACGCCATCTGCTCCGACCATACCCCTGTGGACGATGATGACAAAATACTTCCTTTTGCTGAGTCTGAAATCGGCGCAACGGGCTTGGAACTTTTATTACCACTGAGTCTAAAGTGGGCAGATGCTTATCAAATACCAGTCAGCACTATCATTCAGCGAATTTCTACTTCTCCTGCCAATATCATGGGGATTCCCGCAGGCAGATTAAGCGTGGGAGATGCTGCGGATATTGTCATTTTTGATTCAAAAACGTTTACTAAAATAGATGCAAACAAACTTAAGAGCATGGGTAAAAACACCCCCTTCTTAAACTTAGAGCTACCAGGTCAAGTGGAATACACGTTTGTAGAAGGACAAGCCAGATTTAGCCGATTGTAAATTTTTGCTATTTCGCCTAGCTATATTGAGTATAGGCACTCAAGTGTATTGACGTATTGATTTTTTATAGCGATAGTGCATTAATTAAAATCGTCGCTGTTACCGTTTTATCTTTAATCCATTTTTTTGGGAGAGTCAAAATGAGTTCACTATTCAATACACTATCATGTTGCTGGTTTTGGCTAATTGCAGGAATTCTTATCGGATGGTTGCTTAATCGCTGGCTGTGTAGCTGCTGTTGCAAAACCAAAAAGTCAGCTGAACCTTCTGCGTCATTGGCTGCTAAAGTCGCTGACACACCAAGTGCTACACCTGCTCAACGTGTAGTTGCAGAACCACCTAAAGCGACTACCATTGACTTAGTTGCCGCAAAAGCTGCTGGCTTTACCATCAAAAATGCAAATGACTTAACCATCATTGAAGGCATTGGCCCTAAAATCAATGCGTTATTTAAAGAGAATGGGGTAAATACTTTTGCGGAACTTGCTGCACAAACAGTACCGCAAATGCGCGCAATTTTAGATAAAGGCGGTTCACGCTTCCGCATTGCCAACCCAGAAACATGGGCACAACAATCAGCACTTGCCGCAGAAAACAAATGGGCAGAGCTTAAAAAACTACAAGGTGAACTTTCTGGCGGCGTAAGAAAATAATTCGAGGTGACTCAAATGCATAACCATCAATCATGTTATTCCCGCTGGACGTGGATAGTCGCTTTGGTTCTCGCCCTCATTTTATTACTCATGCTACTCACGGGCAACGGCCCTTCCCGTGATTGCTGTGGTAGCGCCACCCCTGTTGAAGCAGCAACAGCAGCTACAGAAAGTTTTGGCTTTACTGCACATTGCAATGACTTTACGAGCAAAGGAGATGCAAGTGCGTGGGCAGCGCATGCTGACAAACTGAAATCCATACTCTGCTCTGGTGAAGCACTGCAAGCTGAGGGGGACGAGAAGCATGCCTTACTCACTGGGGTTGTAGAATCGGATGCTGCTAAAGTTAAACTCGGCGAAGAGATACAAGCCATTTTTGGTGCTAACATTGCGCTAGAAAATCAAACCTCAGTAAAAGCTGCTGAGCCAGTAGTTATAGATCAAACGCCTATAGACCAAGCGCCTACTAGCGCAAAACTATATTTTGATATTGCTAAAAGTAACCTGCCTAGCTCATCCAATGATACGCTCGCACCCATCGTGACTTGGCTAAAGGCACATCCCAATGCCAAAGTTGTCATCTCTGGTTTCCATGATGCTTCTGGCAATAAAGAACTCAATCATCAAATTGCAAAAGCACGCGCAAAATCGACCTTTGATGCGTTAGTCGCAACTGGTGTGGATGCCGCTAACATTGAAATGCGCAAACCAACTGAAACCTTAGGCACTGGCGACCCTAAAGAGGCCAGACGTGTAGACGTGTCTATCGAATAAACATGCCCTGCTTGCG
>DHYP01000002.1:636-18123 GCA_002414145.1 Methylophilaceae bacterium UBA5127 | reverse complement strand
TTAGCAAATAAAAAAGCCAGTGAACATCACTGGCTTTTTTATTTGCTAATGTAACTACATAATGCCCAAATGATCTAATCCAGCAGAATTGTCTTTCACATGTGCATCTCGACTATGCAGTTTAAATTTCAAACGCAAATCATTAACTGAGTCTGCATTGCGTAATGCATCGTCATAAGAAATCCTATCTTCTTCATGCAAGTCAAATAGCGCTTGGTCAAAGGTTTGCATACCGAGTTCGCGAGAACGCGACATCACGTCCTTAATGCCATGCACATCACCTTTAAAAATCAGGTCAGAGATGAGCGGAGAGTTAATTAATATTTCCACCGCAGCGGTACGCCCTACTCCGTCTTTTTTAGGGATCAAACGTTGCGATACTACCGATTTGAGATTCAAAGAAAGATCCATTAACAACTGCTGCCGGCGTTCCTCAGGGAAAAAGTTGATAATCCTGTCCAGCGCTTGATTTGTGCTGTTAGCGTGCAGAGTAGACATGCATAAATGTCCTGTCTCAGCAAAAGCAATCGCATAATCCATGGTTTCTCTGTCTCGAATCTCCCCGATCAGAATAACATCTGGCGCTTGACGCAAAGTGTTTTTGAGTGCGACTTGCCAGTTATCTGTATCTACGCCAATTTCACGCTGCGTAATCACACAGTTTTTGTGCTCATGAATAAACTCAACAGGATCCTCAATCGTAATAATATGACCATAACTATTTTCGTTACGATAGCCCACCATTGCCGCCAGAGAGGTCGATTTCCCTGAGCCAGTGCCCCCCACAAATATCACCAAACCACGTTTAGTCATTGCAATTTCTTTTAATACTTCAGGAAGTCCTAATTCATCAAACTTGGGAATTTTTGTAGTAATGGTTCTGAACACCAGTCCCACTGTGCCACGTTGGATAAAAGCATTGACACGAAAGCGTGCAACGCCAGGTAATCCAATCGCAAAGTTGCATTCATTTGTAGCTTCGAATTCTGATGTTTGCTTATCGTTCATGATGGCACGTGAAAGCTCGCGCGTTTGTTGTGGCGACAGCACTTGCGTAGTCACTGGTGTCATTTTGCCGTCCACTTTCATGGCTGGGGGGAAACCGCTCGTAATAAACATATCCGAGGCTTTTTTAGTCATCATCAATCTGAGCAAGTCAAATACAAACTTTTCTGCCTGTCCCTGTTCCATGCATTATTCCTAATTAAAAAAAATTAACATGCTGCTCATGTTTAACTAACCAATAATGGCATCTCTATTAGCTGCTTTTCCGCGCGCTTCTGCTGCAGTGATGATATTCTTACGCACCAAATCCTGCAAGCACTGGTCTAGTGTTTGCATGCCTACATTCTGGCCTGTTTGAATAGAAGAATACATCTGTGCTACTTTATTCTCACGGATCAAATTGCGTATCGCTGGCGTACCAATCATAATCTCATGCGCAGCAACACGTCCTTGTTCATCTTTTGTCTTACACAAGGTTTGTGAGATAACGGCTCTGAGTGATTCTGAGAGCATAGAGCGCACCATATCTTTTTCAGCTGCTGGAAACACATCCACCACGCGGTCTACCGTTTTAGCCGCAGAACTGGTATGCAAGGTGCCAAATACCAAGTGCCCTGTTTCCGCTGCAGTTAACGCTAAACGTATCGTCTCCAAATCACGCATTTCACCCACCAGTATCACGTCTGGGTCTTCACGCAGAGCGGAGCGTAAAGCGTTTTGGAATGATAAGGTATGTGGCCCGACTTCTCGCTGATTAATCAAACATTTTTTGGAGGTATGCACAAACTCAATCGGATCTTCTACCGTTAAGATATGTGCCATTTCGTTTTCATTGATATAGTCAACCATCGCGGCTAACGTTGTTGATTTACCAGAGCCAGTTGGACCAGTTACCAACACGATACCGCGCGGTGTATTGGCAATCTCTTTAAAAATAGCTGGCGCATTGAGTTGTTCAAGCGTCAATATTTTAGAAGGAATGGTACGAAAAACAGCGCCTGCACCACGATTTTGGTTAAATGCATTGACACGAAAACGCGCCAAATTTGGAATCTCAAATGAAAAGTCGCACTCTAATGTTTCTTCATACACCTTGCGTTGACCGTCATTCATAATATCGTAGACCATATCATGCACTTGAGAATGGTCAAATGCGGGCACGTTAATCTTACGCACATCGCCATGCACACGTATCATTGGCGGCAAACCTGCGGACAAGTGCAAATCAGAAGCTTTATTTTTAACAGCAAATGCGAGTAAATCAGAAATATCCACTATCAGCTCCAGCAATATTTTATAATGAGGCTTTAAACTCTTAAGACTTTACACAAAGTTTAATCTTTAAGACGATTGAATTATGAACACTTTTAGCGCGACATTGCAAGCAATTCATGCAAGAATCAATCAAGCAAAAGCGAATGTTGGACGTAATGATACAATTCAATTATGCGCAGTCAGCAAAGCGCAATCTGCAGAGAAAATTCGCTTAGCCTACAATGCAGGTCAAACAATTTTTGGGGAAAACTATCTACAGGAAGCTCTATCCAAACAAGCACTGCTGTCTGACTGCCAGATAGAATGGCATTTCATTGGACCAATTCAAAGTAATAAAACACAACCGATTGCACAGCATTTTGCTTGGGTACATTCTGTAGACAGGCTCAAAATCGCACAACGTTTATCCGATGCCAGACCGCTTCATTCAGCACCATTAAACATATGCCTACAAATTAACAGTAGCGAAGAGGTCAGCAAAGGCGGCGCTAGCGTAGCGGAAGTCGCCACACTTGCAAAAGACATATCACAACTACCGAATCTCAAATTACGTGGACTCATGGCCATCCCTGCTCCCACAAAAGATTTAGCTAAGCAACATGCGCAGTTTAAAATCGTTGGCGAGATTTATCGCGACTTACAACAACAAGGCTTTGAATTTGATACATTATCCATTGGTATGTCGGAAGATTTTGAAGCTGCCATCGCTGAAGGTGCTACCATTGTACGCATCGGCTCTGCAATATTTGGTGAAAGAACTATGCAAACTAGAAAGCAACTAGAATGAACCCTACATTTCATTACACCATAGGCTTTATCGGTGGTGGCAACATGGCAACTGCCCTGATTGTCGGTTTAAAGCAACAAGGATTTAACGCTTCTAATCTCCTTGTTGTCGAGCTAGACGAAACTAAACGAGCGGATTTAACCACGCGTTTGGGTGTTAAAACAACGCAACATCTAAACGTTATTGCGCAATATGATGTGATTGTCTTGGCTATAAAACCGCAGCAACTTAAAGCATTGGCTGTGGAATTGGCACCATTACTGAATACACAACTCGTCATTTCCATTGCCGCAGGTATTCGTGCAAACGATTTAAGTCGCTGGTTAGGGGCTTATTCTAGTCTGATCCGCGCCATGCCCAACACCCCAGCACAGATTCAAGCAGGAATCACGGGGCTCTATGCCTTGCCAAAAGTCACTGAAGCTCAAAAAGGTATTGCCACACAAATTCTAAATACTGCTGGCGACACGCTTTGGTTAAACGATGAACAAGCCCTTGATGCCGTCACTGCAATTTCAGGAAGTGGTCCAGCTTATGTGTTTTATTTGATTGAAGCACTACAAGAAGCGGCCATTCAGCTGGGATTAAACGCAGAGCAGGCCAAAACATTAAGCATCAAGACTTTTAAAGGCGCTAGTTTGCTAGCAGACACGAGTACTACTCCAGTCAATATTTTACGCGAGCAAGTAACCTCTAAGGGTGGCACAACCGAACAAGGCCTATTAAGCTTAGAAAACTTAAAAGTAAAACAGGCCATTATTCAAGCAGCTCAAGCAGCTGAAAAACGCGCTAAAATATTGGGCGATCAATTAGGAAACGAATAAGTATGTTACAAAGTGCATTCAGTTTTTTACTCAATACCCTCTTTAGTATATTCACGTTTGCGCTATTACTACGCTTTTATTTACAATGGCTCAAAGCACCATTCCAAAACCCTTTGGCTCAAATGACCATTGCGCTCACCGACTTCATTGTTAAGCCCACAAGAAAATGGATTCCCAGTTGGAAAAAACTAGACTTATCCACCTTGTTTCTTGCGTTTTTAGCACAATGCCTACTTCAATTTATTTTGCTACTCATGCGTGGTTTACCACTCGCTATTCATGAAAATTTTATCTGGTTGAGCATTGCATTACTTGCCATACTTGCGCTGATTCGTCTAAGTCTGGACTTGTTTTTCTACGCCATATTGTTACAAGCGCTGTTAAGTTGGGTTAATCCACACACGCCAATTTCAGGGGTGCTTGATGCGCTCACTCGCCCCATTTTGGCACCATTAAGACGCTGGATTCCGCCAGTAAATGGTATTGATTTCTCAGCATTAGTGGCCATGATACTGTTGCAAATGCTCAACATTTCATTCGTCGTATATCTGAAAAACCATTTAAATTCAATTTTTTAGTGAAAATACCTAAAGTTCATGATTTAATATGCGACGTAACAGCATGTTATCCTATTAACTGATGATAGAGACTCCACTGCAAATGACACAAGATACTTTACAACATAAAATCACAGAGTATAACCGTTGGCGTCTTTCACTTGCAGACACAATTACCGCTTATCGGGATTGGCTAGTGCGCAGTGAAAGCAGCAACTCTTTACAAGAGCTACGCCTCACAGATTTTGCAGATACACTAAAACGTGACCGCCTAATTCTCGCTTTGGTGGCGGAGTTCTCCCGTGGCAAAACCGAAACCATCAATGCTTTGTTTTTTGCTGATCATGACCAGCGCTTATTGCCAAGTGAAGCTGGTCGAACTACGATGTGTCCAACCGAATTACTTTGGGACGAAAGTGATGAGCCTTGCATCAAGCTCTTACCCATCGAAACCAGAATGTCTGACGACTCGCTCACCTATCTAAAAACGATGCCACAGCTATGGAAAAAATTTAGATTAGAAACTGACTTTCCAGAGCAAATGCGTAAAACACTACGTCAACTCATAGAAGAGAAAGAAGTCAGCACTGAAGAAGCAATTAAATTAGGTCTATGGAGCCCCAAAGATCCTAATAATATGCAGCAGAAACGTACACGCATTGAGATTCCCGTATGGCGTCATGCCATTATCAACTACCCTCACGAGCTATTAAAAAACGGACTGGTTGTCATTGACACGCCTGGCTTGAATGCACTGGGTACAGAGCCTGAGCTGACACATAAAATTATCCCTGGTGCACATGCTGTCTTGTTTCTAACAGCTACGGACACTGGCGTTACGCAATCTGACATGCAAATTTGGAACGAGTTTATTCGCGACCAAGCCAAACACAAGCTTGTTGTCTTGAATAAAATTGATGTGCTTTGGGACGATCTTAAATCAGACTTTGAGATTAAACGCGAAATTGAAAAACAAGTAGAGCATACCGCGCATGAGCTCATGATTCCTAAGAGCCAGATATTCACAATTTCTGCGCAAAAAGCCTTATTGGCGAAAATTAGAAAAGACGATCCTTTACTAAAACGTAGCGGCATAGAGTTGCTAGAAAATGAATTGTCAAATCAACTGACCAATTCTAAACAAGAGATCATAGGCACAACTATCGCCAAAGAATGCAGCGATATGGTCAAAGAGTCTCGCAAAATTATGCAGCTCAAACTCAACCATTCACGCTTACAGTTTGAAGAGCTCAAAGGTTTGCTTGGTCAGCACCAAACAGTATTCAACGATTTAGTCGCCAAGGCACAATCTGACAAACAGCGCTACGATGGTTCTCTGCCTGCGTTTGAAGAGGCAGAACAAAAAATTAATCGTATTGGCAAAAAGCTCTTACGTCATCTAAGCTTGACTTACCTTGACAGCTCGATTGCCGAGAGTCGCAAAGAAATGCATGATAGCTGGACGACCATCAAATTAAATCAAAGCATCAGAAAGTTGATGAAACAAGCAAATGAACTGGCGATTCATGTTACAACAGAAAGCGGAAGTATTCGTCGCTTAGCACAACATATTTATGACATCTTTCGCACGCAACATGGATTTGATATTCCTGCACCACCGGAACTCGATATGAGAAATTTTCTAGCCAGAATGGAATCGCTAGAAAAAGTAACCAATAATTTTTGTGCTGACCCAATCAACGTATTAACGGAAAAACGCTTTCTTATCCGCAGATTTTTCCTGAGCCTAGGCGCAGAGGCTCAACGCGCATTCCAAACAGCACATGACGATACTGAGCGCTGGATTAACAATGTAATCGTAACGCTTAAAATTCAGATAGAAACACATAAGCAGGCTTTAGATCAGCGTCTTAAAGGCTTGATGGAGGCTAAATCCAGCTCTGATGCGCTCAATAAGCAGATTATGCTGCTCAGCCAAGAACATAAAAAGATTTCTGACCAATGCAAACTGCTAGACGATACCTTGCTGCAAATGATGAAAGCAATGTTACTCGCTTCTAAAATCAGACAGGAAAAATTAGAAAAAGAGAATGAAATGAAAGCACTCAATTTTGAAGGGCTGAATTTAACAGTCTAGTGCATACTGTGTGCTTTAAATCCAGACAATATCAAACTCTTCACGTCCATACTGAGATTCAACCTGTAGCGATACTGGCTTCTTAATAAAGTCTGAAAGATTGGCCAAGCTCTGTGACTCCTCATCCATGAGCATGCTAATCACCTCAGATGAGGCCAGCACCTTAAATTCATTCGCATTAAATTGTCGAGACTCGCGTAGCAACTCACGCATAATTTCATAGCAAATGGTCTGCGCTGTTTTAAGCTCGCCACGACCTTGGCATACCACGCAGGACTCACATAGCAAGTGCGCTAAACTCTCGCGCGTACGCTTACGTGTCAACTCCACCAACCCTAGCGGCGTAAAGCCATTGACATTAATGCGTGCCCTATCATTGGCAATGGCTTTTTTTAACTCCTCCAATACCTTCTCACGCTGGCTATCTTCATCCATATCGATAAAGTCGACAATAATAATGCCACCAAGATTTCTCAATCTTAGTTGTCTGGCAATGCACTGCGCGGCTTCTAAATTTGTTTTAAATATCGTATCAGAAAGGTTTTTACCACTGACAAAACTGCCTGTATTGACATCAACCGTTGTAAGCGCTTCGGTCTGATCAAAAATCAAATAGCCGCCAGATTTTAATTCCACCTTGCGTGCTAGCGCCTTCTCAATTTCCGTTTCAACCGCATAAAAATCAAATAAGGCACGCTCGCCTTTATAATGCACTAGTAATGGTATTGCTCTAGCTACGTAGAGTTCTGCAAACTCTTTTAGGCGATCGAACATCTCTCTGGAATCGACCCTGATACTGACTGTTTCGTCTGAAACCACATCACGCAAAATACGTTTGGGTAAACTTAAATCATAAAAAATTAGTGAGCGCTCACTTGCATGCTGGCTTTCCGCTTGAATTTTTTGCCAAACCTTGTGCAAATATTCTATGTCAGCCAACAGCTCATCATCTGTGGCTGTTTCTGACATGGTACGTATAATGTAGCCACCTTCACGTTGCTCAGGCAGCAAGCCTAATAAGCGGTTGCGCAAAAACTCTCGTTCTTCTTCAACTTCAATGCGCTGCGAGACACCAATATGATTTTGAAAAGGCAGAAACACCAAAAATCGTCCAGCAATACTGATCTCGGTCGTTAGCCTTGCGCCTTTTGTACCAATGGGCTCTTTAATGACTTGAACAATAATAGATTGCCCTTCATGCAGGACTTCTTGTATCGGCTTTTCAATATGCAGGTCACCATCTTCGATATGGCATTCCATAATGTCTGCCACGTGCAGAAAAGCGGCGCGTTGCAGACCAATCTCCACAAATGCTGATTGCATCCCTGGCAACACACGGCAAACTGTACCACGATAAATGTTGCCTACAATGCCTAAAGAAGAACTGCGCTCGATATGCAACTCTAGCGCAATTCCTTGTTCCATAATCGCCACGCGTGTTTCTTGCGGCGTTACATTGATTAAAATCTCTTGTCCCAACTTTTATACCTTTATTTGATGGAGTAGCTGCGCTGCCTCGTACAAGGGCAACCCCATGACACCTGTATAGCTACCTTCAATCCGTTGAATCCATGTGCCAGCCAAACCCTGTATGCCGTAGCTACCTGCTTTATCTTGATGCTCACCAGAAGCAATATAGTCTGCAATTATTTCGTCGGTTAAAGGCATCATATCTACCTGAGTGGTGTTCAGCATGCACAAGGTTCGATTGTAACCACAAACCGCTACTGCTGTATGCACTAGATGCGTTGCACCTGATAATTTTTTGAGCATGGCAATCGCCTCTGCATCATCGATAGGCTTACCTAAAATCTCATCGTGAATCGCCACAGTAGTATCTGCAGCCAGTACAAGTTGCTCTGGCAATGCTAGCCGACATGTTTCGTAGATCGTTTTCGCCTTTTCTATTGCAAGGCGCTGCACGTAATCGCAAGGATGCTCGCCTAGAAGAGGATTTTCATCAATATCCGCAGGCATGACAGAACATTCAATACCGATTTGTTTTAAAAGCGCAATACGTCTTGGGCTGCGTGAAGCAAGAATAATAGATCTAGACATTGTAATCAGGAATATAATGAAAGTTATAAAATCGCTAGTGTAATCTCTACGAATTCAACATTATGATAGATTTTAACCATTTAATTAAAATTACCATCTCACTCTTTGCTATCGTCAATCCAATTGGTAGCCTGCCAATTTTTATTAGCGCTACCGATGGCTGGCAAAAAGCTGACCGTGCCAGAACCGCACGTACAGTTGCACTCACGGTCTTTATTGTACTGAGTATTTCTGCCTTTTTTGGTGACCGCCTATTAGATTTTTTTGGTATAAGCATCCCCTCATTTCAGGTAGGGGGCGGAATTTTAATCTTATTAATCTCTATTTCGATGATGCATGGCAAACAGGGAGGCACTAGACAAACGGCCGAAGAAGCACAAAACTTAGCTGATCGCGAAGTCATTGCCATCGTCCCATTAAGTATTCCGTTACTGGCTGGGCCAGGCGCAATCTCCAATATGATTTTAAGCGCGCAACAGTACCCAGGGTTTCTTGGGCACGTCTCACTGGTTATCCCAGTCGCTGTCATCGCAGGCTGCATTTGGCTTCTATTAAAGCTAGCAGATACCATTACCCAGCAGTTGGGTACAATAGGTATTAACATCGTCACACGACTGATGGGGCTCATTTTAGCGGCTATGGCAGTAGAATTTATTGCACATGGACTGACAGGCTTATTTCCGCAATTAGCAGGTTAGCGGTAAAATAGCGGTTATAGTCACCCTTAGAAAATACTGCATGAAATCCAAACAATGGAAACCCAACGTCACTGTCGCAGCCATTATTGAACGAGACGGTCAGTTTTTACTGGTCGAAGAAAAGACCGATCGTGGCAATCGTTTTAATCAACCAGCTGGTCATTTGGAAGATGGTGAAACTCTGCTACAAGCAGTTACGCGTGAGACTATGGAAGAGTCTGCCTATGAATTTACACCCAAATCACTCGTCGGTATTTATCATTGGAAGCACCCGCTTAATCACGTGACCTACTTACGTTTTGCATTCACAGGCATACTTGGCACGCACTTTCCAGAGCAGGCACTCGATAATGGTATTGTGCGTGCAGTTTGGATGTCAGCCTATGAGATTCGCGAAAAACAAACATTGATGCGCAGTCCGCAAGTGTTAATGTGTGTAGAAGATTACCTTGCTGGCAAACAATATCCACTGCATGCGCTGACTTACTTGGGGGAAGCGCTATGAATCAACCGCATGTGATTGTAGGACTTTCTGGCGGCGTAGATTCTTCAGTGACCGCAATGCTGCTCAAACAACAAGGCTATCAGGTCACAGGGCTATTCATGAAAAACTGGGAGGATGACGATACCGATGAGTATTGCTCGTCCAAACAAGATTTAATTGATGCAGTTTCTGTCGCTGACAAGCTTGGCATAGAGATTGAAGCAGTAAACTTTAGTAAAGAGTACAAAGACCGCGTCTTTGCTAACTTTTTAGATGAGTATCAAGCTGGTCGTACGCCGAACCCAGACATATTATGCAATGCCGAAATTAAATTTAAAGCCTTTTTAGATCACGCACTAGGTATGGGTGCAGACCTGATTGCCACTGGGCACTATGCAAAGGTGCGTGAAAATCCAATTCAAGCTGGCGAGTATCAGCTTTTAAAAGCTGACGATGGCAGCAAAGATCAAAGCTATTTCCTGCATCGCCTGAATCAGGCGCAGTTATCAAAAACACTGTTTCCACTTGGTGAATATTTAAAGCGCGAAGTAAGAGAAATGGCACGTGAAGCAGGCTTGTCCAATGCAGAAAAAAAAGACTCCACTGGGATTTGCTTTATTGGCGAACGTCCTTTTCAAGAGTTTCTACAGCGCTATTTGCCTCGCCAGCCTGGTGACATAAAAACCCCTGAAGGCAAGCTAGTCGGACAACACGACGGACTGATGTACTATACATTAGGGCAACGCCAGGGATTAAAAATTGGCGGAAGCCGCGACAGCAATGGCGAGCCTTGGTTTGTTGCCGCAAAAAATATGGAAAGGAATGAACTTATCGTGGTTCAGGGGCACGAGCATCCTTTGCTACAAAGTGACGGTCTGCGTGCCAGCCAGTTACATTGGATTAGTGACAAACAACCTAAAACCAACTGGGTATACGCCGCAAAAACAAGGTATCGTCAACCTGATGCACCATGCGAAATTGATAAAATCACCAATGAAGAAATTGAAATTAGATTTGGTCAACCACAGTGGGCGATTACCCCTGGGCAATCAGCTGTCGTTTATGAAAGCAACGTTTGTTTGGGTGGTGGCATCATTACTTCATCAATTTAACTGAGTGAGCGACAAATATGCCTTTTTTAGGACTTGGTATCCACATTATTATTGCCATTTTTTTTGCTATTCACGCCATCAGGACTGGGCGCCAGATGTACTGGCTCATCATTTTATTTTCTTTTCCCTTACTAGGCAGTTTGGTTTATTTCTTAACTGAATACATGCCAGCATCTCAAATGGAGCGTGGCATCAGAAAAGTCTCCAGCAAAGCCATTCGGTTACTTGACCCAACCCGCGAACTGCGCGAAGCAAAAGAAGCCTTTGATTTAACCGCAACCATCCAAAACAGAATCCGTTTAGCTGCGGCTTTAGACAATGCAGGCGAGTATCAGGAAGCGGTTGCGCAATTCGATGCATGCCTTGCTGGCCCTTTTGCAAATGACCCAGAACTATGTTTTGGTGCCGCAAAAGCAAAGTTACATGTCAATCAAGTGCAACCTGCACTGAATTTATTGCTAGCACTCAGACAGCAACAGGAAAACTTTAGAGCTGAGCAAGTCAGCGTCCTGCTCGCCAAATGTTATGCTGCATTAGCCGACAATATCAAGGCACGAGACGAATTTATCTACGCCACCACCACGTTTGGCTCCGCGGAATCACGTGCCGAGTACGCCATTTGGGCAGCAAAATCAGGGGACTTGGCTACAGCCACTCGCCTCAAAGAAGAACTAGACAAAGATTGGAAGCATTGGAACAAACACTCGCGTGCCATTCATCAGCCTTTGTTTGATGCGCTTAATGAAGCCATCAATATTAAGCATTAAAAATACAAAGTAATGTACATTTTGCCACTTGTTCGTTGAATCTAAACCTATCATCTACAAATAAAATAACCCCCAACGATGCAAGTTGGACTTTAGGGTGTGATATGGCTTACGTATTAAAAAATGAGCAAGGCGAAATTGTTGCCGCAAGCACCAATGAAAGCTTGGGTGATGGGTGGCAGCAAATCGAGCCAAATGACAAAGCTTATTTGGCATTTCTTGAAGCGCAACTCAACAGCCACTCCGCTTTTCGCGAAAGCGACATTCAATTGGCACGTGTCCTGGAAGACTTAATCAATATCCTGATTGAGAGAAATCTTGTTCAATTTACCGATTTCCCCTCTGCCGCACAAAAACGTTTAAATGATAGACAGTCTATGCGCAGAAACAATCATAAACGTTTACGCTTATTAGATGACGATTTTCCTGAGATTTAAAGACTAAAGACCACCGCCTTAAGCGACAGGCATTGTCTGCTTAAAACTGGGGCGCTTTACTAATACACTGTAATGCTTGGCCAGATTAGGAAATTTATCCTGCCAGCTCTTATGATCCCAACGCATGTCTTTAAACCTGAGATCAAAATAACCCAACATACATCCCAGCGCAATGTCCGCGAGGCTAAACGTTTCGTTAACACACCACTTCTTTTTGACGAGATCAGCATCTAATCGCGTCATTCCAGCAACAACTTTAGCCATTTGCTTATCAATATGCATTTGCGATTGCAACTCAACTGGTTTGCGCTGTTCAAGCATCACCGCCACCGCTGCATCACAAACACCATCAGCCAACGCCTCCCACCGACGTACTTTTATTTTTGCGGTGTGATCCTGCGGAATCAAATGTGAAACGGGTGTGCGATAATCCAAAAATTCAACAATCACTCTTGAATCATATAACGCCTCGCCATCTTCCATCACTAACACAGGTACTTTTCCTAGAGGATTATGCTGACCTACAGGGCAATCTGGATCAGTCAACACGACTTCTTTGAGTTCTAAATCCACATGTTTTTCGCTGGCAACAATGCGCACTTTGCGCGCGTAAGGGCTATTTACTGTATAAAAAAGCTGCATATTAGTTTTAAGTAATTGAGTAACAAACACATTATAATGTAAAGCATGACAATACCGCTATTTACCCAACAATTTCCAAAAGATTCCGCTGCATTCCAGCAGTTCGTTAGTACTTCAGTTAGACACTGCTTGCAAGAAGACATGGGAAACGGTGACCTCACTGCAGAACTCATTGATGCAGCAAAAATGGCCGAAGCCACTATCATCGCGAGAGAAAGCGCGGTTATCTGCGGTATTGACTGGGTAAATGCATGCTTTAAGCAATTAGACACCCATGCACAGCTAGTCTGGCATGTTGCAGAAGGCGAGACGCTACTCCCGAATCAGACGCTATGCGAAATCAAGGGCAATGCACGTGCTATGTTAAGCGCAGAACGCACTGCTCTTAATTTTTTACAAACACTCAGCGCCACAGCGACTGTCACACGCCAGTATGTCAAAGCCATTGAAGGATTATCCACACTCATATTGGACACACGCAAAACAATACCAGGCCTACGTTTAGCTCAAAAATATGCGGTCACTGTGGGTGGTGGATACAATCAGCGCCTTGCTTTATACGACGGCATCCTCATTAAAGAAAACCATATCATGACAGCTGGCAGTATCCATGCTGCACTTGACGCAGCATTTAAACTGAACAAAACCACCAGTATACAAATTGAAGTTGAAAATATTAATCAATTGAAAGAAGCGCTTGCAGCTGGCGCTAAAAGCATCTTATTGGACAATTTTAATCTAGACCAATTACGCGAAGCAGTGTCAGAGAATCAAGGGCGCGCAATACTAGAGGCCTCTGGCAATGTTAATTTACTCACCATCCGCGCCATTGCCGAAACTGGTGTCAATCGTATCTCCATTGGCAGCCTGACTAAGCACATTCATGCCATAGACTTAAGCATGCGTGTTAAAATGAACTAAAATCAACGCGTTAACTCATATTGAATCAATAGGCATCACTTAATACTTATGGATACTCACTCAGCATTCCCTCCTTCTAAATTCCCAAAAACAACAAGCAAACTCAATTTAGGTGAAGTGCTACGCATGCTGGTGAATGATGGCAGAATTGATAAGCAACATGCAGAAAAGCTCTATAAAGACAGAAAAAAAGACAGCTCTAACCTGCATCCAGTAGTAATTATCGCAGACCAGAAATGGAAAGATTTAAAGCCTCCGCACAAGCTACTTTCTGTAGAGCATCTCTGCCAGTTTGTGGCAACACAAGCAAAAACTGAGTATTACCATATTGACCCCCTAAAACTCGATTTTTCATCCGCAGCGCAGATCATGTCTAAAGCATATGCAGAGCGCTTAAAAATCATGCCGATTTCTGTCAAAGGTGACATTGTTACTATTGCAACCTCTGACCCTTTCCACACAGAGTGGGTCACCGAGCTTGAGCGTGTATTGCAATTAAAAATTAAACTGGTGATGGCTAATCCATTAGAAATCAACCGTTACTTGCCTGAAATTTACAATCTTGCTACGTCTATCAATCAAGCCAATTTGGCTAAAACAGGTCAGATTCTTGGCGTTCAAAACTTTGAACAGCTCATTGAATTGGGCAAAGATAAAAATTTGGATGCCAATGAACAGCATGTTGTCAACATTGTAGACTGGTTACTCAAATACGCATTTGAACAGCGTGCCAGTGACATCCATCTGGAACCGCGTCGAAATATGGGTGTGATGCGCTTTAGAATCGACGGTGTGCTGCATCAAGTGTATCAACTACCTAGCAACATCATGAACGCCATTACCAGTCGCATTAAATTGTTGGGGCGCATGGACATGGTAGAAAAACGTCGCCCACAAGACGGTCGCATTAAAACGCTTGGTACAGATGGCACAGAAATTGAACTTAGGCTTTCTACTATGCCCACCGCATTTGGCGAAAAACTGGTGATGCGTATTTTTACGCCAGAAATCATCGTGCAAGATTTTCTCAAATTAGGCTTTTCCAAAAAGCAATCAGAGCTATGGTCACAATGGACGAAAGTGCCCAACGGCATTATCTTGGTCACAGGCCCAACAGGCTCTGGCAAAACCACCACGTTATACTCCACGCTTAAGCAGCTTGCCACCCCCGAAGTCAACGTGAGTACGATTGAAGACCCGATTGAAATGATAGAGCCTGCATTCAACCAAATGCAAGTGACACAAAATGTGGGACTTGGCTTTGCTGAAGGTATCCGTACGCTGATGCGTCAAGACCCTGACATTATCATGGTAGGTGAAATTCGTGATATGGAAACCGCCGACATGGCGATTCAGGCAGCACTCACTGGCCATTTGGTGCTTTCTACATTACATACTAATGATGCGCCAGCTGCAGTTACACGCTTACTGGATTTAGGCGTCCCCGCTTACTTGATACACTCCAGTATCGTCGGCATTATGGCACAAAGACTCGTGCGTACACTTTGTCCAGCGTGTAAAGCGCCTACTGAGTTGACCGATGAAGAGTGGACATCCGTTACTTATCCCTTCAAGGGAACCAAACCAAGCAAAGCAATGAAGGCTGTCGGATGTTTGGAATGCCGAAATACTGGGTACCGTGGCAGAAGTGGCATCTATGAGATGCTGACATTTACCAGCAAAATTAAAAAGCTCATCTCCCCACATACGGATTTAGCAGTACTCAGAACCACTGCTTATCAAGAAGGCATGCAACCATTACTGCTCAACGGCGCTGAAAAAATTGCCGCTGGCCTCACCACGGTTGAAGAAGTGCTCAAAGTGGCACCTCCAATCGATCAATAAGTTTAATCCCTAACGTTTTCAATATTAAGATATTTTTTGACCCACAAGCGAATTGTTTGTCATCACTAAAACAAACAACACCCACTCAAACTTGACCAAATGCACTTAAACAGTTAATGTTGAGGGTTCTACAATTATTAGTAAAAAATCAAGGTTTTATGGATTCGAACGGACATCATGCAAACGAAACTAGCGCCAAACCAATTACTGGGGCTGAAATCGTTATTCGTTGCCTTAATGAGGAGAAAGTCAAATTTGTATTTGGCTATCCTGGTGGTGCGGTATTGCACATCTATGATGCCATCTATAAACAAAATGGCTTTAAACATATTCTGGTGCGTCATGAGCAAGCCGCTGTACATGCAGCAGATGCGTACTCACGTGCAACTGGTGAAGTAGGTGTTGCACTTGTAACCAGTGGCCCTGGTGCAACCAATGCCATTACAGGTATTGCTACAGCATATATGGATTCCATTCCACTTGTTGTGATTAGTGGGCAAGTGCCAGTACCCGCTATCGGCATGGATGCTTTCCAAGAAGTAGACATGGTGGGCATCACACGCCCATGTGTAAAGCATAACTTTTTGGTAAAAGATGTCAAAGACATCGCAGCTACTCTCAAAAAAGCATTTTACATTGCTGCGACTGGTCGTCCAGGCCCAGTAGTCGTTGATATCCCTAAAGATATTACCGCACATACTGCCGATTACATGTATCCAAAATCAGTTGAGATGCGTTCTTACAACCCAATCCTAAAAGGACATAGCGGTCAAATCAAAAAAGCCGTTAAGCTACTATTAGGTGCCAAACGTCCAATGATTTATACTGGTGGCGGCTTGGTATTGGGCAATGGCGCTGAGGAGTTGGTGAAACTGGCACGCGCATTGAATTACCCCGTGACCAATACCCTAATGGGTTTAGGTGGCTACCCTGCTACAGATAAACAGTTTGTAGGTATGTTGGGTATGCAGGGTACTTATGAAGCCAACATGGCGATGCAAAACTGTGACGTTTTGATTGCTGTTGGCGCACGTTTCGACGACCGCGTCATTGGCAACCCTGCGCACTTTGCCAGCCAAAAACGCACCATCATTCATGTTGATGTTGATCCTTCTAGCATATCGAAACGTGTAAAAGTAGATGTGCCGATTGTTGGTGATGTACATTCTGTACTCGCCGAAATGAACCATATATTGACGGAAGAAAAGGCATCTTCTGACATCAGCGACTGGTGGAAGCAGATTAATGAATGGCGCTTGGTACATGGCGGTCGCTACGAGCAGTCTGATACAGTCATCAAACCACAATACGTCATTGAAAAACTATGGGAAGTCACTAAAGGAGATGCCTACATTACTTCAGACGTAGGTCAACACCAAATGTGGGCGGCACAATATTACAAGTTCGACAAACCACGTCGCTGGATTAACTCAGGTGGTTTAGGCACCATGGGCGTTGGTTTGCCTTATGCGATGGGCTGTCAGTTTGCAGATAAGAATGCACAGGTAGCTTGCGTGACGGGCGAAGGCAGCATTCAAATGAACATTCAAGAACTTTCTACCTGTGCGCAATACCACTTGCCGATTAAAGTCATTTTATTGAACAACCGCTACTTAGGTATGGTACGTCAATGGCAAGAGTTCTTTTACGAGAATCGTTATTCAGAATCTTATATGGACAGCCTGCCAGACTTTGTAAAACTAGCAGAATCCTACGGCCATGTCGGCATACAGATTACTAAACCAAGCGATGTTGAAGGCGCATTAAAAGAAGCTTTCGCTAAAAAAGACAAATTTGTATTTATGGACTTCATTACTGAGCAATCTGAAAACGTGTTCCCGATGGTGGAAAATGGCAAAGGTTTATCACAAATGGAATTACCAAAAGCCATGGGAGATAAATAATGAAACACATCATTTCTCTCCTCATGGAAAATGAAGCGGGTGCACTCTCGCGGGTTGCTGGCTTGTTTTCTGC
>DHYP01000002.1:226-630 GCA_002414145.1 Methylophilaceae bacterium UBA5127 | reverse complement strand
CGCGGTTATAATATTGAGTCACTCACTGTGGCTGCAACAGAAGACTCGACTTTATCACGCATGACCATAGTAACAACGGGCTCAGACGATGTAATTGAACAAATCATCAAACAATTGAACAAATTGATTGATGTAGTCAAAGTGCTGGACCTTAACGATGGCAAGCACATTGAACGCGAACTCATGCTAGTAAAAGTCAAGGCAAGTGGCAACTACAAAGATGAAATGAAACGCATGTGCGACATCTTTAGAGGCCGTATCATTGACGTTGCAGACAACAGTTACACGATCGAACTCACAGGCTCATGCAGTAAATTAGATGCATTTTTGGAAGCGATTGATAAAACCGCCATTCTAGAAACGGTGCGTACTGGTGCTTCTGGCATTGGTCGTGGCGATCGCAT
>DHYP01000002.1:0-139 GCA_002414145.1 Methylophilaceae bacterium UBA5127 | reverse complement strand
AAGTTTATTACGACAAAGACGCTGACTTAAGCATCATTAAAGGCAAAAAAGTAACCATCGTAGGCTACGGTTCTCAAGGCCATGCACACGCAGCCAACCTAAAAGATAGCGGCGTGAATGTGACTATCGGTTTACGTAA
>DHYP01000059.1:131950-134568 GCA_002414145.1 Methylophilaceae bacterium UBA5127 | reverse complement strand
CTGGTATTAATGTGGTTTGAGGTCTTGCCTTTGGCAGTCGTGCCATTGTGACAGCTCGCACAGCCACTGGTGATGCCAGTGTGATCAAATTTTACCGCACCAGCGAATGAAGTTGTTGAGCTATGGCATGTTTCGCAAGGACTATTGGTACCAATATGGCTAGAAGATTTACCTTTAGCAGTAGTACCATTGTGACAGCTCGCACAGCCACTGGTGATGCCAGCATGGCTAAATCTCAACGCTGGAGACCAAGCTGAACTCTTATGGCATGATTCACAATCTGCAGATGTTTGAATATGTACTGCAGGCTTACCTTTTGCAACTGCGCCATTATGACAAGATGCGCAGGTTACGCCTTTCATTATGGCGCTATGGCTAAATAAAGCTGGTGTCCAGCTTGCTGGCACATGACACGCATCACAATTATCTTGTGAGGATACATGGTTTGCTGGTTTTGCAATTGCGTTCATCTGGTTGCCATTAACGTGACAACCCTCACATTTTTTTGGTGTGCCTTTTAAAATGCCATTAACATGGCAACTCTCGCACTTAGCCTTGACATGAGCGCCTTTTAATTCAAACCCAGTTTTTGCATGATTAAATTTCAAACCACTTTTAATGGTTTTTGTTGCTGCATCAGCCAGTGGAGACAACATCACTGAAAGAATTAATAAGCTCAAACTAGCAACTACTTTCTTCCAGTTAATATTCATATGCAAACTCCGAGACTGTAAGAACACTCATTAGACAACAGTATAAGATATGCGTGGGAAAAATATCCACACAGGTGCAGTTTATGTGGGAAATTTTTATTCGTCAATACTTTTTTGAATATTATTTAATAAATTATCTGCTAAAACCAGAATTCACTTTAATTTCATTAAACTTAGTATCGACATGACAACGATCACACTGAGGACCAAAACTTCCGCCATGCACATCATCGTTAGCATGGCAACTATAGCAAGCTGAACTTTGCTTAACTTTTCCGACAAAAGGATCTAGATGACAATTTAGGCATGCTACGGCCTTGTGACTACCTTCTAGTTTAAATTTAGTGCGTTTATCGTGGTTATAATCCCATATCGCCCAATCACGCACGTTATGACAGTCCTCACATAAGGTGCCTAAGTGTTTTTTGTGTTGATCATCTTTCTGATGACATGAATAGCAATCGGATTTAGCGTCTTTAAACTTGCCAGTTAGATGGCATTTTTTACATTCAACTGGCGCATGCTTACCCATAAGCGGAAACTTGGTTTTGTTATGGTCAAACTCTTTTACTTTCCATGTACTTTCTGTATGGCACTTCTCACATTGCTTACCCTCTGTACCTTTATGAACATCATCCGCTTGATGGCAGCTATAACAAGTACTGTCAGGCTGTAATTTTTGAGGTGCTGGTGGTGGCTTATGGCAGCTTTCGCACTTGGTCTGTGTATGTTTACCCTTTAAGAGATATTTAGTATCTCGATTATGATTAAACGTAGTCGTTTTCCAATCGGCCTCGTTGTGGCATTTCTGACAGTTAATACCAAATACCGACTTATGAGGATCATCTTTTTGATGACAATCATTACAGCCAGTTTTTAATTTTTCAGACAAACCATTAATGTGGCAGCTCTCGCACTTAGCAGGCTTGTGCTTTCCTTTAAGCGGGAACTTGGTGCGATCATGATTAAAACTGTCCTTCTTCCAGTCTTGTGCGTTATGACATTCTTCACACTTTTGACCGAATTTGCCAAGATGTTTATCGTCCTTTTTATGACATGAATAACAATCCATAGGAAGTTTTTCGTATGTTTTGCCCCCAGCCTTATGACAGGCGTCGCATTTTGCAGCTTTATGCTTATCTTTTAATGGAAATTTAGTGTCTTGGTCATGATTAAAGTCAGTTTTTGACCAGCTTCTTTCATTGTGACAATCGGCACATTTTTCTCCCAAAGTGCCAAGATGCTTGTCATCGTTACGATGGCATGACACACAGGTTGTCGGTAATTTTTGTCCCAACGAACGATGACAGCTTTGACATTTAGCACTGTCATGTTTACCTAAAAGGGCATAATGAGCATCTTTTTTATGATCGAAGGTAGATTCTTTCCAGCTTTTTTCTGTGTGGCAATCAACACACTTCTGACCAAACACACCTTTATGATCATCGTCTTTTTTATGGCATGCATAGCAGTCTTTAGGCGTTTGCTTAAACAGATTGTCTTGATGACAATCTTTACACAATACCTTGGTTTCCGCATGCGCTCCTTTTCAAGGAAAATCACTCTTACTATGATCAAACGTAATCTCTTTCCAGCTTTTTTCGACATGGCAATCTGCGCACTTGTCACCGAGTGAGTTCTTATGTTTGTCGTCTTTTTTATGGCAACTGACACAACTATTGGGCGCATCTCTAAACTTAACTTTGGGCTTATGGCAGTCTTTACAGACCACTTTCTCATTAGCATGACCGCCCTTTAATGCAAAGTCGGTTTGTACATGGTTGAATTTACTTTCATCTAAGACAACAATATTTGCATCACGACCTTTGTGTTCTGTGTGGCATGTAGCGCAGTCTTGCTTGGTTTTCATTTTGCCGTGATAACCACGCTTTTGAAGAAAATCCT
>DHYP01000059.1:124872-131906 GCA_002414145.1 Methylophilaceae bacterium UBA5127 | reverse complement strand
ACAGCTGATTTTGCCCCTCTTTATCGAATTTCTTATGACATTGCTGACAGTTATCTTCCCATTTTTGATGCCCTTGAATCACCTTACCTGGCATCATGACAGATTCAATATTCGACAGCGCTAACGTTGTCGAAAAAAGCATTACCAGTGAAATAAGAAGTCTCAGCATACAATACAGCTAGTACATGTGTACCCATATCACATGAAATATTGCGGTTCCCACCATCATAAACATGAGTGGGATATGTAATATATGCCATGCCGAGAATATTTGTTCGAACTTTTTAAACTGTGCAACGGTTTGTACTTTTGAAAGATATTTTGATATTAACTGAACCGCTTCTTTTTCAACTTCCTGCATACGTTTATTTCCAAGCACACGGTGAATCTGTCTTTTGCAGCGCAAAATCAATAAGATACGACGCACATCAAAACTTAGAAAATACCATACGCCTTGAAAAAACCCGCGTTTTTCTTCAAGCGCCTCATGCTCAAAAGCATCAATCCATTTTTCTACTTTTGGAAAAAAATGTAGTTTAGACTTAATTTGCCCGCTACTCCCTGCCAACTCCTCTCTGGCCTCGGATAAACTAGAACGACTGCCATATAGCCCATTGTGAATTTTAGTGTAGACAAACCGACCTATTAATCCACNNGATCCACTTCCTGCCACAAGCAACATTGAATAAAACGCAATCGTAGCGTTAATGGAGCCTGTTTTAAAGGTGGTATGAAACAAAACTAATGTGGGGCCAGCGACACCGAGTATCATATGAATTTTGAACCAGTATTTAAGCTTGCCCAGTTTTTGTAAAAAGGGAAGATGTTTTCTAGCAGAGTAAAGTAGCAACGTTAACATCATTAGGCCACCCACCAACCCTAAATTGTAGCCAACAACATCTCCAGGCTTATAGTAATGTCCATGCGCAACTTGCCACCCCAAACCAATGAGAAAACAAACAAGCGTTAATAGCACCAGCTGATTAATATATGCCCAAGCCTTATTCAACACCAAGAATTCCTTAAAATTACTGTTCAATAAACAATAAGATATAACATATGAGTTAAAGTTGAGTGTATGATACGCCACAATCATTTCTTGTGTAAATTTTTCACACAAATTTTAACCGTTTTTTTAGATGTACGATAGCGTGAATGATAAATCAGGTTAAATTCAGGAGTTTTGAGTATGGACAATCTTGTCTTATTAATCTATTTAGTGCCCTTTTTAGTTATTTCAGTCTATTACGTAAAAAAACAGAAAAAGACTGACCGAAGAGGACACGAAAGACTTAAAAAAGCCAAAGAAGCAGGCCTAACCGAGCCTGCCTCTATTCATCCAGTCATTAATCCTGGTCGCTGTGTAGGTTCTGGTGCTTGCGAAAAAGCTTGTCCAGAGAAAGCGCTCAGCATTATTAATGGTAAAGCAGTACTTACCGACCCAGCACATTGTATCGGACATGGCGCTTGCCTTGTCGCCTGCCCTGCTGAAGCCATTGAACTTGTATTTGGTACTGAAAAGCGTGGTATGGATATCCCATTTGTCTCCCCTACTTTTGAAACTAACGTAGAAAATATTTTTATTGCTGGTGAACTAGGCGGTATGGGACTGATCCGCAAAGCAGCAGAACAAGGTAAACAAGCTATCGAATCTGTCATAAAAAAAACGAAAAAGAAAAATGACCTCGATATCATGATCATCGGCGCTGGGCCTGCTGGACTTTCTGCTTCACTTGCTGCAAAAGAGCATCAATTAAACTATCTGACCATAGAGCAGGAAGATTCTATGGGTGGAGCTATTTATAAATACCCCAGAAACAAAATAGCAATGACACAGCCTGTAATGCTTCCAATTATCGGAAAAGTAGATATGTATGAAATTAGCAAAGAAGAACTTTTAGGATTTTGGCAACGCGTACTAAAAGAACAACAACTCAATATTCACTTTAAAGAAAGAATGGAAACCATTAATAAAGTAGATGGTGGTTATATTGTAAAAACATCAAAAGCAAGTTATCAAACATCACATGTTTTGCTTGCGATTGGCCGTATGGGAACACCAAGAAAGTTAGATGTAAAAGGAGAAGAGCATCCTAAGGTTGTATACAGGCTCATCGATCCAGAACAGTATAAGCAGATGCACGTGTTAGTGGTAGGTGGCGGCGATAGTGCACTAGAAGCCGCTATCATGTTAGCTGAACAGCCTGGCACCACAGTGACCCTTTCTTATAGAAGTGAAGCATTTGGGCGTGTAAAGCAAAAAAATAGAGAACAAGTAGAAAATTTAGTTACCCTTAAAAAACTTCAGGTGTTACTCAAATCTAACGTAAAAGAAATTACCGAGCATGAAGTGAGTATTGAATTAGCAAATAATGAAATTATCAGCATGCCAAATCAAGCGGTGATTATCTGTGCTGGCGGCGTGTTGCCTACTCCATTTTTAAAAGAAATTGGTGTGATGGTAGAAACGCACTATGGTAAGAAGTTTTAAGGTAAGAAGTTTTAGATAATCAACTTTAGATGTGTAAATTTTTTCCACAAAAATTATTTTTGTATTATGATTGTCATCAATATGCCAAATACTCGCCTTTCTGTGGATGCTAATAACTCTCTGCAAAGAACATTGCATCTTACTTTTCGCAGACTTTTAAAGCCTATTGTCAGGCTTTTACTGTCTAATGGTATTAATTACACGATGATTTTGGAAGATATTAAGCATGTTTTTGTAAGTGTCGCTGACGAAGAGTTTAAAATTGATGACAAATCACAAACCAATAGCCGAATCACCCTACTGACTGGTGTGCATAGAAAAGACGTACAAAGAATTCGCAATGAGCAATCTGCTGTGATAGAAGTCGAGCAGTCCACAGGCGCGCAAATCGTTGGATTATGGACGGGTAATCAGCGGTACTTGGACAAATTCAATAACCCTATACCATTACACAAAAATAGCAGTAAGGGCGGTGATTTGTCATTTGAAGCCTTGGTTGCAAGCGTCAGCAAGGACATCCGCTCCAAAACCGTCATTGATGAATGGCTGAGACTAGGACTAGTTGAGGTCGATGATCAGGATCGGCTACGCTTAAATGTCAATGCATTTATACCTGATATCAGCCTAGAAGAAAAACTCTCTTTCCTACGCATGAATTTACATGATCATGCCGCAGCGGCAGTCAACAACATTACGCAGTCTAATCCGCCCATGCTTGAAAGATGCGTTTACTATCATGGTCTCACCGCTGAAAATGTAGAAAAATTAAATGCACTTGCCGTAGAAACTGGTATGGCTTCAATTCAATCGATTAATCGCTTAGCCGCTGAACTCAAAGCATCTCAGCCAACTGAATCTAAAGCAACGCATAGAATTAATTTTGGCTTATATTTTTACAAAGAAGAAGATTTAGACGGTCGAAATAGTGAAAGCTAAAATGTGATGCGTAACATTTGGTTTTTACTCACTCTAGCTCTTTTACTCACTTCAAATAGTTACGCCAATGAATGTAAAAACAATGGCATTGGCGACAACCTAACCAATGGTGTCGGTGGTACTGGTCATCAAACTTCTACAGGAGGTGATGGTGTAGGTGGCACAGGACTAAAACCTGAAGGTGGCGATGGCGTTGGCGGCACTGGAATAAGTAGCGATAATGCTAATGGCGTGGGTGGTACAGGAATCGTCGGCATTATTACAGGGTTTGGTAGCATATGTGTCAATGGCTTAGAAGTATTTTACCAAGCTGATACTCCTGTTGATATTGACGGCAGTCAATCAACCTCTTCCGACCTCAAAATAGGGCAGCTCGTATCTATCGACGCAATTTCTCGAAACAACAATATTCGCGCCACAAAAATCAGTGTTTCTCACCTGATGGCCGGTAAGATTGAAAGCGTCAATACAAAAGACAACACAATCCAAATTATGAAGCAAACAATCAAACTCAGTGGAAATACTCTTGGGTTAAATCAAGTAAAGGTTGGTAATTTTGTAACGCTCAGTGGTCTAGTTTCAGATCAGGGTCAGATTCATGCCTCAAGAATAGATGGTGCAGGCTCTAATAATCTATATATGGTCTCAGGGACAATAAGAGGAAATAAGGTGCTAAACATACCCGTTCGCACGACCAGCTCGCTTAAAACGGATCAACATGTTCAAGTGAAAGGTGACTGGAACGGTACTCGCCTCAATGCTAACAAAATTACACCAAGTCCTATACAGCGCGTAATTGAGTCTCACCCTAATGTGGTACTTCAGGGCTTAGCGCCAACTGACGTACAAAAGCCGTTCCAGCTACAGAATTTCCCAGTTTACACAGACAGTAATACAAAAATGTCTGGCAAAGACACAAAGATAGGCAACACGATCATTATTAAGGGTAATATAGACAAAACGGGTGTTATCAGAGCGCGTTCGATTGACTACATTCGCGATGGAAAAGTGAACAAACCTGAAAGTAATGGTTTATTGAATAATGTCAAACAAGGCGATCAATCAGGCAGATCCGATAATGCAACAGATCAGGATAAAAAATCCAAACCCGTGGAAAAGCATGATTTACATCATCGCACAGAAAAAAGAGACAGTTACGAGTCATTGGAAAAACCAGACACTATTGAACAGCCTGAAAATGTTGAAAAGCCAGAATCTATAGAGAGGCCTGAAACAATTGAAAGGCCTGAAACCGTTGAGAAACCTGAAACAATTGAAAAGCCTGAAACTATTGAGAAACCTGAAACAATTGAAAAGCCAGAGTCAATTGAAAAACCTGAGTCATATGAAAAACCAGAACGTCCTGACTAAGACTATCGCAGCATGTCTTTTTTTATTAAGTTACGCCCCTACTGTTCCAGCTGAAAATTCCAAATTGACCTTTACAACAGGGTTAGACTACAGCACTGGCAAATACGGTAAATCCGAAAAAACAGAGATTAAGTATATCCCCTTTACAGGCAAGTATGAATACGATCGATGGATGTTCAAGCTCACGGTTCCATGGCTAGAAATTGATGGGCCTGGTGGTGTCACGGGGGACAGCAAACTCGTTGTTCCCAATAGCAGCACTCAGAGATCCGTAGAGTCTGGACTGGGTGATGTTATTGCTAATTCCAACTATACGTTTTTATATTTGCCAAAAGAAAAGTTCATGCTGGATATAGGCGGCAAGGTCAAGTTTGCAACTGCATCTAAAAGTAAAGGCTTAGGTACTGGCAAAAATGATTATTCAATCTACATTGATGCCTATAAAACATTAGACCGCTTTACTTTACTCAGCACACTAGGCTACAAAATAATTGGTGATACTAACGATTATGATTTTAATAATGTTTGGTACGGTACTTTAGGTGCAATATATAAGGTAAATACCAACAGCAACTTAGGTTTACTATTAGATCTCAGGCAAGCAACTTGGGAATACAACACTAATATCAGGGAATATACGCTTTATTACTCTCATCACTTCAACTCTACTTACGGCCTGCAATCTTACATTACAACTGGCGACACAAAATCCAGCGTTGACCTAAGCGGCGGACTCATGCTCAGTGTTAACTTTTAGTTTTACATTTGTTCTTCTTCGATCAAGAAATAAACAGTTCCCCACAATTTTTTTGGCTTGTTTTTTTGCATTATTCATGGCGCCCGCCACTTCATGATGACTTTTAAAAAGCTTAGGCAAGACCTTTACGGCACCTATAGAAAGACTACCAAATGGATAAAAATTAATATTACCCATACGGTCTTCTACTCTAATGCCTCCAGACTCTACGTCTTTTTTATCATAAAAATCAGGCATCACATTGACTATTGTATTTAATACATCATTACAGAGCTCTTCCCAGTTTTCTGATTGAAACAGCAAGATAAAATCATCGCCGCCAATGTGTCCTACAAAATCGTGTTCATTATCTAGCGCACTACTCAACAAGCGCCCAACAAACTGAATTACTTCATCACCGCGGCGGTAACCATAAGCATCGTTAAACGGTTTGAAATTATCCAAATCACAATAGCACGCCACAAACGGTAGATTATTTTCTAGCAATCGATCAATGTGCGCGTTAATTGGCACATTACCAGGAAGCATAGTGAGCGGATTGGCATATCGCGCCGCATGAATTTGTAAATTGGTGATTTCTCTCAGCAGGGCATGACCACTCCCCATGCCAACATATTGCTTATCATCTACTACAATAAAACCGTTTAGTAGATATTGGGGATCGGCCTCTAATATCAATTCGCTCAGCGCGTTGATTGTCATATTCCGCTGCACGATTAACGGCTGATCGTCCATAAATTGCGTGCAGGGTTTTTTCCCGTGTAGTTCCTTTTGATAGCGTCGCGCAAACCGATCAATCGTATTATATCTACTAATTAAACCAATGGGGATATTGTTTTCAACCACTGGAATAGAATTCAAAGTAGGATTTTGATGAAACAAATCATATACAGCATCGTTGGTCATTGCTGGTGGTACAGCGGCCTGATAACTAATTAAATTCGACACTGTGACCTGTTTAAAACTAGCGCTGTTGCCATCCATAAACACGCGGATAGCACTTTTGTTAAGCATTAACTTAACGTCCTCAGCCAACACCGTTTGAAACTTTGGAAATGGTCTACCAAACAGATAGCCTTGTCCATAATTGATTTTTAAATCTTTTATAACTGCCAGTTCTTCGCGGGTTTCTATCCCTTCAGCAATGGTGTAACTACCTGACTCTAAAGCAATTTTTTGTATTGCACGTACAAACTCCAGCTTAATTGGCTCATTGTGAATATTGGCAATAAAATGCTTGTCAATTTTGACATAATCAGGAGAAAGTTCCGACCATAAACGCAAGCCTGAATAACCTTCTCCCAAATCATCCAAAGCAATGCCAAACCCTAATGATCTATATTTAACTATTGCTTCACGTAAATAGGCATAATCACGAATGCTTGTACTCTCTGTAATTTCAATGACAATATTCTTGGCGCTAAGGCCAAACTTGTCTAATTGCGCCAACCCAAACTCTAAAGCAGGGTCATTAATTAA
>DHYP01000059.1:123616-124838 GCA_002414145.1 Methylophilaceae bacterium UBA5127 | reverse complement strand
ATACGTTGCTTAGATTTTGCATAGCCTTTTAACACAGAATCACGGGCGATACATTCCATCTCCGCATTTAATCCGCATAATTGAGCCGCGTTAAACAATGCAATTGGGGAATGCAACTTCGATTCAACCGGACCTCGAATCAACGCCTCGTGTGCGTACACTTCTGCACGACCAATATCAATGATAGGTTGGTAGAGCGCTAAAAGATTTTTACTCTCTAAAATTCCTTTTATTTCAATGCTTGAGTCGCTATAGCTCATAATTAACTTTAACAATTTTTCAGATAACGTAACACAAAAACATGAAATAATTATGACAACTATTAACGCTCCATCATCATCGCTACACCCAGCATGCCAGCAATATCTCCTGCCCCAGAAATACTCACCTTGATATGATTACGTAACACAGGAATTAAATCTTGCTCAAATTTCAAGTTGAAGGAGGTTTGCATCAAATGCCACCCCTCACAAACGCCACCACCAATGACCACATTAGGCACATCCAGTATCTTCATGACACTAGCGAGCATCTGAGCCAGATATTCTGCGGCCACTTGATAGGCTTTAATCGCATGTCGATCTGCATTTTCTGCTAGTTTAGCAACCTCATATGCACTTAGTTTTTGCTGCGTCGATTCAAAGTAAGTCAGCGAAATGCCACTAGCAGATGCATATTGCTCTACACAACCGCGATTTCCACAACCACACAACCTGCCACCAGGCACTACAATAATATGCCCCACCTCCATCGCCACGCCATGGCTGCCAGAAAACGGTTGATTTGCATAAATAAGCCCTCCTCCTAACCCTGTGCCTAATCCAAGATAAATAAGCCCTTGCGCTGGCTTTCCTGCTAAGCAATACTCACCATAAGCGGCAGCCAAAGCGTCGTTTTCTACTACTACTTGTTTTTGTAATATCTCCGCTAAATCTTTGGCCAAATTAACATTTTGCAAACCTGGTAAATTTGGAGACTGCACAATGGTGCTGGTCTCAGGGTCTATAAACCCAGGAAATCCAATGCCAACATGCTCTACTTCTGGATGTAACATCAGCACATCTTGAACTGCTTCTGCTGTTGTTTGTAGGATTTTTTGCCAAGCAATTGGTGCAGGATTTTGTTGGCATAATTGAGAGAAGTTTGTCTGAAAACGTGTTTCTTGTAATAAACAATGATGCTCAAAAACGCCAATACGTAAATTTGTACCTCCAACATCAAT
>DHYP01000059.1:123250-123576 GCA_002414145.1 Methylophilaceae bacterium UBA5127 | reverse complement strand
CATTTAGCCATGCATTAGACGCCCCGATTGTTTTATCGCGATCAGAAATTTCTCTACATTAGAGGGTGTGAGCTGCTCCCATTTAAAACGCCATCCCCAATTGTCGACTGTAGTCCCTGGCGTATTCATCCGACATGCACTATCAAGCCCTAATATGTCTTGCATAGGAATAATTGCCAAATATGCTTGAGTTTCAAAGGCCATCATAATCAAAGCGTCAGGCATCATAGGAGACTCCTGATTTAAGTACTGATGTAAGTGCTTTATCACATGCGACTCGGCTTGACGATACCAGCCCAATGTCGTGTCGTTGTCATGTGTACCCG
>DHYP01000059.1:119064-123230 GCA_002414145.1 Methylophilaceae bacterium UBA5127 | reverse complement strand
GAACAACACTATTTTCGTCTATGTGTTCTGGTAGATAAGGGTTAGTATCATCGCCTCCAAAAGCAAACTGGAGTATTTTCATGCCTGGTAATGCATATTGATGACGTAATGCATCTACTTCTGGCGTAATAATGCCTAAATCTTCAGCGATCAAATGAATATTGGGGATGGCGTTGATGATTGCCGTTAGTAATTCCGCGCCTGGCGCTGGTGCCCAATGTCCATTGATTGCAGTTTCTTCAGTGACTGGAATTTCCCATGCTGACTCCAGCCCTCGGAAATGATCAATACGTACTAAATCAAACAGTTCTGACTGCGTACTTAGGCGCTGCACCCACCAAGCGTAGCCATCCTCTGCCATCACAGTCCAATTGTAATGCGGATTGCCCCAACGCTGGCCTGTAGTAGAGAAATAGTCTGGTGGCACACCTGCCACAACTGTCATCTCTTTATTTTCATCCAGTTTAAATAAATGTGGATTTGCCCATACATCTGCGCTGTCATACGCAACAAAAATTGGGATGTCGCCAAACAGTTGAATTTGTTTACTTCCCGCATATTGCTTTAACTTTTGCCATTGCGTAAAAAACAAAAATTGCGTAAATTTAACAACATGAATACTGTCAATATGTGTTTGGCTGAAGACTTGAAGCGCCTTAGCATCTCGATTCTTGTATTCAACTGGCCACGTATTCCAACCTGCACAACGCATATAGCCCCTTAGAACCACATACAAGGCAAAATCTTCCAACCAGTGCTGATGTTGCTGGCAAAATACGTTAAATATCTCTAATTGACTTCTTTTAGCAAAATTTTGATAAGCAAGCTTAAACACTTGCTCACGCCCTAATGACAGTTCTTTTTTATCGACCAAACCTTCATTTACTAATGACTGCAAACAAATAAAATCTGGATTTCCAGCATGTGCAGACAGGCACTGATAAGGAGAGTGATCAGCATGCGTCATGTTGACTGGCAAAGTTTGCCAAACATTAGCACCTACATGGGCAAGGAAATCAATAAAACGATATGCATCTGACCCCAAATCACCACTAGGCAATGAACTAATATGTAATAAAACCCCTGCACTACGCGTATGAGAATAGGTCATGTGGCGTCTTGACCTCTGCGCATGGTACCTGCGTTTTCTGAGTTCCCCCCGCCTTGGCTAATCGCTTGGTGTAAATAGCTTGGCACCTCTTGATTAAGCAAATGATAAAGATTAATGAGATTACGGCGGTACAGTTGATCAAAACTCTTCACGCTATCAGATGCGTTATAGTCACCGAACCACCAGAACCAATCAGAGCCTTCACATATTGCTAATTGGCGCTCACATGCTTTTTGCTGTTCTTTAGTTAAAGTAGAAATCGTTTTATCGTACACTTTCTTAGCGTCACAGAGATAATCTCAGGCCAAATTTTTGTCTCCACTACCAATCCAGGTACTAAACGTGCCATACACCCAACTACCTGCAGCTACCTGTGGCAATATCTGTGACTTAGGCAACTTAGCCGAGCTTTTTAAACGTAAGATGTCGCTAAATGTTGTCATCTCTATATCAGGGTGATTGGCAAGCGCCTGATATAACTCAGTGAGAAAGTAATAACCATTATAAGGATAATATTCCCATGCGTTTTCACCATCCAGAATAACACTTACTACGCCGTTTTTTTGTTTGGGTAAGTGATTGAGTATGTCTTCCATATACGCAATAAAGTCATTTACAGCATCGGTAGAATGCATTTTTGCATATTCAAAACCAATCTTATCGGAAAGAATATCATCTCTAAAAAAACAAATAATATCGTCTTTACCGTTAGTCACACGGTAAGGTTGGTATAAGTATTCGTATCTGTTTTCTGCAGAAAGTTTAGACTTCAACAAACTATTCGCCAAAACACCTTGACCAGTTGCCGCCCATTTAACACCTTGTTGTGCTAACAATGACAATGCGGCATGCGAAACAGCGCCTTCTGCGGGCCACATGCCATTAGGTGACATACCAAACAAACGTGTATGGTACTGCTTGGCATGCTCCACGTGCGCTTGTGCGCGTACTGCACCACCTTCATAGCGCAGATTACGCGGCAAAGGTGCATCGGGCATAGCATCTTTAGTAGAGGCAAAGTCTAGTAATAAGGGTAAAATAGGATGGTAATAAGGCGTCGTTGAAATTTCAATTTGCCCTGATTGCATGAGTTTTTGATATCTTGGGATTAAACCTTGAATCGTGTTACCAATCTCGCTGTACAGCTGTTGACGCTCTTCTAGAGTAAACATCACCCCTTTTGCCATCAGTTTTTGTACAACATGATTTTCGCGACGTAAACTCTCACCGCACCAAGCCAAGTGATACCAGACTAATAAATCGGCTTTATATTGCGCGGACAAATAATGAAAATCATGCTCCAACAGCATAGGCTGCACTAACTGATATATATGTAACAAACGTTGATAGTGCGGAAAGGGACTCAGCATCTTCTCATGGTGTGCCTTAAAGCAGCTTTGCACGATTAACTCACATTGACTACGTGAAATATCATCCAAATCAGACTTTTTAAGTAACGCTAGTAGCGGGTCTCGAATATCATCTTGTACAAATTGTTGCGCATAATCTTCTAACTGCTCCAATAAAATTGGCACAAAATTAAAAGTCACACGTGCTTTGGGATTTTCCTCAAGATGGTAGGCCATATCACTGTAGTCTTTAATAGCATGCAGATATGTCCAAGGCAGAACATACTCACCTGTTGTTAAATCACGATAGTCTGGCTGATGCATGTGCCAATATAGATTCAGGAACAACTTAGAGGACATAAACTAAAACCACCTTAAAACATGATAAATTACTTTAAATAATTAATGTAATATACTGATTAAATTACTCTATATAGATCTTGTCCCAACATGTCTGGTGTGACCAATACGATTCCTTTTTCAGAAACATAAAAGCGCTCAGCATCCAGTTTTAGATCCACGCCAATTTGCATTCCTTCAGGAATATAGCAGCCCCTATCAATCACCACATTTTTAAGTACGACATTACGGTTAATGGTTACCTTAGGCAGCACTACTGAACTTTCAATACTGCAGTAATCCTCAACATGTACGTCTGAAAAGAGTACCGAATTAGTGACGCAAGATCCACTAATTAGGCAACCACCAGAAACTAAAGAGTCTGTTGCTTTACCTGTTCTACCTTCGTCTCTAAATACAAACTTAGCAGGCGGCAATTGTTCTTGGTAAGTCCAGATGGGCCATTCCCTGTCATATAAATTCAGCTCTGGAATCACTTTAGTCAACTCCATATTGGCTTCCCAGTACGCATGAATAGTTCCCACATCACGCCAGTAAAAGTTGCCGTCTTGAGCGCCTACACAACTATCAGTAAAACGATGTGCTTGCACTTTATACTTTTTGATGATGTAAGGAATAATGTCGCCACCAAAATCGTGTGAGGACTTTTTATCACCAGCATCTCGAATCAGCTGCTCATATAAAAACTTGGCATTGAAGATATAAATCCCCATGCTAGCAAATGCTTTTGTCGTATCACCTGGCATATGCTTTGGCTCTGCGGGCTTCTCAGCAAACTCTACCACACGGTCATCATCATCCACCGCAAGCACACCAAATCCCTTGGCATCTTCGATAGGCACATTGATACAAGCAATCGTCATATCCGCATTGCTTCTTGCGTGTGTAGCCAGCATCTTGCCGTAGTCCATTTTATAAATGTGATCTCCTGCAAGTATTAAGATATATTCGCCACCATTTTCTCTTAATAAGTCGATATTTTGATATACGGCATCTGCCGTACCTTTATACCAATCTTCCGTTAGCCGTTGTTGCGCAGGGATAATGTTTACATACTCATGGAACTCACCACGTAAAAATCCCCAACCACGCTGGATATGCTGTATTAGGCTTTGCGCTTTATACTGCGTAGCGACGTTAATACGTCGTATTCCAGAGTTAATACAGTTCGATAATGGAAAATCGATAATCCTAAACTTCCCGCCAAATTGTACCGCTGGTTTTGCGCGCCAATCAGTTAAATTCTTTAAGCGACTTCCTCGCCCACCTGCCAAAATAATGGCAACAGTGTTTTTGGTTAAATTACTAATAAATCGATCGGAAACGCGCTCGTGTCTAATGTTACT
>DHYP01000059.1:109390-119035 GCA_002414145.1 Methylophilaceae bacterium UBA5127 | reverse complement strand
TTCTGCGCTCAATAAAAGTATCGGGGGTCATGACAATTCCTAAAGCTGGATAACGAATAAATACAACGTTAATTTCATATCAACATCCTATCAACTGCATTATAATCAGCTTTAGTGAGGTATGATTCACTTTAAACGACGAACATTAAAAAAATCAAGAGAAAACTTTGCAAAAGCCAGAAATCACAAACCTAGCTATCAACAATGACGTATTGCAAATGCAACGCATTTTTGATGCTAAACATCATGACCCGTTTAGCTTTTTAGGCGTGCATCAACTAGACAATGCTTATATTCTCAGAGTATTTCATCCACATGCAAGTAAAGTATGGCTAAACGTTAATAACCTGTGGGTATCGCTGCAACAAACGCATCCTAATGGCTTATTTGAACTTAGCAGCCCGTCCCCGCTTATCAAGCCCTGCCTGTTAAAATTTGAAGTGGATGGGCAAACCTATGAAACATTCGACCCTTACACTTTTGGTAACTCCATCACCGAGCATGAACTTTACTTATTTGGTGAAGGTAAGCTTAATCAAGCCTACAAAACACTGGGTGCACAAACAATCACACTGGAAAATATCACTGGTGTAAGGTTTGCTGTCTGGGCGCCCAATGCAGAGCGTGTGAGTGTCGTCGGTAGCTTTAATCAGTGGGATGGCCGCGTACATAGTATGCGCTCATTAGGTAGTAGCGGCGTATGGGAAATTTTTATTCCACAGTTAACCACCAATGATCTGTATAAATTTGAAATCCGCAATCGACATACTGGGCACTGCTTAACCAAAACCGACCCTTACGGATTTGAGTTCGAACAGCGCCCAGGTACTGCCGCAAAAATCAGTCAAAGCCAATACCAATGGTCAGACCATGCATGGCTAACTGCAAGAACCCATCAAAATTGGTTACACGCTCCCTTTAATTGTTATGAAGTACATTTAGGCAGTTGGCAACGCAATGCAAAAGGTCATTACCTGACCTACCGTGAGCTAGCCAGCACTTTAGTACCACATGTGGTTAATATGGGTTACACGCACGTTGAGTTATTGCCTATAACGGAGCATCCGCTCAACGAGTCTTGGGGCTATCAAACCACAGGTTACTTTGCAGCTACTAACCGTTATGGCACACCAGATGACTTGCGTTATCTAATTGATCAGTTTCATCAAGCAAATATTGGCGTTATCCTTGATTGGGTTCCTGGACACTTTCCTAAAGATGATTGGGCGCTCGCGCGCTTCGATGGCACTGCACTCTATGAACATGAAGACCCCAGACTAGGAGAGCATCAGGATTGGGGTACTTATATTTTCAATTACGGCCGTAATGAAGTACGCAATTTCCTGATGAGTAATGCTTATTTCTGGCTCAACGAATTTCATATTGATGGCTTACGCGTGGACGCGGTAGCCTCAATGTTATACCTCGATTACTCTCGCAAAGAAGGGGAATGGCTACCCAATCGATACGGTGGACGCGAAAATTTAGAGGTGATTGAATTTTTAAAACAAATGAACATGATGGTAGGTGAAGGTTTTCCTGGTGTACTGACGATTGCCGAGGAATCTACCGCTTGGCCAGCAGTATCACGCCCCGTATACGCAGGTGGGCTTGGCTTCTCAATGAAATGGAATATGGGCTGGATGAATGACACACTCGCCTATATGGAGGAAGACTCTATTCACCGTAAATATCACCACGACCAGCTCACCTTTGGGCAACTGTATGCCTATAGCGAAAACTTTGTGCTCCCGTTCTCACACGATGAAGTCGTGCATGGAAAACGTTCACTATTAGACAAAATGCCAGGAGATGCGTGGCAAAAATTTGCTAATTTACGGTTATTGATAACCTTACAAATGACTTCCCCTGGTAAAAAGCTCAACTTTATGGGCAATGAGTTTGGACAAGGCAGCGAATGGAACGTCAATACGAGCCTAGACTGGCATCTACTTAATGAGAACTATCAAGGCAAAAGCTATCATCGTGGAATACAACAGCTTAATCTTGATTTAAACCAGCTTTATCGTACCCAAAAAGCATTATATGAATTAGATTTTGACGCAAAAGGCTTTGCTTGGATTGATTGCCATGATGCAGATCAATCCATCATCAGTTTTATAAGACGCGGTTTAGACCATAGTTTTGTTATAATAGCACTTAACTTTACGCCTGTACCACGCTATAGCTATCGCATTGGCGTGCCTCAAGCAGGGACATACCGAGAGCTTTTTAATAGCGATGCAGCATGTTATGGGGGAAGCAACTTAAGCAATGGAATAGCAATCGTTTCTGAAGATATCGCTTGGATGAACCAACCATATTCACTTGCATTAACATTACCGCCACTTGCAGGCATAGTTTTAACACTGACATAAATGTACGTGCAAACAAATATAAATTTACTTTTTGACTAATTAACACAGATTACAAATGGCGACACTTACACAATATCCTAGCTGGCAAACTCTCTGTCAACATCAAAAACAATTAGAACCCATGCATATGCGCGATATGTTCAAAGAAAATCCTAAACGCTTTGAACAATTTAGCTTAATACTAGATGACCTATTGCTTGACTATTCCAAGCATCGTTTGACCAAAGAAACCTTAGATTTACTTTTTCAGATTGCACGTGAAGCCAAAATTGAAAATTGGCGAGACCGGATGTTCTCTGGCGAAAAAATTAATATCACTGAAGATCGTGCTGTATTACATACTGCATTGCGAAATCGTAGCAATACACCAGTGTATGTCAACGGCAAAGATGTCATGCCAGATGTTAATGCCGTACTTACGCAAATGCGTGAATTTACAACTAAAGTAAGAGATGGTAGCTGGACAGGTTACACAGACAAGCCGATTACAGATATCGTTAATATTGGCATTGGTGGATCAGATTTAGGACCTGTAATGGTGTGCGACGCACTTAAACCTTATGCAAGTCCTAAACTCAATGTACACTTTGTGTCCAACATTGATGGTGCACATCTGGCGCGTGCACTAGAAAAATGTGACGCTGAAACAACCCTGTTTATCATTGCGTCTAAAACTTTTACAACACAAGAAACCATGACCAATGCACATTCAGCACGTGCATGGTTCCTGAGTCTTGCCGAAGACCAAGCACATATCGCCAAGCATTTTGTGGCTCTATCAACCAATAGCAAGGCCGTGCAAGAGTTTGGCATAGACCCAGCCAATATGTTTGCATTTTGGGATTGGGTAGGAGGCCGCTATTCACTTTGGTCTGCGATTGGTTTATCGATCGCGCTCTATGTTGGCATGGATAATTTTGAAGACCTGCTTACTGGCGGCTATGCCATGGATAACCATTTTAAAACAGCCCCATTAGAACAGAATATGCCTGTTATTATGGCGCTTATTGGCATCTGGTATAACAATTTCTTTCATGTAGACACGCATGCCATCTTACCTTATGACCAAGGCATGTCTCGATTTGCTGCATATCTACAACAAGCAGACATGGAAAGTAATGGCAAATTTATTTGTCGTGATGGCACACGCGTGCAATATAAAACAGGCCCAGTTATTTGGGGTGAGGCCGGGACTAACGGACAACATGCATTTTATCAACTGATTCACCAAGGTACGCAAATCGTACCCGCAGACTTTTTAATGCCTATACACAGTCATTATGCGATTGGTAGCCCCAAAGATCAGCATCATAAAATATTAATGGCCAACTTTTTAGCGCAAACACAAGCATTGATGCTGGGTAAAACCAGAGATCAGGCACGTGCCGAACTAGAAAAACAAGGGTTATCTGGCGAAGCTTTGGAGCAGTTGCTACCGCATAAAATGTTTGAAGGGAACCGCCCCACCACGTCCATCATGTTTGACAAGCTTACGCCTCACACATTAGGCAAACTGATTGCGTTATATGAGCATAAAATATTTGTGCAAGGCATTATTTGGGACATTAACAGCTATGATCAATGGGGAGTGGAGTATGGAAAACAAATTGCTCAGCAAATCCTGCCACAACTCATGAGTGACGAAACCGTGAGCAACTACGATAGCTCTACCAACGGCCTAATCAACTATGCTAAAAGCCATAAGTAACATTACATGAATCAAATAAAAAAGCTGGTTAAACCAGCTTTTTTATTAGTCATGTTCTAAGACTACGTTTTAATTAACATTTTTTGACTGCGTTGTTTTATTTTAACTGTACACCCTTAGTTAAAGTATCTAATCCTACAGATTTAACCATGCTAGCACCTAAGCGCTTTGCAAAACGATCCACCACAGTATCCTGATAAGTGAAATCTACCATTTCTTTTTGTTTAATGACTTCTCTGGCCACATAATCAGCACTTCCTAATGCATCAGCCAAACCAATCTTAATGCTCTGGTCACCGCTCCAGAATAAGCCACTGAATGTTTCTGAGGATTCTTTTAAACGAGCACCACGTCCCTGACGTACAACCTCTTTAAACTGTTCGTGAATTTCGTTGAGCATTGCCTGAGCATAGACCTGATGCTTAGGGTTCACTGGCGAAAATGGATCTAGCATGGCTTTGTTCTCGCCAGCCGTCATTAACCTACGTTCTACGCCCACTTTCTTCATGACTTCAGTGAAGCCATACCCATCCATTAGCACGCCAATAGAACCCACAATGCTCGCTTTATTCACATAAATTTTATCTGCTGCTGCTGCAATGTAATAACCGCCAGAAGCACAAATATCCTCTACAACCGCATACACAGGAATATCAGGATGCAACTTTCTTTGACGTTTAATCTCGTCATTGATAATCCCTGCCTGAACGGGGCTGCCTCCAGGGCTATTGATTCGAAGGATAATGCCTTTGGTACCTTTATTCTCATAAGCATCATTTAAACTACCAATAACAGAATCTGCATTTACCTCACCACCAGGTTCGATTACACCATTAATATTAATCACCGCGGTGTGTAATCCTGAAGTCACCTTACCGCCACCTATCCAGCCTAAGAAAGTGAAAAGTAAAATAAACAAATAAATAAAGGTTAATGATTTAAAGAAAATAGACCATCGCCTAGCGGTTTTTTGCTCAGTCAACCCTGATTGTGCGATTTTTTCTAAGGTTTTTTCTGCCCAATTATTCTGACCACTACTCATGGAATTTACATCCTGACGATCACTCATTGCTTCCCTACACTCTCTAAATTAATAATGACTTCGTTATTCACTTCGGCGACTTTAATTGCCTGTAAACGCTTACCCTTACATGGACCTAACACGCAATCACCAGTCTTTGGTTCATATTGTGCCCCATGTGTAGAACATATCAGAAGGTCTTTTGTAATATTAAAAAACTGACCATGCTGCCAATCTAACTCTATCGAGACGTGAGCACATTGATTTAAATAAGCATATGGCCTGCCATCAAACCTCACCACAAAGCCCGTCACCCTCTCACCAAGCTGTGGCACATCAAAACGTAGTCCCTCCGCCCGTTCAATTAAATCAACACTTTTAAAAATAACCTCATTCACCTTCATTCAATAGCCACTGTTTCAACTGATTAAATTCGTCAAAAATGTAATCAGGATTATATGTCAATAATTTATCGCGTGCTTGTGCACCATAGCTGACTGCTGCCGATTTGACTCCCGCATTTTTTGCCATCTGCATATCATAGCTAGTATCGCCAATCATCAGTACACGTTCTGGCATAACCACCAAATCATCCATTAACTCATCCAACATTTGTGGATGAGGCTTAGAGAAGCACTCATCGACTGTTCTCGTTGCATGAAAGTATTTTGTTAAACCGCAATGCTCTAATGCTAAATTTAATCCACGACGCCCTTTACCTGTAGCCACCGCTAATTTATACCCGCGCTTATGCAACTCGACAATGGTTTCAAACGCACCATTAAACAAAGGAATCTCACTTTCCCCAGCATAGTAGTTAGCATTGTAATGTGCTGCCAAATCTCTTGCTTGTTCTGTGGTCAAGTCTCCATACAAGGCTTGTATTGACTCTATCAAACCTAACCCAATGATACTTGTCGCTTTAGCGGGATCGAGTTGCGGCAGGCCCACTTGCGCTGCTGCCTTGACAATGGCATTGGTGATCATCCCTGTTGAATCAGCTAAAGTACCATCCCAATCCCACACAATTAAATCAAATGTATTACGCATATTACTCAATACTACTTTCTACTTTCTTAATAAAACTCGTTAATTCTACTGGTAAAGGTGCTGACAACTTTAGCTTATCCCCTGTCAGCGGATGTCTGATATTGGTTTCTGAAGAATGCAGAAACATGCGCTTAAGCCCCTGTTTCATCAGACTTTTATTTAAAGCAAAGTTTCCGTATTTATCATCCCCCAATATTGGAAAACCCAAGTGTGCTAATTGCACTCTTAACTGATGCGTCCTACCAGTAATCAACTTAGCCTCTAACAGAGAGAAATCACCTATGTTTTTACTCAAATAAAAAATCGTCTCCGAAACTTGTGACTCATGATGTTTATCTTTTTCTAAATCAGTAACAACATTGACACGTCGCTCACCCTCATTAGTAACATACTTCTGTAAATCTAAAATGACATGCTTCTTTTTTTCTTGCCAATGCCCATGCACCATCATGATATATCGCTTATCAATATGATTATTTCGAATCGCCTCATGCAGCGCCACCAGTGCGCTACGCTTTTTGGCCAACATCAATACACCTGAAGTATCACGATCCAAACGATGTACCAATTCTAAAAATTTTGCATGCGGTCGTTCTAAACGCAACTGTTCGATGACCCCTCTACTCACGCCACTACCGCCATGTACAGCAAAGCCAGCAGGCTTATTAATCACCAGTATGGCATCATCCTCATAAATAACCGCGTCATCAAACTTGGATTGAACGGCTTTCTCAGGCGCGGATTGGGCTGCCGCAGACACTCGGATGGGTGGCACTCTCACAACATCTTCCAGATTTAACCTAAAGTCTGCATCAATCCGCTTTTTATTCACACGCACTTCACCACTACGTAAAATGCGGTAAACATGGCTCTTAGGCACCCCTTTTAGCACCTTTAGCAAAAAGTTATCAATACGCTGACCAGCAGCGGACTCATCTATGACAAGATTGGCAGCCGCAGATTCAGAAACTTGTGAGCTCTTAAGGGCTTGGTTATTTATCTCTATGACCATTTTCGTGCTTTGCTTTATGATATTTCTAGCCTATACTGTGCAAGTTCTTAAACTTAAAAAACTCTTTGCAGTTCATTTTAAGGATATGTTAAGAAACGTAATGTTAAAAACAGTGACAACAAATACTTGGTTAATACCGCTCGCCATAAAGTAGCGATAAGTAAAATTGCGCAACAGCCGACGCAGACAATTAAAAATTAAAGCGCGACTAGAGATTGCTGAATATAAGATTTTAACGAATTTATACCAAACAAGGGTATTAATTTATAAATGTAGCTAGATAAAACTCACTCGTTGCAATTGAATTAAGAAACTTGCAATTGAAGACTGGAACATCCACCAGTAGTAGTTTATATAAGTCTGTACAGGAAAAGACCTTCAGACTAAAACCATACATGTTAAATGACCCGCTAGTCACAGCCTAAGCTTAACTAGTGAGTTTGATTCAGTATCCTAGATTGCTTTTTATTTGTTTGCTAGGCATTAACGCCTAGGAGCAAAAAATGAAAAGAATGTTATTTAATGCAACGCAGTCAGAAGAACTACGCGTTGCGATTGTCGATGGGCAAAAACTCATTGATTTAGATATTGAACACGCAGGTAAGGAACAGCGTAAGAGCAATATCTACAAAGGTGTGATCACACGAATTGAACCCTCGCTCGAGGCTGCATTTGTGGATTACGGCACAGATCGCCATGGATTTCTCCCCTTCAAAGAAATTTCCCGCAGTTATTTTCAAGACAAACCAGAAAACGGCCGAGTTCGCATTCAAGATGTGATTAAAGAAGGCCAAGAGCTTATTGTTCAAGTAGACAAAGACGAACGTGGTAACAAGGGTGCAGCACTCACAACTTACATTTCTCTGGCTGGTCGATATTTAGTATTAATGCCAAACAACCCTAGAGGTGGTGGTGTTTCACGTCGTGTTGAAGGTGAAGAGCGTAATGAGTTACGTGACACCATGGCACAATTAGAAGTGCCCAATGGTATGAGTATCATTGCACGTACCGCAGGTATTGGACGTAATGCCGAAGAATTGCAATGGGATTTGAATTATCTCACACAACTCTGGACTGCTATCGAAGAGGCTTCACACATCCAACCTGGTGCTTTCCTGATATACCAAGAAGGTAGCTTAGTGATTCGCGCAATTCGCGATTACTTCAGTGCAGACATTGGCGAAATCCTGATCGACACTGCTGACGTCCATGAGCAGGCTGTGCAATTTATGAACCACGTCATGCCAGGCAATGTAGCACGTGTCAAATTATATCAAGATGAAATCCCGCTGTTCTCACGCTTTCAAATTGAACATCAAATCGAAACAGCATTCTCGCGCGAAGTGCGCCTACCTTCAGGTGGCGCGATTGTTATTGATCATACAGAAGCACTCGTATCGATTGACGTAAACTCAGGCCGCTCAATTAAAGGTTCAGATATTGAGCAAACTGCTTTTAACACCAATCTAGAGGCGGCAGAAGAAGTCGCACGTCAAATGCGATTACGCGATTTAGGCGGCTTGGTTGTTATTGATTTTATCGATATGGAAAATCCACGTAACCAACGTGATGTCGAAAATACACTTAGAGATGCATTACATTATGATCGTGCACGTGTACAAACAGGCAAAATATCACGGTTTGGTTTGCTAGAACTATCGCGTCAACGCTTACGCCCAAGTTTAGGCGAAACTAATCACGCTACATGCCCGCGTTGCAATGGCACTGGACACATACGTGGTATTGAATCGACTGCACTACACATCTTGCGTATCACACAAGAAGAAGCGATGAAAGACAACAGCGCGATTATCCAAGTGCAATTGCCTGTTGAAGCCGCGACTTTCTTACTCAATGAGAAGCGTGCGGACATTCATAAAATTGAAGAGCGCATGGGCGTGGAAGTGATTCTTATTCCTAATATTCATATGGAAACACCCAACTACAGCATCATCAGAATCAAGCATGACGATGTGAACGAAGAAACATCGCGCGTCAGCTACAAAATGGTTGAGTTGCCTGTAGAAACAGATTATGTACGTAGCCTGAATCAAGACAACAAAGTACTTATTCCAGAGGCATTAGTAAAAGGAATTACCCCTGCAACTTCTGCTCCTATTGTGGATAAAACACCAGAAAAAGTAAAAACGTCATTATTTGGTCGCATCAAGGCAATGTTAGGCTTGTCCTCAGACAATACAACTCAAACAGAAACTAAACCAGCAACTGAAGCACGCGAACAAGTACGCCAACACAACCGCGACCGTAATCGCAATCAACGTGATAGAAACAAAAATCGTAACCAACGTGATAGAAACACTCACGAGAAAAGCAGTATAGAGAAAAGTGAACGTCCTACCAAAGCTGAGCAGCCTGCTCAACCTAAGCATGAAAAAACGTTTGCAGCACCAACAGAAAAGCGTGTCGAAGCTGAACGTCCGACCATAGACAAAGTAGCTCAAACAACAGGAAATGC
>DHYP01000059.1:108964-109323 GCA_002414145.1 Methylophilaceae bacterium UBA5127 | reverse complement strand
ACCGTCGCCCTCGCGATGAAACAAAACCAGTGCAAACGGATGCTTTCAACAATCAGCAAGAAATCACAAACTCGCCAACAGAGATGACAGAAGCTGTTACGACTCAAGCAATCAATGAAAAAGTGAAAGAAGTACAAGCGCCTAAAACATTAGAAAGCAATGAAACAAAACCAAATCAGAATGGAAAGGATGGCTCTATTACTGCTGTTGTTGAAAATATAGCCATTACTGAAACCAATCAAGCAGAGGCTACAGAAAACACTGCTAAGGCCAATAAGAAAAAGCCCGTTCGAAAACCAAGGGCTAAGACTAAAGTAGAGAAGGTAGATTTAGCTGCGGTTGGTTTAGAGTTGGTAGAG
>DHYP01000059.1:97735-108902 GCA_002414145.1 Methylophilaceae bacterium UBA5127 | reverse complement strand
CCTCGCAAGGCACCTAACTGGAAAAAGAAAGAAGAGGCCAAGCCAGAAGATGCGCCACTGGTCATGATAGAAACGCAAAAACCAGAATAGTCAACATTAAAGCCCGATTTTTCGGGCTTTTTTATGGGCGCTCTGTCAGCTAGTTTTTAATCATTTGAATCGTCATCATACCCAGTGCAGTCATTGCTAACGAGCCAATCACATGCACTAATACATGAGAGATTGCCCAACCATATTGGGCACGCATCATTAAGGTAACAGCTTCGGCCGAAAACGCAGAAAAAGTAGTTAATCCTCCCAAAAAGCCAGTCGTCGCAAATAAACGCATTTCTGGTGAGACAGACGTTGTCACTGCAAAAATCCCCATGACCAAGCCCATCACATATCCACCAATTAAGTTGGCAGCCAATGTTCCCAAAGGCAATATAGGAAAGGTGCTATTTAACATCAAGCCTAAGCCCCAACGAAGCCATGCACCCATTGCTGCACCCGCTCCTACCGCAACCCAAGCTCCCAAACCCATCACAACTTCTCCTTAACTATATTCTAGTCATTTACATATACACTATAATAACAGTTGATAATAATGACAACGAAAGATTATTTTGCGCGTACTATTTGTAACATCAGAAGCTTACCCACTTATTAAAACTGGCGGACTTGCGGATGTAAGCGGTGCACTACCCAATGCACTGAAACAACTCGATGTTGACATCAAACTTTTAATCCCAGGTTATCCCGCTGTACTGTCTCAAGTTCAAAATCAACGCTTAATCGGACATCTGCAAGTATTTAGTCATACCAGTTGTGACCTCATTTCTGGTTTTATGCCAAATACTCAGTTAGAAGTCATCATTATCAAAAACCAGGCGCTTTACGAACGTATCGGCGGGCCATACACCAATGAGTTTGGTCAAGACTGGCATGATAATCCCATGAGATTCGGTGTTTTATCTAAGGTTGCCAGCTTGCTGTGTGACAAAAATAACATCACTGCCCTCGATTGGGTACCCGAAATTGTGCATTGCAATGACTGGCAAACAGGACTTACACCCTATTACCTACATTTAACGCAAGCATCTCACGTTAAAACCATACTCAGCATTCATAATCTGGCTTTTCAAGGTAATTTCCATCCTAACTGGCTACACACCCTTGAAATGAATCCCGATGATTTTAAAATCGAAGGCTATGAGTTTTATGGACATTTATCCTTCCTAAAGGCAGGTGTTTACTACGCCGACGAACTCGCTACGGTGAGCCCTAATTATGCTAAAGAGATTCAAACTGAAGCGTTTGGCTTTGGTATGCAAGGACTTTTGCAAGCGCGCGAACACAAGATAACAGGGATTTTAAATGGCATAGATACTGAGGAATGGAATCCAGAAACAGATACACATCTACCCTACGCATACAACGCAAAAAAATTAAATAACAAGCAGTTAGTCAAATCACACTTACAAGAAAAAATGCAGCTACCTGTTGCTGCCGATACCCCTTTGTTTGGCATCGTCAGTAGACTCACACACCAAAAAGGGGTGGATATTGTCATAGAGACCATCCCAGAACTCATCACGATGGGATGTCAAATTGTTGTACTTGGTAGTGGAGAAAAAGCATTTGAAGCTCAACTGCTGTCTTATGCGGCGGAGTTTCCGCATCAAGTGGCTGTCACAATAGGCTACAACGAGCCGCTATCCCATCTTGTCATGGCAGGCGTAGATATATTTTTAATGCCTTCACGTTTTGAGCCATGCGGATTGAATCAGCTTTATGGATTGCGATACGGCACTCCACCGATTGTCTCGAATACGGGCGGCCTAGCAGATTCTATTTGTCATACCACTGATGAAACTCTAGCGAATCATACTGCGACTGGTTTTGTGATGGAAAATGTCAACAGGCTGTCACTTTTGGTCACAATTAAACAAGTTTTGTCCATCTGGAAAAACAAAAAATCATGGAAAGAAATCCAAACCAACGGTATGAAACAAGAAATAGGCTGGAAAAACAGCGCAAATGCTTATATTGCACTGTATAAAAAGGTTCTAACTGATTGATTTGTAAGTTGGCATAGTTGATGCTTAATTAAAACTAAGCTTCTCCAAAGCTAACTTCTCCTCCCTCGGGGCGTATCTTAAAGATTACGTCCCTTTTTTTGTCTTGTCACTGTATCACATGTTTTGATGTGTTACTTCACAATAAAGTGTTCTCGATAATATTTAAGCTCATCAATCGATTCGTAAATATCCGCTAACGCTTCATGCTTACTTGCTTTTTTAAATCCAGCATAAACTTCTGGCTTCCAACGGCGAGCCAACTCCTTAAAAACACTCACGTCTAAGTTACGATAATGAAAATAGCTTTCTAAATCTGGCATATAACGCGCCATAAAACGTCTATCCTGACAAATTGAATTGCCACACATAGGTGATTTTCCTGCAGGAACATATTCTTTCAAAAAAGCAATCATTTGCTCAGTCGCCGCTTTTTCATCCAAAGTGGATGCTTTTACTTTATCTATCAAACCACTTCTACCATGCGCCCCTTTATTCCAGGCATCCATGCCATCCAGCACTTCATCTGTTTGATGGATCACCAACACAGGAGACTCTCCAAGCACATTAAGCTCAGCATCAGTGACAACTGCTGCCAATTCTAAAATTCGGTCAGAATCTGGTAACAAACCACTCATTTCCATATCTAACCAGATCAAATTATCGTTATTCATATTGTTATTACTAGCAGGCATCATGATTTCCATTAAAATATGCAGGGGAAGCAATTGAGATGAACTTAATCTCTATCTATGCTTCAGAATAGCATTAGTTTAACTTAAACAGAGTAATTATTAAAAATGGCATCTAACTTAACACTTATTTTTGTGAGTTTATTATTCATCACGTCGCTAGTGCGTTTTTGGTTGGGAAATCGTCACATACACCATATACAAACCAACCGCAACCAAGTACCTAAGGCTTTTAGCAATACGATATCACTTGAGGCACATCAAAAAGCAGCTGATTACTCAACCGCAAAGACCAAACTGGCATTAACGGAATCACTCGCGCAAGCAATTTTTTTGCTTATTCTAACAATTGGTGGTGGTCTACAATGGCTTGACCAGCTTTGGTTGGCTTGGCTACCAGACCACAATATCATACGTGGCGCATTAGTCATTTGCAGTACCTTGGTGATTAGCAGTATTGTGGAATTACCGTTTGACTACTACCACACCTTCACCATAGACGAGAAATTTGGCTTTAATAAAATGACGCCTAAAATGTTCATCAGCGATTTGATTAAGCATGGGCTGTTAGGAATAGCATTAGGCGCACCCATCCTGCTGATAGCCCTCTGGTTGATGCGTAGCGCTGGAGAATACTGGTGGTTTTATTTATGGCTAGTATGGAGTGTATTTAATATTGTCATGCTAGCAATTTACCCTACTTACATCGCACCACTTTTTAATAAATTTACACCACTTGCAGATATATCACTCAAAAATCGTATTGAACGTTTGTTGAGTAAATGCGGGTTCAAGTCACAAGGCTTATTTGTCATGGACGGGTCGACCAGATCAGGTCATGGTAATGCTTACTTTACTGGCTTTGGCAGTAGCAAACGCGTGGTGTTTTTTGACACCCTGTTAGACAAGCTTAATGAAGATGAAATTGAAGCAGTGCTGGCACATGAGCTTGGTCATTTCAAGCACCAGCATGTGATCAAACGCGTGATAATGATGTTTCTCATTAGCCTCATTGGTTTAGCGATATTAGGCTGGCTTATTAATCAATCATGGTTTTACGCGGGCCTAGGCATTACCACACCTAGCCACCACATGGCATTACTGTTGTTTTTACTTGTGTCGCCCATTTTCTTATATTTACTACGCCCAATAATGGCTAGCTACTCACGCAAAAATGAGTTTGAGGCAGATCGCTATGCTGCTACGCATGCAAATGCGCAACATCTGATTGAGGCTTTGGTCAAACTGTATCGTGATAATGCATCTACGCTGACCCCTGATCCGTTATATTCTAACTTTTATGACTCGCATCCACCAGCGAGCATACGTATTTCTAAGCTTTCGGCATATACTGGTAGCTAAACGACTAGATAGGATTCATATGAGACTTTTAACGGCACTTTTGATTTTACTTATGTCACATATAGTCACAGCTAATGAGCTATTTAAAAAAGCGGATGTGTCAAGAGGTAAAGCGCTGGTAGAACAAAACTGCATTTCATGCCACGCCTCGAGCTTTGGTGGAAATGGCTCTGAGATTTATACGCGTGAATTCAGAAAAATCAAGTCTGCTAGCGGGTTGATCACGCAAGTACGGAATTGCAGCACAATGCTAGACATTAAATGGTTTGAAGAAGATGAAATTAACGTGGCCGCGTATTTAAATCAGTCTTACTACAAATTCGAATAGTGTTATTGCATGCTTAAAGGATTAGTGGTTGCAGCGTTTGGCAAGCGGTTTGAAATTGAATTAGAAGACAAACGGCGTATAAGCTGTGTCACACGCGGAAAAAAAACTGACATTGCATCAGGCGACTGGGTTGGCATAAAGCTGACTGATAGCAACGAAGGTGTTATCGAAAAAATCTTTGATCGCACCTCGTTGCTCTATAGAAGCAACGCTTACAAAAGCAAACTGCTCGCTGCAAATGTTACACAAATTGTGATTGTACTGGCTACGCAACCCAGTTTTTATGAAGCGCTGCTAAATAGATGCTTAGTTGCGGCGGAAGCGAGCCAAATCAAAGTACTCATTCTATTAAATAAATGTGATTTGATAAATGTAGATGCGCAAGATAAGCTCAGCAGCTATCAAAAACTTGGGTATCAAACATTGCAACTGACTGCCAAGAAAGATATTTCACCGCTACGCCCCTTTCTACATGGACACCAGAGCGTGATGGTTGGACAATCTGGTATGGGGAAATCCACGATTATCAATGCATTGCTGCCTCAAGAAGTTGCGAGAACACAAGAAATCAGTCATGCATTAGATAGTGGCAAACATACTACAACAGCAACACGTTTATACCACATTGATGAAACATCAAGTCTGATTGACTCGCCTGGTTTGCAGGAGTTTGGATTGCATCACATTTCACAATCTGAACTAGAGCACGCATTCATTGAATTCAGGCCGTATCTTGGACATTGTAGATTTAACAACTGTACACATCTACACGAACCAGATTGCGCAATACTGAATCAAATGGCCACTGGCACAATCACCCAAACTCGCATACTTCAATATCAAACCCTTACTAAAGAACTACATCATCCATAGTCGGCAATAAATAGATGGCTATTAAAAAATTAGTATATATGATACGTTAGTATACAAAGCACTTGATTTAATATTGTTATATCAATCAATTTTACATAACAAAAGTAAAGTTTTATGAAATCAATATTAAATAATTGGCAAAGGCTGGCTATTTTTATTTGTATTAAGCAAAATACATGATGATTTGTACTTGATAAGTAGGATGTCTATTAATAAAGAAAAAGTCATGGTTCAAGATATCCAGTTTGGTATGTTCATTACCGAGCTCGATCGATCTTGGTTGGAATCTCCATTCCTACTACAGGGCTTTCTCCTAGAAGAAGAAGAGCAAAAAAGTGCTCTGAAAAATCTCTGCGAATACGTCTATGTTGATCGCACACGATCGACTGGGATACAGTTTCTAGAGAAGAAAAAAGCTGATGTTGCAATTAAACGTGATGTCACCACAGTAAGAATCACACATATTGAGCCAGTGGTCAAAAAAAGTGCTAACACCTCACCTAAGCGCACCGCTTTGAAGGTCATGGTAAAGACCAATGATAATAAAAAGAAGACCATTAAAGAGTCTAGCTTTTTTGAAATCATCAGCGCAATTAAACGTGGAAGAATCACACAAACTGAAGAAGGTATTATTTTTAACATGCGTCAGGAAAACAACGCGTCTACTGACAACGCACCTCGCCAAGATAAATCAAAACCTGACAATACCAATGTAGAACAAAATACCAAATCTGGCTTTTTCTCAAGCTTGTTTGGAAGTAAAAAAGAAAAACTAGGTTCATCAACTAAGCCCAAAATTAGAGATGAAGATGCCTTTGGCTTTACCGAGCCAGAAAGATTCAAGGTTTCTATTTACGAGAATGAAACACCACGGGTAGAAGAAGAGATGGCGGTCATTTACCCTACTTTTGAAAAATCCCAGATTGCCACTAAATCACTGTTTGAAGCCATTGCTAACCAACAAAAATTAGACATCAGCACAGTCTCTGACGTGCTAGACAATATGGTTGATAGTATTAGCCGCACACCTGATGCTTTAATGTGGCTGGCAAGACTCAAACACACCGACAATATCTCGTATGGTCAAGCTTTAAACGTTTCTATTAACATGATGGCATTTGCTAGTTTCTTGGCCTTACCTAAAAAACAAATTAAAGAAATGGGATTAGCAGGACTTTTACAAGATATAGGTAAAGTCAAAATTCCTCAGCGTATCTTGCTCAAAAAATCAAAACTCACCAGAACAGAGTTCGAACTGGCGAAATTACATATTGAGGAGGGGCTCAAAATATTAGCTCAAACTCCTGATATCCCAAGCTTGGTCATGGATGTAATTGCACAGCACCATGAGCGCTTTAACGGCTCTGGCTACCCGCATCAGCTACAAGGTAGCATGATTAATATTAACGGCCAGATTGCTGGGCTTGTAGACACTTATTGCGCACTGACTACAGATAGAAATTACGCTAAAGGCTTACATAATCAACGTGCATTAGATGAAATCCACAATATGCGTGATCAGGAATTTTCTGGAGAACTAGTTGATCAACTGATTCAGTTTCTGGGTATTTACCCAGTCAATTCTTTAGTCGAACTCAACACAGGTGAAATTGCCGTTGTCATTCAACAAAACCAAGTCAGGCGGCTACAACCTAGGCTAATGATTTTATTAGCGCCTGATAAAAGCAAAAATCCATTCCCAACCACACTCGACTTGCTTAATTCACCTACCGCGCCTGACGGTAGTCTCTATAAAATTATCAAGGGCATCCCACCAGATAGTTATGAATTAAATGCAGAAAACTTTTATCTTTGAGTATCGCCATGGAACACCTGCCTGAGTTACCAGAAGATGACACCTACGCACCCTATTTACGGTCATTCAACTTACACTATTCTGTAGAAAGCTTGCTACATAAAGCATCACTCCACCAGCTAAATGCACATGATTTAAGCCAGCAGTTTAGTGTTAATTTGGAACAGCTTGAAGGTTACCACCATCAATATAGTCAAGAGCAACATACCACTTCACTAGAACAACTTTTCATCGCGGTTGCCAGCTGGCCAAGCTTTTTAGAGAGCAACGCATTAACCGAGCATATCAATACCTGTATAGAGTACTGGATTGAGATAATTACCAATGGTATGCCTTTGGTAGATGTATTTAATATCCTTAAATGTGTGTCCTTACATGCGCCTACACCTAATCAAACCATTAAAACAGAATGGTATTTTCTACTGTTCGACTTAATCAGTGAAACTGCATTTACCCATCAAACAAGCCAAGTAAACTACTTGATGGATCACAATCCTGTTACCAATTTGCCGAACACAAATGTGTTGCTTAGAGAAATAAATAGTCATATCCACAGCAAACCCTCCAGCCAATTATTTTTGATGACTATTCGATTTTTAATCGAACGTGGAGCGGTGACCATTTCACCCATCATGCCTATTTCATTAAATATTAAAATCTTGGAGCTATTAGAAACCTGTTTACCAAAACCTCATATCACCTACCAATGTGGCAACATGCTGTTTAGCATACTCATTGAGAGAGACATTAGCGATATACAACTTGGCTTACTCATGGCTAGAATCAAGGGATGCTTTGAACAAATTATTAACATTGAAAACCAAGTATTCTTAGTGTCTCCAGTAGTTGGTATCGCCGCTAACACCCTCCACACTGACGGTGCTTCCGCTTACCACCAAGCCAGAGTAGCACTCAGTTATGCATTAATACACCATCAGGATTTTGTCAGTTACAGCCCCGCCATTTCAGATGAAATTGATAATCAGAAAAAACTGGAGCTGGATGTTACATCAGCCTTCAACAATGAAGATTTGGAACTATACTTGCAGCCTATTTTAGGACTGCCTGAGGAAAAATGCGTCGGCGCTGAAGTGCTGTTGCGCTGGCCGCATGCCAAGAGCCTAGGGATTTATCCGAATGTTATGGTGGAAATCATTAACAAAGTAGGTCTAGGAAAGATGTTTACTCGATGGTTAATCAATTCAGTCTGTCGATTGGCTGATGATCTCATTACTCAACACCATCTTCCTATTTACCTAACGTTGAACCTAAGAGCAGAAGACTTGTATGACATAGAGCTACCCCAATTGATATTACAAAGTATACAGTTTTGGAAAATCAATCCCAAGGATATCATCTTGGAAATCACTGAAAATGGCATCTTGGAAGAGAACGAAACAACCACGAATATCATTAAAAAAATCACAGAAAGCGGCATCAAGCTTGCTTTAGATGATTTTGGTACAGGGCATTCTTCCATGGCAAGGCTACGCACTATTCCAATCTCACTCATCAAGATTGACCAATCATTTGTAAAGCGTATCAACCAATCGAACGAAGACTTTGAGATTGTCAAATCCATGGCATCATTAGCAAAAAGTCTTGGCAAAGATGTATTGGTGGAAGGTATTGAAAATATCGAATGCCTCAATTTGATTAATAAAATTGACATTAAAAAAGCACAAGGCTTTTATTTCTCCAAGCCCATGCCCTTTGATGAATTTGTACTCTGGGCAAAAAAAAACACTGCTAGCTGATATAATTCATAGATGGAAATTACCACACGTTTAGAGTTTGATGCTGGGCATCGTATTCCCGACCACAAAAGTCAATGTCGCAATCTACATGGTCACCGTTACGCTATTGAAATCACACTTTCTGGCGATATTATTCATCAGGATCATAGTTCAGAAAATGGCATGATTATGGACTTTTCAGATGTCAAAAAGATTGCTCGGGAGTCCGTAGTTGATTTATGGGATCATGCATTTTTAGTTTATGTTAATGACACTCCAGTTGTTCACTTTCTAAACTCATTACCCAATCACAAAACTGTGATTTTTCCTACAATCCCTACTGCTGAAAATATGGCATCAGAAGCTTTTAAAATTCTAAAAGCACAATACAAAGATACTTACGGTAACCATCTCAAGCTAGAACGCGTAAGACTTTACGAGACACCTAACAGCTGGACTGACGCGCTAGGCTAGAACTACCTTTCTAACAGCGCAATTACTTCTCTCAAACCGTCCTGCCAAGCAGGTAATGTAATATTAAATGTAGACTCTAGTTTTGCATTATTCAACCTAGAGTTGGCTGGACGCTTGGCTGGCGTAGGATATTCCGCAGTCGTAATCGGCTCAATATTCTCTAGCTTGAGCTTTAATGCGGGCATACCAGCAGCAATGGCATGTTGTTGATAATCCTGAATAATCTGACAGGTAAATCCGTGCCATGAAGTACTACCAGCATTCGTAAAATGATAAATGCCAGATTGAACATTATTGTTTTTATGCCATACTTTTAATAACTGCTGAACACCAGCAGCAATACTAATACTACTTGTAGGCGCTCCAAACTGATCTGCCACAATACGCAATTGGTCTCGTTCAGAACCGAGTCGCAATATCGTTTTTAAAAAATTTTTGCCATAGGCTCCGTATACCCAACTAGTACGTAATATTAAGTGTGGCAAACCAACCTCTGTAATTAGTTGCTCCCCCGCTAGCTTGGTTTTACCATAAACGCCAAGCGGGTTAACCTGATCTGTTTCTACATAAGGCTCTGATTTTGTGCCATCAAACACATAGTCTGTTGAGAAATGTATCAAACCTGCATTTAATTTTAGCGCCTCTTCAGCCAGAACCTGTGGTGCGGTCGCATTGATGGCATAGGCTAAATCCTGTTCTGATTCAGCTTTGTCTACCGCAGTATAGGCAGCAGGATTGATAATCACGTCAGGCTTAATCAACTGTACTACGCGTCGAATTTCATCCTCACGCGTTAAGTCCAGCTGCTCTCGAGACAATGCAGTTAAATGATACTCATCTGACAATCGTTGCTCTAACGCATTGCCGACTTGGCCATTAACGCCCGTTAGTAAAATTTTTCTCATCAAATATAAGCAGAAAAAAGATTATGGAAATTTTTTAGCATCTTGCAGGCTAAGGCCAGCGTTATCTTTTGCAGACAACACTGGTTTGCCATTTAATGGCCACACAACGCCAATAGTAGGATCGTCCCATTTGATACAGCATTCATGCTGTGGCGCATAGAAATCAGTCGTTTTATATAGAAAATCAGCATAATCAGACATCACTAAAAAACCATGCGCAAAACCAGGTGGAATCCACATCTGATGTTTATTTTCGCCCGAAAGAATCGCCCCTACCCACTTCCCAAAAGTTGGAGAGGATTGACGAATATCCACCGCCACATCAAATACCTCACCACTCGCCACACGCACTAGTTTTCCTTGAGCTTGTTCAATTTGGTAGTGCAAGCCCCTCAAAACATTTTGAGCGGATCTTGAATGGTTGTCTTGGACAAACTCACATCTAATCCCAGTCGTTTCTTCAAACTTCTTTGCATTGTAGCTTTCTAAGAAAAATCCCCGATCATCGCCAAATACTTTGGGCTCGAAAATCATCACCTCGGGGATTTCAGTATGAATAATATTCATTAAAATACTTTCTCGGTCAAAATACGTTTTAAATACTGTCCATAGCCATTTTTGGCGTATTTAGCGGCAATCGCTTCCAGTATTGTTGCATCAATAAATCCTTTGCGATATGCGATTTCTTCAGGACAAGCTATCTTGAGCCCTTGTCGTTTTTCGATAGTTTCGATAAATGACGCCGCTTCCAACAATGACTCGTGTGTGCCTGTATCTAGCCAAGCCATGCCCCTACCCATCACCTCTACATGTAAGTCGCCCCAATCTAAATACTGACGATTCACATCGGTAATTTCTAACTCACCACGCGGTGAAGGTTTTAAATTTTTGGCAATTTCCACCACGCGATTATCGTAAAAATAT
>DHYP01000059.1:94123-97723 GCA_002414145.1 Methylophilaceae bacterium UBA5127 | reverse complement strand
AACCCTGTCACCGCATAACGCGATTTAGGTAGTTTAGGCTTTTCTTCTAAGCTAATCGCCTGACCATCATCATTGAATTCAACCACGCCATAACGCTCTGGATCATGCACTGGGTATGCAAACACAGTAGCGCCATGCTCTCGTTGCGCGGCTTTTTGTGCCATATTGGCTAGCTCATGCCCATAAAAAATATTATCGCCGAGTACTAACGCGCATGGATCATCCCCAATAAACTCCTCGCCCAAAATAAATGCTTGGGCTAAACCATCGGGTGAGGGTTGTACTTTATATTGAATAGACATGCCCCATTGACTGCCATCACCCAATAACTCGGCGAAACGTGGCGTATCCTGTGGTGTAGAAATTACGAGTACATCACGTATGCCTGCTAACATCAACGCAGATAAGGGATAATAAATCATGGGTTTGTCATACACTGGTAACAGCTGTTTAGAAACCACTTGAGTCACTGGATATAAGCGCGTGCCTGAACCCCCAGCGAGGACGATACCTTTTGTTGCCATTATGCTAACTCCTCATTACGTGTTTTGTAATTCTGATTAACCCATTTTTTATACTCACCACTCGTTACATGATTTACCCAATCCTGATGCTGCAAATACCAGACCACTGTCTTACGTATGCCTGTTTCAAAAGTTTCGGCTGGTTTCCAACCCAATTCTTTTTCAATTTTAGTTGCGTCTATGGCGTAGCGTTGATCATGACCTGGTCTATCTGTTACAAACGTAATCTGGTCTTTATAACTCCCCGCAGCTTTAGGTTTTTCTATATCTAAAATGTCACATAAGGTATGTACTACCTCAAGATTGGTTTTTTCATTCCATCCGCCTACGTTGTAAGTTTCGCCCACTTTACCCGCTTCCAACACACGACGAATAGCACTACAGTGATCTTCTACAAACAACCAATCGCGGATATTGCTGCCATTACCATAAATAGGTAAGGGCTTACCATTGAGTGCATTATGGATCACTAATGGAATCAATTTTTCTGGAAAATGATAGGGACCGTAGTTATTAGAACAATTGGTTGTCAACGTAGGTAAGCCATAAGTGTGATGATAGGCTCTCACCAAATGATCTGAAGCGGCTTTAGACGCTGAGTATGGGCTATTAGGCTCATAGGGATTAGTTTCTCTAAATGCTGGCGCATCTGCCGTCAGAGATCCGTAAACCTCGTCGGTAGAAACATGCAAGAATCTAAACTCTCCTTGCTCCTCTGGACTAAGCTCTCCCCAATATGCACGCACTTCTTCTAGTAAATTAAAAGTGCCTAACACATTGGTTTGAATAAACTCACCAGGCGCATGAATCGAGCGATCAACATGGCTCTCTGCTGCAAAATTCAATACAGCGCGTGGCTGGTGCGTTGTAAGTAGCGCTTTAACAGCTACTCTATCACCAATATCCGCTTGCACAAACACATGATCTGGATGACCTTCTATTTCTGCTAAATTTTCCAGATTGCCTGCATAAGTTAACTTATCCAGCGTAACAACCTTACCCAAACCTAACTTTACCCAATTATTGACAAAATTACTGCCAATAAAACCTGCTCCACCAGTGACCACAATGCAATTTTTCATTTTGAATCCAATATCCAATTATTAACTAAATTAAAATTTCATCACCCTACCAAGGTAAAGCGCCTGCTTTTGCCAAACTTACTATATATGCATCATGAAGAGATTGTTCTTCTTCACTGACTGCCAACACTTTAATTTTTATTTCACTACTTAAATGCGCTTGTACCTGCTTTACCTCTTCTGATTGTTGCAAATCCATTAACAAACTGTCTTGCCCTCTGGTCATCGCCATATAAACATCAGCGAGCAATTCTGCATCTAACAAAGCGCCGTGCAACGTACGCTTAGAGTTATCAATGCCATAAAAACGACATAACGCATCGAGATTATTTCTTTGTCCAGGGCGCGACTCTTTCGCCATCTTCAACGTGTCAGTGATTTTATCGCAAAAAGTCTGAATTGGCGTTAGCCCAATACGACCAAGCTCTGCATTTAAAAATCCGACATCGAAGGGCGCATTGTGAATAATTAACTCTGCTCCAGCCACAAAATCAATGAAATCCTTGGCAATATGCTCAAATAACGGCTTGTCTTGCAAAAACTCCAATGTAATGCCATGCACTTCTTGTGCCGCAGCATCAATCTCGCGCTCTGGATTTAAATACACATGAAAACGATTCTGGCCAGCGCGTCGATTCATCATCTCCACAGCAGCAATCTCGATAATACGATGCCCTTGATCTGGGTATAAACCCGTTGTTTCAGTATCTAAAAAAACTTGCCTCATCAATTTTCCCAACGCTTATTGACCATCTAAATAAGACATAACACCTTGATTTGCAAGCATATCAGCATGTTCATTACCCCAATTGCCAGCATGTCCTCTCACCCAGATCCATTCGATTTGGTGCTGTTGCACCGAGCGATCCAGCGCTCTCCATAAATCTTCATTCTTAACAGGCTTTTTGTCTGAAGTACGCCAATTTCTGGCTTTCCAACCTAAAATCCACTCAGTAATTCCTTTTTGCACATAAGAAGAGTCGGTATAGATTTTTATTTTGCATGGGCGCTTAAGTGCTTCAAGGGCGCTAATCACCGCCGTAAGTTCCATACGGTTATTTGTAGTCAGCACCTCTCCCCCAAATAGCTCTTTTTGATTACCTCCAAACAACAATAACGCACCCCACCCACCTGGGCCGGGGTTGCCTTTGCATGCGCCATCGGCATAAATCTCTACGCAATCTGGTGCTTTATTTTGCTGAGTATCAGTCACTTGTTTGAGCTTGTTTTCTTATTTTTTATAGGTCTGGGCTTGTGTGATGACACTACCAAGCCTGATTTTACTATGGGTTTTTTCCAGTTAGGTTTAAGCAAATGCATATTAGCCACGCGTTTTTTTGCTACAAGGTAATATATACCGCCAATCATAGGAAAGTATTTAGCACTAAAATTAGCCAAATGTTTTTGACGCGCAATCCAATGCGCATCATTAACGGGAATCACATAAACGGCATGTCCTCCACTCACATATTCTAAGCCCAATAATGCAAGCCAATCCTTAATTCTACCTAGAGTTAGATTTCTACCACACCAAGGCATATGCTTGCACTTAGACAACCGTCTGCGCAAACCCCATGTACTCATAGGGTTAAACCCAGTTAACACAAGGTGACCCTCTGGTACTAAAACACGTTCCACTTCACGCAAGGTCTGATGGGGATCCTCACTAAACTCTAGCACATGCGGCATACACACCAAGTCTATGGTAGACGACGCAAACGGTAGATAATTACTCTCGCAAATTACATCGCCACACTTACTATCTACATGAATACGCTTAGGTATACGTGACTGTTGTAGCAAATCCATTTCCAGCAAGCCAATCTGTAGCGCATTGAATCCAAAAATATCTGTGATATTTTGATCATAGATTGTTTTCTCATGAGACAAAAGATATTGACCTAAAGGATTTTTAAGCCAATCACTCTCTGGTGGCGTGGCTACTTCTTCACGAACAAAAGATTTCAAAAATGCAACCATTTCGCCAACACTGT
>DHYP01000059.1:91034-94091 GCA_002414145.1 Methylophilaceae bacterium UBA5127 | reverse complement strand
ATTTCCAGTTCCTGCGTTTAAAGATAATTATATATGGGTTTTACAAAACCAAGGTAACGCCATTATTGTCGATCCAGGCGATGCTACTCCCGTGCTCAATATACTACGTCAATATGAACTCAACATGGCAGGAATTCTAATTACGCATCACCATTACGATCATATTGATGGTGTAGCGCAACTACTAAACTATCAGCATGTGCCTGTCTACGCTCCTTGCTACCATACATTTCCTTTTACTACAGTTCCACTCAAAGACGGTGACGTGGTCGAGCTTCCAGCAATACAACAATCTTTTAATATCATGTGGCTACCTGGACATACCCTAGACCAGATCGCATATCTCAATTCAAACTCCTTATTTTGCGGAGATGTTTTATTTGGCGCAGGTTGTGGCCGTCTACTTGGTGGCACAGCAGCACAAATGTTTGATTCATTACAAAAAATCAAACAGCTTCCACCGACCACTCAAGTATTCTGCACACACGAGTATACAGCACACAATATTGGTTTTGCGCTGACACTAGAGCCAAACAATCTAGCACTTATCAAACGTAAACTTACTGTGGAACAATTGCGACAAGCACGCCAACCCAGTTTACCAAGCACAATTGCCTTAGAGATCGAAACTAACCCATTCTTACGTTGTCACATGCCAGAAATTATCAAAAATTTCGGCTCAGAAAGCCATCATGCGCTTGATGTTTTTACCAAAATAAGAGAATTAAGAAACCATTATTAATCAATGGGATAATATCGTTACTTCAATTAAATTTTTACTTGACTCACTTATTAATCCTATATACTATTTAGTCGACTTCTATCATTTTCAGATCGCGCATGACAACAACATTGCTTATAAACCGTTTTTTACGGATAACCAACTTTACTCACGTTTCGATCAAATGCATGTCAATATTGATTGTTACTAGCTTATTTAGCCTCTCCTCAATCGCTGCAGAACAAACCAATTTGGCAGGCGACAAAATAGAAATTATTAATGATGATGTCAACAGCAATCTCACCGCCGATCCGATTGAGTCTTTTATTAGTAATAACGTAGATAACACCGACTATAATGCGTCCAGCCAAGATGACTTATGGACGCGTATTCGCAGCGGCTTTACTATCCCAAACATTGATTCAGAATACACGGCCAAGTATGAAACATGGTACTCTTCAAGACCAGACTATGTAAAACGCATGCTAGAGCGTAGTCAAAAGTATCTCTTCCATATCGTAGAAGAAGTAGAAAAACGCAATATGCCTTCAGAAATTGCACTACTCCCTATGATCGAAAGCGCTTACAACCCACAAGCCTACTCACGCAGTCATGCAGCAGGCATTTGGCAGTTTGTGCCCGCTACAGGTAAAGACTTCGGTTTGAAGCAAAACTACTGGTCAGACAAAAGACGCGATGTCACAGCAGCCACTGACGCTGCACTCACTTATCTACAGAAGTTACACGGCATGTTCGGCTCTTGGGATTTAGCGTTAGCCGCCTATAATGCGGGAGAAGGCACAGTATCAAGGGCTATAGAACGGAATCGTAGGAAAGGCTTGCCAACAGACTATCAGAGCCTTGATTTGCCTTCAGAAACCAAAAACTATGTACCAAAGTTACAAGCGATTAAAAACATTATTTTTAATCCTAACCAGTACGGTTTGCAATTAGTGGACATCCCGAATCGCCCTTACTTTACGCAAGTACTGGCTCCCAAGCAAATTGATGCGGCACTTGCCGCAAAACTTGCCAATATCTCGGATGAAGAGTTTGTAGCTCTCAACCCAAGTTATAACCGACCTGTTATTGTGTCAAATAATGAAGTACATCAACTACTACTCCCGACTTGGGCAGCTGACGAATTCCGTGAAAATCTGGCCAATTATGATAAGCCATTAACCAGCTGGAAATCTTATCAAGCAAAGCGTGGTGAGCGTATTGATTACATTGCCAGAAAGTTTGATATCAATGCCAGCGAGCTAAGAGAAGTCAACAACTTATCGTCAGGTAGCAAAATAAACGCTGCGCGACCCATTTTAGTCCCCGATAATAATGGTGGAGAATCCAACTTACTGCTTACCAACTTCAAAGAAGTGAGCCCCCAACAAGGATTAGATGAACAATCTACAAATCAATCAATCACTTACAGGGTGAAGAATGGCGATACTGTTAGCAGCTTAGCTAGTAAATTTCATGTGGATAGTCGATATATTATTCGTACAAATCAGTTAAAATCCAAAAAACTAAAAGCTGGTCAGTTGATTAAAATATCAAGCCATCATACAGGTAAAGCAAACGGTTCTAATCGATATAAAGCTAGTAAGAAAAATGTACGCATTTCATCTAAAGCCAAATCGACGAGCAAGGTCTCTGCCAAACGTTCGCATCAGCAAACTAGAAAATCTTCCAGAATGTAATTGAGGACATAGGTCAGCATGCTAATCAAGCTGCCATCCGTAGAATTAAAGCAACCGTACCAACACTATGAAAAATTGTGGGGTTTAGGGTTTATCATTTTAGCTACGCTCCTGCTAAGCGCATGTAATAAGCCAAACGCGACACCTCACATCGACTACAATCAATCCTACCCTAGCGTAGAGGGTGGCGTTATGATTAGTGCAATGACTGGTGAGCCTAGTAGCCTCATTTACATGGTGGCTGGTGAATCTGCTTCAGCCGCTATTGCCTCCAATATTTTCAACTCACTTCTTAGATACAATCAGAATTTAGACTTAACTGGCGAGTTAGCTGAAAGTTGGCAAATATCTGATGATCAAAAATCCATCTCATTTAAACTCAAACCTAATCTTAAATGGTCAGATGGCAAACCACTCACAAGTGATGACGTGCTATTTACATGGCAGCTTGTGACAGATGAAAAAACGCATAGTCCATATGCATCAGATTACCAGCTGGTTAAAAAAGCAGAAACGCCAGACCCGCTTACCTTTAAAGTAACCTACGATCAAGCCTATGCGCCCGCGCTTGATAGCTGGTCTGGTCTACAAATTTTGCCTAAGCATCTCTTAGAAGGTCAAGATGTGCATACTACA
>DHYP01000059.1:88841-90977 GCA_002414145.1 Methylophilaceae bacterium UBA5127 | reverse complement strand
GTGAGAACATTAGGCTGTCACGAAATCCCAGCTCGGTGTTAGGTCAAGCCAACATTAATCAGCTCGTCACACGCATTATTCCAGATAATTCCGCGCAGTTTTTAGAGCTGATGGCAGATAATATAGACAGCATGGGCTTAGACCCGATTAAATACTCTCGCATCATTCCTGCCCGCCCTGAGCTACTTGCCAAATTGAACCTCTACAAAGAATTAGGCAATAGTTACACTTACATGGGATTTAATCTTAAGCACAAACCATTTGATGACACACGCGTACGCAAAGCCATTAACTATGCCATTGGTAAACAAGAGATAATCGATGGCGTTTACTTGGGATTAGGCATCAACATTGCCTCACCATACAAGCCAGGCACGCGTTGGAGCAACCCAGATTTACAACCTTATCCCTACAACCCAGACAAAGCTAGAGCATTACTCAAAGAAGCTGGATTTAAAGATGATAATGGCGATGGCATTTTAGAGCGTGACGGCAAGCCTTTTGCCTTCGAAATTGTCACCAATCAAAATAAAGAGCGCGAAAAATCCGCAGTATTAATTCAACGCCGCTTAAAAGAAATCGGAATTGATGTCAAAATTCGCGCCGTTGAATGGGCAAGCTTTATTAGCCGCTTTATTAAAACAGGCGATTTTGATGTCGTGGTACTAGGCTGGGGATTAGGCTTAGACCCAGACCAATATAATATTTGGCACTCCAGTCAACAGGCACCTGGACAATTTAATTTTATTGGCTATAACAATCCAACCGTGGATAAGCTGTTAGAACAAGGCCGTACCGAACTCAATCCAGATAAGCGCCAAAAAATTTATCATGAATTTGCTAAAGTATTATTAGAAGACAGTCCGATTGTGTATTTATCCGCTGGTTATGGTTTAACCGCAATGCATAAACGCATTCAAGGCATTGTGAACCCTATTCCGCCAGCTGGCATCGGGTATGATTCACAAAAATGGTACATTCCGCAACCCTTTCGACGCAACGAAATAAGCGCTGACTGATATGCTCAAGTATTTAATAAAACGTGTGTTGTGGATGATCCCGATGTTGATTGGGATTAGCCTTATCTCTTTTTTTATTATGCACTTAGCACCAGGTGACATCACCAATAACGAGGCTGCTTTTAATCCAAAAGCCTCTGAAGAGTCGCGCCAGAAACTGCGTGAACTCTATCATCTTGATAAACCTGTCATTGTGCAATACGGTCTGTGGTTAAAACGTATGGTACAGCTGGATTTTGGCAATTCGTTTAAACCACATCAAAAACCAGTATTTTGGCAAACAACCGATAAAGACGGCAACGTGACCAAAGGCATGATCCAGGAAGCGCTACCTGTCACGCTGATGATTAATATTTTAGGGCTAATCATTACCCTCTCACTTGCGATTCCTCTAGGCATTTTAGCAGCCAGAAAATACCAAGGTTGGCAGGATCGATCCATTACCTTGTTTAATTTTATCGGCTTTTCGATTCCAGGTTTTTGGTTGTCTTTGCTACTCATGTACTGGCTAGGGGTTGTGAATAATTGGCTACCTATTTCTGGCTTGCATAGCCTCAATTATGAAAACCTAAGCACCTGGGGGAAACTGACAGATAGTTTAAGCCATTTAATCATGCCTGTTTTGATTCCTTCAGTCACTGGTTTGGCTGGCATCACCTTGTTTGTCAAAAACGGTATGTTAGATGTGCTCAATCAGGACTATATTACCACCGCCCGCGCCAAAGGCCTCAACGAGCATAAAGTGATTTACACCCACGCTTTGCGCAATGCCTTATTACCTTTAATTACAATTATTGGCTTATCTATTCCTGGGCTCATTGGTGGCTCGGTGATCGCAGAAACCATTTTTGCGATTGATGGCATGGGAAAACTATTCTTTGACTCAGTCACCAGCCGCGATTTTCCCGTCATTATGGGAATTCTCACCATCGGGTCAGCCTTAACACTCGTTGGCAATTTAGTAGCTGATATCGCTTATGCATGGGCAGACCCGCGTGTACGCCGTGGTGTTGTGAGGTCATAAACATGCAGAACACCCTCTTTAAAAAGGCACTCAGCAACCCACTTGCCATGGCTGGGTTTATCATCATCATGGGCGTGTTTTTGCTCGCTATGA
>DHYP01000059.1:84091-88773 GCA_002414145.1 Methylophilaceae bacterium UBA5127 | reverse complement strand
TTCGCTATGTTGGCACCATTGATTTCACCGTATGACCCTGACGAAATTAATGTAAAAGCGATTTTACTCGCCCCTTCTATGCAGCATTGGATGGGTACAGATGGATTGGGGCGCGATGTGTTAAGCCGCATGTTATATGGTGGGCAAATTTCATTATTAGTTGGTCTAGTCGCGGTGGGCATTTCTACTGCGATCGGAATTGTATTAGGCGCACTTTCTGGCTACTACAAGGGCTGGGTAGACACTTTAATCATGCGTTTGGTTGATGTGATGCTATCCATTCCTAGCTTCTTTTTAATTTTAGCCGTCATTGCATTTTTAGAGCCCTCCATCATTAACATCATGATTGTCATCGGCCTCACTTCTTGGATGGGCGTAACACGCTTAGTACGCGCTGAGTTTTTAAGTCTATCCGAGCGCGAATTTGTGCAGGCTTCACGCACATTGGGAGCAAAAGATGCTCGCCTTATATTTACGCATCTACTGCCCAATAGTTTAACACCAATTATTGTAAGCTCAGTATTAGGGGTCGCCAGTGCAGTACTCATGGAGTCAGGCTTAAGCTTCTTAGGTTTAGGCGTACAAGCACCGCAAGCCTCTTGGGGCAACATTCTTACCGATGGCAAAGAGTATATCCAGTTCGCTTGGTGGCTTTCACTCTATCCTGGAATGGCTATTTTGATTACTGTCTTAGGGTATAATCTGCTTGGTGAAGGATTGCGTGATGCGCTTGATCCGCGAAGTGGCTCAAGCAAATAGCATCAACACTAATAAATAACGAAATAGGAAAAATGATGGGATTTCTCGCAGGTAAAAAAATACTCATTGCTGGCTTGCTCAGCAACCGTTCAATTGCATACGGCATTGCCGCTGCCATGAAGCGTGAGGGCGCAGAACTCGCCTTTACCTATCAATTAGAAAAACATGCACAGCGTGTAGCGGATTTAGCCGCAGATTTTGATTCTAAAATTGTACTGCCCTGTGACGTGGCAGAAGATGCGCAAATTGACGCCCTCTTCCCTGCACTTGCTCAACATTGGGACGGCTTAGATGGCTTAGTGCATTCACTTGCATTCGTGCCAAAAGTGGCACTTGATGGCGATTACTTAGATGCGGTAAATCGCGAATATTTTCGTATTGCACATGACATTAGCTCATATAGCTTTTCTGCACTCGCCAAAGCTGCATATCCGATGATGCAAGGCCGTAAGGGTAGCTTGCTCACACTTAGCTACTTAGGTGCAGAACGTACGATGCCAAACTACAATGTCATGGGTGTCGCCAAAGCCAGCTTAGAAGCTAATGTCCGTTACTTGGCACAAAGCTTAGGGCCACGTGGCATACGCGTCAATGCCGTTTCCGCTGGGCCAATTAAAACACTTGCTGCAAGTGGTATTGCAGACTTTGACAAAATGATTGGTTTTAACGAAAGACACGCTGCTTTACGCCGCAACGTCACTATAGAAGAAGTAGGCAATGCTGCTGCATTTTTATGTAGCGATCTCGCTTCTGGTATCACTGGCGAAATTACTTACGTTGATGGTGGCATGAACATCACGGCGGCAGGCCAAATCGACTAACACATCGCCGCCTGTCTCACCAAACAAAAAGGCTGACATAACTACGTCAGCCTTTTTAATGCCTAGAAAAGTTATTCAGTTTTTCTGTAAAGCACTGAACTGTTGACCTTAATTTTTTCTTTGGCTTTAAGCGATAATGCATATGCATTCACATATTCCGCACCAAGCGCTAACTGATACTCAGACTCTGCGGCCTTTTTTGTATCAGCATCATTTGCTAATTGATTGCTGACTACTAGCACCTTCACAATCGTGAACATTTTGGCGCTATCATCTACAAACCCTACATAGGCAGGTAATTTATCTGCATTAATCTTGAACACTCTACTCATCACAGCATTTGATAAGCCTTGCGCATCTTTACGGCTTACTGTGACTGGAGATATCCACTCTAGACCACTAACACTCTCTCCTGCTTTAAGTTTAGCCAACACTGACTGCCCTTGATCACTTGCCATTTTAACGGATTGCTCTAGTTTCAGCAGTGCCTCAATGCCCCCTTTAACTTCATCAAAGCTACGTGGTGCTTCAGGTTTGTAATCCACCACGCGTACAGAGACTAGATTATTGGGGGAAACTTCTACTGCTTCAGAATTACGTTTTTCTTTTAACACCTCATCAGAGAAAGCCATCGCGATCAGCTTGTCACTCTTAAAATACTTAGCCCCATCTTCACGGCTCATCCAAGCACTGGTTTGCAACTGTAAATTAAACTTATCAGCGACTGGCTTAAGACTACCAGATTGCTCATACACCATATTACTAAACTCTTCAGAGAGTTCAGCATATTTCGCTTGCGCTTTTTGAAAGATTAGTTCCGCTTTAATTTTTGGTTTAACTGCATCGTAGCTAGAAGCTTGGCCTGTAATACCATTCAATTTAATGATGTGGTAACCATATTCAGATTCGACTAGGTCACTAATCTCATTCACCTTCATACCAAACGCCGCATCTTCAAATGCTTTCACCATTGTGCCGCGACCAAAGCTGCCTAAATCGCCACCTTTATCTGCGGTACCAGTATCTTGAGAGTATTTTTTTGCCAGCTCATCGAACTTTTTGGGATTTTTCTTTACTTGCGCCAATACCTCCATTGCCTTCACTTTAGCGGCCGCTTTATCGGTACCAAATCCAATTAAAATATGCGCCGCTTGTCTTTGCTCATCCCCTTGAAATTTGGAAGCATTTTCACTATAGAACTGCTTAACTTCATCATCTGACACATTAACCTGCCCCATTAAACTCGCTGCGGAAAGTAAAGCAAATTCTAACTTTACCTGTTCTGGCACTTTAAATTTATCTTTATGCAGATCGTAATATGCCTTCACTTGCTCTGGAGTCACTTTCACTTTAGACACAAACTCCGCCGCCTTGACATTAACTGTACTGACTTCTCGCTGTTGAAAAACATATTGCAACGCTTGATCTGCTACCACTGGTGGCGCAACCGCCAATTGCGACAATCCATCCCTAGCCTGTTGCATTAACAAGTCATGACGGATGCCACTTTCAAATTTTGCTGCTGTCAGTTTGTTCTGGAGTAAAGTTTTTTGATATAAATCTTCGGAGAATTTACCCTCCTGTTGAAACTCTGGCATGCCAAGAATGTGCTGATTCAGTTGTTCATCACTGATCACAAAGTGTTTTCGCTTCACCTCAGCAGAAACTAAACGACGCGTAATTAATCCATCTAGCACAGACTTTTTAAGTTCAGGACTCTCCAACATTGTTGGATCGATTTTTTGACCTTCGGACTGCAAACGATTACGCACATTCTCAATAGAATTAGCAAACTCTTGTACTGAGATACTTTCTCCACCCACAGTTGCCACGGCCACATTGCTACCGGCATGATTTAAATATGAATCAATACCAAATAAAGCAAATGGAACAGTGATAACAGCCAAAATCACTTTAGCTAACCAACCTTGCGTATGATTTCTAATTGCATCTAACATAAAAGCATTCTCTCAATTACTCAATACGGACATAGAATTTAAGCCAAAAAGAGCTTAAACCCTCTTTAAATTTACAACCCGTTAATATATCACAAGCACTCAATACAAGCACTCGATTAAGTTAGACGAATATTCAACCTAGCATGGGAATTAGTCTAGGTACTGTAAACAGCATCGTGATTAGACACAAAAAACGGGCCGATGTTTAGCCCGCTTTTTCTTAATCAACAATGCGCTGAGTCAACAATGACATTATCTCACATTTCTGCTCGCTGAAAATCCTACAGAGTATTCTACAAACATTTTAACAGCTACTTCAAAATGCTGTTCCACGCTACCCGACTGCTAGTATTGGCTTTATGAAATGCAGATAATTCTGCCTAAGCCTTTAACATGCGTCCACATCACATTACACCCATTCCATCAACAAAGTCGTGGCTATGTTTGATGCTTCTAATGATAAGTTTGTAATACACAACCAGTCTCGCAAAGCCATCAGGGTTTTGTCTGTTTAATAATGTTGTAGAAGCGCCACTCACATGCCGGAATAATAATGATTAGAGCGAGTAACAATTGTAGATTTTGACGTACATCATGGTGACAGCACCTAAAACGTCTTTAAGACAATGCCAGAGTCATGGCCCACTCATCCTTTCGGTATCCATTCCACCCACGCACTGGATAAACGTTGAGATAAAATAGCTGCTCAACCTATTCTGAACAGCACTCAACTCACCTTAAGGCAAATTTGACTTTTCTGCATTTTGAATCTCAGCTTAACGAAAGCTGATCATTGAAATTTACTCTAGTGCGGTTTTACTGACTGAATTTTTTCTCTAAGCGCTTGAACATCTACAGTCTGTTGCTGATAATCTGCAATTGCAACTTCAACTTCTTCTGACATACTTAATGTAAAGGCCGTTACAGATGATAGAATCGTTAGGCTGAGAAGTAACTCTAGACTGGTAACACCCATTTGTTTAAACATAGAAACCCCATATGATATTGATATGAACTTTAGTTACTATATTTATCGGTAGAAAATTAAGATTATTTAGCCCTATATGCTTTTATTAACGTGATAACTTCATCACACCATCCTGTTGCTCCATTTTAAACAACCCAATCACGTTCATTCCGAGCA
>DHYP01000059.1:80668-84068 GCA_002414145.1 Methylophilaceae bacterium UBA5127 | reverse complement strand
CATTGGGCAGTCCTTTATGATAAACAACCTCAACATTTTTAAGAGTAAACTGACCTAAAGTTAACTCAGATACCGTAGCTTGGCATGCTTTAACCACACCATTTGCTGTAGATGTTAAAAACGGATTGCATTCACGAATACCTGCCTTTTTTGCAAAGTTTTCTGGCACTGTGACTTTAGTTGCGCCAGTATCCACTAAAAAATATACAGGTAGTCGATTGATTGTACCCGTTATTGCATAATGACCTCCTGCGACTTGCTCAAGCAGTAATGCACCAGAACCTTGAATCCTTTTTGTCTGATTGCCTACCAAACCAAGTGATCTGCTATACGAGAGCATAAAGTCAGAAGGACTATCCCCAAACGGCATGATACGCAGACTGCTCACTTCATTAGCTTTAATCTGAATGACTTGATGAGACTGATTAACAGCAGAATCAACAAAGCCAATATATAAATTACACCAAGTGCTTCCTGACTGCAGCTTTAATTGGTAGTTATTGATAGGAAGGTATATCTGGCTAGATTGATTTGGTGACATGTAAATAGCACCAAAATCATCAGATTTAGAAACCACTGCAAAAGTAATGAGTATAGGGAAAATATGTTCATTCGAAATATAGAGTCTTGAACGTAATTTCAAATCTACATTTTCTTTTGAAAGTAGAAACTTGCTCCCATGCTGCGGTGGAATCTTGTCACACTTATTTTTTTCAATCGGCAATGACTCTGTTAGTTCAAATGGTAGTAAATTCTCGGCGGGCTCTGCTTTGGTAGTCATCTGCCCATATAGCTTTTTTAATTCTAGATAGTAGGTATCTAGCGGTGCAATTTTAAAAAACCATATCCAAAATCCTATGATTATAAAAATAATAATAAGCGTTTTCACAATGCCTTGCTGTTTATTTGGCTGTATGTTTCTTTCCACCACTTTAGTTATACATGTAGCATTTGTTTACCATTGCTGCTCAGTCAATGGTTCTATCGTTACTCTTGAAACATCATCACTCTCATGGGGCGTTTCAATGATATGTGGAGTAATCAAGAGTAAAAGTTCTCGTTTGCTTTTTTCCTGTACTTTTCGTTTAAAAAATTCCCCAACAATCGGGAAATCTCCTAAAAATGGCACTTTCTGTTCCTCTTCACTATCTGAGCTATCAATTAACCCCCCAATTGCTACAGTTAAACCATCTTTAGCAACCACTGTACCTTGAATGTTTGACGTTCTTACTGAATCCACATTAAAGCTTTGTATAGTAGTGCCTACTGGGATAGGAATTGTACTTGCGCCACGTAAAAGTGTAGAAGCATCTTGTTGTATCAGTAATGTGACTGTTTTATCTGCGTTAATTTTAGGCATTACTTGCAATGTATTGCCAATGTTTCTAATCTCTGTGACAGGGATAATTGCAGGTGCACTTGCCGTTAAACCATTAGTTGCGCCCCCTACAGCATCAAAACCAGTTGTCACAACTTGCTCTGTTCCCACAAAAACTTTGGCTGGCTTGTTGTTACTTGTTAATAATATAGGGGAGCTCAGTGTAATGATACGATTGTTTTCTTGAAGTAGCTGTATACGTGCGCGTATCTTATCGCTCATAAACTGATATACAAAAGTGCCTCCTTCAAGTGCAAAATTACCTAGCCCAAGTATATTGCCTACACCAAGCGTATAAGAGCCAGACGATGTTTCAGTTCTGCCTCCAACAGTTGTCGTTTCCGTCACATTAATTGGCGCTTCATTAAATAATGGATTTCTATCTTGATTAGTGTATGGCCCTCTAACAGGTCTATTACTTGGCATATAATCTATATCTACGGCCTGACGATATGCATCGCCTACATCTAAAGATAGTATTTTCATTTCTAGCAACACCTGCTTAGTGGGTCTATCCATTTCCTTAACTAGCTGTTCAATGTCTTGCATTACACCAACATCACTGGTTCTAACTATCATCAAATCATGCTCACGATTCAGTGCAATATAAATAGGCTGCTCCCTACTATTAAAGCCGCTGATATTGGCTAAGCTAAGTGCATATACATCACCATGCTCTACTAATCTATTAGCTAATTTTTCTAACTGATCTGGAGTAAGTTTTTCATTTAATTGTGATTTAGGATTATTTTCATCACTATTACCTCCTCTAGCACTAGTATTTTCTCTTGCTATGGTTGTTGTACTTCTTCTATTTGTACCATTTGAATTTGATCTAGTGTTTGTAGAAATGGTTGTTCTGGAGCCTCCAGAATTTCCAGCCCCGACATTCAGCATAGTAGTCTCATCCTCAACACCCAAAGACAAACGCACTCTATCACCATAAATATCGCGAATAGCGGTAGCCACTATAATTGGATTAGGATGTAACAAGTTAAATATACGAGTAGTGTCTTCTCGATATACAATTAAATCACGTTGGTACTCTTCAGTACTCATAATTCGATATGTATTGCTATCTCTATCTTTTCTATACCATACACCACTATTTTTAGTGATAGTATCAAGCGCATTTATAACAGATATATTTTGCAAAAAAACTGTTACATTCTTTTTAGCAGCATCTTCTGTCGCCACAAAATTCATGCCTGAAATATCTGCAAGCGCCCTAGCCACGTCCAACATATTTGCTTGGTTAAATTCCAACTTATCGATAATGGCATCTTCTGGTGCATTTAATTTGCTTTTAGCTAATTTTTGTTGGGGGTTTTTAAGAGTAGTATTTCCTACAACACTTTCTTCCGGTACTAGCTTTAAGTCTCTGTCTGACGGTGTCCTATTTTTCAGCTTTTCAGCCTGCTTTTTAGCTTTTATTTTCCCTAGCAAGGTAGCTTCTTCACTAGAGCTATTTTCTGAACGTACAATGCGTGATTGAGTATTTGGTTGCGCCAAACTATGTTCAGATAGTTTTTCTACGCTTACTATATCTGAATTTTCTTTTGCGTCTCTTTGCGCAGATTCTACTGACAATGAGAAGACTAAAACACTAGCTGCCAAGCCATAACAGATACTTAAAAGCAGCACAGATCGTTTCATTCTAAAAAGCATATTCAACAACATCTAACTCACCTTAAATTTATTAATTTACTTATCAATAGAACAATACTCAGCGCACTACAATGACTTGGTTAACCTGACCAGACTGCACTTTTACGCCATTGGAACTCACATCAATGATTTTTAGCACTACATTTTGTCCTATCGAATGCAGGCCAACTTCATCACCTTTACTTACCATATACACACCAGCCCCTTCAATTTCCAAAAGCGCGGTGGCTCTAGCACGGGTTTTAGTCACAAAACCTTTTAGTTTCATTTTTGGAACGCCTTGTACACCGTAACCTGGTACAAAACCTTGCTGCACGCTGGCCTTTTGAGCTGCCTGTATGCCGATTTCCCCAT
>DHYP01000059.1:80319-80651 GCA_002414145.1 Methylophilaceae bacterium UBA5127 | reverse complement strand
GTTGCTAGTCGTAAATGGGTCTCGTGGAATATCCGCAGGGGTTCCATTGCTCTTGCCCGTATAAAAGCCGTAACTCGCAGCGTGCGATAAGCTACTTAGCAGAACTATCACCACACCTATCAAAAGCTTTAACATCTTTATCCTTTCCCCACCAATGAAAACAAGGCCTGAAAAAATGCGTAATACACAAACCCTACAATTCCGCCAATCACTAAAATCATTGCAGGCTCAATCATTGCACTCATGCGCTTTACTCCCACTTGTAATCGCTCTTCATAAAATGTGCCCAACTCGTGCAGTACCAAATCCAAAGTACCAGTCTTTTCGCCTAC
>DHYP01000059.1:63223-80282 GCA_002414145.1 Methylophilaceae bacterium UBA5127 | reverse complement strand
CGCTTTGCTTCTGATGCTTGAAGATAAATCACGACCACCTAATATCTGTTCTGAAGCGTTAAATAATTTGTTAGAAATCAAACGGTTAGAAATTACATTGCCACATATCTTGAGTGCGTCATACGCAGTTAATCCACTACGTAACATCATGGAAAGTGACCAATTAAATTCCGCCATGGCTCCAAACTGAAGTAATTTTCCAATGACTGGTAGACGTAAGATGAAAGTATCCAGAGCTAAACGACCTTGAGGTGTGTGGTAAAACAAAACTAGTCCGACAATAAAAACAACAAGCCCCACTAGCATGTATAAGCCATACTTAAGGGCAAAATCAGAGGCATCGATTAAGAATTGTGTGGAATCAGGTAATTTTTTACCGCGTCCTAATAAAAACTTTGCAAATTGCGGAATGATTTTCCAAACTAGAAAAATCACAACTCCTATCGCAACCAATATGACAACCGTGGGATAAATCATGGCATTAATGGTTTGGCTTCTTAATGCTGCTTTTTTTTCTAGATGCGTTGCCAATCTATTGGCAACCTGATCCAATGCTCCAGTGCTCTCACCAGCGAGCATCAGATTGATTGAAATCACAGGAAACACATCTTGGTGCTTACTCATTGCTTTNNTTTAGAAAGCGGGCTACCATTTTCAATATCAACAATCAATTGCTTAATCACTAACCGCAGGCGTCCAGTTGATTGCGTTTCGGAGAGTTGTAGTGCTTGTACAACAGGTAAACCAGAGCGCAACATAAATGAGAGTTGCTTGAAGAAAAAAACCAGGTCTCGCCGAGGAACAGAGCGATGTTGGTTAATTACATCCCAATCAAACTCTTGCGATAAGCCACTTTCAGCATTAACACCTTGCTCATTGACACTCACAACAAACAAACCTTGCTCACGCAATGCACTATTAACCATTGCAGCATCTACAGCTTGCATGTTCCCTTTACTTTCCTTGCCTGCGGCATTAATGGCTGTATAGTGAAATTTAGGCATCAAATTTTCCTTTTCACTGCAACCATCTCAACTTCGGAAAGGGTTGTCACACCCTCAATCACCTTGCTCACGCCATCATTCCACATCGGCCGTAAACGGCTACCTGCTGTGGCTTCTAAATCTTCCTCTGAGCAGCCTTTAGAGACTAGCTTACTTAATTGCTCATCAAACCAGAGCGTCTCAAACAAGCCTAAACGCCCACGATATCCTGTGCCTTGACACATAGCACAACCTACTGGCTTATATAGCTTTAGCTGCTCATGTGTAGGCACATCCAACAAAGCTTTCTCTTCTTCATTTGCTGAATATTCAGCTTTACAGTGCGTACACAAACGCCTTACCAAACGTTGTGCAATGACTGCATTCATTGTTGAGCCGATTAAAAAAGGTTCACAACCAATATCTGCTAGGCGTGAGATACAACCAACAGCAGTATTCGTATGCAAAGTGGAAAATACTAGATGCCCGGTCATCGCGGCCTTGAGTGCTGTATCGGCAGTTTCTTCATCACGAATCTCCCCTACCATCATTACGTCAGGGTCATGCCGTAATAATGAGCGCAATGCACTGGCAAAAGTCACCTTGGCACCCGTTTGGATTTGTGAAACGCCTTCCATCACATATTCCACTGGATTTTCTACCGTCACGATATTAATCGTAGGCGAATTAATTTCACGTAACGCAGCAAACAAGGTCGTCGATTTGCCGCTACCTGTAGGCCCGGTCAACAGAATCATACCGAATGGCTTACGAATGGCTTTTTTAAACATCACTAAATCAGCTTCAGCCATGCCGATCTTTGCCAACGTAAGATCTTGTGCATCTTGTCCTAAAATACGCATGGTGATACGTTCACCTAATCGTGTCGGTGCAGTAGCCACACGCACATTAAATTCAGAATCAATCGGTGGTGGCAAATAATAAGACATACCGCCATCCTGCGGTTCACGCTGCTCAGCAATGTCTAAATCTGACAGCACTTTAATACGTGAAATTAGACCATTGGCAATATTGGCATCGTGAGATGTTTCCGTCAAAAACTCCTGTAAATCACCATCCACGCGCAAACGTATACGCAAACCAAACTCGTCTTGCATAATATGGATGTCTGACGAACGTCGTAAATATGCCTCTTTAAAGATTTGATCTAGCAAACTGACTAAATCCACTTCTGTTGTAGCTGATGCGNNNTAGTTGTTGGCATAGCAGCATTACTAATATTCATAGCGTCATAAGCACGATTTAACATTGCATTGAGCGTATTGGGTTCTGCCATCGCCACAGAAAATGGCTTACCTAAAACACGTCTCACAGTATCAATACTCGCGCGATCATCAGGATCTAATGTTGCTAGTATTAGATCATTATCTAGCTTTACTGGCAGGTAACCCTTACGTTTAACTAATGCCTGTGGAATTTTTTTAAGCGCTTCCAAATCAACTAGTTGCATCTGCTCATACTCAATAAATGGCAGCCCTCTGGATTCCGCGCTTGCTCGATAGAATGAGTTCATAGGCAAGCGGTAATGCGCGCAAACGGCATCCAATACATCAATGCGTTTACGTCTGGCCTCAGTGCGTAACTGATTCAGCATATCGGCTTGAATCATGTTTTGCCTTAAGCCTGCATCAATAAGTTGTTCTGCGCTAAATGCCATCGTTATTACATTGCAATAATCATACGGGCCATTAGCGGCTGTGGAACACCTTGGGGTGGTGTTTGAATCTTCACATCAATATCAAGCTTCACTATCGTGGTTTGATAAGGCATATTCGAAATGGCTTGCATAAAATTTTGCAAGTCAGAAAATATGCCTTCCACGCTGATTTTTTGTAAAGGCCTAGCTTCTTCAAAGTCATTCACCAAATGAAAGATTAACTCACCTTCTTTAGGGATAGCACCCTGCGTAGCTGTAGGACCGCTGGTAACAACACTTCCTGTCTTACGTGCTTTTTTGTACGCTTCACGATCTAATTTCCTTTGTGCGCGTTTCGATAGCTTAGGTTTATTTTGTGTAGTGGTAGCTTCACCATTTGCACGTTGCACTATGTAAGGCACACTTTCAATCACCTTTACATTAGCTGCTCGTGCTGCTTCAGAAATCTTGAGCACCATATCTTGGCTTCCAATAGGCGCTAGATTTTTTTCATAGGTATCCATATTGTTACGTAAAGTCACTAACTGCTGCTCTAATAATGCCTCACGCTCTTGTAAATCTTCTGGATACTCCACTGGTTCATCAGGAATCTTGGGGGCTTTCACTTGCTGTTTATTTTTCTCCAAACTGGCATTTAACTCATTAATGCTCTTGTTGACAGGCAGGTAACGTACTAAGCCGTATGCACCTAGCACAAATATACCCACTACAATAAATACCAGCACTTGCTCCCGATTTGTCATCTTTTCAAATGCCATTATCTGCTCCCTATAGTTGCACTATTGGCTGTTGAAACTGAGCCTACTCCAGACTGAAGCTTCGCCTTATTCCACGCCTCATCATTAAGTGAAGTCATATTAAAGTTGACTGCGTATCCTAATAATCCTAACCGACCAGTTTGCTCTGTCACGGTAATATCTTTTAATTTATAACCTAATGGATGAATTGCAATTTGTAAGCTTTTAATGAACTCTTGGGCAGACTTTTCATTAATAGACCATGCATTCATGCTAAATCCCAAAATAGTGTCTTCAGCAATCTTATCAATCACCACATCCTCAGAGACGGTTCTATTCAGCTCATTTAATAAGTTTGTAAGTGATTGATTTCTATTGGGTAACTGTATAGAAAGCAGATCAATTGAGTTATTAAGCTCTTTGATTTCCTCTTGTTTTTCTTTAATACTCACTTTGAGCTTCTTAACCTTATCCACTTTTGCTTGCACACGCGCAATTGCTTGATTGATTTTTGCCAAGTCTCGGTCTACCTGCACTTTTTCTGACTCAATCATATATTGACGGACTTGCAAGCTACCTTCCGCTAGCCCTAATAAACTGAGCATGATTAAGCTTGCTAATATGCTACGCACCACAGGACGTTGCATTAAGGGTGGTTGCACTTCGTCTACAGGCACTGCGGCAACAGATAAAGCCAATTTGGGCTGCATAAAGTGTAGTGCTACTGCCTTAAAACCTAAATGTGCACTATGTCCTAATCTGCCATAAGTACTCACAGGTTGAGACACCACATTTTGTAAGTCTGCAGCTAGCTGCGCGACCTCTTGCTCACTTCTGCTAAACGCATCAATTAAACTAATGCTGTTTATGCTCTCCAATCCTAATTGGTGGTAATAATCACTGATCACACTCAATGCTTGCTCTGCCTGTAAGGCAAGGTGTTGCAGACTTTTTAACTGCCCATTTTGCAGATGTATCTCAGTGATTAATGATTCGTGCACCTCAAACACTAAATCATCTTGCGTAGTATCTTCTTGTCGCTTGGAAGATTGTTTAGACTTTTCAACAACAGCAAATGCATTACCTGACATGGGATAACAATAGTTGAGCTTTACGCCTTGTGATGAAAACGCTGCCTGCCATTGACGTAATAAGTTTTTATTCATCCCCACGGCGAGCCATGCGAATAAATTGGTTTCAGGGTTAGCTTGTTGCGATTGCGACGCCCAACCGCACTGAATATCGTCCCCTTTAGTCATAAACCAAGCTTGTTTTAATAAACATTTATCAAGCTGTGACTGCGTTACATAACCCAGCGCTATTGCCAACTCACCAAAGCGTTTATAAAGCACTTCTCGGTCTTTACTTACGTTAGTCATTTCTTGCTGCGCTAAAATCTCTTCAATCTGCTCCTGCTTAATAAACCTGTTTTGCAATAAAATTTGACCAATACTCAAATAACGTAATTGTTGCGTTAAATAAGGCTCTAACTCCCAACGTACCGATTCTGCGATTTGTTGAGGCGACAATTTGTTTTTTGGTGGAATAGGTAACTCAATTAAACTTTGTACCACTGCAGGGTTTAACAGCAAAGCCTGCTTGCCAACCCAACCTTGTCTGCGTAATTGTTGTACTAACTCAGCAACAGCACTGGTTAAATCAATAGCATCGGCATGCGCCTCTAAAGCAATCGTCAACACATCTCGGTTACGGTGAAATACGGCTGCACGCATACCAATGGCATCTGCCTCACACACCATCACATCATTTACTGAATTCAAAAATGGGATTTTTTCTAAGTATTGATTCAACAGCATGCCCTACTTTCTAAGGGAGATTCCAAGTTATTGTGATTTGAGAGGTATTATGGTTTAGCGTGAAGTAAACTGGAGCATGTTGATAAGTGGTATCACAGTCACCATCATAAATAGCATCATCTGTAGTTACCGTTGGGGTATTATTAGTACACCAGATTACCGCCGCTACTCTACCCACTGGTAAGTTTGCAGTAGGAGTAAGCGTTTGTGTTGGCGCAGAGGTTGCATTTGGAGTTAATGTAAAAGTGCTATCAGCAGACGTAATATCAACATCATTAATATCAGCCGTGTTACCGCCATCATCTACATAGCGATAAATTCTCAATTCAAATGACTGTAGGCTTGAAGATGTATCAAGAGGGATGCTTGTAACAGCTTTATTAAAATTTATGTTGAAGGTTATAGGCGCTGTACTTAACGTCCATTCGTTGTAACTCACCATGTTTTGTGCGGCATTTGATGGAAAGTCTTCATTAAACTCAATACCGCCTGTTAGGTTATCATCACCTAAGCTTTGTATCGCAATATCCGTATAATCAGGCGCGGTTCCAGTTAAAGTGACATTCCAGCCAAAGTTAATCGTATCGTTTGCTGCATTACCATCCTCGTTATTCCACCCATCCCGATAAAACCGACTACCCGCTGTATATAAATATGGACCACGCCAACCACCACCAAGGGCTGCGCTATAACCAGTACCAGCAGTATATAAATTAATCTCTGTCCAAGCAGGCTGTGACCCTTGCACAAACAACTCTTGAATATTACTAGGCAAACGTCCCATATCAGCCACATAACCACTCACATAAGGTGAGCCGTTTAAACTTAAATTGGGTTCGCCAATAATGGCTTTGCGTATGGCATCCCAACGTTGGGTAGTTTCATCTTGGCGCTTGATTTCACCTGTGTCGATAATATAAGTAGTAGCAGTAAGCCCTACGATACCTAGCAAACTAATCACCACCAGCAACTCTAACAAGCTAAAACCTTGCTGACACTTTGCTTGACCTAAGTACCCAGCAAAAGGCTTAGCTAAATGCCCACAAGGCAAAAAGCCATATCGCTGTTGGGCAATATGGTGCAATGGTAGGCTTAGATAAAACTTAAGCATTGATTTAACCCCTCTACTACTTTACTTATTATTAGATACACCAAAAGGTAGCGCTGAGACGCCACCTTGTTGGTGTTTAATGAACACACTAATTTAAATCAGTGCGTTACATTAACTTCTAGTTAACTGGATTTTGCGCAGCAATGTTTTCATCAATCATATGACCTTCTGTATCAACTACAGCTAAAAGACGCGGTGTTGTGAAAACTTCAGCATCTGTAATGTTATTATCCGCATTGCCATCAGCACCCACATGGAATAGTGCAATATAGCGTGCATAAGCGTTGTTAGGATTGATGTCTTTGCTTACAAATGTAGGCGCTGTAGAAATCGCTACTGATGTACCTGATGTGCTATGTGCAGCATCGTGACCAAAACCTAGCGCAATAACCAAGTTACATTCATTACTTTCCAAATTATCGTTAATGACGTTTTGACGAGCGCCATCAGCTGCGGCAACCGCAGTTGTACCGTCAATTTTTGTAACAGGCAAAGCAACACCAGCTACAGAGCAGGCCGCAGTACCAAATGTAGGCAAGATTGCAACGTTATCGAATGTAGCTGCTGTAACAACTGTTTCAACAGCATCACCACCAACAGCGCCTTCATTATGTTGTAAGTTTGGTTCAACACCTGCTGTAGTTGTTGCTACAGTACGCTGTTGAATCGAAGTAATACCTACCTTAGCAAACGCAGCATCAAGCGCAGTACGGAAAGCTGTAGCTGGTGCTGGGATAGCCCAGTTAGAGAATGCAGCTGCTGTGTCGGCAGCTAAGAAAGCTGGTTTTGCACCTGCATCAGTCACCAAATTATCCCATTGGTTAGGATAGTTCTGTGTCACTGCACGGAAGTTACGAATGGCACGGTCCGCACCAGAGGTGTTATTTGCTGCTGCTGTTGCCTGTGCGTTATCGCCAATACCTTCATAAGCCACTAATGCACCTACTGATAAGATAGCTAGCAGTGTAATGACCACTAGCAGCTCTAAAAGGGTAAAACCCTTTTGTTTTTTATCAAACATTGATCTTTTCATTTTTTACTTCTCCAAAATATTTAATTAAACACTTTTAAGTATCGCAAACTAAACTTAGCTCGCTTTACCCTCCTACATGCCTCTAGCCTCTACCACTTGTATTTATGGCTGTATCTAGTAAACAGGTTGAATGTTCATCAAACCCGTTCTGCATGTGTGGGAGCTATATTAAAGAGTGGCCTAATCTCTCGATACTCAAGTTATCCCGAATTAAGTTAGGAGTTTTTCCCGCTGACTTTGGGATTTTTCTGATTCTTTTGGTCTTGCATAAACTGACGGTTATGCCTCACTATCATATGCAGCAATGGCAATGTCTCTTTGGTCTGATTTTTTAACAATTGCATCGTAAAATGGTAAAGATGGTCTGGGTGCCTGATCAGTGCACGCTGTAATTGCTGTTTGGCTTGTATTGTTTTACCCGCTAACGCAAGTAATTCGGCCTGAGTATAGACCTCTTGCGCATTCGGACTATGCTGGATTAACTGCGTATTCAGACTAAGCTTATCACTGACTAAGGTTGGGCTGTTTGGCAAAGCGCGCACAATGGCTAAATCAATATAAGGGGTTAAAAGTGATTGATGACGCAACTCGCCCATTTGCGCTAACATGGGTCTTGCCTGATTATCAGTAATGCGTTCGAAACTATTCTGCGCATACCAATATTGCAGTTTTTTATAATGTGTAGTGTGCTGATATAAAGCAAAACCGCTCAATACAATCACCAACCCTGCAATCAAATGTCCCCACTCAAGCAATACTTTATAAACACGCGCCTCTAACAAGCCTAACATCAAAGCAAACAAGCCTAACACATGTAAGTCACTCAACCCATCGTCGAACATCGCATACACAAACAACAAGCTAAGTGCGGTGTATATCCATCTGCGTTCTGCACTTACATCCTCTTGCAACCCGCGTTTTAACCAAAACACTAAGCCCAAAATAAAGATAACCGTGCCTGCCAATCCAGTTTCGGCAAGTAGTTGAAGAATTAAATTATGAGGGTGCTTAATCCATCCTGTATGCTGCGGATAAGCCTCAGCAAGCTGAAAGTCTTGCCAGCCGAACTGCCCCCAACCCGCACCAAGTAACGGATAATTTAAGAATATCTGCCATGCTTCATCTAAATATTGCCAATACAAGTCTAAACTGGCTGGATGAACTTCCTTTGAAAAAACATGATCTCCAAGAATGCTGATTTGGGGCAATAGCAACTGCCATATAACAAAAATTGTAATCAGCCATACCGATTGCCAAGGCAACATTCTCTTATCTTTTATGGGTAACCATGTTGCAACTGACAATATGGCAAGATACAACCAACTCAAATATTGATGACTGATAACAAGTGCTAATAAAAGCAGCGTGCCTACCATCATAGCAACACTGATAGGAACGCGTTTTGTATTTAATAAGTAGAGTAATGAAGCCAGAGATAACGCTAGAAAATTGGCTAATTGCTTAGATTGATTTAAGGACTCTACAACACCTAGACTAACACTAATCGGTTTTGCTACTGTAATCACAGCACTGGTCACTCCAGCAATAAATACCACCCAAGCCAGTACGGGAACAATTTTAGCTAATTCAAACTCTCGACATAGCGCTATAGCCAACAGCATCATTAATAACGTCCAAAATAAATACAGACCTATTAAAAAGTGTTGCTGCCAATAGCTCATCAAACCAAAACATACTTGTAATGCAAGTATCAGTATTAACCCTACAGGAACTAAAGCAATCACAGGAAAATAAAGCGGACGCCAGAATATCGGACGCAATAACACCAAGCAAGCAAGCAAGCCCAGTGCTGCACTACACATTTGAACATTAAAGGAATAAATTAAATCAAGTTGAAAACTTTGCAAAAAAGGCACCGCGCACATCAGCGCGGTGAGAGCGAGGGAAGTTAAAGCTAAAACCGAATGTTTTTGTAAGCTTACAAATAAATTATTAGGCATAAATCTTATATCTGACCACCGCACTGCGGTAAAAAAATTTGCCACCATAGTTACATTGTATTTTTGCTATGGTGGCAGTCTCAACTTTTCACATATGCAAGTGATGTGTCCATATTATCGAAGGCATCATATTTAGGCTTGGTCTTTTGTCCCGAAAACATCGGGAATTTTTCCCGATATATGTAATTATTAGGGGTTTAAAAATACATCAAAATTAAAATAATTAACATTAAATATAAACTTTAAGCTATTGTTTATATTATTAACTTTCAATCACACCAAATCGTAGTGCAAGCCTCACCATTTCGATGGGGCTATTGACACCTAACTTCTGTTTAATCATGGTATGGTAGTTTGCTACCGTTTTCTGGCTGATTTTGAGTCTTGTACCAATACCTTCAGTAGTCACACCTTCGGTAAGCAATCTAAATACTTCAAACTCACGCGCAGAGAGCACGTTAAGTGGATTATCTTCACCCACCATATTTTCCATCACTATTTTTTGAGCGACTTCTGGGCTTAAATATGTTTTGCCTTTAGCTACTTCTTGCACAGCCTTAATTAAGTCACTATCTGCACCTGTTTTCGTCACATAGCCTTTTACTCCAGCCTTAAGCACTTGCGATGCAAATGTGGCATTATCGTGCATAGAAAATATGATAATTTTTGCTGATGGATAGCGCCCAATAATTCGTCTTGCAGACTCTAATCCACCCATGCCAGGCATGGACAAATCCATCACAATCACATCCACTTTGGATAAGCTAAATAATTGATAGGCTTGCTGACCGTTCTCAGCTTCGACTGTGACTACTATATTCGCTTGATTCTCCATTAACCTTCGCAAACCTGAACGTACAACAGCGTGATCATCAACCAACATGATTTTTATTACATCTTTGCTCATTTTTATCTTTATATTAATTAATGTATTAACTCTATTCCTACCCTAAAAGTGGCAATCTCACTACCAGACGCGTACCTTTATTTATTGCACTATCCAGTTCAAACTCACCACCTAAACCCTCTACCCTTTCACGCATGCCAGTTAAACCAAAACCATTTGTCATGTCCTCTGTGTTAAATCCAAGTCCATCATCCTCTACCATTAACACCAAAACTTCATCTTCTTGCAAAATGCCTATAGAGACCCTTTCTGCCTGAGCATAACGTGCAATATTGGTCATACTCTCTTGAATGACCCGATATGCTGTAATCGCTACAGTTTCAGCTACACCTTCCAGCTCACCAGAAATATTGAGACTGCAAATGGCTTTACCCAGCTTAGGCTGCCAAGACGACACCAAGTCTTCTAATGCAGTCTTAAGACCTAGCTTATCAATGGTATCGGGGCGCAAGCGCTCTAGTATTTGATGGGTGATTCCCATCATCTTCTTGGTTACATTTATAATCGCTTGAGCACTTATTCTTAGATTGTCGATAGACATTTGATTGAATTCACTAATGTTTAAAATGGCTTGAGCATCAATATGTATCGCGGTAATACTTTGCCCAATTTCATCGTGTAAATCACGCGCCAAGCTTTTACGTTCAACCTCTTCTAGACTAATAATCTGCCTAGATAAACCTAAATTTCGTTTAATGCTCAGTTCTAGTGTTTCTGCCATACCATTAAATTTAGTACCAATACTAGCGAGTTCAGGCAATTCAAACGCTGGTAATCGCGTATCAAGCTTGCCATGTTCTAAATCAGTAAGCGCAGCTAAAATACTATTCACAGGTTTTAATGCCCGATCAATAGCGCCATAGACGAGCATGTTGACCGCGATAAAGAAAATAAACACTAAAGCAAGCAAGTCTTTAGTGTCATCCCATATTTCTTCAATTTCATAGGAAGGATCTGGTGTAATCACCAACTGCCCCACAGGCTTGCCGCCAAAGATAACGACACGTGAAGTAAACTCCATAGGAGACATTACAGTCATTAATCTTACAAACCACTTAGGCGATATACTTTGGTTATCTGTCGTTTTTGGTAATTGATTGGTATCACGTAGTTTGCCTGCAGTATCAAAGAACTCTATGCGTAAATGTCTGATATGGCTTAAGTTAGCCAACTGAAACGGCATCACTTCGGGACCACCAATCGGAGTCTCCGAGAAGGATAGTATCTCTCTATCCAACAAATGTAATGTAAGACTGGCTGTTGATTCAATTTCCGCACGTACATTTTCGCGTGCATTTAACAACATAAACCATGCGCCTATGATTAATACAATCAATAGCAAGCAGGTAATCATAATGTTGAGTCTAAGCTTTAAGCTCATAGATATGATTTAAAATTCATTAAAATAATGCTTATTCATTCAATTCAACGAAAGCATCCTTTCGTTGCAAGACAGTAATATAGCAATCTGCATACCAGTTTTAAAATAACTCAAGTCATTGAATATAAATAAATATTTAAAAACGAACTTTATTAGAAATGGCTACTAATAACCAATGTGGTGGTGGGAGCATACATCAAAGTAATTTACAGCAATAAAAAAGCCCTCGAGAGAGGGCTTTTTGAAGTCAAGCTAATCTAAGTAATTACTCTTGACCGATTTGATAGTTTTCATAGCTGACTTCTACAATTTTACCTGTAGTAGCATCAACCTCTACTTTAATCTCTTCTTTATCAGCCTCTAAAATATCGAACTCATATGAAGCTTTGCCATCTGGCTCTAACTCATACTCCACTTCTACAACTGTACCAGGGTGTGCTGCTAGAGCTGTTGCTTTTGCATCAGCCTCAGTCACCTTAGCTAAGGCAGCAAATCTAGCCTCATTAGCTTTGACTTCCTCTTCTACCTCAGTCACTTTGCCTGATTTAACATCGCACTCAATATCCCAAGCCTTACCATCTGGCGTTTCGACATCAAACTCATATACACCAACTTTTTTTTCTGACTTGTACTCAACTTTAACAACTTTTCCATCATGTTTATTAAGCGCTGATTTTAGGCAAATGCCTAAACTATCATATTTTTTAGGTGTAAAAGAATCGTGATCTGCAAATGCAACTCCAGAAAATAAGGCAGCAATCAGTACACTGATGTTAATTGAATGACGTAACATATAAATCTCCTCTTAGATAATTTGAGAAGATATTATAGATTCCAGTATTAAAACATGCCATATGTTGTTGATATTTTTACATATTTTTTACATTTATGGTTATATTCAACCAAAACTCTTAGCATTAGTTAGCAGGTTTTCTTGTTGAGGCTTTTAAAAATTGGCTGCTTAACCTACATTTTTCACTTACTCCCCTGTGGGCATACCAGTCTACCCATTTTTACTTTTTAGCAGTAAAGGAATAAATAAGAAACTATGCAGAAATTCTGACTATAGATTATCTAAAAAGAAAAAACCCCGCTATTGGCGGGGTTTTTTGAGTTAAGCTGTCAACACTTAACAACTTAACTATTAGGTGGCGGAGTGGACGGGACTCGAACCCGCGACCCCCGGCGTGACAGGCCGGTATTCTAACCAACTGAACTACCACTCCAGTTTCTTACTATTTTTGCTTGTACCAAAAATAAAGAGCGCTAAGACTAATAGCACTCTCTATTTGTTTTAGGCGATATGTTTGCGAGTTTTGGTGGGTGCTAACGGGGTCGAACCGCTGACATTCGCCTTGTAAGGGCGACGCTCTACCAACTGAGCTAAGCACCCTGCATCACTTAACAAACTAACACTTGCAGTACTGGTTGATTAATTGCTTAACCAACAAAGACCATTAGTTTACAGCATCTTTAAGTGCTTTACCAGCCCTAAATTTAGGAGAATTTGCAGCACTAATTTTGATTGTTGCACCTGTACGTGGATTACGACCTGAGCGTGCCGCACGTTTGCCTACATAAAAAGATCCAAAACCTATCAAAGTTACTATATCACCTTTTTTAAGTGCTTTTGTAATTGCTTCTGTTGTAGCGTCTAGAGAGCGGCCAGCGGCAGCTTTTGAAATGTCTGCTGCTTTAGCTATTTGATCAATCAATTCTGATTTATTCACGTATATCCCCTCAAAGGTATTGTTAAAAAATGTTACAGGCCTTCCTGTATTAGCTTTATATCAAGTGATAAAAGGCTATGTCAAGAACTTCGCGATTAAATTGATAATATTTATTCCTAATTTAGTGTGTAGTTAATAAATTTGCGTCTTCTGCCGCTTCTTTTGCTACACTAGGTATTGGCTCAGATGTATGTTCTAAAGGTTTGGGCGCTGTTTCTAGAGCCAAATCCAAGACCTGATCTATCCATTTTACTGGATGAATTGTCATACAGTTTTTAATGTTATCTGGGATGTCTACTAAATCTTTTTGATTAGCTTCAGGGATTAATACAGTTTTAATTCCACCACGATGTGCTGCCAGTAGCTTTTCTTTGAGCCCACCAATCGCTAGCACCTCTCCACGCAAGGTAATCTCTCCTGTCATCGCAACATCAGACCTGGCAGGAATACCCGTCAGTACTGAAACAAGTGCTGTAGTAAGTGCAATACCAGCACTTGGTCCATCTTTAGGGGTAGCCCCTTCTGGCAAGTGAATATGAATGTCTTTCTTCTCATAAAAATCATCACTGATGCCTAGGCCACTTGCACGACTTCTCACTACGCTCATGGCAGCTTGCACGGACTCTTGCATGACATCACCCAACTTGCCAGTGGTAATCGTTTTCCCTTTACCTGGTAACAGAACTGTCTCAATCGTTAATAACTCCCCTCCAACAGAAGTCCAAGCAAGTCCTGTAACTTGTCCTATTTGATTTTCTTTAGCAGCCACACCAAAGTCATACCGTCTAACACCTAAATATTTGTCTAGATTCTTAACAGTTACATTCACTTTTTTAATAGCTGCCTTGGTTTTGTCCCTGCTCAACAACAGTTCCTTAACTACCTTACGGCAAATCTTAGCAACTTCTTGCTCCAAGCGTCTTACGCCTGCCTCGCGTGTGTAATAACGCACAATATCGCGTAAAACCGTTTCTGGCACATTAATTTCTGTCGCTTTTAATCCATGTGTTTTAAGCTGTTTAGGTAACAAATATCGTTGCGCAATATTGACCTTCTCATCTTCTGTATAACCTGCCAGACGAATGATTTCCATACGATCCAAAAGTGGCGCAGGGATATTCATCGTATTGGCAGTTGCTACAAACATCACGTCTGATAAGTCATATTCAACTTCCACGTGATGATGAGCAAAGGTATGATTTTGCTCAGGATCCAGCACCTCTAGCAAGGCCGATGAAGGATCTCCACGCATGTCCTGACCCATTTTATCCACTTCATCGAGTAAGAATAATGGATTTTTAACACCCACCTTGGTCATGCTTTGTAATACTTTGCCTGGCATCGAGCCAATATAAGTACGACGATGCCCACGAATTTCAGCCTCATCACGCACGCCACCCAGTGCCATACGTACAAACTTGCGGTTCACTGCTTTAGCAATACTTTGTCCTAAAGAGGTTTTACCTACACCTGGAGGCCCAACCAAGCACAAAATAGGCGCTTTAAGCTTCCCTACGCGCTGCTGCACAGCTAGATACTCTACAATGCGTTCTTTTACTTTCTCTAAGCCATAGTGATCCGCATCAAGAACAGCCTCAGCCGCCTTAAGATCTTTGCTGATTTTTGTTTTCTTCTTCCAAGGTAAGTTCACTAATGTATCAATGTAATTCCTTACTACGGAAGCCTCAGCAGACATTGGTGACATCATTTTAAGTTTTTTCAATTCAGCATTAACCTTAGCCAACGCTTCTTTAGGCATCGCTGAATCTTTAATACGCTGCTCCAGCTCTTCCATCTCAGCATTTTCATCATGCTCGCCAAGCTCTTTTTGAATCGCTTTCACCTGCTCATTGAGATAGTATTCACGCTGGCTTTTTTCCATTTGGCGTTTAACGCGGCCGCGGATACGTTTTTCTACTTGAAGAATGTCTATTTCCGATTCCATCAAATAGAGTAAATGTTCCAAGCGCTCAATCACACTCAACATTTCTAATGTTTTTTGTTTCTCTTCCAACTTCAGCGTTAAATGCGCAGAAATAGTATCTGCCAAGCGACCTGGGTCGTTAATGGTGGCGAGAGAAGTTAAAATCTCTGGGGGAATTTTTTTATTGAGTTTCACGTACTGATCGAACTGCGTAAACACAGTGCGCATGAGTGCTTCAGCCTCACTATCCTTATCATCATGCTGTTCTACTTTTTCAGCATGTGCCATGAAACATTCTTCTGTTTCCACAAAAGCTGAAACACGTACACGATACAGACCTTCTACCAGTACTTTTACTGTGCCATCAGGCAACTTAAGCATTTGCAACACAGTTGCCATGGTGCCAATTTCATACAAATCATCGGCTTCAGGATCATCCTTATTGGCAGATTTTTGCGCAACAAGCAATATTTGCTTATTTGTGTCTGAGGCGATTTCTAGCGCTTTTACGGATTTTGCACGCCCGACAAAAAGAGGTATCACCAAATGTGGATATACCACCACATCACGCAACGGGAGCAATGGTGTAAGCTCTAAGGTGTTTTCAGAAGACTCTGGCAAAGTTTGTTCAGTCATATATTCTTTCAATTGATAGCTAGGGCGATTCTATTACTCATACGCCATAGCAATTAAATGGGAACATTCTTTGGTAGTTCAAGTACTCAAGCTTAAATATATACTATTTGCACAGTATATCAATAGCCTAACAAGGCAATTTGAAGATTAACTGGCACTTTCTGCACGTTTTTTCGTTTCTGAATAAATCAGTATTGGCGGAGACTGTCCCACTATGACGCCTTCATCAATAACCACTTTGCTTAAATTCTCAATAGAGGGTAGCTCATACATGATATCTAGCAGAGAATGTTCCATTATGGAACGCAATCCACGTGCACCTGTTTTACGATCCAGCGCTTTTTTAGCAATAAGCAATAGTGCGCTTTCTCTAAACTCCAGATCTACACCTTCCATTTTGAACAACTTAACATATTGTTTAGTCAGCGCATTTTTAGGCTCAACCAATATTGTCATGAGTGCTTTTTCATCTAATGACTCTAAAGTAGCGACCACTGGCAAACGTCCAATAAATTCTGGAATCAAGCCGAATTTAATTAAGTCCTCAGGCTCTACATCTCTAAGTACTTCACCCACTTGCCGAATGTCATCTTTACTTTTGACCTCTGCACCAAAGCCAATACCACCTTTTTCAGAGCGATGACGAATTACTTTTTCTAATCCGTCAAAAGCACCGCCACAAATAAACAGTATGTTTTTAGTGTCCAGTTGCACAAACTCTTGATTTGGATGTTTACGTCCGCCTTGTGGAGGCACAGATGCAATCGTGCCTTCAATCAGCTTAAGCAAAGCCTGTTGCACACCTTCCCCTGATACATCACGCGTAATAGATGGGTTGTCAGACTTACGTGAGATTTTATCTACCTCGTCAATATAAACGATACCACGCTGCGCCTTTTCTACGTCGTAGTCACATTTTTGCAGTAATTTTTGCATAATGTTTTCTACATCCTCACCTACATAGCCTGCCTCAGTAAGAGTAGTCGCATCTGCCATCACAAACGGCACATCCAAAAGGCGCGCCAATGTTTGTGCTAGCAAAGTCTTGCCTGATCCAGTAGGTCCAATAAGTAAGATGTTGCTTTTTTGAATCTCTACATCATCTTTAGAGGTGTTATCTGTGATGTGGTTATGTCCCAAACGCTTGTAGTGGTTATAAAC
>DHYP01000059.1:60168-63178 GCA_002414145.1 Methylophilaceae bacterium UBA5127 | reverse complement strand
CATACTGGTCTAGAATAGAGCAAATCTCTTGCGGTGTGGGCAAAGATTTTTCAGTTGCCTTAATTTCGTTTAGATTTTGAATTTCTTCACGAATGATATCGTTGCATAAATCAACGCACTCATCGCAAATGAACACTGACGGTCCAGCAATCAGTTTTTTAACTTCATGCTGACTTTTACCACAAAAAGAGCAGTATAGTAATTTTTCACCTTCTGCTTTAGTCGCCATAATCTTTTTCCTAATCTAATAACAGCACTATGTTGTCGCATCACTGCGCGCTGCAATGAGCTTATCAACCAAACCGTACTTCACTGACTCATCTGCACTCATAAAGTTGTCGCGGTCTGTATCATTTGCGATCGCTTCTTCTGTTTTGCCTGTGTGAAACGCCATAATTTTATTGAGCTTATCTTTAAGGTATAAAATTTCCTTAGCATGAATTTCAATATCCGAAGCCTGACCTTGGAATCCGCCTAATGGCTGATGAATCATTACCCGAGAATTAGGTAAGCAGAAACGTTTGTTCTTAGCTCCTGCGGTTAACAGCAAAGCACCCATACTCGCTGCTTGACCAATACACAAAGTGCTCACGTCAGGCTTAATAAACTGCATAGTATCGTAAATCGCCATACCTGCTGTCACAGATCCACCCGGTGAATTAATATATAGAGAAATATCTTTGTCTGGGTTCTCAGCTTCTAAAAACAGTAGCTGTGCCACAACCAAGTTAGCAGTCATGTCATTCACAGGACCGACTAAAAAAATGACGCGCTCTTTAAGCAGTCTTGAATAAATATCGTATGAGCGTTCACCACGTCCACTTTGTTCAATCACCATTGGAATATAACCCAAACCTTGTGGCTCGAACACCTCTCTTGAATTTGTCATGAAGTCACCCATACTTTTTGTCATTATGCACCTGCCATTAATTCATCAAATTTGATTTTTTTGCTGGTTACTTTTGCTTTTTCAAGCACCCAGCTGACTACATTTTCTTCAGTTGCAAGTGCCGCTGGCTCATCCAGACGTTTCACATCCGAATAATACCAAGTCACCAACTCTTCAGGCTTCTCATAGTTCTGTGCAAACGACTCAACCATGGTACGAATCTGGTCAGGACTTGCCTGTAAATTGTGAGTATTCACAATCTCGGCTAAAATCAATCTTAACGAAGCGCCACGTTTTGCTTGCTCCTCAAACATGGCTGGCTCCAGTTGAATAGGCTTTGGATCCATGCCACGTTGCTGTAAATTCTGCGCAGTAATTTGCATTAAGCGGCTAATTTCTGCTGATAGTACTGCTTTAGGCACCTCAGTTTCTGTTTCTGCCACCAGCGCATTAAATACAGACTCTTTAACACGTGCTTTGATGCGCTTTGCGACTTCTTGTTCAAGGCTGACTTTAATTTCTGCCTTCATTGTCTCAACGTTACCATCATCAACTCCGAGATTTTTTGCAAAATCGGCATCTACTGTAGGCAACACAGGTTGAGACACACTGTTAAACGTCACTTGATAAGAGACTGTTTTTCCGGCCAATTGTGCTGGATTATGATCTTCAGGATAAACAATCTCAAAGGTTTTGGTTGCACCTGCTTTACCACCAATCAACTCTTCGTCAAACTGTGCCATACGACCTGGCTCACCTATGACGAGATCTATTCCTTTATCGGTTGTACTTTCGACTTCTTTACCATCAATGGACGCTATCAAAGAAATATTAACGCGATCCCTTTTTTTAGATGCGCGCTTTACCGGCTCATAGCTCACACGTTGCTTCACTAGTACATCCAGTGTTTTTTCGACATCAGCATCGGAAACTTCTAATGTCGGCTTTTCTATCTTAACTTTGCTCAAATCACCTAGCTGAATTTCCGGAAACACTTCAAAAGTGGCAATATACTCAAGATCTTGTGCTGCCTCACCAAAAGGTTTGTGTTCTATATTAGGGTAGCCAGCAACGCGCAGTTTATTTTCTTCTACCGCCTCACCAAAACTTGTTTCAACCGCTTTAGAATACACTTCATCACGGACTTGATCGCCATAATGCTGATTCACCAAGCCAAGCGGCGCTTTACCAGGGCGAAAGCCTGAAAATTTTGCCGTGCGAGAAATTTGGTTAAGACGTTGTTTAATTTGACCTTCTAATGGTGCTAAAGGCACTTTAATTGTCATACGACGTTCTAGATTGCTGATTGTTTCAACAGATACTGCCATGTTGCATTTCCTGTAAAAGTCGTTCTAATTGAACGGTTAGTTATGATAGTACGATTAAGTAAATCGCAGACGTAATTAAATTATTTGCTGTTTTACATGTGATGCCTATTGCTGTCACCCTACTCTTACAATAACAACAATATATCAACAAAAAAGAGCACTAAAATATATCACAAGTCAGATATGAAATAAACTCAAGCTTGAAAAGAACTTATCTATTTCACTTAATTTAAAACTGCTGAGTATGTTAGCATTTACGCCAACGAGGCAATCACCTCAACTTCTATCAATGCATCTTTAGGCAACTTAGCCACTTGCACAGTTGATCTCGCAGGCTTGTGCGGTCCAAATGCTTGCGCATAAATTGTATTCATTGCGACAAAATCATCCAAATTTTTTAAGAACACGGTCGTTTTTATGACATTAGCAAAATCCACACCAGCCTCAAGCAAAATCGCTTTTAAATTGGCTAGAACTTGCTGTGTTTGCACTGTAATATCGCCTTCAACCATTGTGCCATCAGCACGTAGCGGGATTTGGCCTGAGGTAAAAAGCATTCCACCTACTTTGATTGCCTGACAATATGGACCGATTGCGGCAGGTGCGTTATCTGTATGTATTGTTTGCATTACAACTCCTTGTAGTCATTTTTGTATTGAATGGCATTAATTTGGTTTATGCATGTGGATTCAGCAAAAAACAAAGGCTTCTCTATGAGAAGCCTTGTAAATACTGTGGTGCGAAAGGAGAGACTCGAACTCTCACGCCTTGCGGCGCTGGAACCTAAATCCAG
>DHYP01000059.1:53703-60137 GCA_002414145.1 Methylophilaceae bacterium UBA5127 | reverse complement strand
CGCATCATGATGTGCTCAAAGACAAAACGCCCTCAAGAACTTCACTAAGGGCGCTATTGTATCTCAAGTTTACGCAATGCGAAAACAATTCGTACAGAAATATTACTTTCGCACACAAGTACATTGACAAAACAAGCTAATAAATTGCAAGATGACACTTAAATGAATATTTCTCTATCATAAATGTTTTAGAAACCACTATGCAAAACACAAACCACAGCGCAGAAAACAGCATGTTAAGTTCAGAATTAGAGCTCCTAATGAAAGAGCGAGAAACACTTTTAATTATCGCAGGTGCTGCCGCAGGACTCATTGCTGAGCTCAACACAACAGATTTACCGATACGCACTGTAGAAGCTGCCGACTTACTTGCCACACACATCAATAAGATTCCTGAAGAGACACTACAAGATGCGCTCAACGCAGTGCACGCTACCATTGTCGATTAGTTTGGGCTGCACCTCTTAATAATGCCAATGACATATGATACTCACGCGCAATTACTCAATCCTGATACTGGTGATGTTAGCAGGCATAGTAAGTTGCGCGCACAAAACTTATGTCCCGCAGCCCTTAGCTCCTGAACAATCTGCTAATAAGATTCTGCAAAAATCACCCAGTAGCTCAGCTTTTAAAAACTATTTATTAACTCAGAATTATCCTGAAAGTGACATTCCTTTCAAAGCTTGGACTATCCGCGAATTAACACTCTCCGCTCTGTTTTACCACACCGATTTGGAAGTAGTTAAACAAAAGTTGATTTCTGCTGAGACCGATGCGCAGGTAGTAAAATCAAAGCCCAATATAGGCGTTAATGGGCATCTTTCACATAGCAATCAGGCGAATGGTGACCTGAATCCTTGGGCATATGGTTTGCAGCTGGAAATTCCTGTTGACACCTCGCACAAAAAAGAGGTGCGTGCCGAGATCGCTCAAAACCTCATTGAAGCTGCGCGTATGGATGTCGCAGAAACCGCATGGAAGCTGCGTCAGCAGCTCACACTTGATCTGATTACTTATTATGAAAATTTAGCCACTATTGCGCAATTACAAAGCAAGAATACAATTCAGCAACAACTCACTGTACTTTATCAAAAAAGACTGGAAAAAGGCTTAGCATCTAGCGTTGAAAATGCTCAAGTCAAACTGAATGCGCAAAAAAGTCAATCTGATTTGCTAAATGAACAGGCAAAAACTACCCAACTACTTTCCAAATTGGCTACGGATGCAGGTCTCACACTCACACCATTTTCAGCGATTCCTCTCGCGCCATTCGAAATAGAATCAACACTTTTATTACAAGACCGCGTGCTGTCCGATACACAGGCACAATCTAACTTACAACAAAGCGCTTTACTTAATCGCATCGATATACGTCGAAGTCTTGCTCAATACGCTGTTGCAGAGTCGAAAATCAAATTAGAAATCGCAAAACAAATTCCTGACATTTCACTCTCCCCAGGAATCGCTTTTGAGTTTGGTGACCGCATTTGGTCGCTAGGTTTTGCTAGCCTGCTTAACTTGACTAATCAATCTCCAGCTCAAATTAAAGCGGCTGAGCAGCTACGTGCAGTTGAAGGTGCACAATTTGAAGCGCTTCAAGCCAAAATTATTGGTGACCTAGCAGAAGCGTATAGTCGATATAAGGCCGTAAAATACAAACTGACCCAAGCAGAAAAAGAACATGCGTCGCAACTGATCTATACTCAGAAGATACAAAAACAATTTAATGCTGGCTTACTTGATCGTGTAGACATCACACAAGCCCATCTAAATTTAGTTACATCTGCGCAATTGGTATGTACATTACAATATGAATTATTGCGTTCACAAGCACTGATTGAGAATATCATGCAGCGTCCTTTATATGATTCATCCAGTAAAATGGATATTAACGCTACAGAGCATTGAACACTCAAATGAACAAAAAACTAACGTTAGTGATATGTATACAGGCCATTGTGATTGTCCTGCTGTTATGGACGCTTATCTTCTATGGCCAGGACGAATACGAAACCTATCAAAAAGCGCATGAAGAGGAGATTGAAAGTCCGCTTCGCGTCGCTATCAAAGACGGGACTAGCACAGTACAGCTAAATGCGAATACACAAAAAAATAGTGGGATATATACGTCCAAACTTAAGCCAGCGAGTTTCCACAACGAAGCTAAGGCGCTGGGTACTGTTGTGACGATTGATCCATTATTAGAAGCCAAAACACAATACGTGAACCTTCAAGCTGAACTTAGGCTCGCCGAAAGTGGCAACAGCCATCACGTGACACAATATCAGCGCTTAAAAGCACTCAATGATGATGATAAGAATGTGTCTGATATAAGTGTGCAGGATGCGCTCGCAACAATCAATGCAGATAACGCCAAGATTATGGCCATTAAATCTCAGCTCGGTAATTTAGAATCTAGTCTCAGGGCACAATGGGGAAATGCGCTTTCAAACTTGATTGTAGGTAACGCAACTTCTGAGCATTTAACACGCTTATTTGCTCATAAAAATGTATTGGTGCAAATTAGTCTACCGCTTGGCATGGGCACACCAGATAAAGATTCTGTTCTCTACATTACCCCGCTTGGTGAGCAAGTCTCTCCCATTACAGCCACATACATTTCTCCAGCCAGCAAATCTGATGCAAGTGGATTAGGTAAAACCTTTTACTATAGCGCACCAGCTGAATCCCTGCGTGTTGGCATGCGCGTAAACGCAATTCCCAAAGGTACAGACGCATCAAAATCTTCAGGGGTGATTATCCCGAATAGCGCAGTCGTCTGGCACGATGGCAAGTCTTGGATTTATCAAAAACAAAAAAATGATTTATTCACACGCATTCCCATCAAAACCGATACTGAGGTTGGAGATGGCTGGTTTAATCAGGATCTTTCCCCTCAGTTTGAAATCGTCACGAGTGGTGCGCAACTGTTGTTATCTGAAGAGTTTAAGTATTTGATTAAAAATGAAAATGAGGATTGATATGCAATCCCCATCAAAGCGCAAAATGAAATGCGTAAAATGTGAGATCAAAACTATCATGAAGACTATGCTAACATCATGATGTCAGCTATTGTACGTTTTTCAATTCGGTTTAATGGCGTCATCATTGGGCTAGCCACATTAATCGTACTCTATGGCTTGTACAGCTTAACACGCAGCAATTTAGATGTATTCCCAGAATTCTCGCCTACGCAAATTATTATTCAGACAGAATCTCCCGGACTCTCAACAGAATTAGTAGAATCGCTAGTCACACAGCCTATTGAAACCAGCATTGCAGGATCTGTAGGCGTAATCAACTTGCGTTCCCAGTCCATCCCTGGACTCTCTATCGTCACTGTAATCTTTGATGAAAGCACCGATATTTATCGAGACCGGCAGATTGTCGCAGAACGCTTAAGTACACTCACTCAACAACTACCAAGAGGCATTACGCCTCACATTACCCCACTCACCTCATCTGCTAGCACTGTCTACGGATTTGGTATCACATCAAAAACCTTGAATCTTATGGAGTTGCGTACTATTGCTGATTGGACAGTGACACCGCATTTACTATCAATACCTGGAGTTGCTGATGTGAATATTTTTGGTGGTGAAGTTCGTCAGTTTCAAATACAGATTGATCCAGATAAGTTAATCAAATACCGACTCAACATCAGTGATGTGGTTGATGCTGCGCAAAAAGCAACTGGCGTGAGTGGCGCAGGTTATATCCAAAACAACAATCAGCGTATTATTATTAATACCCAAGGCCAAGCCACTACGCCAGAAGTATTAGCAAAAGCAATCATCGTACACAGAGATGGCCACCCTATTCAATTAGGTGATATTGGACATATTACTGAAGGGGCTGCCCCTTCGATTAGTGCGGCCTCTATCAACGGACAAACAGGCATCTACCTATCAGTACAAGGACAGCTCGGTGCTAACACACATGCAGTAACGCAAAAAATTGAAGCGGCAATCAAAGCGCTTGAACCCAGCTTAAATGGACAATATGTCACAGTACATCATGATTTGTTCAGACCTGCCAATTTTATCGAAACAGCGATTGACAGCGTAAGAGCTGACATTCTGATTGGTTCAACATTGGTCATTTCAATTTTATTTGTTTTTTTATTCAATGTACGCACCGCATTCATTTCTGCTACAGCCATCCCACTTTCACTGTTAACTGCAATTGTAGTCATGAGTTACTACAAAATCGGTTTAAATATCATGGTATTAGGTGGGCTGGCAATTGCATTAGGGGAAGTGGTAGATGATGCGATTATCGACACTGAAAACATTTTCAGAAGATTACGTGAGAATAGAGCCTTAGCCCAACCCAGTTCTGTTTTTCAGGTGGTGTATCAGGCATCCATGGAAGTCCGTAGCTCTGTCGTATATGCAACCATTATTGTGGCGCTCGTTTTCATGCCTTTGTTGACGCTCTCTGGCGTAGCAGGAAAGCTATTTGCGCCGCTAGGCATTGCTTATATCACCGCCATTATGGCCTCTTTAATCGTAGCGCTAACCCTCACACCTGCGTTGTGCTATCTCATGCTGGGTCGTGCAAAACTCGAAACAGAAGACTCACCTATCATCAAATGGATCAAGCATCATTACGTGCGTTTACTTTACGCAATTGAAAAACATTACAAGATTGTGACATTTGTGAGCCTCATCTTAATTGCCATGGGGCTAGGCTTAGTACCATTATTCAAGAGTCAATTTATCCCAGCACTGCATGAAGGTCACTTTATTATGCACATGACTGCAATGCCTGGCACCTCCGAACAGGAGTCATTACGTTTAGGCAATCAAGTGTCGAAAATGCTGCGTGATATTCAAGGCGTAAAATCCGTTACCCAATGGGTAGGTCGTGCCCAAAATGGTGCAGATACTTTTGGCACCCATTATAGTGAGTTTGAAATTGAGATTGGTACCTTATCGGGAGAGGCGCAGAACAGGATTCTTGAAGATATACGTGAAGCACTTGCAGGTGATTTAGAAGATAAAGATCACGATGGCGTTGCCGAAGTGGGATTTGTTGGCGCTAATTTTGCAATCAATACTTTTTTAACTGAGCGTATTGAAGAGACTATTTCAGGATATTCAGCCAGTACTGTCATCAATATTTATGGTCAAGATTTGGATGCGCTCGATAGTGACGCACAAAAAATTGCAAGCATACTCTCACAAATCAAAGGTGCTAAAGATGTACTGGTGCAATCCCCTGCAGGCACCCCTGAAATTATCATTAGACTCAGGCCAGACAAACTTGCGCTGTGGGGATTCCACCCTACCGATATTCTGGATACTATTCGCGCCGCTTATGAAGGCGTGCCTGTTACGCAAGTATACTTAGGCAACCATGTAGTTGGTTTGGCTGTTAAATTAAATCAAGAAGCGAGTGATGACCTTAACGACATCAATAATATTCCACTCTTTAATCCAGAGGGTAAGCTTTTACATCTCAAAGACGTTGCTTTCTTAAACGAAGAAAATGGACGCTCTAAAATACTGCACGCCAACGCCAAGCGCATCCAAACCGTCACTGCCAATGTGCATCAGCGTGATCAAGAAAGCTTTACGCGCGAATTAAAAAAGCGTATTCATCAAGACTTCAAGCCCAGTAAAGACAACTACCTAGAATTCACAGGTGAAGCGGAAGCTAACGCTCAAGCGAGAGAGGATCTAATCGTACACTCGCTGATTGCAGGTGTTGCGATATTTCTCATGCTATACATTGCGTTTGGCCGATTACGTAACTTACTACTCACATTTGCCAATTTACCTTTTGCACTGATTGGCGGTGTATTGGCGGTACTGTTCACTGGTGGCTGGATTTCATTAGGCTCTTTAGTGGGGTTTGTCACTTTATTTGGTATTACACTGCGGAATTCCATTATGATGGTGTCGCATTTTCAACATCTAATAGATCAAGAACACTGTCTGTGGAATTTAGAAACCTGTATTAGAGGCGCAACTGAACGACTACCTTCTATATTGATGACTGCATTAGTGACGGCACTTGGACTGCTTCCACTAGCATTAGGAAGCGGTCAGCCTGGCAGAGAAATCGAAGGCCCGATGGCGACGATTATTGTTGGGGGATTAATCACATCCACCGTATTAAACTTACTGATACTGCCGACCATCATGTTACATTTTGGTCGGTTTGAAAAACAGGTTCAGCATTAACTGGGTAAACCAACACTGGGACTCACCAGATGCCCAATTTTTGACAACGCATTCGCATTAAACCCAGTTGAAAAGCTAGTATGATCAGTCTTATCTACAATCCAGCATTCAAAAGGACTCTCTTTTAAATACATCGGCAAGGCACGATCAACCAACGCTTGTTGAACCATCCCGTGTAAATTAACGTTCACATCAGGTTTTCTAGATTTTACCAATATCAGTTTTTCTGCATGAATTTTG
>DHYP01000059.1:53316-53651 GCA_002414145.1 Methylophilaceae bacterium UBA5127 | reverse complement strand
AACATCCCAGCTATGTGCAATTTCAGTATCGGCAAGCACCATTTGACTTGGCATCCACACAATTCCTCTATGCTGCCAGCTACGCTCTGCAATTTCCAGCTCGCTACTCGCCGTAGCCAAATCGGGTGATAAATCAATTAATAATCGTCCAAATTGATTCATTGCCAACACCGCCAAATGATGGGCACAAGCTTCACTCATCTCAAGCATTTGCTGTGATTGCCTGACAGCATCCGCAAAAATACCGCCCCCTGGTACAACAATCACCTTTCCATCCCCATGTTGCGCCACAAGGTTAAGCCATCGCACAAGCTCAACTGAACCCAGAAGGCTAA
>DHYP01000059.1:45564-53276 GCA_002414145.1 Methylophilaceae bacterium UBA5127 | reverse complement strand
CCTTCCAATATTGCTAATCGGCTAATTCAGCAATACGACGTTGCTCCTAAACTTACAAATTAATACTAGCAATATTCGCACTTAAACATGCGTATTTTTTAAAATTCATCAGAAATCCAATGATTCATTACTCCATAAAATACTGCATAGTCGTTAAAAAATTAGAGGCTTTATCTAAGGTTTCTTTAAATTCTTTTTCCAAATTTGAGTCGGCAACCAACCCGCCACCAGCATGAAAGAAAATGCCGCCGTCAATAATCACCGCCGTACGAATCGAAATGCTGGTATCCATCTCGCCATCAAATCCAATATAGCCGATTGCACCACAATATACACCTCTTCTATGTGGCTCTAGCTCTTCTATTATTTGCATCGCTCGTAATTTAGGTGCACCTGTAATAGATCCTCCCGGAAAACAACTACGCAACAAATCAACTGCAGAGTATGCTGGATTGAGTCTTCCAGCCACAAAACTTACCAAATGATGTACGTTGGCAAAGCTCTGTAAATTAAACAACTTGTCTGCTTTAATGCTACCAATATCGCACACTTTGCCTAAGTCATTTCTAAGCAAATCAACAATCATCACATTTTCCGCACGATCTTTAAAACTCGTCAGTAACTCGATTGCGCTACCCAAGTCTTGCTTCGGGTTGCTGAAACGTGGTCTAGTGCCTTTAATCGGTCTGGTTTCGACCATATTGTCGACCAGCTGCAAAAACCGTTCAGGTGACGCAGAAAGTATTTTGATCGATTTACGCTGTCCATAAACCAAATCCATATAAGCCATAAACGGCGCTGGGCTCAGCTCACGTAATTTTTGATAACACACCCAGCTATCACCATGTACTCTTGCTGAAAACCTTTGCGCCAAGTTCACTTGATAGCAATCGCCCGCATGAATGTAATCTAGTACCCTATTGTAGGCATATTGGTATCCTGCAAAATCAAAATTAGAATATACTGGAGTGTCCACACTAAATTTTGTCTGCTGCTCTGGTATCACCTGCTCAAATAATGCACAAAGTTTTTGCCAATATTCCTTTGACATATGAAAGCCATGCGATACTAAACTAGTGCGTTTTCCCCGATGATCCACCACCACAGCCCAATCGTATATACCCACCATCATTTCAGGTACTTGTGTGTCGTCCATTGCTATGCTTGGTAATGATTCAATATGCCGACCTAAATCATATCCAAAATAACCTAACGCGCCCCCAGCAAACGGATAATTGCTTTTTTCTGCTGTATATCTTTTTAAAGTTGATTTTATAAGTGTAAATGGATCTTCCTTAGAGCTGACAGCTTCCCCATTTTCAGTAATCGTGGTAGTTGGCCCTTCTGTAACAAAGGTCATCACTGGCTCTGCTACCAAAATATCGTATCGTCCAAACTGGCTACCAGGTTGCTTTGTTTCTGGATTAAGTGCTTGACCACTATCCAAAAACATAGGCCAATGCATGTGTTTAATACACGCAAATAAACGCGCACTATCATGAAAATAAGGTAGTTCGTATTTAATGATTGCCATCATCAATCGCCAAACACGCTAAGGCATAAGCTGGAAAGCAAATTGCAGCATTTTGTAATGTAGTGCGCTCTTCTGCCTGTATCATATCTATCACATTCAAGTAAGTGCACTCCAACACGGTCGCTATCTCCTTAACCAAAAAATCACCAACACCTGCACCCACTAAGACGACAGAGTTATTTTGCGTATATTGCATGACTGCTTGTCTAAGCTGATACATCTGCAATGCTTTAAACGCTTCGGCCAGTGCCATCCAATCTTGCATAGAGGCATCATCTACATCATACCCTATCATGCGTGCAATCCGTCTTGCTGTCTCTGACATGGTTTTACCTTGACCATCTGCAGTTTCTGCGATATCAACACATTCAGGTAATTGGCCTAATAAACGATACACATCTGCGCTTGTCGCAAAATGCTCAGCGGCTACATGGTAACTTTTTTCCCTAAAAGTAATTTTCTGCCCGATGGCCATTAACGGTGTGCGTATCACTCCCGTATAGATGAGCGCATTGGATGCCATACGGTCAGCATCAGTCGTTGCCTGATTCATTAATTGCTTCGCTTGAACTGGTATTAAATCTGTTGTCGTGCTACCTATATCTATAAAAAGTGCATCTTGCACATGCTTTGCTACAAAACTTGCACTCGCATGCCAATTCATTGAAGCAATATGCAAAGCATTGCTATCCACCTCCTCTGCGGATATGAACCCTAATTGTCCCGCATAAAATCTGACCTCTTCTCCTAGCAAACTAATTACAACGTGCTTAATCTCACGTACGCCAGTTTGACGATTAGGGAAATAATCCACCAACTCACCCGTCATGGTCACTACATGCTGTACATCACTGGCCTCCATCAGCTTTAACATACGTTGCATTGCAGACACAAGCTCAGTGGTGCCTTTCCATAATGGGCACGATAACTGAAATACTTTTATCGCCTGACCTCGCTCATCTACAAGAGCGGCTTTAAGATGTGCTCCTCCGATATCCCAACCAATTAACATTGGCATTTGATCATACATAAAATGCCACCTTTAAATACTCAAACTTAGGCATCGCAAAGTTTTTTTGCGTTAAAGCATCCAAAATTAACTGAGCTGGATTAGTATTCATTGCTTCTTTTAATCGAACATAGCTCGTGGTTAACCTAGGATTAATTTCCACCACCGTCATGGACTGTAGATTTTCAGGATGAATCACAACATCAACACCATAGTAACCTTGCAAATCAGGGATAGATTGCTGAATTTGACGCGCCAAATCAATAAAAGCTTGGCTGTAATCCACCATATGATTGACACGGCTTCCCGCATAACTCAACTTTTTCTTAGTACCCTCAGCTTTGAATACGATCAACTGCTCATTGCAACTTAACACCTCTACAGTGTTCTCATATGCCAATACTGACATACTAGCAGCAACACCCTCTATCCAAGGCTGAATAACATAACTTAACTGCTTTTCAGGATTCGACTCAAACCACTGATGGACTTGTTCTGGCAACTCAAACAGATAAGTATCTTCACACCCCGCTCCGTCATTGGGTTTAACTAACCAACGGCAATATTGCGAATCATGCCAAGATTGATACCTAGTTGCAGGAATACTCGGTATACCTGACTCACTTAATGTATGTGCAGTTAAGTCTTTTTTACTCGTAATTGCGATGGCGTCTACACCTGAGCCAATGACTCGTTTATTTTTCAAAACGGTCAGTTGTGTTAAACGATATAAAATATCATTGGTTTCTGGTGCCACCCACCATACCGCATCCACTTGATCTATCAGGGACTCCCAAAGTAACCACACATCTGTCTTTTCATCAATCTGAATACTCTGTAATGCGTGATGCGGAAAAGGTGAAAAGCGCTGATCAAATGTTGTGATCAACGTTAAGTTACTGACTGTGCTGAGATCGCCAAGTAGTGCATCTCGCATCAACAGCCCTTCCTTAGCTAAACTCGTCGGAATCTCTTCACCCATGAGTCCACCACCAGTGATAAACTCGCAAACAAGTAATTTTAAAGGTAATGGATTGTGCATATTATCCCTGTCATGGACTTACTGAATGGCGTGGTTGTGCATGCCATCAAAGGCGAACGAACACGCTATCAGCCTATCGTCTCAAGACTTTCTTCTTCTAGCAAACCAATCGATATTGTAAAAGGATTTATGGATGTTTATCCATTTAAAACCTTATATATTGCAGATTTAAATGCAATTCAGCAGCATCAGCAGGATCGTTTTAATCATCGGGTAATTCTTGAAATACTGGAGCAGTTTCCACACCTTCAGCTATGGTTAGATGCTGGGCTAAATATTTTCGACTCATATTTTGACAATGTACGTAAGCTGGTAAAGCCCATACTTGGTACTGAAAACTTTAATAATCTCAACGCATATCTAAATGCTACTGACAAACTAAAACGACCATTCTGCCTGTCATTAGACTTTATGGCAAACGGCTATCAAGGCCCCATCGAACTTTTAGAAACTGCTTTAAACTGGCCAAATGACATTATTGTGATGTCATTGACACAAGTAGGCGCAAACGCTGGTGCGGATACTTCAATTTTTAAAGCGTTACCAATCAAACCTCAGCATCGTATTTACGCAGCGGGAGGAATTAGAAATATAGATGATTTATTTTTGCTTAAATCACATCAAATACACGGTGCCTTAATTGCTACCGCTTTGCATTTAAAACAACTGGGGCATCACGAATTAGAAACCTTGCAAGCATAGCCTTTTAAAACAAAAAATGCCTGAGAAATTCTCAGGCATTTTCGATGAAGCCTCAGTGCTTACTCAAGATTGGCATGAATTGCACGCATGCCCTCCTCCGTTAAACCTTTAGCATGAATTAACTCAGAAATAGCACCTTCTAAGAATACCAACGTTGAAAGTTCAAATTGTGAGCCCATTGGCATCCCTTTGACTAGTGGGAAGCTGTCATCTTGACCAATTTGCACAACCAAATCAGCCACATCAGCCATCGCAGATGATTTTTTCATTGAAATAACCGCTAACTTAGCGCCCACTTCTTTTGCTTTTTTCACAAAAGGTAATAATGTTGCTGTGCCACCAGAGCCAGAAACTAAAATCAATAAATCACCTGCTTTAATGGCAGGCGTCACTACCTCACCTACCATGTAAACACTGTATCCAGAGTGCACTAAGCGCATGGCGAAGAAGCGTGAAACTAATAATGAGCGACCCGCACCGCCAATAAATGTGCTGCCCGCTTCAGCTACTAATTTAAGTAATTCGCCAGCTTTGCTTTTATCCGTAGCATTTAAAATGCGTGTTAAGTTATCTAAAATAAACTGTTGATGATCCATCTCATTTGTCCCTTAAAAATTTTGCGATAAATAAAAAATCCCGACACATTACTGGGTCGGGATTTTATTTGCTCATATCAATAATTACTTATTGATGAAATTGGAATTAACCGTGAGCGATTTTTGTGATTTCTGCAGCAGACGCAGCAGGATCAGCAGCACCGTAGATAGCAGCACCAGCAACAATAATCGTTGCGCCAGCGTCACGTACTTGAGCAGCTGTACCGGCTTTAACGCCACCAGCAACAGAGATTTCTAAACCTAAGTTCAAACCAGCAACCATTGCTAAGTCAGCAAATGGAGTTTGGCCAGCAGCTTGTTGGTCAAGACCAGTGTGTACACCAATGATGTGTGCACCTAATTTAGCAACTTCTTTAGTGCGTGCTTCTTTATCAGCAACGTTGATTAAGTCGATTTGTGCTTTTTTGCCGTATTTGTTAGCAACATCAATTACGCCTTTGATTGTACCAATATCAGCACAACCTAGCACTGTACAGATGTCTGCACCAGCTTTGTAAAATGGCTCAGCTTCGTAAAAACCAGCGTCCATTGTTTTTAAGTCAACTAAGATTTTGTTGTTTGGGAATTTAGCGCGCAATGTCTCTAACAATTTGATACCGTTGTGCTTAATGCATGGTGTACCAATTTCAAGAATGTCAACGTGTGGTGCAACTGTAGCTGCTAAAGCAACTGTTGCGTCAAAGTCTAGTGAATCTAATGCCATTTGGGTTTGAGCCATGTTTTTTCTCCAAAGTGAATAAATATTTTCTATATCGCTAAAATTAGCTTACTACTGAATTTAAGCTGGACGCTTATGGTAAGTGCCCAGCCTCATTATGTCAATGTCAAAACACTAAAATTCTGACCATACTACCCATTTGGGGGGTATGGTCAGTCAGTGCTTTAGAATGACTTAAAGTTTTTCGCTTAATGCAGCCTCTAGTTTGTTTTGGTCTGTCACAAAACCGCGGATACCTTCTGCCAATTTCTCTGTAGCCATTGGGTCTTGGTTCAATTCGAAACGGAACTGCTCTTCTGTCATTTTAGCTGGTGCTTCTTTTGTTTTACCGCCATCTTTCAACACCTGAACCAAAGTACCCTCAGTTGCTGCCAAATCTTGTAATAGATTTGGTGAAACAGTCAAGCGGTCACAACCAGCCAACGCGATGAGCTCGCCAGTATTACGGAATGAAGCGCCCATCACTACTGTTTTGTATCCGTGCTCTTTGTAGTATTGGTAGATTGCACGCACAGAAACTACACCTGGGTCAGTTTCTTGTGTGTATTCTGTACCTGGATTTTTTGCTTTGTACCAGTCTAAAATACGGCCAACGAATGGTGAAATCAAGAATACGCCAGCCTCTGCACATGCACGGGCTTGGCCGAAACCAAACAACAATGTGAGATTACAATTTATACCTTCTTTTTCTAATATTTCGCCAGCTTTGATACCTTCCCATGTTGATGCTAACTTGATCAACACACGGTCTTTACTCACGCCTGAATCTGCGTAAAGCTGAATCAATTTACGGCCTTTTGCCACCATTGCATCTAAGTTGAAAGACAAGCGTGCGTCTACTTCAGTAGAGATACGGCCTGGAACTACTTTAGTAATTTCCGTTCCAATCAACACGGCTAATTTGTCAGCCGCATTGTCAATTTGTTGTGCCTTAGAGCCACCTTGTGCTTTCGCGTAAGCGATTGCAGTTTCAATCAAAGGAGCATATTGTGGTAATTGGCTTGCTTTTAATACTAATGATGGATTTGTTGTCGCATCGACTGGTTTAACGCTTTTAATTGCCTCTACGTCACCGGTATCTGCCACGATTGTAGTCATTGCTTTCAATTGGTCTAATAAATTTGCCATTGCATCCTCCTTATAATAGTGAATCTTGAGTGTGTTACAAAATTAACCTTAGCATTATATCTTAATTTTTTTGAGATGCATGAACAAGTTATTACAACTATTCAAATCGCTATGCAGCTACATCACACTGTCGACTCAATTTTAATAGTCGTGAGATAAAAAGCCAGTCATGGGCAAATGCATACTAAATTTTGTCGGCTGACCTAAATCGCTTTGTACTTGAATGGTACCCTGATGCTTTTCTGTGACGGTGCGCACAAAGTAGAGGCCCAACCCTGCACCTTCAGCTATTTTCTCGTGGCTTTTAATCCTTGAAAACCGCTTGAATAATCTTGCTTGCTCTTCGAACGGAATACCTGGCCCATGATCAATCACAGAAAATGTCGCCATTGTTTTATCTTGATTAACCTGAAGTGAAATGACCACCAATGCATCTGGGGGACTATACTTAACTGCATTTAAAATCAAATTCAGCAAAGCACGATGCAGTAAACCAAAGTTGCCCCTTACCCAAACGATGCCTTCGACTATCTCTCGTTGAAGCACAATACTTTTCAGGATGGCCGCATCGTACGCATCATCGACTGCCTGATGAACTAAGCCAGCGAAGTCTATTTCATTAAAACTGCTCACTTCGATCATTTCCGCCCGTGATGCCTGCAAAAAATCCTCTGCAAGACTCAGTGCTTGTGATAAAGACTTATGCAATCGAGTGGATAGTCTAGATTCCTGTTCTAATGCCATTAAGGCACTCGCAAGCGGTGCACGCAAATCATGAGAGATAAATGCCAGTGTTTCTTTTCGATCATTTTGTAAAAATCTTAACTGTTGCGATGCTATCCTGACTTGGGCAATACGCGTATCAAATTTATCATAGCCGTCCAAACTTACGCCACCCGCATGCGTAGGTAATGCAACAAGATTCTGCTTTAGATATTCAAGTTCGAAGTCCAAGAATTTTC
>DHYP01000059.1:42220-45550 GCA_002414145.1 Methylophilaceae bacterium UBA5127 | reverse complement strand
GTGCTGCTTCCAATTTACGCCAACTCCAGATTGGGTAGGCCAGTAATAGCGAAACTAATGCGGCAGAGGGTGGTATCCATACGCCTATCAGTTTAGGCAACAGTCCTGAAAATATTGTAATCAACATCATAAAGCACAAGGTACTTAGAAATGCCCACAATGCAGACAGTTTAGGCATCCATAGTAACGGCAACACGGCCACAATCATCACCAAAATCGTCGTCAACCATACGGGAGAAAATTGTATAAGTTGATGCTTACGAATAGACTCCAGCACATTAGCATGAAACTCGACTCCAGACATAGGCAATCCCAAGCCAGAAACGGGTGTAGTCAATAAATCATTCATCCCCAATGCAGTCGCGCCAACTAAAACAATTTTATTTTCAAACAGCCCTTTAATAAACTCCCCATTTAGCACTTGCACATAAGAAATCCGTAAAAAATGGCCTGGTGGCCCTAAAAAATTTACCCTGCGCTGATCTTTTCTAAAAAGTGCATAACTTGCCTCTGCATTGCCTGTAGCGCCTGATTCAAAACGATTCTGACTCGGTTTATTTTTAGAAACGTTATCAATGGCTTGCGCAAACAATTGCCACGCTGGAGATCCTAAGCCTTCATATAAATAAACACTGCGCGCAATGCTATCATCATCAAGCTCGGTGTGAACGCGACCTACATCTGCTACATGTGCCATTAAGGCTGGCAAAGGTAATGTTTCAATAATTTGTCCGTTAGTACGTGTCGTTTCCATCAACACTGGAAGCACCACATTTCCAGAGTCTTTAATTGCTTGAGCTAGCAGGCTATCTGCCATTGGGTCTCTTTGATCAGCCTCAGAAAAAATAATATCTAAGCCGATTACAGCAGGATGCTCTTGTTTTAATCGATTGAGTAATGCTGCATGTGTATTTCTAGACCATGGCCAGCGACCTAAGTGCGACAGACTATTTTGGTCTATCACCACTAAAACAATGTCATCAGGGGCGGGTGTTGTAATCAACTTTTGTCCAAGATCGAAAACAAGGTTATCGACACGATCAAAAAGATGTGTCACTTGTATGACCAAAGACAATGCTAAAAGAATGAGTGCTGCCGATGCGATATCATTGAGTTGTAGCCGCTTTAAGGTAATGCCAAACACTATTGCGGGTATGCGTAAAATTCGTAGACAGCAGGTGGCCCGATGACATCATCACTGTCTAGATAATGAATGTACAACGTTTGTTTACCATACTCTTTCAACAAAAAACTAAATTGTGCTGGCAACCTCTTACCAACCCATACGTCTTTTTGATGATTCCGATCATTGTCCAAATGTACTTCATATGTCAGCCCTATTGGCGATGGCAACGTGTCGACATAGACACGATTTTGCATCACTTTTACTTTTAATTGACTCATATCTGGTATTGGTGGCGTAGGTTTATATGTAAATTGACCAGTGTTAGCAAAAGGCCCCTCTTGGTTTTGCCTCACGCTTGCTACGCGCCAGTAATACTCACCTGCTTCTAACGAATAATGTAGTTTAATCATCGTTTTATCAGTTTGCTGTGCTTCAATAATTTGCTTAAAGTCTATATCTTTCGACAACTGAACTACATAGCGATGTGCATCTACCACTTGCTGCCAGATCAGCTCTGGCTGACTCTCTCGTACCACACTATTTGACGGTGGCGAAGTTAAATCTGGCGCAAAAGGTCTGGCGCGTACGATAAACGGATGTATCGCATCATAACCAGCAATACCATATTGATCTTTAGCACGTATCTTTAAAAAATAATGCCCATTGGGAAGATCACCAAAAACAATTTCTCCTCCACTACTAGTGGATTCTGCAACAACTTGATTAAACGCTACATCACTCGACACTTCACCTTCCCAAATCACTGAGCCTGATAGCGTTGGCAAACTAAATTGCACAGGCAATACTTCAAAAGAGGTTTGCATACCGTTAGTATTAACTGCCGCTAATAAAGCAACTGGTATCAACGGTGGCTTGCCTAGTTCTGCCAAACTACCATAACCTTTATCTACGTTCACAGTTTGCTCAGAAGCTGAGAAGGCGACTTGACCATCTAGCGTTTCTTGCGTTGTAGCGTTCTGGTTGGTCATGACTCTGAATTCCGTACCGCGAACTGCAGCAATAGCAGTAGGTGTAATAATCTGTGTACGATTACCATCAGCATGCTGAGGATTAGCATGCGTTTCAACTTGCCCTTGTTGTAATCGCAACTTAGTATCGACCATCACGCCACCACTGTACAAACTCAAACTATCAAGCACTAATATTGAATTAGAGCCCATCGTAGCCGTTGTCCCATCAGCAAAACGAATCACTAACTTGCTTTTATCGTGAGAGGAGAGTTGAGTGCCTGCAGCTAATTTTTGCCCAGCAATGGCAGGCGCTTCTTGACCTGAAGACTGTTGGATGAGTACTTTTCCAGAGACAAAAATAACTTCCGCAGTCGCGGCCGACTGCTTTACTAACGTTAACGGAACACGTAGCACAGTTCCTACAGGTATACGATATGGATTTTTAATTTGATTGATACGCTGCACTTCACGCCAAGTATCTGGACTAACTAAATGTTTCTTACCTAAGTTGATTAGATTATCACCCGGGCGCACCGTATAGCGCCACATCACTTCTTGTGCTGCAACAAAAAATGGTTGCACTAAAGCAAGTATCACCACCCATGCAAAATACTTGCTAAACAACTGCAAAATTGTACGCAACAACATAAAATGATTATTCCAACTTTTCTAGACGATAGCCTTGATGGTAAACTGAAATCAAACGCCAGCCAAATTGTGGCAGTAGCTTAAGCTTACTACGCAAATGACTGACATGGACGTCTATGGTACGGGTGTCAATATCTGGTGAAGTACCCCAAACCACCTTGGTAAGATGTGCTCTTGAAAGTAGGACACCAATTTGACTGAAAAAGTAAATCGCCAAATCACATTCTTTCTCAGTCAGCCTCACTGGTTTCGCATCAATCTCAAATTTTCTTTTAATAAAATCAATATTCAAATGTCCATACTCGACTTGATTGGTGGCGGCCAGCTTAGGATTAGCACGACGATGTAAGGCATTGATTCTAGCTATGAGAATTTTAGCATTAGGCGGTTTAACAATGTAATCATCTGCCCCAGAGTCAATCACGGCCAGCACGTCTTCTTCTGCATCTCTACCCGTCAAAAAAACCACAGGTGGATAAATGCCCTTAATCTTAAGATGTGCAAGCACCTCTGTGCCGCTCATATCGGGCACTTCCCAATCCAATAGTGCAACATCAAACTGATCTTGATTTAAGGCCTTTAAAC
>DHYP01000059.1:38397-42198 GCA_002414145.1 Methylophilaceae bacterium UBA5127 | reverse complement strand
CCAGAGACAAAATGATGCACTTCGTGCCCTTCTGCCTGTAACGTTGCCACAATTCCACTTGCAAATTCGCGATTATCTTCTAGGAACATGATTTTCATTGCATCACCATTTAACAATTTCTGCGACTGCATTGTCACATATAATATTAATAACTAGTGGAATCAATATGTTAATTTTTATTAACTACATTAAAACAGCAAAACGTTGCTTAGGTAATTATGCGATGCAGGAGTAAAGTGGTGACCGTCAAATCGGCACTGGTACCAGGATTGATACCACGCGCTTTCAAGTCTTGATCAAATTGCATCAACTGAGGCAAATATTGTTTGGGATTTGCATGTTTGGCATATGCTTCGGCATGTACAATAGCCTCTTTCTGCAGTTGTTGGGCAGCTTTTTCACCATACTTACGTTGTACATGGCTGTCTGGATAATGCGATAACCAATAAAGATACATCGCAGTTGCTGCCCATGCTGGGCGCTCCCATGCTAGCAAAGCCTGTTGATAACAGGGCAAAGCCTCATGTAATACCTGATCAAAACCATGGCTATACTGACGTGCAATCATATCCTTAGATTCTGCCACTTCCATTGCTTGCAGCAAGGTGCAATGGGCTTGATCGCGGACATCATATTGATCGCTATGCCCCAAACCCGCAGGTTTAACGAGCTGAATAGCTTCGAATACTTTTTGTGCATCTTCGATCGTTGTTGTTGCGAGCACTTGCCTAAGGTTGTCAGTCAAACTGTAATTGTTTTGCATCAAAGCTGCTTGAACCAGTGGCGCGCACAGCAAAACGATACCTAAATTCGTATTGCACCCGACGCTCTGCCAAGTCGCGTCAACACTATGATAAATACGCATACCTAATGATAGGTCTGGCTGTGCAATTGTTTTTGATGAGACTTCTGCACTGCGAATAAAATCTTGTACTACCATATCATGACCATCTGCATAAATATGTACGTTACCAGGCTTTAACGCTTCGATCTCTTCTAAACAAGCATTTTGATACGCTTGTGCTAATTGTGCGCTGTTATAGGTCATTGTATTTGCTAAGCAAGTCATCCACTAAAATTTGGGCAATATTTTCATCACAAACACTCTGTAGACCGCGCCAGGCAGGAATGCTGTTCACTTCCAGCACCCATAATTTACCATGCTGATCACGAATAATGTCCACGCCACAATAATCGATGCCCACAGCAGAAGCAGCTTGTATGGCTAAATCACAAATTTCCTGATCTGCGACCCTCTGACATTTTGCGCCCTGTGCCACATTATGTAACCAACCTTCACCACTTCTTTGCATCGCCGCCACAGCCTGGTAATTGACCACAAATACGCGGTAATCATGACGATACTCGCCTGTCTCTATCAAGTTTTGCAAATAGTAAACGCCATCTACAAATGCATCTCTTGGTAAAGGCATTGGCGATTCCACATTCAACATTCTCACGCCCTTACCTTGAGATCCAAACAGTGGCTTAATAACTAATGATTGATGCTTGGTCACTTGCGTCTCGATGATTTTGTGTGCAAGCTGTCTGGATTCACATACCCAGGTGGCAGGACTGGCAATACCATGCTGTTTGAGTAAAAAACTCGTCATTCCTTTGTCAACAGTACGCTCTATCGATTTTGCATCATTATAAATATAGACACCTTGCATCTTGAGCATATGCAAAATATTAAGGCGCGTTATCACCTGCTGCAAACTACCAGCAGCAACGCCGCGTACAAATGCCACGGGAGGTAATCTATCAAAATCAGGAATAAATAATTTAGGCGCTTGTTCTGACAAGTCAATCATGCAATCTTGCAGCTCCACAAACACTGCCTCATGACCACGATGCGCAAAAGCCGTGCGCAACGCAAGCCCATGCCAGCCGCCTTGCGTTGCAGCCTCATCTGTAAAGATGGGAATTTTCATTGTAAAAAGCTTAAATTTTAATTATTTTATTAACTAAATGACTTTTCTAACAAAGCTTCGTTAAATTCACCAGCAAAAAAGCTATGCCCAGTTGCCAAATTAGTGATGGTGACTTTTGCTGGCGAAAACAGTAGCGGATCAATCTTATAAAAATCCATACTCACTGCTTTAAAGACTTCAGCAAAGGGGCGTCCATAATCTTTTGACGCACTGCTAGGCAATGCTTGCGCTAATTCAGCGGCTGACGCATCCGTAGTATTCACATACAGATGAACGAAACCACCAAACAAAATCGCATCATTGGTTCGACCCATACCAGTTAAAAAGTCTGGTGAGGGCGCAGGAATAGGCGCAACGCCATATCCATCCACTAATGAGGATAAGGGAAAATGCACGCTATGCAATTTATGTAAAGCGACCTCTAACACACGCGCTGTAATCTGCACAGTACCAGCCAAACTTCTAGTAGGCGTCAAAATAAAAGTTAACTTATTAGCTGAGATACGCGTATCTCGCGCTACTTTTTCGATAACCTCCACTGGCGGCACTTTATCTGTTTCCAGCACCAATACTGTTTGATCACTTTGATCCTGATAGGCTAACTCTTGATAGATGTCCTCGCGTTGCGCAATGGCGCGTGCAGGTCCACTGCCCAGTGAGAAAAACTTTTCATGCGACAGCGCCCATCCTGCATATTGGCTCCCTAAACAAGCAATCACTGGACTCATCGCATGCACTTTTACACTTAGAGGCCAATGCTTAAACGTGCTGTCATTCTGTAAACTGATATGGGCTAAGCCACCCATACAAATCTCAGCAACGCGACGTCCTGCTTCCAAACCACCCACTACCTGAATCCCTGCATCAATAATAGTAGCTCCAGAGCTATGGGTCGATACCGCTAAATTAAGTGCACAGGCATTATCAAGCAACCCATCAACAAGCGGTTTGGTGAGTGCATTAATGCTGATTTTAGAATGATTACTCATATGAAAGACCCAAAAAATTAATTAAAAAGACGCGCCCGATTTTGTACCAATTGTTTAGCTTGTGTGGCAGTTTCCGCTTGCGCGATGACTGTACACAAAGGCCTATTTTTTTCAATGCGCTGACCCACCTCTGGTATATCACACACCCAATGCGGCCAGTTAAATGATTCTGTGATGAGCATTTCATGCTGCGCATAATGTACATGATGCGCTTTGGCTGTTGTACTGATAACCAAATCACCTACTGTTTCTTTTTTGCTCGCCGCAACATGTGCTGCAAATAAATTACCGACCACAGGCGTATACAAATCCACACTGGCACTTAAGCGTGGGTTGATTTCTAAGATGTATAGTTTATCGTCTGCAAGAATGGCATCACAGCTATTCAATCCCACTAACCCCATTTTTTTGGCGGCTTCTTTCACAAAGGACTCTAGATCAGATTTGACCCAATCGGCTAATGCAATGTGACTCCCCGCCCCGCCATATTGATAAGAAAGCGTGTCTTGTGGGTTGCTCCACTGCTCATGATACCCAATCACCTTAACTTGGTCTTCACACACCAAAAACAAACAGGAAATAGCAATTCCAGATTGATGCCTTTGGAAATAGACACCCTTGGCTTCTTCATCAAAAAAAACGCCTAATGGACTCACGTGACAACCGCCACAGCCGCCAATTTGTTTTGTCAGCCAGCCTTCATGATGAGCAGGTTTAGTATGACTAGTCTCAGGGTAAGTCATTGACAAATCATCACAAAACTTAAAGAAGCTTTGTGGATTTTTGCAATACTGAACAGATTCTGCACTATTACCTAATACATGAACCAGCGCCTCTATTTTCCTCAAATGTTCAGGATGCCGCTCAAAACCAGACCC
>DHYP01000059.1:37464-38383 GCA_002414145.1 Methylophilaceae bacterium UBA5127 | reverse complement strand
TAACAAAAACCTACAGGCTGATACGCGCTTACTTCCTCTAAAACCTGTAACAGCGCTTCTAGATCAAACTGATTTTCAAACACAGCAACTTGATACACTTTTTTTGCTAACTTTTGTGTATCTATATCAGCAAACATATCGATTGCAATCACCTCAAAACCAGCTTCCGTTGCTGCTTTTACATAAGGTCTGCTTGAAATCGCAGCGATGATAATAGTGGGCTTACTTTGCATTCGCGCATGCATAACTATAGGCATCATGGTAATCAATATGGACTGGCACATCGCTGGTCAGCATATTTTTTAACAGTTCATGTTGCGTCACATATTTAAGACGTCCAATCGCTAAAGCACCAAACCCTACAATTTTACTATCGCCAACTTTAACACCATTAGCCATGACATCTACACCCTCAATACCTGAGGGTGGTACCGCATTCACATCTGCAACAACTTGCAGTGATGTGGACGCTGCAAAGTGCTCCAGTGTCAACACTCTTACCCCTGCTGGCGCTGCACACAATGCTACTGTCGCTTGTTGCAACACAGCCTTCTTGGACGCGTCATTACTACCATCCACGACTTCCAACTGTACATCATAGCGTTGCCGCATATTGTCTACATAACGCTGCATACTAACCAAATCGCTATGCGCCATCATCTTCACCTTGGCTCCCTGACGCGCTGCAATTAAAGCCGCAGTTGAGCCAACTGTGCCACTGGCACCAAAAATTGCAATTGTTTGCTGCCCAAGATTTTGCTGATTTAAACGCAAATGTGCTTCTACTTTAGCCATCATTGCTGCCGCAGTGGTAAATGCACCTGAAGGGTCGGAAAAAGTAGAAATTTCGAAAGGCTTGAACATTGCACCACGTGCGGCTTTCTGCATATCGAGCGCCAAATGAATATCTCGCCCACCA
>DHYP01000059.1:36796-37454 GCA_002414145.1 Methylophilaceae bacterium UBA5127 | reverse complement strand
TCCTTTATACCGCTTGGACTACGAGAAAATATAGCATCTTGCGTGAGTGCCGCAACCTCATCTAAAGCGACATGAATATAGGGGACAATTTTTTCATATCCGGCATCAAAAGCCATATTCACGTCAAAAGGGCTTGCATTTTTCGCTGCCGTGATTAAATGAAGTATGCTGGGTTTTTTCATGTGTTGACTCTTAAAAATTAAATATATTTAGTATATCGGTATATGTCTCGAGCACTTTAACCTTAAAAGTACTATGGGAATTATTCAATTAACCAGTGTTTTCTGGCTTATTTCGTTCAATCACAGTCGCTCCCGTATTTTGAGCCGAACAAATTAACCAGCTTAAATCACTATCAGTATATTTTAATTTTAATTGGTGCGTGAGTCGCTCAGCTTCTATTTGGCTTTCGAACACCGCAAAGCCAGTCGGTCCCCACGAGCTTTGTCCAACACAGACAGTGCCTTGCTCACGCAAATACTCAAGTACTTGCGTCACACTTTTACTCGCATAACGTCCCCCTTGTATCGGCGCAAAATAATCTCCCGTATAAGCCTGAAGTATTGCAATTGCCTCACCAAATTGCTTAAGGTCAGCTTCGACCAACGCAGGTAAAGCCTGCATTAAAATATGATACGATAGCTTTTCTGTCAAAGCT
>DHYP01000059.1:34979-36780 GCA_002414145.1 Methylophilaceae bacterium UBA5127 | reverse complement strand
GCTTCAGCATTTTAAATGCAGCATGCTCTTCTGCTCCATGTACGCCAATATTCTGATGGTCAAAAATCAATAAAATACGCCAAGAAGCAGGAAAATCATATCTAGCAATAATAGGCGGGATTTGCGTATGCTTACCCCTGCCTCCGTCTAAAACCAATCCGCCTTGTGCAAAAGTACCAATACCAATACCAGAGCGCGCACCTCGTCCCACTATCTGTGCAATTTCTTGCAAGCTAAGATGCCGATTAAATAAACGGCAAATCCCCACACCAATTGCCAAGGCCATTTGCGTGCCCGATCCAAGTCCAGAGTGTCTTGGCACTTGCTCAAGCACTTGAATATCAACATTCTGAGCAATACCTAAATAATCTAGCACTAAACGCTTGTTTTTCAAAACATAATCTTGCTCATGCTGCGACTCAACTGCACCTTGCGCCATCGTGAGTTCAACTTTAGTACTCGGCGCATCTAAACTCAACCCTAAACTGCCAAATTGCCGACCGCCTTGACCGTTAAGATCAAAAAATCCCATATGCAACCTTGCAGTTGTATTAATTAACACTGAGGAAATATTTTGCTTATGATTCATATCAATGGATGAATAATTAATTTCAATTTTAGTAATACGATAAATAGCTGTTTTAGTCTAATCAGGCTAATGATGTCACGTGACATGCCTAGCCTAATTTGGCATAATAAGCGCTTAGAAGTTTAAACCATATTCAGTACAAACCATTCAACAAACAATCAATTTGTGACGGTTTTAAATCAACTTAAGGGATTTGTATGTCTATCCATGTCATTCCATTTGAAAACTTGCGTAATAGTGATGTGCCTTCCGTAGGCGGTAAAAATGCCTCTCTAGGTGAAATGATCTCTCAATTAAGTGCAAAGGGTGTACGCGTACCTACAGGGTTTGCCACGACTGCCGATGCTTATAGAGAGTTTTTAGCACAAAATGGCCTAGACAAAAAAATCAACGCGGAATTAGACGCTTTGAATGCAGATGACACACAAGCGCTTGCAAAATGCGGTGCTAAAATTCGTGGATGGATTATGGAGGCAGAATTCCCACCTGCGCTACAAACTGCAATTGCTAACAACTATGTAAAACTAATTGAACGCTCAGCACCTGGCACTACGTTTGCAGTACGCTCATCAGCGACTGCAGAAGACTTACCAGATGCTTCGTTTGCAGGTCAACAAGAAAGCTTTTTAAACATTCATGGTTTAGACAACATTAACCATGCGATTAAAGAAGTATTTGCTTCTTTATATAATGACCGCGCAATTTCTTACCGCGTGCATAAGGGTTTTGTACATGCGGATGTTGCTTTATCCGCAGGCATTCAGCAAATGGTGCGTTCAGATATTGGCTGTGCTGGCGTCATGTTTACCATTGACACGGAATCTGGCTTTAAAGATGTAGCGTTTATTACTTCATCTTATGGCTTGGGTGAAACCGTGGTACAAGGCGCTGTCAATCCTGATGAGTTTTACGTACACAAACCATTGCTCGCACAAGGCAAGCCAGCCATTGTGCGCCGCACGATGGGTTCAAAGCTCATCAAAATGGTATTCTCTGATGCTACACAAGCAGGTAAATCTACCAATACAGTGGATGTAGACCCAGCAGAATCAGATCGCTACTCCCTCACGGATGCCGATATTTTAGAGTTGGCCAGCTACGCCATGACAATTGAACAACATTACGGATGTCCGATGGACATTGAATGGGGTAAAAATGGCTTGGATAATAAGCTTTATATCTTACAGGCACGTCCAGAAACTGTGAAATCAC
>DHYP01000059.1:33776-34962 GCA_002414145.1 Methylophilaceae bacterium UBA5127 | reverse complement strand
AGCTGCCAGTAACGTAACAGAAACATTCAAATTACAAAAACATTCAGCCAAGCCACTAGTAGCAGGCCGTGCAGTAACGCAAAAAGTAGGCATTGGCCCAGTACGTATAGTACTTGACCCAGCATTGATGCATGAAGTGCAACCTGGTGATGTGTTAGTGGCGGACATGACAGACCCTAACTGGGAACCTGTAATGAAACGCGCCAGTGCATTGGTGACTAATCGTGGCGGCGTTACATGCCACGCTGCGATTATTGCGCGAGAATTAGGAATTCCAGCCATTGTAGGCTCTGTTAATGCAACAGATGTGCTTCGCGAAGGTGAGATTGTCACTGTTTCTTGTGCTGAAGGTGAGACAGGCTTTGTTTATCATGGCTCACTTGAGTTTGAAGTCAGTGCGCAAAGCAATAGCGCGCTCAGCAAGCCTCCTTGCAAAATCATGATGAACGTGGGTAATCCAGACATGGCATTTAGCTTTGCCCAAATACCTAATGACGGTGTTGGCTTGGCACGTTTAGAGTTTGTCATTAATAACATGGTTGGCATCCACCCTAAAGCTATTTTAAATGTTGATGCAATGCCAGCTGCAATTCAAACCACCATCAAAAATCGTGCCCGTGGCTACGCAAATCCTAAGCAATTCTATATTGATAAAATTGCAGAAGGTGTTGCTACGATTGGCGCGGCATTCTATCCAAAACCAGTCATTGTGCGCACTTCTGATTTTAAATCTAATGAATATAAGAAACTGGTGGGTGGAGACATCTATGAGCCAGACGAAGAAAATCCGATGATTGGTTTCCGTGGAGCAGCGCGCTACATGGCAGATGATTTCAAAGAATGCTTTGCCATGGAATGCCAAGCAATGAAGCGTGTTCGTGATGAAATGGGTCTCACTAACATAGAGCTTATGATTCCATTTGTACGCACATTAGATGAAGCTAAAGCAGTGACTGAAATCATGGCAGAAAATGGTTTGAAACGTGGCGAGAACGGATTGCGCCTCATTATGATGTGTGAAATCCCTTCCAACGCATTACTTGCTGAGCAGTTCTTAGAATATTTTGACGGCTTCTCAATCGGCTCAAACGACTTAACCCAATTAACATTAGGCATGGATCGTGACTCTGGCATTCTTGCTGATGGCTTTGATGAACGAAATGAAGCAGTCAAAGTGCTACTCAGA
>DHYP01000059.1:28451-33731 GCA_002414145.1 Methylophilaceae bacterium UBA5127 | reverse complement strand
AAATACGTGGGTATTTGCGGACAAGGGCCTTCTGATCATCCCGACTTTGCAGAGTGGTTAGTCGCCGAAGGCATACAATCCGTATCGCTTAATCCTGATACGGTAGTGGCTACTTGGCAACGCTTAACCAAAAAATAATGCAACCGAGTTACACGATGAGTCATCGCACCGTATTTATTATCTCTGATGGTACGGGCATTACTGCTGGCGCACTCAGCAAGCTACTGGAGCATTTTCCACGCACTTCATCTACACAAGTACGTTTGCCTTTTACAGACAGTCTGGAAAAGATTGAATCTGCAATACAAAACATTGAAAAAGTAGCACAAGAAGATGGAGTGCGCCCGATTGTCATTATGTCACTCGGGGCGATGAACCTGCGTAACAAACTCAAAGAAGCAAATGCCTACTTCATCGATTTATTTAAAAACTTTATCGACCCTTTGGGTGAGGAGCTTGGTCAAGAGCCACTGACTGGTGCAGGCATTGCTCACAGTGTCATGGGCTATAGCTATCATGAGCGCATGGAAGCCATCAACTTTACGCTTAATCATGATGATGGCATGACAAACTCTGGTCTAGAAGAAGCAAATGTAATATTGATAGGTGTTTCACGTTGCGGCAAAACTCCTACCAGCATTTATCTTGCTATGCAGTTTGGTATTAAAGCCGCTAATTATCCGCTGATCCCAGAAGACTTTGAGCGTGGCACACTACCACAAGCACTACAAAAGCACATTGATAAAATTTTCGGACTGACAATCAAACCAGAACGACTACATTCCGTGCGTAGTGAACGACGTCCTGATAGTTTTTATGCTTCATTGGACAATTGCCGCAATGAAATTGCCACGGCTGAAAAAATGATGCGTAATTATAATATTACTTGGGCAGATTCTACCAGCCGTTCTATTGAAGAGTTATCTGCCATCATTTTGCAAAAAATCAAAAAGCCAAACGTCGAAAGACGCTCTGAGCCTCGTCCTGCTTAATCTTGATTATTTCAGGTAAGGCTTAATTCTACTTGTCAACTGCGTTGAGTTTGGCTCAACATCACTCTCAAAGACCTCTATCCCTTTTGCATTCGGCAAAATAAGATATTTATAGAAGTTCCATTGCGGTGACTTGCCTGTTGCTGCGATTAACTGCTGATATAAAGGATTAGCATTAGCGCCAGTCACGCTACTTTTAGCCATCATTGGAAACTTAACGGCATAGGTTAACTTACAAAAATCCCCAATTTTTTTATTATTATCAAACTCTTGCTTAAAATCGTTCGAAGGAAAACCGACTACCAATAAGCCTTGGTGTTTATACTGTTGATATAAATTTTCCAGCGCCTCAAATTGTGGCGTAAATCCGCATTTACTTGCAGTATTCACTACCAAAATTAGCTGCGTTTGGTAATCACATAAATTTAACTTCTCTCCTTGTAACGTTGTAAGTTGTTGATTATAAACTCCCTCACAAGCATATGCTTCTGTCATATTTAATATTCCGATACCCAATAAAACGACAACGATTAAGTAATTCCGTTTCCATCGAGGATTTAGCAACATGTTAATTTTCCATTTAGTTGATGTGTACTTTACGACCGACTCCGTAACTCATTCGTTCATTTAACTATACAAAATCTCAGAATGTTATGGCGCTAAAATTGCTTAGGATTAATACGTTTAAAAGCAAGTTGATTTAACAGGCTTTATGTATTTGTTTATTTTAGGAGATAAGATTGAGATTTAGCATCATTTTAGCAACCCTTCTGTCGATTACTACGCAGGTAGCATATGCTGATTGTAAGACCGTCATGGGAGGATGTACTAATGAAGAAACAGTGAATGTAGCGCCGCATATGCGTTCAGAGAACAACAAACCTATTGCAAAAGCAGAGTTAACTCCAAAAGCGAGTAACAAAGCAAATAACGCCAATATCAGTGCCAATAACAAACAGAAAGAAAATACCAAAAAAATCTAATACAGAACTATTCAAAGCTAATTTTTAAAGCGAGCTCAATAAATTGACTCGCTTTTTTTCTGTGATATTTTCTATGTAAGTTACAACACAAAATTGTTAGTTAACTTTAAAAAATGTCTAATTTTTGTCAGTTTTGTCATCAGTTAACTCAAGCCTAACTTTACTGGATTGCATCTACACCAAGCACAATATAATGATCGGCGCAGAATCAATATCAAAACACTGCTGGCACACAATATGCTTTTATTTTATTAAGCAATCAATTTGCAAATACTTTTGAAATCAATAAAAAACTGGAGGTAATGAATCATGTCCAATTTGACAGTTAAAAAAGTAGAAAAGATTAAAGTGTTAGACCAAATGATGGAAGACTTTGCTGGTGATGAATTTGATGATTATGAAGATCCATACAGTGGCATTAGTAGTGCTCATAAGCATTATTCTGCCGATGAAGATTTCATTGATTTAGATGATGACTATTAATCCACCTACAAAAAAGATGCACTCTTTCTATTAGTTTGGATTAAGTTTTCGCCTCAATCTGCCGTAATGAATAAGTATGCGCATCTAAAAATTAGGTGCTACTAAATTAAATTCATTGCACTGTTTGGAGGCCAAAATGAGTTTTATTAGCGCATTATGCAAGCATGCTTGGCTGGCGATTACATTAAAACATCATGGCACTGGTATGCCCACAAAAATACCTGCAGCTACAATGCTGGTAAGTTTGTACATCATCCTTACTTTTGCAAACCAGAGCACTCAAGAAATTACCATCAGCTCTGTCATTGCACTTAGTTTTATCGCACAGTTTTACGTCTTTAGTCTCAGAAATAAACTCATCGGCCTGATTATTTTGATAGGCATTGTCAGCAACGCTACAACACTATTAGTCACCTTTTTAACAGGCATTCCTGCACAACAACTGTTTGTCATTACTATCATGGAATACGTGATGATTTCTAGCGCAGTTATCAATGTCATCAAGAGTAATTTTAAGCCGTATTAAGTCAGTATATTCAAATACCACTTGTAACAGTTTGCACAAAGCTAAAGTAATAACAGCGCCAATTAAACTTTAGCAATGGCATCAATCTCTTGTTGAAGTTTTAGATGATCGAGAGACTCTAAACGAAGACTAGTAAATGCTTTGATGGGGTTTTCGAGCTGATTGGCAACCATCTTGAATGCCCATAATTTATCTTCATCAGAACCATCAACAGCAGCAGGATCGTCTACCCCCCAATGTCCTGTCACTGGATGCCCTGGCCAAACTGGGCAAACGGCATCTTTAGCATTATCACAAACAGTGAAAAAAAAATCCATGAGAGGTGCATCTGTGCCAGAAAACTCATCCCAGCTTTTACTACGGAGACCATCTGTCGATAACTGCTTGGCTGTTAACACCTGAAGTGCCAACGGATTCACTTGACCTGTAGGAAAACTACCTGCGCTGTATGTGCAAAAGCGACCTTTACCCCAAAACGCTAATAACTTTTCTGCCATAATGCTACGCGCCGAGTTTCCAGTACAAAGATACAATACGTTGTATACCTTTTCACTCATGGATCATTCCTTAAGTTTGCAATATTCCAGTGGAAACTTAACAAAATAATATGACGCTTAAATGACAGGGGATGAGTCAATTTTACTAATTTAATTAGTCAATAATTGGGGGGATAAATATGGATAAGCTTACTTTTAAGCAGATAGGTATTAACATTGCCTTTACCTTTAATTGGCACGGCCTCCCGAAGCTCAAAGACATACTCATGTTTTAGTGCTTGATAAGTTGATTCAGTCACTTGTATTTCATCTACCAAGCCTGTTTGTTCCATTCTGCTCGCCATATTCACGGTATCACCCCATATGTCGTAGGTAAACTTGCTAGTCCCAATGACGCCTGCAACCACTGATCCAGTGCTGATTCCTATGCGCATATGCAAATCATGTCCAGTTTGTTGGCTAAATATAGCTAATGCATTCCTCATTTCACAAGCCAAAGCCGCCACAGCGCTTGCATGCTGCGGCAAGCCAAGTGGAGCACCACCAACTACCATATAGCCATCACCCAATGTTTTAATTTTCTCTAACTGATGCCCTTCAGCCAGATGATCGAACATTGAAAAAATACCACTGAGTAAATTCACCAAATCAAACGGTGTCATCGTGCTGCTTAACTCCGTGAATCTAGCAATATCCGCAAACAAAATTGTGACTGAAGGATGATAATCCGCAATACGCATATCATTATTTTTTAATCTACTGGCAATAGATTCGGGCAATACATTTAACAGTAATTTTTCTGACCTTGCTTTCTCGAGCGCTAGCGCTTGTAACATGCGCTCCTTCTGTGATTGGAAATAACGCATAGCTGCATAAAGAATACAGGCTGTACCAATAATATTCATCAAAAAGAAGGTGTCTTTAATAGATAAAGGCATCGGCATCGGGTTGCCTGAAAATAAATCATTAAATTTCCAAGAGAATCCAGCCAAGACCACAAAAAGAAAAAACCATGCGGTTGATTGACGCGTACCTAAAATCATCAATGCGCCAATTGGTGACAAGATTGCCCAAATAGCCACCCCACCTGCCGCCTGATAGCCCCCGATTGTCCATTGTAAAAAGAAAGGCATCACCAGCAACATAACCAATTGTGTAAAAATAAAATACTGATAGCGCCGAGTACGATAAAAAATTAATAAGCTCACATATGAGAATATTAAGTACACATAAGGCGTAACAGCCATCATCGCATACTCTTCACCTAACCCAGAGATTGCAAAAATCCAAACAATGCTGACTATGCTTTCTCCCAGCACCAGCATAGAAAGGATGGCTTTGCCTAATGCATCATCACTTAGATGAGATCCCCTTTTCAAGGAATCAAGAAATGCCGTCTTAATCTGATGAACATTAGCATTCATGTGTTGTGATCACGATAGAATTCATACACTTATTCATTAATAACCGTAACTATAGCGTATGGTAATTTTTCTTACTATGTATAACCAAATATATCTTATGGATAATTAAAAAATAATGAATATAACACTTGATTTAGTCTTCAGTAAGGATTAATGTTTACAGTGCATTATTATAATAACCTATTGTTATATAAAGGTTAATGTGTTTTTGTAGGCAATTTTGACCACTAGAGTCAGCAATGCGGGTTGGGTAGTCGTTCTGTTAGATAATCGATAAAAAAACTATAGGAGTTAGTATGAGTTTGGATATTTTAAAGGGTATGGGCGTTAACATAGAATACAAGGCAAAGTATGAAAATTTTATTGGGGGTAAGT
>DHYP01000059.1:27245-28437 GCA_002414145.1 Methylophilaceae bacterium UBA5127 | reverse complement strand
GTTCCACCAGTAAAAGGTGAATATTTTGATGTGGTCTCTCCTATTACAGGCAAAAACTATACAAAAGCTGCGCGCTCAAGCGCTGAAGATGTAGAGTTAGCGCTAGATGCAGCACATGCTGCAGCGGATAAATGGGGGAAAACTTCAACAACAGAGCGATCTAACATTCTGCTAAAAATTGCAGACCGCATTGAAGCTAACTTGGCATTAATTGCAACAGCTGAAACCATTGATAATGGCAAGCCTATCCGCGAGACTATGAATGCGGATATTCCATTATCAGCTGATCACTTCCGCTACTTTGCTGGCGCGATTCGCGCACAAGAAGGCGGCATTAGTGAGATTGACCACGATACTGTGGCATACCACTTCCATGAACCTTTAGGTGTAGTTGGGCAAATTATCCCTTGGAACTTCCCAATTTTAATGGCAGCATGGAAGCTAGCACCAGCGTTAGCAGCTGGAAACTGTGTTGTACTCAAACCAGCAGAATTTACGCCAGTGAGTATCTTAATTCTGATAGAAGTCATTGCTGATTTAGTACCGCCTGGTGTTATCAATATCGTCAATGGTTATGGTCGTGAAGTAGGCGCGCCACTGGCTAACAGTAAACGAATTGCTAAAATTGGCTTTACTGGCTCTACCGCTACTGGACGTGCCATTGCAACAGCCGCTGCTAGCAATTTGATTCCAGCCACATTAGAGCTTGGCGGAAAATCTCCTAACATCTTCTTTGCCGATATCATGGATGAAGACGATGCTTTCTTTGATAAAGCCATTGAAGGATTGGTGCTATTTGCCTTTAACCAAGGCGAAGTTTGTACATGCCCTTCCCGTGCCTTAATACAAGAGTCTATTTACGACAAGTTTATGGAACGTGTCATGCCACGTGTAAAAGCCATTATTCAAGGCAACCCGTTAGATTCCAACACCATGCTAGGCGCACAAGCATCTCAAGACCAATTAAATAAAATCATGAATTATATTGATATTGGCAAACAGGAAGGTGCTGAAGTGCTCATAGGCGGTGAACGCAACATATTAGGTGGCAACTTAGCAGATGGCTATTATGTCAAACCTACGCTGCTTAAAGGTCATAATAAAATGCGCGTGTTCCAAGAAGAGATTTTTGGCCCAGTGCTCGCAGTGACTACATTTAAGGACGAAGCAGATGCACTTGCGATTGCAAAGG
>DHYP01000059.1:13872-27234 GCA_002414145.1 Methylophilaceae bacterium UBA5127 | reverse complement strand
CCAATGACACCATCTTCGGTCTGGGCGCAGGCGTGTGGAGCCGCAATGGCACAACTGCATACCGCATGGGTCGCGGTATTAAAGCAGGTCGCGTATGGACTAACTGCTACCACGCTTACCCTGCACATGCGGCATTTGGTGGTTATAAAGAGTCAGGTATCGGTCGTGAAAACCACAAAATGATGTTAGACCACTACCAACAAACTAAAAACTTGTTAGTAAGTTACAACCCTAATAAACTAGGTTTCTTCTAATTGATGGTGATTGCCTGATAAGTTAGGACAAAGAGGCGATTTAGTATCGCCTCTTTTTTTATCGCTACTGGAGTATCTATTATGGCTGAACGCATTTCCGCAACCCCTTCTGCACTTGAGCTTATACGCAAACTCTCTGCTGAGCATGGTTCCATTATATTTTTAAAGTCCGGCGGCTGTTGCGAAGGCAGTGGCCCACTTTGTATGCCTGCACACGAATTCAAACCCAGTGCCGCAGACATCGTTTTAGGAGAGCTTGAAGATGCTAAGTTTTACATGAGTGATAGTCATTTTTCATTTGCTGAAAACATGCACACCATTTTAGATGCTCAGCCTGGGTCAAGTGGTTCATTTTCGCTTGATTGTGGCAGCGGCTTTGCGTTTATTACACGTGGCCGCTTATATAGTGACGAGGAGCTCGCTAACCTACCTCCTGTAGTGCGAGTCGGTTACTGAAAAATTTAAAATTAATCGGTTAAAATCCTAAACTATCTAACAAGTCATCTACTTGTTCTTGATTCGATACTACATCAATCTTGCTATTTGGATCAATTTGCGGGCCATTCAACAGCGAATCGTCCTCTTTTTTATTCGCAACAGGCGAAAAGTCTACCAGCACTTGCACTAATTGTTTTTCCAAATCTTGGGCTAAGCTAGTAATCTTTTTAATTACTTGCCCTGTCAAATCTTGGAAATCCTGCGCCATCATAATATCCATCAATAATGCTTTTGTCGCGGCCGTATTTTTTTCAGTCAGCGTCAAAAACTCTATGGTCTCATTAGCGAGTAGATTGTATTCAGACTTTAAAGAAGGGTTTGTAAGCGTAGTTTCCCAACGGGTTTTAAGAGAGGCGGCGCCTGTAGCCAAATCTGTTTGCAATGGCGTTGCTTCATCTGTTGCGTTGAGTACACGCTCTGCCGCTTGTTCCGTCATGCGTGCCACATAATTTAAACGGTCTCGAGCATCTGGAATTTCTTGAGCCACTTGCTCTAACATTTTATCAAGACCTAAACCTCTCAGACTATCGTGCAAAGCACGTGTCACATGGCCTATTCGATTAAGCATTTCGTCTTGAGATGTCATGGTAGGGATGACTTCCGTATGCATAGAAGCCTTAGTGCGCATTACGTCACTCTTCATACTTATGCCCCAGCTTTCTCTAGTTTCTCGAATATTTTTGCAAGTTTTTCATCTAAAGTAGCTGCAGTAAAAGGTTTCACAATATAGCCATTTGCTCCTGCACTGGCTGCAGCAATAATGTTCTCTTTCTTAGCTTCGGCGGTCACCATCAACACAGGCAATGAAGCAATCGACGGGTCAGAACGAATATTTTGTAGCATCGTCAAGCCATCCATATTGGGCATATTCCAATCAGATACTACAAAATCAAAGCCACCAGCCTTGAGCTTACTAAGAGCAATTGCGCCATCCTCAGCCTCATCTACATTGCTATAGCCAAGCTCTTTCAACAGGTTGCGCACAATCCTACGCATAGTAGAAAAATCGTCCACAACCAGAAACTTCATATTTGGATTTGCCATTTATTGCTCCATTACAATTTTATATAACATCACTAAACTTTAGTACCGCACATACTTTATCTTATTTAACGGCAAAATCTGCCTAAGCTTAAGTACAAAAAAACTGATAATTACCAGTTTATTTACACAATTGATTACAGCATACCTACACACGCAATGCGCGCGTGCTATTAGCAGTCAGGTAATCAAGCACCAACTTGGGCAGTGCATTTAAATGTGCGACTTCATGCACTCCGCCATGCGCTACCGCCTCTCTAGGCATTCCGTAGACCACGCAGCTTTCTTCGTCTTGGGCATAATTATAGGCACCAGCGTCTTTCATGCGCGACATCCCCGCTGCCCCATCTTTACCCATCCCAGTTAAAATAACCCCTATTGCATTTTTTCCAGCATTTTCAGCTGCAGAATCAAACAGGACATCCACCGATGGCTTATGCCGATTCNNTGTAAGTTTAGTCACATAATTTGCACCGCTACGTGCTAATAACAAATGCTTATCACCAGGTGCAATGTAAGCATGTCCTGGTAAAACACGCTCGCCATCAATCGCTTCTTTGACAGAAATTTTACACAGCGAATCTAGGCGATTTGCAAAAGACTTGGTGAAGCCTGCTGGCATGTGTTGCGTAATTAAAATGCCAGGACAATCAGAAGGCATTTGTAGTAAAAATGATTTGATTGCTTCTGTCCCGCCAGTTGATGCACCAATAATCAGTAGTTTCTCACTACTAATTAGCGGGTTTCTTAACATTGCAGGGGCTGCGCCATTCACACCGCCTTTTGCAATCCGTTGTAGTGAGGCAACTTTAGCCTTAGACGCAATACGAATTTTCTCCGCAATCAAATCTGAGTACTCACGCATGCCCTGTGCAATGGCAGTCTTAGGCTTAGTCACAAAGTCTGTTGCACCAAGCTCTAAAGCGCGCATGGTAATTTCTGAACCACGTTCAGTCAGCGTAGAGACCATTACAACTGGCATAGGACGCAAACGCATCAATTTTTCTAAAAAATCCAGCCCATCCATTTTGGGCATTTCAACATCTAAAGTCAGTACATCTGGATTTAACTGCTTAATCATTTCTCTTGCTACTAATGGATCTGGTGCTGCGCCGACCACTTCCATATCCTTCTGCTCATTAATCATCTCTGTTAATAAGCTTCGAATTAAGGCCGAATCATCTATGACCAATACTTTAGTTTTCATATTATTTTTCTCATGTCATATTGTGCATACTAAAACAAATCAATTTCACCACCCACATCATTGGTTTTAAGTTTGCTGGAGTAAGCTTCTTCGCGTTTAACCAGTGTGTAGTTATTCAATTGTTTGAGTTTTTTAACGAGCACTTTTCCTGTTTTAGGGAAAAAATAAACTTTTCTCGGATAGATATCCATCAAGTCTTCACCCGTAACTTTGATACCTTCATCTTTAAGGTATTTTTTTACAAATGCAGCATTCCTGTCACCAACCATATTGGTGGTAAAACTTCTTAGTACGTTGCCACCACCAAAAATTTTAGCTTCTAAATTCTCGCGTCTGGCACCGTTGCGCAGCAATTGGTTAATCAAAACTTCCATGGCATAAGTACCATAGCGCATGGACTCTGAAATTGGGCTATTTTTATCAGCACCTGATCCATCAGGAAGCATAAAATGATTCATACCGCCTATCCCAGTAATTTTGTCGCGGATACACGCAGACACGCACGAGCCTAATACCGTGACAATGAGCATATTTTTATCTGTGTAGTAATATTCGCCAGGTGAAATCTTGGCCGCCTCACAATCAAAGGTGCGGTCATAGTATAAAGTGGTCGAAATTTCTTCTTGCATCATGCTCATACTTTACCTCCACCTTTTAAAGCAATGACTCGACTCGATTGTTGGTTGCTTTTAAGCTGATATACAGTTTTACCTAATAACTGTAGCGCATTAGATACATATAAAAAGTTTTCTGAATGCCCTGCAAATAACAGTGAGTTTGATTTCATCAGGGGTACAAACTTGTCTAAAATTTTTGTTTGCGTTGGCTTGTCAAAATAAATCATGACATTTCTGCAAAAAATGACATCAAACTGTTCTTTCATTGGCCATTGCTCATCTAATAAGTTGAGTTGGCTAAAAGTAATTAAGTTTCTCAGTTCATTCTTAACTTTGACTGTGCCTTCATGTTTGCCTACACCTTTTTGAAAAAATTGTTTGCGACGCGCTTCAGATAGCTTACTTACTCTGTCATAGGGATAAACACCTCTGGAAGCAGTAGCCAACACATTAGTATCAATATCTGTGGCGAAAATTTCTACAGGTGGGCGCAACGTACCAAATGCTTCGCATGCAGTCATTGCAATGGTGTAGGGTTCTTCACCCGTAGAGGCCGCTGAGCACCAAATACGAATAGGCTTTTGTAGCTTCAATAAATGGTCAGCTAATATCGGAAAGTGATGTTCTTCCCTAAAAAATGAGGTTAAATTTGTAGTGAGCGCATTTGTAAATGCCTCCCACTCAACAGGATCTTGTTGACCCTCTAAAAAATCCAAATATTCTGCAAATGAACTATAACCCAGCGTGCGCAATCTGCGCCCTACCCGGCTATATACCATATCAGTCTTGGCTTCTGATAGAGAAATGCCAGCATGCTCATAGATCAGCTTACGAACCCTTGCGAAGTCTTTTAACGTAAAATCAAATTCGCGCTCTTCTATATATTTTTCTTTAAGCATCACAATTTCTCGTAGTTATCTACATAAAATTTCATACTTGAACCTCAGCGTTACTCAAAACCTAGCAGAGAGTTCAATCTAGATCTCAATCATCAATACAACATGAATCCTTCTGCAATCAAAGAGCTTATTGAGCTCTCGATTGCATCAGATTTGTGACCACATCAACCAATTATTTAGTTGTGAGTGCTACGCGTTTTTTCATTTCATCTACTGCACGGTCTGAAACATCTTCAACGGCCACTTTAGGCATAAGAGGATTACGCTCTTTCATTTGCTTGATTGCTAATTCAACCGCTTGATCTTCTGCGCGGCGGTTTTTCTCGGCTGCTGTCGTTGCGGCAAAAGGATGCAATGCTTGTTTGTATTCCTTAACAACGTAGGCCGCCTTAGGCTCACGTGCAACGGCACTCTTAATTGCCATCTTAGTAGCGCGGTAGTTCCAGTCTTGAATACGGTCATCCATATCAGCAGTGTGATCAATAAATACGCCTACGCAAATAAATACGTCATCAGCTTCTTCCAATGGAATCGTACCGTCCGCTACACAATCCATGACCGCCATAGCAACACCACGTTGCGCTGGACCAAACATTTGTACTGCTTGACGACCATCTTTAATCGTCACTTTGTTAAACATTACAGTGTTTGGTTTTACCATCATGTTTGGCGCTGCAATCGCCAATAAACCGTTTACTCCTTGTTTTTGGTCGGTGAGCGTACGACAAAATGCGTCTTCTGCAGCGCTACCGCGTGGCCCCATAATTAAGTCAATGTGTGCCACATTTTTTAAGTCCAAACCAGAACCATCAGGGCGATCCTCAATAACCAAACCCTCACCAATTAACACTCGATCAATAACAGCCATTTAAATTCTCCTAAATCAAAATTAACACTACATTAAATTAACAACCGTAATTACTCAGTTATCAACGTTTAAAACGCTATTTTTACTACTCAAACACTCTCCCAGTACCTGACACTTTCAACTCAGTGAACTATTAACCGTTACTGACTTTTAAATGTTTAGGTTCATATGACCTATTGTTATAAGTATTGCTTTCTAAACTGAACACACTCACTGCGTTAGTCAACTCATCGGCTTGCTCAAGCAAAGACTCTGCCGCCGCTGCCGCCTCTTCCACTAATGCTGTATTTTGCTGTGTCACGTCATCCATTTTCATAATCGCATCATTGACTTCTGCAATACCTGAACTTTGCTCGCTAGATGCTGCGGCAATTTCACTAATAATGTCAGAGACACGTTTAACAGAAGCCACGATTTCTTGCATAGTTGCTCCAGCAGTCTCGACTTGCTTAGTTCCTTCCGTCGTTTTATAAACCGAATCAGTGATTAGCTCTTTGATCTCTTTAGCCGCGCTGGCAGAACGCTGTGCAAGACTACGCACCTCTGCCGCTACCACGGCAAAACCACGCCCTTGTTCACCCGCACGTGCAGCTTCAACTGCCGCATTCAACGCTAAAATATTGGTTTGGAAGGCAATGCNNACAGAGATAATGTCTTCAATTTTGCTAGCGCTTTCATTAATCGCGCTCATGGTATCAACGACATCACCTACTGCTTGACCGCCTTTGATTGCCACAGTTGAAGCCGCTACTGCTAACTCATTCGCTTGTTTTGCATTATCAGCATTCTGTTTGACCGTACTTGCCAACTCTTCCATGCTTGACGCTGTTTTCTCTAGATTAGTGGCTTGATCCTCTGTACGACGACTCAAATCAGAGTTGCCCTGTGCAATTTCTTTTGCCGCCGTATTAATTGCATCTGCTGCAGTTTTAACGGTTAGGATAGGCTGCACTATCATGTCTAAGGTCTCGTTCATACCTTCTACAATCGTGCGGTAATCCCCTGGGTGACGCTGTGCATCTGCACGCTCGGTTACGCGTCCTTCTCTTGCGGCCGACGCTAGCATTTGTGCATCTTCATTTAAAGCTTTTAAATTAGTTCTGACTTGCTCAATGGTTTCATTAATAAACGCTTTTTTACCAGGAAATTTTTCGAGCGGTGCATTAAAATCACCTTCACCAAAGGCCTTAATACAAGTCATCGCTTTTTGGTTAAGCGCAATATGCCCACCCACAATTTTGTTCACGCTATCAGCTAATACTGAGAACTGACCTTTAAACATATCGGCTCTTAAGGTCATATCGATATTGCCTTTCTCATGCTCATCATTGACCCAGTTAACTGAATCCACAATACCTTTCAGGTTGCCGCGCATTCTATCGACGCTTTTATTCATCACAGCTTTTTTTCCAGGTAATGCTGCAAGCTCTACCGACAAATCACCACGCCCTATACTATCCATCACCGTTACAAACTCTGCTGTTTCAGAGACTTGCGCTTGCATCATACGATTGATGCTTTCTGCAACAACTTTAAAGTCACCATTGAATTTATTGACATCCAACAACACATCAGTCTCACCTTGATGATGCTCATTGGTCATGTGTTGCAACTCAGAAATTAAAGTTTTGACACTGTCGCGTAACCCATCGTAACTTTTGTTGACCAATGCCAACTCACCAGGTAACGCTGCTAAGTCAGCGTTAAAATTACCTTTGGCCACTTCTTGTAAGCACACACTGGTCTTTTTAATAATATCGACATGCAATCCCACCATACGGTTAATATCCTGCACCATATTGCGATACTCACCTTTGAATCTCCCTGCATCAATCACGGCATCCATATGACCTTGTGCATGTTCAGATTCCATGCGCGCCATTTCACTATCAATTTCCTGTAAAGTGGTTGCCGCTAAATTGAGTGCTGTAATCACATTCATGTGTGTTTTATCACCATCTACAGCATTGGTTTGCAATATGCCATTGGCAATTTTTTGCGCTGCTTCTAGTGCATCTTTCGCCTCACCGCCTAATTGACGGCGCACATTCGCCACCACCATAAAGATTGCAACAAATACCACGCATATTAAAATCAAAATGAGCTCCAGCGTTCTAGCACGTGCATCATGCATACTTTTAGGAATTACAGTCTGTGCTAACTCATTGTAAAGTTTAGTATTTTCCATCACTGTTTCATCTACAGCTTGACGATGCTGCTCATACGCTTGTTTTAAATGTATCAATGCTGGCTTAATACGTTTAATGTCTCCGCTACGTAATGCTGGAATATATTCGGTATCCCGTACATGAATAAATACCTCACCCGTAGGTAGTAATTTTTTCAGGAGCACATCAGACATTTCAGGGTGAATAGTCGGCCAATAATGTACACGCTCAATAAATGACTTAGATAACGCATCACCTTTATCTATTAAAGGCTGTAATGATTGCTGATCATTAAGCGCATACATTTCTAAGCTCACCTGCCAAGCCTCTAGTAAATAAGCAGGTGGCGGTAGCACATCAGCAGCTAAATCCTTATGCGCACTAGCATCCTCAAACACCTCGCCACCCACCATTACTTTGCTTAATGACCGATCGGCCAGAACAATCGAAATGGTAAAGCCAACAATCATGACGCTTGCCACAATCATCATTTGCGTTTTAAGCTTTGTAGCAAATAACTTGCTTAATAGATTTTTAAACATATCTTGTCCCTGCGTTTTAAGTTAATCTATGCCAAATCATTAAAATCTTATCCAGCACTCACATTTTGCATTACATATCAAAAATTGATATTAGAAAGTAAAAGGGTAAAAACCCCTCAATTAGCTCCCATTTGATTGATTACAAGCTAAAAGTTGATTTGCGTTCTAAATCCAACCACCGTTGCATCTTTGCTTGATCTATCCATACCAGGATGATCAAAATACTGAAGCGTAGGCTGCAAACTGAGCCACGGTCTAATTTGGGCTAAGTAAGTCAGCTCATAATCTACTTCTATACTTGCACTATTGTTGATAGTTTGGTATTTATCACTGGCATGATTTACTGTCGCTGCCAAACCAATAACATCGTTATCTCGACCACTGATTAGCCCATGATAATGAATACCAGTACTACCAGACCAATCCACTTGATGCACATCCTTACTTGCAATTCCGCATCGCATAAATACTGTTAAACCTTGCGATACATCGGGCTGCTCGGTTAGTAAAGTACGTTCGACCAAAAAATAAACGCCTTGACTATGTCGATGTACTGGATTACCACTCAAGTCAGTCTCTACTAAATCGTCCATCGGTTTAGTAAACCGCCAAAAGCCTATGGCTGTTTTATTCATCTCAATACTTGAATTTGCTTCACCCTCACCTTCTTCACTTTGGCGTTTAGGGATATAGCCTAGCTCGACAATCGTTAGTACTCCATCACCATGACCTAATTGAATATGTGTTCCATGTGGATTATTGGGGTCGCCTGGGACACCATCAGTGACTGCTGCCTGTGCATAAAAACCATGATCTGGTGCAGCATACTTTACTCTTACCGCTAATGCGCCCACTGGAAATATTGGAGGCCCATTCACACCAGCCTGCGCGACTTCATTTGCCATACCATAGGGTGACTGCATAAATACACTGGTTGAATCCGTGACATAAAATTCCGTATCAATCGCATATAACCCAGCTAATACAGATAAACCTTCGTCTACCCAGCTCTTTTGCATCCATGCCTGATAGAACTGTGCCGTATTGGTTGCTACCTCAATATTGTCTACACCCGTAAAGCCGCCCACATAGTGACGGTTTAGCTTACCACCCAGATCGCTGTGATAATCAATAAGTGCATCTACATCCTGCCACCCAAGCAACCGCTCAAGATCAAGATCAATTTTGATTTCAGTATGCCCCATCCATGTTGCACCACGTTTTAACCCACCTGAAACATTGGCCATTACATCACTTTTATGAGTAAGCACTACCTCCACTCCCTGTTTATTAAGTGATGTTCTTATCCCATGCCAATCCCCCAACAAAGTCCCATCGTTCCAATTGGACTGCTGAGCTTGTTGATTAGCATTCACATTGCCTGTCTGTACTAATAAAACAATCACCATATAAAAGAATATTTGCCTATTCATTTTTAGCTCTCATCATCTAACGGTTTACTTAGACTCTCTAAAGTTTATTACGACTATATTCTGAAAAACTGAAGAATATTTTTAAAATAAATCCATTAAAAACATACAGATAAATAAAATAAGGGCGACCGAGGTCGCCCTTATTTTATTTAAAAACTACTTTAATTAAATGCTGATATCAACCGTCTAAAACTATTAAAACTCTTCCCACTCATTATCATCGGTACCCGTTCTTGCCACGACTTTTGTAGCCACGGGTTTTGCAGCTGGCTTGACTGAAGTTGCAGGTTTAACACTTATACTCACTTCTTTTTTTCTACTCATACCACTCGATTGTGAAGTGTAGTTATCTAATTTAAACACACTCACTACATCAGCAAGTTGGTTCGCCTGTTCAACCAATGATTCCGCTGCTGCTGCCGCTTGTTCCACCAGTGCAGCATTTTGCTGTGTGGTTTCATCCATGCTAGTCACCGCTTGGTTCACTTGGTCAATACCAGTCGTTTGCTCTGAAGAAGCTGCTGCTATTTCACTAATGATGTCGGCAACACGTTGTACTGATGTCACCACTTCACTCATGGTATTGCCCGCATTTTCAACCAGCTTGGTGCCTTCTGTCGTTTTATGGACTGAATCAGTAATCAGTTCTTTAATCTCTTTAGCCGCACTGGCAGAACGTTGCGCAAGGCTACGCACTTCACCCGCTACCACAGCAAACCCACGACCTTGCTCACCCGCACGTGCTGCCTCTACCGCTGCATTTAAAGCAAGAATATTGGTTTGGAAGGCAATGCCATCAATCACAGAGATAATGTCTTCAATTTTTTGCGCGCTTTCATTAATTGCGCTCATTGTACTCACTACCTCACCTACAACTTGACCGCCTTTGACTGCAACGCTGGATGCTGTCAATGCCAGCTGGTTGGCTTGTTTAGCATTTTCCGCATTTTGCTTCACAGTTGAAGCAAGCTCTTCCATGCTGGCTGCCGTTTCTTCAAGGCTTGATGCCTGCTGTTCAGTACGGCTAGATAGGTCACTATTACCTGATGAAATCTCATTGGCAGCAGTGCTAATTGTTTCTACTGCCACTTTGACCGCAGAAATTGGCTCGACAATCATGTCTAAGGTTTCATTCATACCTTCAACAATCTTACGGTAATCGCCTAAATGTCGGTTTGCATCTGCGCGTACCGATACACGGCCTTCGTGTGCAGCATCTGCTAACATTTGTGCATCTTCGTTAAGTGCTTTTAAATTGCTACGCACTTGTTCAATGGTTTCGTTAATGTAGGCTTTTTTACCTGGGAATTTCTCCAATGGTGCGTCAAAGTTCCCCTCACCGAACTCTTTCACTACCGCCATGGATTTTTGATTCATCTCCAGTAAGCCAGCGATCATTTTATTGACGCACTTAGCAAGGGTACTGAAATCTCCTTTAAACATATCATCACGCAAGGTCATATCAACCTCGCCTTTTTCGTGTTCACCGCTCACCCAGTTCACTGAATCAATTAAACCTTTGAGGTTACCGCCAATTTTCTTAATACTTTTATTAATAAAGGCCTTTTCACCTGGATATTCTTTAATGGTGGCGGAAAAATCTCCATTACCAAACTGCATTACACAGTCCATCACGGTTTTGTTTTCGTCGATATACTCTTGCACCATTTCATTCACGCCAATGGCGAGCAAGCGGTAATCCCCTGCAAATTTTTCAGGATCAATGAAGATATTGATATTCCCTTTTTGATGTTCTTCAGACATATGACGCATATCTGAAATCAAGGTATTGACGTTATAACGTAAACCCTCTACGCCTTGATTGACTAGAGCTAATTTGCCTGGGAACTGTTCTAATTCTGCTTTGAAATCGCCGTTGGCCAATGCATTGATGCAAGTAGTAGATTTAGTCATCACTGCAATGTGGTTGGCCACCATACGGTTGATACCAATCGCCATCTCACGGTAAGCGCCTTTGAACTTGCTAATATCGATATTTGCATCAATATTGCCTTGTTTATGCTCTTCTTCCATGCGCGCCATTTCGCGATCAATCTCTACCAAAGTGTCAGATGCTAATCTTAATGCACCGATTACATTCAGTTTGCTAGCAGCAGCGCCTTTAGCATGGTTATCAAACTCACCATCAGCAATATTTTGAGCTACTTTTAAAGCTTCAGCCGCTTCGCCGCCTAACTGCCTACGTACGTTGGCGACCACTGCAATAATACCCATAAACACTAAAATAATTGCTACTGCGATTAAACCAGCTGTTTTATAGCGCGCTCCTGCAATATGTGCTGGCAGTTCAACTTCTGTCAAATGCGCATATTGTTTATTGTTTAACTCCACTGTTTGATCGACTGCTTTACGGTGAATGTCATAGACTTCAGCCAAGTGATTTAATGCAGGATGAATACGTTTTGGGTCACCACTGCGAATAGCAGGAATATATTCTGTATCCCGTACGCGAATAAATTCTTCACCACTCGGCAATAATACTTTTGTTAACTGATCTGCCATTTCCGTGTGGACTGTTGGCCAATATTTAACGCGCTCAAGAAAACTCTTTGATAGTACATCGCCTTCTTCTATCAGAGACTGAAGTGGTTTATCTTGGCGCGCATACATTTCCAGACTCACTTTCCACGCCTCAAGTAAATAGGCTGGAGGTGGCAGGATATCGGCTGCTAAATCCTTGTGCGCGTTGACATCTTCAAAATCTGAACCACCCACCATCACCTTACTCAGCGAGTAGTTGCCTAACAATACAGCGACTAAAAACGCTGTTGACATAATTCCAAGCACTATAAACGTTTGCGTCTGTAATTTAAGATTAAACAATCTTTGCATGACTGAACCGGTTTTCTGTATTTTTGACATGGGTTACCCTCTTTTATCAATTTATTAGATTAAAAAACATTACCTTCTATTGTTAATTTCAACTGTATTTATACTAAAACTCTTCCCACTCATCCGCATCATGCGTACCAGTTTTCATCACCTTAGCCATTTGTTTAGGGTTCTCAACCTTGGCCTGCATCTCTCTAATCGCATTGACTGTTTGTTTTGAATAACTTGAAAAGTCACCACCTAATAGTTTGGTAGCACCGTCTTTATCATTTTTTTGTACGCGTTCCACAATGCCACCTACACTTTTGTGAAATACTGCATGCATTTTTTTTAAATCCTGATACTCAGGTGAGCTGTTGTATTTTGCAGCGTTACTGTAAATCCATTTGCCTAGATCACATTTGTCATCGCATGAAACGGTATTAATATCCAATCTTTCATTAGAGCGCCCATTAATATATTCCACTAGTCTCATCTTCCACTTAGCATGTGCACTTTCGGCATCTGCAAAAGAGAATTTGACATTTTTATTGGATACAGAAGGATTTCTAGCAAGCCTTTCATTTCTTGCGCCACCTAAAAAACTTTCAACTCCAGAGTGACCTCCACCATCTATCTTAAACTGACTGACTACATCCGCTAATTGATTGGCCTGCTCAACCAGAGATTCAGCTGCTGCTGCTGCTTCCTCTACCAAGGCAGCATTTTGCTGTGTGGCTTCATCCATGCTGGTCACCGCCTGATTGACCTGACTAATTCCTGAGGTTTGCTCTTGGGAGGCCGCAGAGATTTCACTAATGATGTCCGTGACACGCTGTACAGAGGTCACCACTTCATTCATGGTCGAACCTGCATTTTCAACCAGCTTGGTGCCCTCTGTGGTTTTATTGACAGAATCTGTAATCAGTTCTTTAATCTCTTTAGCCGCGCTGGCAGAACGTTGCGCCAAGTTACGCACCTCACCCGCCACCACCGCAAAACC
>DHYP01000059.1:12067-13785 GCA_002414145.1 Methylophilaceae bacterium UBA5127 | reverse complement strand
GCGTTCAGCGCCAGGATGTTGGTTTGAAAGGCAATGCCGTCAATCACAGAAATGATGTCTTCAATCTTGCGGGCACTGTCGTTGATAACACTCATGGTCGAAACCACTTCAGCCACGACTTGACCGCCTTTGACTGCCACTTGTGATGCAGTTAATGCAAGCTGGTTGGCTTGTTTAGCATTCTCAGCATTCTGTTTCACTGTAGAGGCCAGCTCTTCCATGCTGGCGGCCGTTTCTTCCAGGCTGGAAGCCTGTTGTTCTGTTCTGCTTGATAAATCATTGTTTCCCGAAGAAATTTCATTGGCGGCGGTAGTAATCGTCTCTACTGCTTCTTTCACCGTTGCAATTGGCGCAACAATCATATCCAATGTCTGATTGACGCCCTCAATCACCTTACGGAACTCTCCATAATGACGTTCAGGGTTGGCTCTGGTTGATATACGTCCCTCATGGGCAGCTTCAGATAGCATATCCGCATCTGCCACCAGATTATTCACCGCATCAATACAGGTATTCAGGTTGTCTTTAATGGCATTGAAATCCCCTTGGTAACTCCCTGTGATTTTGGCTGGGATATTACCTTTGGAAATATCGTCTACATATTGTGCTGCTACATTGAGTGGCTCAATCACCGCATCCAGCGTACCGTTCACACCTTCAACAATCTTGCGGAAATCACCCTGATGATGGCTAGCATCTGCACGCGTTTGAAGTTTTCCCGCTACCGCTGCTTTAGAAAGCATGTCAGCATCGGCTACCAATGCGTTCACTGCGTCAATACAGGTATTAAGATTGTTTTTAATGGTATTGAAGTCGCCATTGTAATCATCAGTAATCTTGGCTGGTATGTTGCCTTTAGAAATATTGTCTACATATTGTGCGGCAACATTCAATGGGCCAATCACCGCATCTAGGATTCCATTAATGCCATTTCCTGTATCCAGAATAAATCCTGCTGGCAGAATTGAAGTGTCTACACGCTCGGCAAGATTGCCAGCAACAGCCTCTTCTACCAGTCTTGTCACTTCTCGCTCTGCAGTGACTTCTGCTGTGCGGTCATTCCATTGAATCATACGCCCTAGATACCTACCCTCTTCATTATGTACAGGGTTAAAAGACAATTCCAGATGTAAATCATACATATTAAAATTCAACACTTTTTGATCTTTTGACGGCGCTTCATAATTAGCACGGTCTTCTTCATTTTCAATATATTGACCAAGCTTACTGCCCATTAATTGATCCACAGAGAAGCCAGGATGACGTCTAGAGATACTTGGGGCCATTTTTTCCCACAAGGCAAAACCAGCCTTATTCATGTAGATAAGCGTATTAAACTCGTTACCCACAGTCACTGGAATGGTTGCATGATCTAACGCAGATTTGATGCGATCGATACCATTAAATGCCTCGTTATTATCAAAATCAATGCGTGCTTTTAGGGCTCGGTAAGCGTCCATCACATCGGTTAACTCATCGCGGTGCCCTGTGCGTAGCACAGACTCATGATCAATACCCTGTGCACTAGCCAGCAAATACCTAACCGCATCGTGAATACGTGGCATGATCGCCCGATATAGCATCCAGCCTAGTAAAGCAGCCGATATCACCCCAAATAGAAGGAAAGCCCATGCACCCCACCTATGCAAGATAAAATCAGCCTCTGCTTCTTCAAAAACTTCTGCAGCAACTTTGGTTTGCAAATTAGTCAGCTCACT
>DHYP01000059.1:10920-12060 GCA_002414145.1 Methylophilaceae bacterium UBA5127 | reverse complement strand
ATGATTTTATCGGATAGCGGATCAATCGCTGGATAAAGTTGTGTGCTCGTAAAAGTAACCAGTGCCTTTTCATCGTGCGTGCGCAGTATGTGCTGCAACGTGGCTGTAGCTGCGTTGGCTTTAACAAACAAGGGCTCAGCCTCTGCAATCAGTTTTTTCTCATCATCCACAAGGTAGGTAGCGGTATAGGCTTTCCATTGTTTATCCACCTCTTTCAATGCGGTATTCACATTTTCTTCGCCCTGTGACCAAGTCAAGTTACCATTGCGCACCTTGTGTGAAGTATCCACAATATTCACTGCATACATATCAGCCACCACTTTAAGTTGCTTAAGCGGAATCACACGATCCTGATACATGGTTTTAACTGCCAAATTGGTATCTTCAATGCCTTTTATACCAATCGACCCAATAACCGCAGTTGATATTACTACGACTATAAAAATAGAAATGATTCTGGCTTTAATGCTGAAGTTACGCCTAAAAGAGCGAAGTTTGCTTAGCATAGTCTCAGCCCAGCTTTGGCCTTCTCTGAGTACGCGATGATAGCGTATGGCGCCCTCTATCTGCTGGCGTGAAGCTTTTTTACGCACGGAAATAAAACCAGCAATCTGACCGTTTTCACTAAATGGTGAAACAATTGCCTCGACCCAATAATGATCGCCATTTTTGCAACGATTTTTAACAATGCCAATCCATGGCTTGCCAGACTTCACCGTGTTCCACAAATCGGCAAAAGCCTCTGGCGGCATATCTGGATGCCGCACGATATTATGGCTCTGCCCTATCAGCTCTTCTTCAGAAAAACCACTAATATCTAAAAAGTCACGATTGACAAAGACAATCTTACCCTTGAGATCGGTTTTAGAAACAATTTGCATTGTGTCCTTAAAATCTAATTCGTGCTGCGTAACTGGCATATTAATTTTCATCACTTACCTCATCTTTCACTGCTATCTGCGAATGCTGATTAAAACAGCATTACTCTAAAATTCTTCCCATGCATCTGCATCATCGGTACCTGTTTTTGCAGACACTTTAACAGTAGCAGGCTTAGCTACCGCTTTAGGTGCTGGCTTAGCGACAAGTCTGCTTGGTGCGCTTGAACGCATAGGGCTTTTGCTCGCGCGACGCTCTTGC
>DHYP01000059.1:10527-10805 GCA_002414145.1 Methylophilaceae bacterium UBA5127 | reverse complement strand
TTTTGCTGAGTCACTTCATCCATACTAGTAATCGCAGTGTTCACTTGGTCGATGCCTGCGCTTTGTTCGGTCGAAGCTGCAGAAATTTCACCCATAATGTCTGTCACACGTTGCACTGAGGACACGACTTCTTGCATGGTGTTACCCGCGTCTTCTACAAGTTTTGTGCCTTCTGTTGTTTTAGTCACAGAATCCGTAATCAGCTCTTTGATTTCTTTAGCGGCACTGGCAGAACGTTGTGCTAGGTTACGCACTTCACCCGCTACCACTGCAAAACA
>DHYP01000059.1:8492-10447 GCA_002414145.1 Methylophilaceae bacterium UBA5127 | reverse complement strand
GCAATGCCATCAATCACAGAGATAATGTCTTCAATCTTACGAGCACTTTCGTTAATAGCGCTCATGGTTGTGACTACCTGACCTACTACGGCTCCGCCTTTAACCGCGACGCCAGAAGCAGCGACTGCTAGTTGGTTGGCTTGTTTGGCGTTCTCAGCATTTTGTTTCACTGTCGAAGCGAGCTCTTCCATACTCGATGCGGTTTCTTCTAAGCTTGAGGCTTGTTGTTCAGTACGTTGTGATAAATCATTATTCCCAGTAGAGATTTCACCTGCTGCAGTATTGATAGTCTCACCTGCTTCGCGCACTGATAACAGTACTTCTGTCATTTTGTCGACCAGTGAATTGACACCATCACACAAACTTGCAATAGCACCCGTTTTACCTTCTAACGGCACTCGATTAGTCAAATCGCCCGCTTTTGCAGCTTCAATTACATGTTGGCTCTCTTCCACAGCAGCTTGTAGGGCATCGTTTGCTTTATGTTGCTGAGTAATATCAATGGCAAACTTAACCACTTTCAGAGGTTTGCCATTTAAATCTAGAATTGGGTTATAGCTAGCTTGCAACCAAACTTCTTTACCACCTTTACCGATACGCTTATATTGTCCAGCATCAAACTCACCACGATTTAATTTTTGCCAGAACTCGGCATACTCTAGTGACCTACGATAATCAGCATCCACAAACATACTGTGGTTCTTACCAACGACATCAGACTCTTGATACCCTGTAGCGTTGAGGAAGTTTTGATTGACTTTGATAATAGTGCCATCCATTGAAAACTGAATGCTCCCAAGCGCACGATGAATTGAAGCTATCTGCCCTTCATTATCAGCATCTAGTAATTTATACTTGGTCACATCCGTTGCATATTTCACAACTTTGAATGGTTTACCATCCAAGTCATAAATCGGGTTATAAGAAGCTTGTAACCAGATTTCTTTACCATCTTTGCCTATACGCTTATATACACCTTGATCAGCTTCACCACGACCTAGCTTATCCCAGAAAGCCTTATATTCAGTGCTGGATTTATAAGCTGCATCGACAAACATACTGTGATGATTACCTACAATCTCTTTATCGGTATAGCCAGTCACTTTGGCAAAATTGTCATTCACTGCCAAAATATTGCCTTTGAGATCAAATTCAACCACACTCTGAATTTTGCTAATCGCTCTTAATTGACCTTCAAAATCCGCATTTTTAAGCTTCTCAGCAGTCACACAGAATGAATAAATAATGACTTTGTAAGGTTTACCCTCTTTATCTTTGACAGGCACATAGCTAGATTGGAACCAATACTCTTGTCCACCTTTTGCAATGCGCTTGATTTGTCTGGACTGAACCTCGCCCTGATTTAGCTTTTCCCACATTGCTTTATATTCTGGACTTTGTCCAATTTCTGTTGGGAGGAAAAAAGTAATTGGCTTGCCAATGAGCTCTTCTTTGCTATAGCCCAATGGTTTAATAAACAGATCATTACAATTTAAAATTTTTGCACTAAGGTCACACTCCAATATACCAAAGGTCTGATTCAAGGCTTCATCGTCACCCTGAAGTTCTAATGTATTCACTTTATCCGCGGTCACATCAGTTAAATAAGCCACCACTTTTGTCAACTGGTTAGCCTTGTCCATGATAGGTGCATAATACCCCTGAAACCAAACCACTTTTCCATCGTGATTAAGTAAATCAAAAGCGCCTGTTTGGCTCTTGCCCTCCGCTAACTGACGCCAAAAGTTCTGATACTCAGCACTTGTCGCTTTAGCGCGACCTACCAAGGTGCGATGATGTTGTCCAACTAATTCTGTTTCGTTATAGCCTAAGGTCTTGGTAAAGTTTTCATTGATCTTGGCCATGTTGCCTGCAGTATCAAATTCAGCGACACAACGCGCTTTGTTAATTTCTGCCTTCAGTGCGTTAAACTCAGAAACTTCATTCATTAAGCT
>DHYP01000059.1:5662-8485 GCA_002414145.1 Methylophilaceae bacterium UBA5127 | reverse complement strand
GTCAACGCTGATTTACCTGCGATTAGATTCAATAATTGTGAAAACATGTCTTACCCCTTATTTGCTATCTATCTTAATTTTGATTAATGAATTGCCACGTCTATGAGTTCCATTTCTTGGCTACTCATTAGCTTCTCAATATCTACCAAAATCAGCATGTGCTGCTCCACGGTAGCTAAACCCACAATATATTTAGTATCAATACTGGTCACCAAAGAAGGCACTTCACGCAACTGATCTTCTTTTAAAGCCATCACATCTGACCCGCCATCCACAACAATACCGACGATACGTCCGTTTAAATTAAGAATGATGACTACCGTGAACTCATCGTATTCCACTTTTCCCAAATGAAATTTGATGCGCAAATCTACGATGGGTACAATCTTGCCGCGTAAGTTGACCACGCCTTTAATAAAGTCTGGCGTATTTGCAATTTGTGTGACAGCATCGTAACCACGAATCTCTTGCACTTTTAATATTTCGATACCATATTGCTCAGTACCCAAAACAAAAGTGAGGTATTCACCAGCAGCACTTTTCAAATTGTTACCATTATTGCTGCTTGTGACTTCTGTGTTCATATTCATGATGTATACTCCTTATGCGTTTACTGTATTAGGAATTGATGATAATTGCTGATTTGAATACGCCATACCACCAGTAACATAGTTAGTGGTTTGCCCCATTTGAATAATGGCAGGCACATCAAGAATCAGTGCGACAGAACCATCACCCATGATAGTCGCGCCTGAGACGCCAGTAATTTTCTTAAAGTTAGTTTCCAAGCTCTTAATCACGACTTGTTGCTGACCTACCAAACGGTCTACAAATAGCGCGGATTTCTTGCCATCTGCTTCAATAATGACCAACACGCCTTGTGTTGGGTCAGTAATATCGGTGTGATGATTAAAGAGGCGATGCAGTGCAATAATGGGCAGATATTCGCCACGCACATGCACCATATAACCTTCACCCGTGACGGTTTTAATATCTTCAGCACGCGGCTGTAAGGTTTCAACAATTAGATTCAACGGCACCACATAAATACTGCGGCCAAGTGAAACAGACATGCCGTCCAATATGGCTAAAGTTAACGGCAACGCAATAGAAATGGTGGTACCAAAGCCAAGTGCAGAACGAATTTCGACCACACCACCCATCGCGGCAATGTTTCGTTTTACCACATCCATGCCTACACCTCGCCCGGAGACATCTGTAACGACTTCAGCGGTAGAAAATCCTGGTGCAAAAATCAATGAAAACACATCGTTATCTGTCATATTCTCACTGACAGGCAAGCCATTTGATTTGGCTTTGGCAAGTATCTTCTCACGGTTAAGCCCTGCACCATCGTCAGTCACTTCAATCACTATACTGCCACCTTTGTGCGCTGCAGAAAGCGTGAGCTGACCTGACTCTGGTTTACCCGCTACTTTACGTTTTTCTGGTGTTTCAATGCCATGATCCACACTGTTTCTCACCAAGTGCGTCAATGGATCCACAATACGTTCGATTAAGCCTTTGTCGAGTTCTGTCGTTGCACCGACTGTGACAAACTCTACCTTTTTGTTCAATTTAGCCGCCAAATCTCTCACCATCCTTGGGAAGCGTGAGAACACGAAATCCATCGGCATCATACGAATCGACATCACTGATTCTTGCAAATCGCGCGTATTGCGTGTGAGTTGGCTGACACTATTAATCAGTGATTCATGGTGCACAGGGTCCAGCGTATTCACACGTTGCTCAATCATCGCTTGCGTAATTACAAGTTCACCAACCAAGTTAATGAGTTGGTCTACTTTCTCTACACCCACGCGAATAGAGGTAGTCTCTGCACTGGCTGGTGCTTTATCTGTTTCGCGTCTGGCTTGTGTTCTTTTTTCTGCCTCAGCTGCAGGCGACACTTGCGCTGCCACTGCTGTTGGTTCTACCACATGGCTTCCCTCTACAGACTTACCAGAATTTTCTGGTGTAGGTTGAGTGTCATCCCCAATTAGCTCAGCTTGAACAGCATCGGGATGGGGTTTAAATGGCGCAAAAAAACCGTAACCTTCTTCTACACGTTCTTTACCAGGGGCAGCGAATAAACCATATCCGACTTCCTCTTCAATTTTCACTTTGTCCGAATTTTCTTGATTAGCTTGCTCAGTTTTTGCTACCACTGGCTCATCATCAAAGAAGCCATACCCTACATCTTCTTGCTTAGGGACTGCTTCGGAATCAGTTTTCACAGGTGCGCTGGCTGCTGCTGCACCCGCGAGGGTAATGACCAAATCATTTGGGTCTAAAATAAATGAGCAAATAGAAATAATGTCATCTTTAGAAGAGTCCGTCTTAATTACCAATCCATGACGACCATTCGCTTGCTTGGCGACTTCCACATCACCCAACAGTGCCAACTCATCTTTTAAGTTATTCAAATCTTTTTCAGTGACTTCTGGCAAAGCAACATTGAATGTTGTGATACCGTCAGCTGGTGCTGCTACGACGGCTGCCACTTCTGGCTGTACACTCACTTCTGGCAATGGTGCAGATTGCACTACTGGCGGAGGTGTTTCTGTCACTACGTTGGGGCTTGCTTCAGTTTTAGGACTTACTTCTGCGCTACCTTCTGATAGGGATTTGAGCATCATTTTGACATCAGCCACTTGCTCTTGATCGACTTGAGACGCATGACGATGTCCGTCCAGCTCCATCTTGAGTACATCTTTAGCGGCCAAAAACGCATCGACATGCTCGGCTGTCAGCTTCATCTCATTTTTGCGAATTTTATCTAGCAAGTTCTCTAACACATGCGTAATTTCAGCCATGTCCATA
>DHYP01000059.1:1808-5647 GCA_002414145.1 Methylophilaceae bacterium UBA5127 | reverse complement strand
GGGAGTCGCTGCACCCCCTTTAATGGAGTGAGCTGCACGGAAAACTGCATTCAGATCTTCATTATCTGGATTGTCTATATCAATCCCAAGCAGTAAGCGCTCTGCCTCTGCAAGTAGCTCTTCGGCTTCGTCAAAGAAGACCTCATAAAACTGACTCATGTCTACTGTCATTGTATTACCTCGTTTTCAACTTAAAGTGGTTACTCTTTACCCACTGACATTGATTTATCTTTCAACCCAGAAATTAACCGATTACTTTCTGTACAACTTCTATCAGTCTTTTTGGATCAAACGGTTTTACCAACCAGCCATTTGCGCCAGCAGCTTTACCTTTTGCTTTCATTTCATCACTAGACTCAGTCGTTAACATCAAAATAGGTACCTTTTGATAAGAGCCTAATTCACGTAGGTTCTTAATCAATGTGAGGCCATCCATGATGGGCATGTTTTGGTCTGTCAGCACAAGATCTACTGTTTTCTCTTTAGCTTTATTTAGCCCATCTTGCCCATCCACTGCCTGCACAACGTCATAACCTGCGGCTTTAAGACTAAACGCCACCATTTGACGTAAAGAGCCTGAGTCATCCACTGCTAAAATTGTTTTTGCCATTTCATACTCACTTTTACAATGTTAAAAATTGCCTATAAAAATTAACGCAACCCTGTACTACTCAACTACTAAAATAAATCAATATCCCCTGTTGCCATATCGTGCTGTCCAACAGCCTTTCTTAAGTTGCCAGAAAGTGCATGACTACCGGCATCAAAACTCTCATTAATGGATGCTAAGAACTTCACAATGTCGTCATGCTCTTGTTCTGCAGCCATGTCATATCCATGTGTAGATAACTCTTGTAACAAATCTTTTAAACCATTGACGCGCTTAATAGTGCGTTGCAATAGTTGATTGGTCATATCCTGGAACTGCAAGCCTGTCACCATTGCATTCACTTGATGACCAATCTGATCTTTATAACCGTCAAGTGCATTTACCAGCGCTGGACTTATTTGCTTGTCGTCCTGACTACGCTCTATCAGCTGCTGCTGCTGGCAAGTAAGCTCATGTACCGCTAAGAAGCTGGCACTTAACTTTTCAATAGCCTCATTCAACAAAAAAGTGGTTTGTTGTAAATCGGCTTCTACTTCTGCCAAATGTTGTTCACCATGATTAGCAACAGCTGCTAGCAATAGTCTTAATTCGTTTATAGGTAATGTATTCATCGCCATACCATGATGCCCCATCGTGTCTGATTTCAATTGGTTAAATATCGCCATAAAAACTCTTTTATTTAAAAATCTGCCTTACTTAATTTATTTGATCCAACCCTTTAATCACCTCAGTTGCTGGGGGTTGATTAGGCTGAATAGATTCACTGTCTTTCATCGCATCTAGCTCTGCTTGTTTGTTCATGACAATAATGCTGATACGACGATTAATCGGGTTATAGGGATTACCTTTGTCAAATAAAGAAGCTGAAGATAGCCCCACGACTCTTAATAATTTGGTCTCATCCATACCGCCAGCGATTAATTCGCGTCGAGAGGCATTGGCACGATCCGCTGACAGCTCCCAATTGCTATAACCACGATCACCATCAGGATAGGGAGCTGCATCTGTATGCCCAGACAAACTGATTTTGTTCTCTACCCCGTTAAGCATCTTGCCAATCTCATGCAACACCTCTCTGGCATAGGGTTGTAAATCTGCTTTAGATGAAGCAAACATCGGGCGATTTTGTTCATCTACAATCTGCACACGTAAACCTTCGGAAGTGATATCGAGTAAAAGCTGGTCTTTAAATTTTTTAAGCGTTTCGTTGGCATCAATAGACTCTTCAATTTTTTTCTTTAATTGCTCAAGCTTTGCAGTTTCAGCTTTTTTTAAAGCTTCTTTCGCATCATTAACATCGACATTTTTTTCTTTTCCTTTAGCACCTTCTACAGGTTTTACTTGACCTTGTTTTTTGGTAATGTCTTTACCACCCGTGTTTTTTAGAACAGAATCACTCGCAGCGACTGCGGGACCTCCTTGCAATGCAACTTTCAATGGTGTTTTAAAGTACTCAGAAATACCTTCCAGTTGAGCCTTAGATGACGACCCTAACAACCACATTAAAAGAAAAAACGCCATCATTGCAGTCACAAAGTCTGCATATGCAATTTTCCAAGCACCGCCATGATGCCCACCAGAGACCTTTTTAATTTTCTTTACAACGATCGGCGCAATTCTATCTTCAGCCATTTTTTAACCTTTTAAATCAAAAAGTTGCATTTTTATTGAGGCATTCTTATTTATTTAGCACTCTTAGCTTGTTTTACGTGGTCTTCTAACTCTGAGAATCCTGGACGTTCTGTTGAGTACAAGACCTTGCGCCCAAACTCCACAGCAATAGCAGGCGCGTAGCCATTTAAGCTGGCGAGTAAGGTGACTTTAACTGTTTGAAACATCTTGCTGGACTCTTCCAATTTCTGCTCCAGAAGACCTGATAACGGACCAATAAAGCCATACGCTAATAAAATACCTAAGAACGTACCGACCAAAGCATGTGCAATCAATATCCCCAACTCTGCTGGCGGTAATGCTACGTTTTCCATGGTGTGCACTACCCCCATCACCGCTGCCACAATACCAAACGCAGGTAGGCCGTCTCCTAGTCTAGCAATACAGTGCACAGGCACATGGCCTTCCATATGATGCGTTTCAATTTCGTTATCCATCAAATTCTCAACTTGAAAAGCATCCATGTTGCCTGACACCATTAAACGCAAATAATCAGTAATAAACTCCACTAGATGATGGTCATGCAAAATGTTGGGATATTTACTAAATAAGGCGCTTGATTCCGGATCGTCCACATCTTTTTCGATAGACATCATGCCTTCTTTACGAATCTTGCTGAGAATCTCAAACAGCAAAGCGAGTAAATCCATGTACAACGACTTGTTAAACTTGGATCCCTTAAATAACGTAGGCAAGGCTTTCATGGTTGCTTTTAATGCTTTAGTATCATTTCCCACCACAAAAGCACCAAAAGCACCCCCAAAAATCATCAGCACCTCGAGTGGCTGCCAAAGTGCACCTAGATGCCCCCCTGCAAGTGCATACCCACCAAAAACAGTGGCACAGACAATGACGTATCCAACAATCACAAACATGTTTCATCTCCAAGATGGATTAACTTCTTAAATTAGATTCAGAATAGCAATAACTGGCAAAAATCAATTGGGGGAATAAAGGGATGTTTTTAGTGCTTTATCAGGATTCATTCTGATACGTAGTTGTTTGCATAAAATAGGCGCTGCCTGGTTTACGTGCGCCAAAAGCACATCATAGAAATCATGTGCGACAGCTTATGCCATACGCCAAACATATAGTTTAGGCGAATGTAGACCTGTATAAATGATGTATGTTGGACTCACATTTAAGATTTCAAACTCTAGACTGACAAGTAAGCTACCTGAACCCATTTCTTGCGTCGCTTTCTCCCACAGTCTTGGCATAGCAGCAGGTGACAAGTAAGCAAAAACGACATCATATGCAGCAAAATCCAAAGCCTCATAGTTACCCAGCGTAAATTTTGCAGTCGATTGCTTAAATCTTGCACGCAATATACTCATAAGCCAAGGCAAAGGAGCAATCTCGATACCTTCTACAGTGTCTTGCTTTCTAGACTGAGCCAGATACATAGACATATCGCCCAGACCACTACCAATATCAATCACACGTAATGTTTTGGTTTGATACTCCTTTTGTATTAAAGACAGAAGTGCCTTCCACACGGCGGGATGCGAAGGATAAAAAGGAACCTGTGTTTTAAATGTCGTCCAATACAAAGCCT
>DHYP01000059.1:930-1791 GCA_002414145.1 Methylophilaceae bacterium UBA5127 | reverse complement strand
CAAAACCAACCAGATAAAAAGTATTTGGAATATGTGCTATAGACATTAGCCATAGCGCAATAGGAAAGAAAAAATGAATCCAGCGCCACCAAATTGCCATTTTCAGACTATAAGCAATGGCACTAGACAATACAGATTGCATGATGACGAGTGAAAACAATAAAAATTCCACATCGACTTGCAAATGCAGGCTCACACTTCTGTAAATTTCACTGGCACAAGCCAATACAAGAGCTAACGCAACGCATTGCACTAATAACGCCTGCACAGAAGGGATACGTGTGACTTTCTTGCTAGCACGCATCAACGCGCCCAAAGCCACAGCACGCGGATTGATTCTAAACGAATGGTTGAACATCATACGCGTTTCATTAATCAATAATGGTGTGCTATGCGCTCATTGAAACTAGTTTATAGCTGAGTTCTTTTGCTTTCTTAGTTTTGCCTGCGCGCGATGGCACATGGCACAAGTTGCACATATAATTTTGGTTGAGATCGTAGGTATTCACTATAAAATTTCCACCGCAGCAACTACATGGCTTTAATGTCAGCATTTTACTTTCCACAAAACGCACCAGTGTCCAAGCGCGAGTCAGTGATAACACTGGTTCAACTTCTTCAGTTGCTTCTGGCTCAGCCACTTGCTGCATATATAAGCTATAAGCCTTAATTATCGCTTGAATACCATTTACGTCCGTATAATCCACCATAAATTTGTAGATATTGTAAAAGATAGATGAGTGAATATTAGGTTGCCATGTCAGAAACCAATCTGTTGAAAAAGGCAACATTCCTTTAGGAGGTGAACAGCCCTTCATTTCTTTATAGAGTTTAATCAAACGCTCACGAGAAAGTGTGGTT
>DHYP01000059.1:771-916 GCA_002414145.1 Methylophilaceae bacterium UBA5127 | reverse complement strand
CAATTGTAATCGTGCACCCAATCGAATCATTTCCATTGCCAATTGAATTTGCTCTGCCTCATTTACTACGCTTTTCTTTTGCATGATTAACTCCCTTTAACTTAATGTTTTTTTTGCTATTCGTTAAGCCATTGCTTCTATTGGT
>DHYP01000059.1:369-756 GCA_002414145.1 Methylophilaceae bacterium UBA5127 | reverse complement strand
TGCCCCGCCATTAACACTGCTGTGTGTAAATGTGCTTGTGAGCGATCTTTTGTATAGTTGGTCAACATGCTTAAAATTTCGCCATCATCAAAACGGAAACGTGCTAACATCATATTGGTATTGCACAATTTAAGAAGTTGTAAGTTGCTTAAACCTTCTAATAGGTCAGCGATTTCTTTATTGATCCCTAAACGGAAAATTGCAGTGGCTTTATCTGAACGAATTAACTGCTGTGCAAGCATTAAATAATTTAGGTTTGCATCTTTAATTTCTAACAACATTTCTTCTTGATTCATTTTATTTCCCCATTTTCAAATTATGTTAAACAAGTACTACTTCGTGTTAGGCGTACTTTGCGCTTCTTAACACGGCTTAACAATTGGGGTT
>DHYP01000059.1:0-340 GCA_002414145.1 Methylophilaceae bacterium UBA5127 | reverse complement strand
GGTTTGTCGGTTAATGATGTAAGGCAAGCGAGCACAGCCGTGTAGGTGTTTGTCTTACAAACACCTACACGGCTGCTATCAATACATTAAAATTCAATAACTTACATAAATTTTAAAAGTTAGCGATTCAATAGAATTTAATAGTCATCTGTTAATTTAAGTAAAATTTTCTCAAGTTTTTTTAAAAATATCCGTTCACATCTAGTTACACATCAATTTCTTTCATTGCACATACTTTAAGTCTCTATCCACATAACGTCACCATTTAGAAAAACTTTAATCATTTTTTTAAAATAATTTAAATAAATTTATAACATATTGGTTTTAATAGTAATTTTTT
>DHYP01000012.1:26855-28219 GCA_002414145.1 Methylophilaceae bacterium UBA5127 | reverse complement strand
TTTATTTTTTATGCGACGACGAACCCATTCCCTCTTTTATCGCTGGCCATGCCGCTTTTAAATAGTAAGCCATTGATACCAATGTCAAAATTGCTGCAATCACTATAAGTACATGCCCAACCAGCTGAGTATTAAACGCACCAATCGGGTCAAAATAGAGTAGTAATAAAATTGCAATCATTTGTAACGCCGTTTTGATTTTGCCAATCATCGCGACTGCGACACTATTACGCTTGCCAATATTGGCCATCCACTCACGCAGTGCGCTAATCACAATTTCACGGCCGATGATAATTAAGGAGACAATTGCACCAACGCGATCAAACTCCACTAACACTATCAATGCAGCTGCCACCATCAGCTTATCTGCTACAGGGTCTAAAAACGCGCCAAAACTGCTGGTTTGATTAAATTTACGCGCCCAATAACCATCCAACCAATCAGTCAGTGAGGCCAATGCAAAGACACTTGCTGCCGCAACGTTCAAGGTATGTGTAGGATGAATTCCCAGCGCGTATAAATTATGTGGCAAATAAAAAATACCCACAAATACTGGTATCAGCGCAATTCTTAATACAGTGAGAATATTGGGTATCGTCCAGATCATAGTCTACTTCATGCTAATCTTAATGAAATTGTTCATAAATTTTTTCTGCTAAGGCTGGACTAATGCCATCGACCTTCGCAAGTTCATCTATGCTAGCACCTTTCACTCCATCCAAGCCACCAAAACGCGTTAATAATGCTTTACGGCGCTTTGCACCTACACCTTCTATATCCTCCAGACTAGAGGTGATGCGCGCTTTAGCGCGCTTGGTGCGATGGCCTGTAATCGCAAACCGATGTGCTTCATCACGGATTTTCTGTAACAAATGCAAGCCCTGATTATCCTTTTCTAAATTAAGCAATTCACCTGTATCAGAAAAAATCATGGTTTCTAATCCAGGCCTGCGCTCCTCACCTTTGGCAATGCCTACCAGCAAAATATCCTCTAAGCCCACTTCTTGCATCACGTCGATCGCCACACCCAACTGACCCTTACCGCCATCGATGAAAATTAAATCTGGACGCTTACCCTCGCCTGCCGCAACTTTCTTGTAACGACGTGTCAGCACATCACGCATTGCAGCATAATCGTCTCCTGGGGTGATGCCAGTGACGTTGTAACGTCTGTACTCACTATTTTGCATATCACCCTTGTCAAACACCACACAACTGCCTACCGTTGCCTCACCCATCGTATGGCTAATATCAAAACACTCAATACGCTCTACTGTTTCAGCAAGGTGCAGCGCTTCACGTAAGGCAATGAGTTTTGCCGCCTGATTGGCAGAGGTTGCTGCACGTTGACCAAGCGCCAATTC
>DHYP01000012.1:7465-26773 GCA_002414145.1 Methylophilaceae bacterium UBA5127 | reverse complement strand
GGTAATAATTCTGATTTTACGACCTGCTTGCTCACTTAACACTTCTTCGAAGCCTTTGGCATCCATTTCAACACCGCAAACAATCATGGGTGGTGTATTTTGTGCCATATAGTGCTGGGTTAAAAACGCTTCTACCGTTTCGCTTAACGAAGCATCCTGGCTATTTTTGGGGAAAAAGCTTTTGTCGCCCAGATGCCGCCCACCGCGTATCATCACCAAGTTAATACAATGCTGCCCTTGCAGCTCTGTACACGCAATCACATCCGCATCACTCACGCTAAAATCACTGACAAACTGTTTAGCTTGTACCTGCCGTAAAGCCTGCATGCGATCACGCAACACAGCTGCTGTTTCATACTCCTGATTGGCTGCAGCAGTGTTCATTTTATCGCCCAAGACGTTCAACACTTCATTCGCCTTACCTTCAAGAAACATCGCTGCATGATGCACGTCATGCGCATAATCTTCTGATGAAATGTAATCCACACATGGCGCAGTGCAACGCTCAATCTGATATTGCAAACAGGGGCGCGAACGATTAGAAAAAACAGAGTTTTCGCAAGTGCGCAACTTAAACACCTTTTGCAACAACTGAATACTTTCACGTACCGCCACTGCGTTGGGAAAAGGTCCAAAATACTGCGTGCCCTTGCGCTGTGTACCACGATGAAATGCCAAGCGTGGAAAATCATCACCAGTCAACGCAATATATGGGTAAGATTTATCATCGCGAAACAGCACGTTGTAACGCGGCATAATGCTTTTAATCAGATTATTTTCAAGCAGCAAAGCCTCTGCTTCGGTACGCGTTACCGTGGTCTCTATATGGGTAATCTGCGATACCATCATCCGTGTGCGTGGGCTAGGCAGATTTTTATTGAAATAGCTAGAAACGCGCTTTTTTAAATCTTTAGCCTTACCCACATAAATCACAGCATCCTCCGCATTTATCATACGGTAGATGCCAGGCAAGTTAGGCAGGGTTTTTAGGATAGGTTTGGGGTCAAACATGCTGCTATTTTAGCACCACCACTGCCAGCCGAACGCATGTGATATCCTCAGGGTGAAAAACTTATATCAACCTAACAACTCCCCACCTATCGCCCAATCCTCAAACTCTACCTCTTCAAACACGATATATGTGTAGCTAGCGGGTTTGTGTGCGTGTTTTTTTAAGGTCTCGGTGATTTCTTTGGCGATTTCTTTTTTCTGTTCCTTGGTAACACTTCCTGCGAGTTTTACGTTTACAAATGGCATGCTAACTCTCCTTTAATAACGTTGATTAAACTTCTAAAAATGCTTGATTAAGCATAGCATCTATTAGCCTTGGGGGTTACATATTGTGACGGCTACAAAGTCATTAGTGCTGGTGATCATGATGGTGTGAATGCACACTTTTACCAGTAAGTGTTTGCCAAATATTTTTAATCAGGCCGAATGTGCCAATGAGTAATAGCAATGAAATCAGCAATGAGAGAATTGGGTCTATCGGCAGCCATCCCGTAAAATACACTACCGCGCCAGAGGCAAGCGCAGCAACTGAACCGAGCACATCGCCCATCGCGTGTAAGAGTGCAGCTTGGTGGTTTAAACCTTTTTCACCCTCATGCGCATGCAACTGCTTAGCCACAATTAAATTGACTACCAACCCGATAAAAGCAATTAGCATGACATAAATGCCTGCTACAGAATGGGGATTTTTAAGTCGCTCAACGGCCTCTAATATAATCCAGACTGTTACAAAAAGCATTAAAGCAGCATTGAGAATAGAAGCAACTAACTCCGCCCGACTACGCCTGTTAGAGGCTTTAGCCTTGCCTACACGGTGCGCAGCAAACATCGCTAAGCCTAGCGCAAACACATCTGAGAACATATGCCGAGCATCGCCCAGCAATGCAAGTGATTTTGTCCAAACCCCGCCATATAACTCTATGATGGCAAACACTAAAATAAAAATAAACGGAATGACAAATGGATTGCTGTGGTTGTCATGGTGGCTAGTATGTGTGTGGTGATCTTCTGTCATACCGATATGCTATCGCAACTTAGTCTCAATAGCGCAAAAGTATACAAAAAAACAGCGCTCATTGAGCGCTCTGAATCAAACTAGAACTATTACTTAGCAGGAGCAGATGTGTCATCCATTTTCTTTTTGCAACTCTCTTTATGTTCTTTCATTTTTTCACGCATTTTTTCATGACCCGCTTTTCTCTCAGCTTCATCAATAAAACCATCACTATTAGTATCTAAAGTTTTAAACATTTCCTGCATATGTTTTTCATGTTGCGCTTTAAACTCATCTAAACTGATTTTACCATCGTTGTTAGTATCTGCCTCTTTAAGCATGCCATCATGCGCCTTACCGCCATCGTGCATTGCGTAGGCATTGAATACACCTAAAGCCATTACTGAAGATAACAAGATAGATAACACTAATTTTTTCATCACATATTCCTTTTTACTTTTGATGCGATATTGCATCTATTTACCATAACGCTTGACCGAAATTTTTGCTGACCACACCGGCAAACTCATACGTTAGTCACTTATAATGTCACAATAGTTCTAACCAACAATTACTTTATGCTGAGTTACCGTCACGCCTTTCACGCAGGCAATCATGCTGATGTACTTAAACATTATGTGCTTAGCCTTGTACTGGATTACTTTAACCAAAAAGATAAACCCTACTGGTATATTGACACCCATGCAGGCGCAGGCATGTACACACTTAAGAGTGAGTTTGCGCAAAAAAATGCAGAGTATGAAACAGGGATTGTACGTGTGATGCAAGCACAAAACCTACCTGAATCTCTTGCCAAGTTTATTACCATCGCAAACTCTTTTAACATAGAAGGTAGCCTAGATTTTTATCCAGGATCCCCTAAAATTGCTGAATTCATGTTGCGCAAAGATGATAAGTTAAGACTATTTGAACTCCACCCAAGTGATTTCAAACTACTACAAGAAAACTTTAAAGGCAAAAGCAAGCAAGCAAACATAGAAATGCAAGATGGGTTTAGTGGCATCAAAGCCTTTTTGCCGCCACCCACCAGACGCGCACTGGTGCTGATAGATCCCCCCTATGAAATCAAAGAGGACTATCAGCATGTGGTCGACTGCATCAAAGACAGCTTAAAACGTTTTGCGACAGGTACTTATTTAATTTGGTACCCGCTACTGCAAAGACCAGAGCCAGAATTGATGCTAAAAAATCTAGAAAATTTAGAAATCAATGACTGGCTGAATGTAAGTTTAACTATAGAAAAACCAAGCTCTGAAGGCTATGGCATGCATGGCAGTGGCATGTTTGTGATTAACCCGCCGTGGACATTACCTAAAACTCTAGCCGAAGCTATGCCAATACTCACCAGCGTGCTTGGTTTGGATGCCAACGCTCATTTCACATTGCATAGCAATATCACTTAAAAGTTAGCACTGTAAAGCTATAACAAAACTAGGGCATAAAGGCTCTAATTGGTTTCGCGCGCTTTAAAGACACCTGAAAAACGTCCCAATAGCCAGAGGCAAAACAGTCAATTGCGCTACTAAAATATATCTTATAGTGAGTGAACAAATCTTCTCCATAGCGCGCAATAATTTTATCTTTATGAAATTCCAATCGATTATCCCACTCTTGCAAAGTGCGCACATAATCTATACCAACAGTGGTTGCTTTTGAAACTTCGTACCGATCAACAATTGCTGCCTGAATATCACTAATTGACGCCAATGCAGAACCTGGGAACACCTTATCTCTCAAGTACTTAGCACCTCTCAACTCTTTTAAATTTTCGGCGTGGCGTGTTATCACAATTGACTGAATTCCCAATTGAGCTGTAGGAGTTGTTACGTCTAAACACCAATCAAAAAACTTGTTATACACTTCTCGTTGCAATCCAGCCTCGCTTTGCTCAAAGGTTGCAAAATGTTCAATTGCACAGACACAAACCATCGCATCAAATTTTTTCTCTGGGACGGGCACATCCTCCCAAGAGAGATTGTCCGCTGAAACATTTTTTTTATTTAGAGTATTAATATATGACGCTTGATTAGAGCTCAGCGTGACACCATATGCCTTAGTATTTTGATATTGCTCTGCTATATAAACTAATAGTCCACCCCAACCACACCCAACGTCAATAACACTATCTCCAGACTTAATATTTGCGTAGTCACACAACCTGTTGAACTTATTAACCTGAGCCTGAACTAAATTATCTGCGTTTTCCCAGACAGCGCATGTATATGCTCTATATTTATCATCTAAAAATAGTGCAAAGAAATCATTATCAACATCATAGTGACTTTCAATATCTTCCTGTGTAGCCATAATTCACCTCTATATCACTCTATTATTAATTTATATATGCGTATAAAATATTAAAGGACTTAGACAAAAGTTCACCAACTTCAATTAATGAATTTTGTCTAGACTGAATGACTGATTATACCGATATAAAACTTAGTAAATATTAATTTTTTTGTCACTAGTGACAAAAAGTTAATATTAATAGAAAGCCATAAATTTTCAATTGTTACGTTAACCTACTGTTTTAATTAAAAAATTTTATTATAAAAACATTGGTATTAAACTTGCTTATTCACAATGTCAGCTCGCAAAAATGAGGGGGAGGCGAAATGAAAACTATAAATATACCAATGAGTTTTTCTACAAATTTCAGTTTATTCAAACAGGCAACTTCAAACCTATCTAGCTTGATAGGCTTCAGTAGGTACGGTTATGAATACCAACAAGCAATCTTTCGCATGCTTATTATAAGCCTAACTATTTTATTCGTCTGCATATCCTATGAAAGCATCAATTTAGCTGTAGCCGTTTTGATGTTTGCTTTTGCAGCCACCTCACTCACAACTTTGATTCACACAAGAGTTTATCCGAAAGAAAATAAAAATAGATTAGTAATAGCAATGCTATTAGACGTATTGGGCTCATCACTTGCAGTCTTTTTCACAAATGATATTGGTGGAGTATTTTTAGGTGTTTATTTGTGGTTAGTTATCGGCTACGGACTTAGGTTTGGTAGAAAAATGCTATTATTAACATATATTGCGAGCTTAGTCGGATTTACTATAGCCAGCCTACTAAGTAGCTATTGGCAAGTACACATGACAGCATTTTACGGCTTATTAATAACATTAATCGCCGTTCCATTACACGCATTAAATTTACTCACAAAACTTAAAGAAGCCACTTATAAGGCAGAAGCAGCCAGCAGAGCAAAGAGCGAGTTCTTATCTCACATCAGCCATGAAATCCGTACACCGCTAAATGGTATAGTTGGTGCTTGCAGTTTAATAGAAGCAAGTCATTTAGGTAAAAATCACGCGCCACTATTTGGAGTCATCAAAAACTCATCGAATGTTTTGCTAGACTTGGTCAACGATGTTCTCGATTTGGCTACCATTGAAAGTGGGAAAACAATATCTCGTGTAGAAGACTTCTACTTACAAAACTTATTAATTACGACGACCAACTTATTTGAAGCACAAGCATTGCAAAAAGGCATCACTGTAGATTATCAAATCAAGGAAAACACGCCGATAAAAGTACATGGAGATCTACTTCATACCAAACAAGTGTTAATTAATTTAATCGGTAATGCAGTTAAATTTACAGAAAAAGGTTCTGTAAAAGTAATTGTAAGCGCCTCTAATATTGAAGACCAATTATCTACTGTCAGATTCGAAGTCATTGATACAGGAATCGGCATTGCCAAAGAGTCTCTACCGAAAATATTCGAAAGCTTTACGCAAGCTGAGGAATCCATTAAATATAAATTTGGCGGAACAGGTTTAGGCACGACAATATCCAAAAACCTTGTTGAATTGATGGGCGGCAAAATTGGTATTGAGAGTGAATTAGGGGTTGGCTCGACATTCTGGTTTGAAATTCCGCTCACCTTAGTTGCAGAGGATGTTTCTGTAGAAAATACCTCATCAGAAATCATTTCCTTCAAAAAATTTGCTTCTAATAATAAGAAAAAATCCTACAAAGTATTGGTCGCTGAGGATAACGACACCAATATTCTGATTATTAGTCAGATGCTTAAATTAGCTAACCATCAATTTGATATTGTGAAGAATGGTGAATTGGCGCTAGACATGCTGGAAGAACGCCAATATGACTTAATGATTCTTGACTACAACATGCCTGTAATGGGTGGTTTAGAAGCACTTAAAATTTATCAGGCAATCAATGTTGGCCAGCCTATGGTGCCCGCAATTATCTTAAGTGCGGACGCAACTGAGAATACTAAGGCAGAATTTGAGGGCATGAACGTCGCGGCCTATCTGACTAAGCCAATCCAGCTTGATGTGTTGACCAAATCAATAGAGGAAGTGGTCTCTAAATCTAGCAAAAACTTTAACGATACTGCTCAGGTTTTCAAATTTGACGATGCCAAGAAAACGGCAGAAACAAATCTTGCGAACACAAACGAGCTAGCTGCGGATACCAATTTATTGAACATCGCTAGACTGGATGAGCTTGTAATGATTAGTCAAAGCCCAGCATTCTTAAACAATCTGATCGATGGCTTTATTGGTGATACCGACCAAAACCTGACCGCGCTCAAAAAGTACATCAAAGCAAATGATTTAACAAACATTAAAGAAATTGGCCACGCAATTGCAGGAAGCGCAGCCAACATGGGCGCTGAGGCATTAAGCAACATATGTCAAATCATAGATAACTTATTGCCATCAGACATGGATAATATTGCTTCAATTTATAATGAAACCATCGAGACTTACAATAGAACCAGACAGGCACTACTTGACCATATTGCACACCAACAGGTGCTTCAAGCCAAAATTTAGGAACCCAGGTTGACTAAGAGCGTTTGAAACTAGGCGCGTTTGAACGAGACAACATTACTGTTATCTGCTGCACTTTGTGATGTACCAGTTTTGAGGTACTGTTTTTCTTGACTGTAAATAAACCGATCCATAATACTAAATTCTCTATCTGTGAGTTTAAGCGCTACATCCACCCACATTTGGGTAATATCCATCAATTCATCATAAGTAATTGGATTAATCCGATTTTTTGCCTTATATGTAGCAAGATGCCCATTAAAAAACCGTTTATTTTTGTCAATCCAATCATAAACTGCTTTTTCACCTTGACCATCATCTACCAGAACGTCCACTATTCCCATCTCGTAAGCTTGTTCTGCCGTGTACTGCTTACCTTTAAGTATCATCTCATCAGCAACTTTGTTGCCTGCTTTTCTTGCAACCAAGCTGTAACCACCCATGCCAGGAAACATATTGAACAGCACTTCTGGAAAGCTAAGTAAAGTTTTACGTTCAGCAATAACAACATCACTAGTTAATGCAGCCTCCAACCCCGCCCCTAAGGTTAGTCCTTGTAACAAACTTACGGTAATTACTGGAGTATTATTAAATCGAGAAATTTTGTGATAAAGAGCATCAATACTTAATGTCGCATATTTTTGCAATGCTTCTTTTTGTCTAGATTTAGCTAAGTCACGCATTAAAGACAAATGTCCTCCTAAATTAAACACATTAGGAGTCGAAGAAGCGATTACAACATATTTAATCTGGCACACCTTATCTCGCAAATACAAAACACCACCTGTTTTTTCAATTTCTTTTTGAAGGCTAGTGATTTCTGCTATTAGCTCTGAATTAAAACATGGGATCATGTTATTTTGACTCATAATCGTCCACAAAACCTCATGAGTTTCATCATAACGTAACGTCAATTGATGACAATGTGAGCATAAACCTAGCTGATTAGCATCCATCATAAACCTTTTGCTTTACATATATCGAATAACATACTGTAATATAAACATTTATAGTAAAATTTGTCTATCCTTTAGATGAAAAATAACCCAACATTAAAGAAGTTGACTTATGAGCCCTGTATTAATTTCAAAAAATGATGTGAAAGACTTCGTAATAAACTTATTAATCAATGAAAAAGAAATTGATGCAAATATTTTAAATCCTGAAAGCAAGCTTAAAGAAATCGGCATCGACTCTTTTGGATTTCTAGAAATTATTTTCAGTATCGAACATGAGTTTGATATTAAATTTCCTCAGGAGTTTCAGGATATTGTAACGCTCCAAGATTGTTTAGATATCACTTATAACCTGATCATTGATAAGAACAAAACTAGAACTAGCTAAGTAATGCATTGTCGCCGCATTGTCATTACAGGCATGGGTGTTGTCTCACCATTGGGCAATACGCCAGAAGCATTAGCTCAGAATATTTTTTCTGGGAAATCTGGCATTCAGCGCTTCGAGGGTGCGTTTGTAGATAAACTCATCTGCAAAGTAGCAGCACAGGCCAAGTTCGATCCAGCTGATTATTTTGTCAAAAAAAGTGACTATGCAATATTGGATCGCATTGGTCAAATGGCCTTATATGCGAGCATAGAAGCTACAAAAGATGCAAACTTACCTCTAAAGCAACAGCAAAACGCTGGGGTCTATATTGGTACAGGCATGGGTGGCATTTTATCGGTAGAAGAAGGCTACGAAACCTTATTCAAAAAAGGTGAGAACAGGCTCAAGCCTTATACTGTGCTCATGTGTATGTATAACAGTGCAGCCTCTGCTATTGCTACACATTTTGAGTTTTCTGGACCTAATCTTACCTTTTCTACAGCATGCTCATCCTCTGCTATTGCCATTGGACAAGCCTATAAAGACATCAAGTTAGGCGATATTAACTATGCACTAGCGGGTGGGACAGATGCAATTCTTGCCTACGCTAGTATTAAGTCATGGGAATCTATTCGTACGCTGGCAGATGAAGACCCTGATGATGTTTCTGCTAGTTGCAAACCATTTTCCGCAGACAGGTCAGGCTTAGTCATTGGAGAAGGTGCGGCAATGCTAGTGTTAGAAGAGCTTGAACATGCACAGTCTCGTGGCGCGCCTATTTACGCTGAAATTGTGGGCTATGGCACTGCCAATGACTTTAAACATGTAGCGATTCCTTCTGTTGAAGGACAAGCCGCGACTATGCAAGCCGCTATTAAGAATTCTGGCTTAGCGCCAGATGCAATTCAATATATTAACGCACATGGCACGGGCACCAAATTTAATGACGAAACTGAAACAGAGGCGATTAAGCAAATATTTGGTAAACACGCTTACCAGCTTGCGGTCAGTTCAACTAAATCGATGCACGGTCATTTAATGGGGGCAGCAGGTGCGCTTGAAGCCATGATTACGGTGCAATCACTATTAAGAAATGAACTGCCACCCACCATCAATTTAAACAATCCAGATCCGAAATGTGATTTAAACTACGTGCCAAACCAATCACAAAAAATAGAAAACTACCGATATGCAATGTCTAACTCATTTGCATTTGGCGGAACAGGTGCTAGCCTCATTTTTAAGAAGGTTGAGTAATCAAACTGTTAACTAATGCACACCTCTAGTATAACTGCACTATCTTTTTGGAGTCTGCTGTTTCAGCTTCTACAGTAAAGTATTGAATCGCAATTGTTTTATTTGTTTCGGTTTCTATACGCACACGCCATTGACCAGCGCTAATATTGCTCTTATAAGTGTAGCCTCTGTAGCCATTTTGACGCCCACCGTTTAAATCAAACTCAGCGATCGATTGTGTCGCCCACCCATTTTTTGTATGCAACTGCCAATGATGGTAAAGCTTGGTGGTCAAACCCGCAGGCGCAAAAATGGAGGAAAAGCAGTATACACGCTGTCCAGACGCAACTTTCAAATCTTCACTAGTCTTACGCCAGAATACCCACCAAGGCGATGCCTGCTGTAAAAGTTGGTAATGCCCAGCCACTTTCTTAATATCATACACTATTGCAATATCTCGCTTCACTAATGGCACTGGCGGTATCATATCGACGGCATAGGCCAGCATCAACGCTAATGCAATCAGCCATACTGGAACAATACTACCTAAATGCTGGGGCGTTTTTTGATACAAAAACACCACAATCCCAGCACCTAGCATGGTACTTAAATAAAACCAGATAGTCGGTACGCTACCTAATAAAAACGGCAATGCAAAATTAAACAGCAACATCGCACACAATCCTAGCAATGCCCAGCTCAGCGTAAAACGCTTATATTGGCTTTCTAAAAACTCATTGGCGACTAGTAAAATACCCAAAAACAAAGAAACAACAATCGCAGGAAGATGACTGGCACTTTTAAAATACAAAATAAATAGCGCGCTGAGCAGACTTCCAAACAAAAATTGCAGTAAGAAGTATGGTAATGATGAGGAATAAAGCCAATGCAGACGCGGGTGCAGCTTGGATTCATCCGCTAAAACAAATGCTGGTCGGCTAATCAGATAGAGCAGCAGTGCCGCTAAAAATAAATAGACCGCAAATATTAATAAATCCGTTACTGCAACATTGCGGCCTATTGTCATCGCATCCCAAACAAATCCTCCGAAAAAGAAAATGACTGGGAAGTAATGATTGATTCTGGTCAGGTGCTGTTTGAAAGCAACTGACCAGACTTGTGAATCTAAAAGCAAGATAGCTTAAACCGCTTCTGTGATTGGAATAACTTTTTTACCATTACTTAAAGTGTCCAGAGCTGCCTTGTATTCTGTCATTTGATTGAAATTCAAATACTTATAAATTTCAGCAGTGTTTGCAAGCTTATTACCTACCGTTTCTAAATATTCAGCATGCGTAGGCATACGACCTAATTTAGCACATACCGCAGCCAATTCTGCCGACCCTAAATACACACGCGCATCTTTACCCATGCGGTTATCAAAGTTGCGCGTGCTGGTTGAAAACACGGTTGCCTTATCTGCCACACGTGCCTGATTGCCCATACACAGTGAGCATCCAGGGACTTCTGTACGTGCCCCAGCAATGCCAAAAGTTGAATACACGCCTTCATCACGCAATTGCGCTTCATCCATGCGCGTAGGAGGCGCAATCCATAATCGAGTTGGAATACCGCCAGCGCCATCGAGCACTTTAGCTGCTGCACGATAGTGACCAATATTAGTCATGCAACTGCCAATAAACACTTCATCAATCTTGTCACCCACCACGGCTGACAACGGCTTAATATCGTCTGGGTCGTTCGGGCAAGCAACTAACGGCTCTTTGATTTCGTTCAAATCAATTTCAATGACATGCGCATATTCCGCATCTGCATCAGGCTTGAGCAACTCTGGTTTTGCCAACCATGCTTGCATGTTTTCAATACGGCGTTGCAAGGTACGTGCATCTTGATAGCCATTTTCTATCATGTTTTGCATGAGTACGATGTTTGAGTTTAAAAACTCGATCACTGGCTCCTTGTTGAGCAACACAGTACAACCATTGGCAGAGCGCTCAGCAGAAGCATCTGCAAATTCAAACGCTTGCTCCACTTTTAAATCAGGCAAGCCTTCAATCTCTAAAATACGGCCATTAAAGACGTTTTTCTTACCTTGTTTGCCAACAGTTAAAGTACCTTCTTGAATCGCAGCATAAGGAATGGCGTTGACCAAATCACGCAAAGTGATACCAGGTTGCATGGCACCTTTAAAGCGTACTAACACTGATTCTGGCATATCTAACGGCATGGCGCCTGTGGCAGCTGCAAATGCCACCAAGCCGGAGCCTGCTGGAAAGCTAATGCCTATCGGGAAACGTGTATGTGAATCGCCTCCTGTACCCACAGTATCAGGCAGAATCATGCGATTCAACCAAGAGTGAATCACGCCATCACCAGGACGTAAGCTGACACCGCCACGGCTGGACATAAACTCTGGCAACGTATGTTGCAATTTAATATCTACAGGCTTAGGGTAAGCTGCTGTGTGGCAGAAGCTTTGCATGACCAAGTCACTGCTAAAACCTAAACAAGCGAGTTCTTTCAGTTCATCACGTGTCATGCCGCCTGTAGTATCTTGAGAACCCACTGTGGTTGCTTTAGGTTCGCAATATGTTCCTGGACGCACGCCTTTACCCTCAGGCAAGCCACATGCGCGCCCCACCATTTTTTGTGCTAGCGTAAAACCTTTATTTGAAACAACCGCAGGCGTAGCTGTAATGAACATATCAGGCTCAGCCAAGCCTAAAGCCTTACGTGCATTGGTGGTAAGACCACGGCCAATAATCAACGGAATGCGACCGCCAGCACGTACTTCGTCGGGCATTGTAACTGGACTCAGCTCAAAAGTTGCAATCACCTCTCCAGCTTCATTGAGCACTTTACCTTCAAAAGGTTTAATGGTGATAACATCCCCAGTCTTCATTTTAGAGACATCACACTGGATTGGGAAAGCGCCTGAATCCTCTGCCGTGTTAAAGAAAATTGGTGCGATTTTAGTGCCAATCACGACACCACCTGTGCGTTTGTTAGGAATATTCGGAATGTCATTTCCCATAAACCATTGCACAGAATTAATCGCCGATTTGCGTGAAGAGCCAGTACCGACTACATCACCCACATAAGCCAGTGGCAAGCCTTTTTGCTTGAGTGTTTCTATGAGCTTTAAACCATCTGGCATTTTGTTAACCAACATGGCTTTAGCGTGCAATGGAATATCAGGACGACTCCATGCCTCTTGGGCTGGGCTTAAGTCATCTGTGTTGGTTTCACCATCGACTTTAAACACGACCACTTTAATTTCCGCTGCCATCGCTGGCTTGCTGGTAAACCACTCAGCTTTTGACCAAGACTCCATGAGCGCCTTAGCATAAGTGTTACCTGTTTTCATTTTGGCTTCTACATCATGGAACGCATCGAACATTAGAATAGTGGTGCTTAAAGCCGTGACTGCATGCACTGCCATTGGCGTGTCTAATAACTCCACCAACGCTTGCACGTTATACCCACCTAGCATCGTGCCTAATAGCTCCACGGCTTTTTCTGCAGAGACTAAAGGAGACTTTGCGACACCTTTCGCAATATCAGCTAAAAATGCAGCTTTAACATAAGCCGCTTGATCAACCCCTGCAGGAATGCGATTTTCTAACAGCTCAAGCAACACATTTTCTTGCCCTGCTGGTGGTGCTTTAAGCAAGTCTACTAACGAAGCTACTTGCTCGGTATTCAAAGGTAAAGGAGGTAAATTTTGTTGTGCACGTTCCTGCACGTGCGTTTCATAGGCTTTTAACATGGTAATTTAGACTCGTTCATTTAATAATACTATTATAAACCAGCCCAAGTGTGCTGACCGCTACGGCATAAACCATTGATGGCCTATTTACACAATAACACCTGAGGCTAGTATGTTCTATCGCTATACAACTCTTTTGCAAATGGTGTACTACAACTTTTGCCGCTCGCTGAAGACTCCCATTTATCCAACAACTCTTTTTCGTATCCCTTGCCATGCTTAAGTTCTAGATAAGCACGCACTTCATACACATCCGCAAAACCATTATGGTCTTTGTCCATTGTCGTTACCTGGTCTTCAACACTAGGGCCAATGTACTGACCATTGGCATCCGTTAAATAACCCAAGATATTTTCAGCATGTGCATACTGCACAATAATCAAGAGCACCAGCCCATATAGTCGCTTTAGCATTTTGTTCTCATTCATCATTTCTGGTATGCAAAGTATGACTTAAATTAGAGCAAAAAGTGCATAGTGAATATGTGTTTAATACATACTTCATACTTTACGATGCTGAATCGCGATGTTTTGTTTCCAGTATGCTGGGCCTGTGTGATGCACTGACTCACCATTTGCGCTCACAGCAACAGTTACGGGCATATCGACTACATCAAACTCATAAATGGCTTCCATACCCAAATCTTCAAACGCAACCACGCGTGATTTTTTAATCGCTTTACTCACTAAATAGGCCGCACCGCCCACTGCCATTAAATATACCGATTGATGTTTAGCGATGATAGCTAACGCCTCGTCACCACGCTCCGCTTTGCCTATACTGCCTAGCAACCCAGTACTTAGCATCATCTCAGTATAATCATCCATTCTAGTCGCTGTTGTAGGGCCTGCTGGACCCACCACTTCATTACGTACCGCATCTACTGGACCGACGTAATAAATAAACTTATTCGTAAAATCTACGGGTAACTTTTCGCCTTGCGCTAACATGTTTGCTATGCGTTTGTGTGCAGCATCCCGACCCGTTAACATTTTACCCGTCAACAATAAGGTTTCACCCGCTTTCCAAGCCGCTGTCTCCGCCTTGGTAATTGTGTCTAAATTCACACGCTTAGCCTGAGCACTCGGCACCCAATGCACATCAGGATAGGCATCTATATTGGGGGGCGTGAGCTCTGCGACCCCAGAACCATCCAATACAAAATGCACGTGACGCGTTGCCGCACAGTTTGGAATAATCGCAACTGGCAAACTGGCAGCATGCGTAGGATAGTCCAGAATTTTTACATCTAATACAGTGGTTAGTCCGCCTAGGCCTTGTGCACCAATCCCTAAATTATTCACTTTTTCAAAAATTTCCAACCGTAGTTCTTCAATCCGATTCTGTGTACCTCTTAGCTTAAGCGTATGTATATCAATCGGAGCCATCAGTGACTCTTTCGCTAATAACATCGCTTTTTCTGCACTGCCCCCAATACCAATTCCAAGCAACCCTGGCGGGCACCAGCCTGCACCCATTTGGGGCACTACTTCCAATATCCAATCTACAATACTGTCATTAGGATTGAGCATTGCTAGCTTGGCTTTGTTCTCAGAACCGCCGCCTTTTGCTGCGATGCACACTTCAATTTTGTCACCCATTACTAATGAAACATGTACCACCGCTGGCGTGTTATCTCTAGTATTTGCGCGCCTTCCAGCAGGGTCTGTCACAATAGATGCACGTAGCTTATTCTCTGGCAGCAAGTAGGCTCGGCGCACGCCTTCATTCACCATTTGCTCCACATCCATTGGCGCATGTTCTGCTGTATAATCCCAACGCACATCCATACCCACTTTAACAAAAGCAACAACAATGCCAGTATCTTGACAAAGAGGGCGCTTGCCTTCAGCACACATTCTGGAGTTTGTTAAGATTTGTGCAATGGCATCTTTTGCCGCTGGCGATTGCTCCAACTTGTATGCCTCTCCTAAAGCCAGAATATAGTCTTCTGGATGGTAATAAGAGATATATTGCAGCGCATCGGCGATGCTTTGGATAAAATCTTCTTGTTTGATTGATGCGCGCATTTATCGGCTACTTTTGCTATAAGCAATGGTTTGATTAACCTCTTTACGCAGAATCTTACCATTTTTGGTACGTGGAAAATCGTGTGCCAAATACACAGTTTTAGGTGTTTTATAGGCTGCTAAATGTTGTTTACCATACCCCAGTAAATCATCTGGGCTGGTTTGAGCTTCAGGCTTTAATATCACATAAATCACAACCAGCAGTTTATCTTTTTCTATCTCTTCACCCACCGCAGCACAATCGGCTACATTAGGATGACCTTTATACACACGCTCTATCTCATAGGGAGACACGCGATAGCCAAAGCTTTTAATGATGTCATCTTTGCGCCCTAAGAACCAAATATAGCCATCCGCATCATATTTTGCATAATCTCCAGTAAAAAAGTAGTTATCATGCTTATATTTTGCTGTTTCTTCGTCCAAATTCCAGTAATGCAAAAATAGGCCAGGATCGTCTAGCGGAACGCAAATCATGCCTTCTTCGCCAGTTGGCACCTCTTGCAACGTTTCTGGATTAAGTAATTTGACATGGTGCCCAGGTTGTGGAAAACCTGCTGACCCAGCGCGAATGGGACGATAAATACTTTGTGAAAGATAATACGAAAACTCGCTCATGCCCACCGCTTCATAAATATCCAGACCAAAGCGCTCGCGCCATTGACTCAGTACTTCATCAGACAAATGTTCACCAGCACTCATAAAATGGCGAATACTCGGAATCTCCGCACGTGTTGCTTGTGTTTTTTGTAGTAATTGGCGATAGATCGTTGGCACACCAATAAATATAGTTGCTTGGTGTTTTTGAATCAAATCTAACCATTTTTGGGCATCATTTTTACCTTCATGCACAATCACAGTTTTGCCTAAATAGAGCGGATCCATCAAACCAGACCCTAACACATACGTCCAGTTGAATTTGCCAGAATGCATAATGCGGTCTTGCAGATCGTTGGCATAATTAAACCAATAAGTAGCCGCAGGTTGCCTACCCAGCAATGCACGATGCGCATGCAATACACCCTTGGGATAACCAGTAGTTCCTGAGGTATAGACCAGATATGCCGGATCATCAGCCAGGGTTTGATGTGCAGGCCCACAAGCCTCAACGGCCAGTATGGCATGCTCCAACAGTTGAACATTGAGTCCTCCAGTATTTGGTGCTGGCGCAGCTTGTGCCTGTGTCAATAAAATGTGCTTTAAATGAGGGATCTGATTGAGCTGTTGTGTAATCTGAGCAGACATCGCACCCCATGCTTGTGCGTCAATCACCAGCACCCTTGCACCTGAATCTTTTGCGAGATAGATCACTTCCTCCGCAGTTAGCAAGGTAGAAGTCGGCACAGAAATCGCGCCCATCTTCATTGCGCCCAAAAATGCAATGGGGTAATCTAAGCTATTGGGTAAACGTATCAGGACGCGATCCCCTAATTGCACGTTAAGCCTACGCAACACTTGCGCAAATTGGTCTGTGCGCTTTGCCAGCTCTGCAAACGTCATGCTTGAAGTCCCCAGCACATCATCTTCCACGATCATGGCTATCTGCTGCGCTGCTGGCGTACCTAAATGCCTATCCGTGCATGCAACGCCGATATTAAATTTTTGTGGGATATTCCATACCCACGTAGGAAACTGCGTATACATTATAAAAGTACTCCATAAGGCCAATTTTCTCGCACCACTTGCGCTGGCAATAAGCGCAACACATGTAATGCAAACTCCATATCACGTGAGGCCAGCGCCCTGAGTGCATGTGCTCTGAGTAAGGTTTGTAGTGCTTTACCAAACATAGGCGGGTCTAGCATTTCTCCTTCAAATTTGATGGCACCACCAAGCAAGGCATCTGCCTCAATGGCTGCTTTCAGGATATTGACTTTTTGCGCCACCTCTGTAGGGGATGGCGTATAAGCGGTTTTACATAGATGGATATGGCCAGGATGTATCACCTGTTTACCCGTCAGCCCCATCGCTGCTTCTTTACATGCATGTTTATAGACAATTCTGGACTCATTATCACCATGCAAGTCCAACCAGCGTCTCACATCATGTGGCTCAACAAACTTTTCTGGCATCATATTGCTACCAATCAGTGTTTCCACACCGCCGATTACGCCTTTACCTGCAATACGTGCTTCAAATAACAGGTTATTGATGAAGTAAAACAACTCATCAATCCAATGTTCTGGCGTGATATGAATGCCCATCGCTTTTGAAAAGTCATGTATGCCGAAGACCACGTGCTTTACTGTGTTGTACTGCATCAGCTCTGGCGCAATTTTGAGCGACTTTGGATGCTCAATAATGGGCTGGATCGTAATCTCTGGATTCACACTAATCAGAAAGCTAGACAAATCGCGTACTTCAGCTGCGCCATAGGCTTCGCCCGCCTTGGCTAACATCACAACATCAATATACTCGCCCATATCACGCACAAGCTTCATGTCAAGCTCATACTCGTCTGTTCTAAAGGTATTGGCGCGAATCGCGATTGTTACACGCTCATTCATCTTACGGAGTAGCGGCAATTCTTGACGCAATAAATCTCGACTCATTTGCTTTTGACGACACCCATCTTCCAAATCGAAAATCAGGGTGTGTGCACTCGTAAAATGCGCATGTTTTTTCATGCGCGCTGAAGCCTGCTCCATGTCTTCATAAATCCCTAAACCAGGAGAATACTTCACCGGCGGGTAATATAGCTGAATACCTGGCCAATAATCGCCTAGTGCGTGCGCACCTAGCGAGATGGGCTCTTCACCAATATGTTGAATCATAGTGCCCCCTGATGATGAGGTAAGTGAATGCTGCGTAATTTATTCAAAACACTCTCCATTTTTCTGTCTTCGTCTTGCTTGCTACTGCGTATAAGACTCCAGAATTGAGTATCAGGTAGCGTTAACATCTCATCAAACACATGCAACTCTTCTAAAGTTAACGAGTTAAATTGCTCCATCACAAACTGCTGTAAAATAATGTCCAGCTCTAGCATGCCGCGGCGACATCTCCAGGCCAATCGTCTTTGCTCTGCATCTAACATCATTTCGCCATTCAACATAGCATGATCCTTATAACAGTTTGATAGAAAACAGTTTTTTTGGTTTTTTCTCTTTTGCCCGCTCAATCTTCAAATCTTTAATTTTGGCAATCGCAGCATTAGGGTTGAGCTTCTTAGGACATACATCCACACAGTTCATAATGTTATGGCAACGATACAAGCGATAAGGATCTTCTAGATTTTCCAGACGCTCTTCCTGTGCTTGGTCACGTGAGTCTGCAATAAAGCGATAGGCCTGCATCAGCCCTGCCGGACCGACAAACTTATCAGGATTCCACCAAAAGCTTGGGCATGAAGTCGTACATGCACCACATAAAATACACTCATACAGGCCATCTAATTTGGCGCGGTCTTCTGGACTCTGTAAGCGCTCTGTTTCAAGCAGAGGGTCGTTATTTTCCAAGTAAGGCTTCACAGAGTTGTAGTGGTCAAAAAACTGTGTCATATCGACCACANNNNCCACCAAATCACGTATCACTGGCAATCCTGGCATTGGGCGCAGTACCACAGGCTCCTCTAAGTCCACCAGTTTGGTAATACATGCAAGGCCATTTTTACCATTGATATTCATGGCATCACTTCCGCAAATGCCTTCGCGGCATGATTTGCGCAAACTCAGCGTGTCGTCTACTTGTTTAATACGCACCAATGCATCTAGCAACATCTGGTCACTATCTTCAAGCTGGATGTCGTAATCCTGCATATAAGGTTTTTTATCTACATCTGGGTTGTAGCGATAAATAGAAAATTTCATGATGTATACACTCGCATCTAATAAACTCTCGCTTTAGGTATAAATGAATCTACGGTTAACGGTTTAAGTCGCACTGGCTAGGAAACTAATTTTTTGCCTTTTTGATAATACAAAGAGTGGCTAAGCCAATGAGTATCATCACGTTCTGCATAGTCTTCGCGCGCATGTGCACCGCGACTTTCTTTACGATTGTGCGCTGCGTGCATGGTCGCTACTGCAACCTCCATTAAATTATTCAATTCAAGCGCTTCAACGCGTGCCGTGTTAAATACCTGACTTTTATCTTTTATTTGCAAATGCGGAACGCGCTGCGCAACGTCATTGATGACGCTCACCC
>DHYP01000012.1:6729-7443 GCA_002414145.1 Methylophilaceae bacterium UBA5127 | reverse complement strand
CCAACAAGTCAGGAAATCTAAATACACCACAGTGTTTTTGCATCGCTCTGCGCATATCGGTGCCTACTTCAGAAACCGATTCTGTGGAAGCTGCGCTTTCCAAACGTGCTACGCGTGCCAATGTTTGATCAGCCGCATCTTCTGGCAATGGCTTGTGTGCTTGATTTTGTGCAACTTCTGCGACCATTTTGTCGCCCGCCGCTTTGCCAAACACCACTAAATCGAGCAGTGAGTTTGAGCCCAGACGATTCGCACCGTGTACAGAAACACAGGCGCATTCGCCAACCGCATACAACCCCTTCACTGTTTTTTCCGTTTGCCCGTCGTATTCCACGACTTGCCCATCCAGATTCGTAGGGATGCCACCCATCATGTAGTGTGCAGTCGGCACCACTGGTATTGGATCGCGCACAGGGTCAACGTTACAAAAAGTTTTCGCAATTTCACGTATGCCTGGCAGGCGCTTGCTGATGATGTCTTCTCCAAGATGGTCTAACTTAAGATAAACTGCATCTTTATATTTACCTACCCCACGCCCCTCTTTAATTTCGGTAGCACTGGCGCGTGAAATCACATCCCTGCTGGCCAGATCTTTTGCAGTAGGGGCATAACGCTCCATAAAGCGCTCTCCCTCGCTATTAACCAAATACCCGCCTTCTCCACGCACCCCTTCCGTTACCAAGACCCCTGCATTTAATACGCCTGTGGGATGAA
>DHYP01000012.1:5146-6715 GCA_002414145.1 Methylophilaceae bacterium UBA5127 | reverse complement strand
GAATTGCCAGAATTCCATGTCTTGCAAAGGTATGCCTGCCCGCAAGGCCATGCCCAAACCATCTCCAGTATTAATAAAAGCATTGGTGCTGGCTTGGAATATCCGACCTGCGCCACCTGTAGCCAACATGGTGGTTTTTGCTTGTAGAATATGAATCTCTCCAGTCTCAATTTCAAGCGCGACTACACCCAGCACATCACCCTCTGCATCCCGAATCAAATCTAGCGCAAACCACTCGATTAAAAACTCTGTTTTTGCGCGGATATTGCGTTGATACAAGGTGTGCAGCATGGCGTGACCTGTTCTATCTGCCACGGCACATGTGCGTGAAATTGGCGATTCGCCAAAATTTTTCGTCATGCCGCCAAAGGGGCGCTGAAATATTCTGCCATTATCCAAACGGTCAAAGGGCATACCAAAATGTTCAAGCTCAATAATGGCTTTTGCCGCATTTCTGCACATAAACTCAATAGCATCTTGATCTCCTAGATAATCAGATCCCTTAATCGTGTCGTACATATGCCAGAGCCAATTGTCTTCTGACACATTGCCTAAGGCTGCCGCGATGCCACCTTGCGCTGCGACGGTATGGGAGCGCGTCGGAAACACTTTAGAAAGCACCGCGACACTGGCGCCAGACTCAGCCAATTGCAAAGCCGCTCTAAGCCCCGCGCCACCGCCACCTACGATTACTGCATCAAATTGATGTTTTTCTATCACGTTTAACTCTTTCAATTCGCACTACTTAATTAAATATTCCACAAAATCAATGCAGCCCATATCAAATCCACAATCAGCATCAGCTCGACCAAAATTTGTAAATAGGCGCGCAACGTCACATTAAAAATATAATCTTTCAACACATTACTCACGCCTAACCATGCATGCATAATGAGGCTGGCAAAAAACAATAAGGTCAGCCACCGCCACCAGCAAGGTGTAAAAAAAGCATACCAGTCAGCATAATTATCAGGCCTTTGTACTGACATCAACAGCAGTAACAGCACGCTATATCCTGCTAAAAAAATCGCAGAAATACGTTGCGATAGCCATTGCCGCATCCCTGGGTACTTTTTCGTCAATAAATCAATCAGCATGCTTCACTACCAAACCCAAATCGCAAATATCATGGTGCAAGTCACTGCGGCAATTAAGACCAAGCGACTGGATACGCGTGCTTTTTGCAAACTCGTCGCCAAATGCACATCCATACCCAAATGCCTTAAACCCGCAAAAAAATGGTGAAAAAACGCCCAAGCCAGTCCTATCATCAATAACTTTGAAAACCAATGCTGTAGCAGCACCTCCATGTGCCAATAGCCCATCTCATTAGTCAGTGATACCTGCCAACACCAAAGCAATACAGGCAAAACTAAAAACAAAAGCACACCACTAGCGCGATGCAATATCGACACTACTGCATTCACAGGGATGCGTATAGTAAATAGATTCAGATTTTTGGGGCGTTTTCTAACGGGTTGCTTTTTAATCATTGGCCGCCTCAGCAACTGCTTTGGATACACGCAACAGTAAACGCGGATCAAATGGCTTAGGAATAATATAATCCTT
>DHYP01000012.1:1719-5063 GCA_002414145.1 Methylophilaceae bacterium UBA5127 | reverse complement strand
TGCCTTTGCAGCGGCAATCTTCATTTTTTCAGTAATTTGTTTGGCCTTTGCATCCAAAGCACCTCTAAACAAATAAGGAAAACACAACGCATTATTCACTTGGTTAGGAAAGTCGCTACGCCCTGTTGCCATTAAAATATCATCGCGCATGGCATGGGCAACGCTAGGTAAGATTTCAGGATCAGGGTTCGCTAGCGCAAAAATAATGGGATTTTTCGCCATGCCTTTAACCAATTGCGCATCCAGCGCATTTTTTGCAGATACGCCAATAAACACATCCGCCCCTGGCATGACGTCGGCTAAGGTTTTGGCTACTGACACGGGCACTGCAAGGGCTCGATTATTATCATGCAAATCTTTCCTGTCCGTATCTAACACGCCAGTTTTATCTGTCATGGTAATATTTTTTGCGCCCATTAATTTGAGTAATTTTGCACATGAGCAACCTGCTGCTCCCGCGCCTAAAAACACAATTTTGACTGTGTCCAATGTTTTGCCTTGTATTTCTAAGGCATTAAGCAAGGCCGCTGCCACAATCACTGCGGTACCATGCTGGTCGTCATGAAACACGGGGATATCCAAGCGCTTTTTCAGCTCATTTTCGATATAAAAACAATGTGGCGCAGCAATATCCTCAAGATTAATCCCCCCAAAGGTGGGCGCAATATTGACTACGGTTTCAATAAACGCATCGGGGTCTTTGGCATTCACTTCAATATCAAATACATCTATGCCAGCAAAACGCTTAAACAATACAGCTTTCCCTTCCATCACAGGCTTGCTGGCCAACGCGCCCATATTACCCAAGCCAAGCACTGCCGTGCCATCTGTAATCACGGCAACCAAATTGCCTTTATTGGTATATTTATAGGCATTAGTTGGGTCTGCATTGATTTCTCGCACAGGCTCTGCTACGCCTGGCGTATAGGCCAAAGACAAATCATCCTGAGTGACGCATGGCTTAGTAGAGTCCACACTCAGCTTGCCTGGCTTAGGAAACTGGTGGTAATCCAACGCGCGTTTTTTTAAGTCGTCCATCTTAACTCCACAATTCTTTAAAAATGCTTAGTTCGCTCAAGCCCAAGGCGCGAAGTTATTTGCAAAGTGCGGTCTACATAAAAGCATATAAGCAAGCAAATAAGTGAGCAACACAGCGATTGAGATGAAATATGCATTTTTATTCCAGCTCACTCATATAATGATGGTCATCTGTTAAGCACAATCCCAACCGCCATTCCATCGGCTTATCACCATAAGTGAACGATACGCGCTCTATACTTAACAAAGGTGTACCCTCTTTTAAACCTAGGGAAACCGCCACCTCTTTATCTGCGGCCACCGCCTTTAGACGCTCTTCGGCGCGTATCATACGCACCCCAAACTGCGATTCATACATACTGTACATGGAGCCATTACTCTCTTCCACTTTAGCTCCATTAAGCCCTTTAAAGGGCGCCGCTGGCACAATAATAAAATCGTGTATTAATGGTCTACCAGAAAAAGTAAGCAGGCGCTTCACCTCAATCGTACTCGCGCCTGCTTTAATCTCCAGCACTTTGGAAATGTGTGCGTTAGCCTTAGACTTAATACACGAGATAAACGCATTCTGTAATAACTCTTTTTGACCATTTTCTGCGGTCAACCGCAAAAAACGCAACTTAATATCGTCCTGCTTATGGGTCGCAACAAACGTACCCTTGCCCTGACGGCGGATTAAAATATTCTCTGTCGCTAAACTATCAATTGCTTTTCTAACCGTGCCCTGACTTACCTTGTAACGTAGCGCCAAATCAATTTCACTGGGAATCATCTCGCCAGGACGCCACTCACCACCAATCAAACTCTGCGTAATCAGCACTTTAATTTGATCGTACAATGGCCTATAACTTGGTGAATTAAATTGATTATCCATTACAACCTCGCTCAACATTTAATACCGCACTTAACTTTCTAAAGTTTGTATATTTATAGCACGACTTAAAATCAATGTCCAGTATTTTATATCTTATATAAGACATAAGATATATGTTGACAGATTTTATTAATGCTCTATATAATCATCAACATGCTTATTCATATTGCTGACTTACTATGGACTACTGCTTAAGACCAAGACGCTCTATGCTTTACGTGCCAGGCTGTAACACGCACTACCTTGATCGCGCACGTACATTAGCCGCGGATTCTGTCATTCTTGATCTAGGCGACCCAATTTTGGTGGACGCTAAAATACAATCACGCGAGAATGTCGTCGCTGCCGTTAAACAAGGTGGATATGGTGGGCGCGAAGTTGTCATCCGCGTCAATAATTTAGATTCCATATGGGGGCATGATGACATTAAAGCTGTTGCCAACATTGGTGCAGATGCCATTTTGTTTCCTAATATAGAATCGCGTGAAGACGTGCTTAGAGCACAACAGTATTTAGATGAAGCAGGCGGTAGCCACATGCCCATCATGGTCATGATAGAAAGCCCTCTTGCCGTGCTCAATGCAAAAGAAATTGCCTCTGCGTCGGATAGAATCATCTGCATTGTAATGGCAACTTCTGATTTAATCTCGCAACTGCATGCACATGTGACGCATGAACGCTCAGCCATACTCACCTCACTGTCTTTGGTCATCTTGGCAGCGCGTGCTTATGGACGGGCAGTCATTGATGGCATTACCAGCGATTTTAAAAACATGCACTCCTTTGAGTATGCTTGCCGTTTGGGTCGTGATATGGGTCTGGATGGCAAATCGCTTGTACATCCCGCGCAAATTGCTTACTGCAATGATGCTTACACACCAAAAATGGCAGAGGTCGCGCATGCACGTGAAATTATTAAAGCGCTTAAAGAAGCCAATGAAGCCGGCCGTGGTACGGTAGTCGTCAACGATAAGCTAGTAGAACATCATCATATTAAGGCAGCCCAAAGACTGATTCAACTCCATGAGGCAATTGCAGAACTTGAGGAAGACTATATATAAATGGCACACACTACCAAATTAAATCGCGGCCGATTTTTTGAGGACTTCAAGCTTAACGAAGTGATTCATCACGCAACGCCGCGCACCATTACACATGGTGAAACAGCACTTTATCTTGGATTAACGGGTGCTCGTCATCCTTTATATTGTAGCGAGCCTTTTGCCCAATCTTTAGGCTACAAAACCACGCCCGTAGACGACTTGCTGGCGTTTCATATCGCTTTTGGCAAAACCGTACCAGATATCTCTGTCAATGCTGTTGCCAACTTGGGGTATGCCGATGTGCGCTTTATTCAACCTGTGTTTGTTGGCGACACGCTCAACACCACCAGTCAAGTCATCGGCTTAAAACAAAACTCCAACGGCAGAAG
>DHYP01000012.1:1171-1697 GCA_002414145.1 Methylophilaceae bacterium UBA5127 | reverse complement strand
TCCACCGCGGTGAATCAGCACAACCAGCCTGTAATCAGCTGGGTACGCTGGGTAATGGTGCATAAAAACAAAATTGAAAACCCAGCACCAGAAACCATCATTCCTGAGCTGCCTGATTATGTTCATCCAGAAAGCTTGAATTTGCCAAACCAGCTAACAATGCAAGCATTTAACGCACAAGCAACTGGTGGCCAATATTTCTGGGAAGATTACCAAATAGGTGAGCGCATTAATCATCCTTTTGGCATCACGATCAACGATAGCGACCATACTATTGCCACGCGCTTGTACCAGAATAATGCGCGCCTACATTTCGATCATCACATGATGAAGTCTAGCCCTATGGGCAAACGTTTGGTGTACGGTGGCATCATGATTTCGCTGTGCCGTGCACTGAGTTATGACGGCTTAGAAAATGCCATGAACATCGTGGCGATTAATGCTGGCACACATGCCAATCCTAGTTTTGCTGGCGACACCATTTATGCATTTAGCGAAGTGATCAACACTTGGTGTTTACCAAATA
>DHYP01000012.1:743-1155 GCA_002414145.1 Methylophilaceae bacterium UBA5127 | reverse complement strand
ATAGCCCTGCGTTTACGTATGATCGGCATCAAAAACATGCCTGCAAACGAGCTTAAAGAGATTCAACCCAACAATGCCTACCACCCCAATGTGGTGCTTGATCTTGACTACACAGTGTTAATTCCGCGTCATGAAAAATAAATAAAGGAAGCAATGAAATGGCAACTACTCAACCACTGGTTCATCCTAAAGATGCCTTATTTGGCGGCGAAAAACCATTTCCGCTGATTCCCGCATGTGAGCACTTTGCAGGTAGCGAAAAACTCATTTTGAAGGCGCTCAGCTTACAGGACAGCATCGGTCAAGTGTTTGACATTACATGTGATTGTGAAGATGGTGCAGCAAGCGGGCAAGAGCGAGATAATGCCGAAATGATTGTACGTGTGCTGAATTCAGAAGCCAACAAGTACAC
>DHYP01000012.1:339-732 GCA_002414145.1 Methylophilaceae bacterium UBA5127 | reverse complement strand
AACATGGCGGGTGCGCGCATTCATGATTACACGCACCCTGCTTGGAAACAAGACATTGACATATTAATAGGCGGTGCAGGCAAAGTGTTGAGTTACATCACCATTCCCAAATGCACCGACATCAGCCAAGCTAAAGAAATGATTGCGTATTTACAAAAAATGGCAACCTTCTATGGAGTTAAGCGCGTAATTCCAGTGCATGTTTTGATTGAGACACACGGCGCATTGCACCAAGTGCATGAGATTGCCACATTGCCGTGGCTACAAGTATTGGATTTTGGACTGATGGATTTTGTGAGTGCGCATCATGGCGCTATTCCAGCCAGCGCAATGCGTAGCCCTGGGCAATTTGACCACCGCTTGTTGGCGCGCGCCAAGGCAGAAGTCGTGTCA
>DHYP01000012.1:0-214 GCA_002414145.1 Methylophilaceae bacterium UBA5127 | reverse complement strand
CGCATGTGGAGCATTTACCCCACACAGATTCAAGCGATTGTAGATGCCATGAAACCAAACTTTGATGAAGTATCTGATGCAGCCAATATCCTGTTGACAGCGCAAGCAGCCAACTGGGGACCCATTCAATACGCAGGAGAGCTGCACGATAGAGCAACCTACCGCTATTTTTGGGAAATTCTACAAAAAGCAAAACTCACCAATGTGGCGATCT
>DHYP01000009.1:2189-2572 GCA_002414145.1 Methylophilaceae bacterium UBA5127 | reverse complement strand
GCCTACTTCTAAGCCAACAATATCAACTGGTACCACATCATCCCAGCTGGCCTCTTCGATCTCGCTGGGGGCTTCGATAGTTTCTTCAACTACAGGTAGTTCGGCCGCTTTGGTTTGCTGCTGTGCAACTGTATATGCGATACCCGCCAAGATTGCGCCAAGCAATATGAAAGCCAAATGTGGCATGCCAGGAATCATGCCGATGCCACCGATAATGCCTGCGGTGATATAAATGACTGTTGGATTATTAAATAACTGTGTAATGAGCTGACCGCCGATGTCCTCACTATTGGCAACACGTGACACGACTACACCAGCTGCAACCGAGATAATCAGTGATGGAATTTGTGCAACCAGACCATCACCAATGGCTAGTAGCGTAT
>DHYP01000009.1:417-2179 GCA_002414145.1 Methylophilaceae bacterium UBA5127 | reverse complement strand
CGTATAGTTGCTGACAGCATCGGCAAAGTTCATGTCATGTTGCACCATGCCAACAATGAGTCCGCCAAAAATATTGATGACAATGACTAAAATACCTGCAATAGCATCACCGCGAACGTATTTACTTGCACCATCCATCGCGCCATAGAACTCAGACTCTTGACCAACTTCGGTACGACGACGGCGCGCTTCATCTTCCCCAATCAAACCAGCGTTGAGATCAGCATCGATGGCCATTTGTTTACCTGGCATTGCATCTAATGTGAACCGTGCGCCAACTTCTGCAATACGTCCTGCACCTTTAGTAATGACAATAAAATTAATGATGGTGAGGATAATAAACACCACAATACCCACTGCATAATTGCCACCAATCAAGAAGTGACCAAACGCTTCGATGACTTTACCTGCTGCATCTGGGCCAGCATGGCCTTCTGTTAACACAACGCGGGTAGAGGCGACGTTGAGTGACAAACGCAACATTGTGGTCATAAGTAACACAGTTGGAAAGGCGATAAAGTCGAGCGCCTTTTTCGTTTGTAGCCCAATCATCAGCACGAGGATAGAGATTGCGATATTAAAGCTAAATAACACATCTAAAATGAATGCTGGCAGTGGCAATATCATCATGGCTAATAGCATCATGATGATGACAGGCGCGGCGGCTGAGCGTGCACCCATATTACTGATCCATGCAGTTAGGTTGAAAGCGTTCATGCGACTGATACCTCTGCATTGATTAGGCTAGGTGCTGGAATTAAACTGTGCGGATCAAGTTCATCAGGCACTGGTAGTGCTTTAGGTACATCTGGACGGTAACCGCCTTGTTGGTTAAAGGTGCGTAATTGGAATACATAGGCTAATACTTCTGCCACAGCAGCATATAAGGCTTCAGGGATTTCCTGATCCAATTCTGTATGGGCATATAGCGCACGAGCAAGTTTTGGTGACTCCAATGTAATAATGCGATGTTCAGCAGCAATTTCGCGAATTTTCAATGCCACTGCATCTGCACCTTTGGCTACCACTATTGGCGCACTCATGCCTTCATCTTGATATTTGATGGCGACTGCATAGTGCGTAGGGTTAGTAATCACAACATCTGCATTAGGAATTTTAGACATCATCCTGCGTCTAGCCATCTCGCGTTGTTGTTGGCGGATTTTGGCTTTAATCTCAGGATTGCCCTCAGACTCTTTAGATTCTTGTTTGACTTCTTCTTTCGTCATTTTATGCTTATTGGCATAGTGATAGAGTTGGTAGGGCACATCAATGGCTGCAATAAAGAGTAAAGCGCACACAATCGTAATAAAGCCATGCGTCATCAGCTGATTAACCTCTGTAATACTAGATTCAATAGGCATACTAGAAAGTGACAAAATAGGTTTTAAATCATTTGCGATGACAAAGTATGCGACTGTTGCCACTAAAACAGATTTGGCGATCGATTTAATGAGCTCTACTAATGCATTCTTTGAAAATAAATTTGAGATTCCTTTAATCGGATTTAGCTTAGCAAACTGTGGCATCAATGCTTTTGTGCTAAATACCCAGCCACCCACTAAGATTGGTGAGGCAATCGCGACAGTCAATAGAATTAGGGCAAATGGGGAGAATGCAATCAGCAGATCCAGTACCGTATGTGTTGTTTTCATTAATAAGATAATGGGATCAAACGCAGTGCCTTTATCAAATTGCAGTCCAGTACGTAAAGCTTGCTTTAACGCTTCGCTTAAATGACCATTCAACATCATAAAGCTTA
>DHYP01000009.1:0-352 GCA_002414145.1 Methylophilaceae bacterium UBA5127 | reverse complement strand
GAACATCACCTTCCTCCCGCGCTTTCTCTAAGCGCTTGGGAGAGGCCTGTTCGGTTTTTTCTAAATCACTTTCTTCAGCCATGGTTTATCTCATTACTTCAATACTGACTTGATTAAATTAACGTTGATGGATGGATTATTAGATAAGTCAGCACAATTACATCCAAAGAATAAAAGGGTTTATTCCCCCCCTTTCTTTAAATCTAGTGTGGTATTGAATAGAGATAAGACAAATTTTTAAATTTTTTTATAAAAAATTACTATTAAAAACAATATGTTATAAATTTATTTAAATTATTTTAAAAAAATGATTAAAGTTTTTCTAAATGGTGACGTTATGTGGATAGAGACT
>DHYP01000001.1:6956-7152 GCA_002414145.1 Methylophilaceae bacterium UBA5127 | reverse complement strand
TCTTTCCATGCCTCAGACATGGTAGGATCAGGCATTGCGGACCTCTAGTTTTAATGAAACCCGCCATAAACCATCCATTTTTACTTCTTGTGGCTCCCCTACGATATGCACTTCTGAATTAGTGGCATATCCATTGCCGAGATCTAACCCATTAAAAATGAACCAGTCAGCCCCCAGATTAATCGTTGTGTTATAA
>DHYP01000001.1:3652-6882 GCA_002414145.1 Methylophilaceae bacterium UBA5127 | reverse complement strand
CGTGCAACTCCCTGAAAGCGATGATAAACTTCCATATTTGTGCGAATCACAGAGGATTGCGGATTGATAGAATAGCTTTCAGTGCTTGGTAAAGGTAAGGTAGTTGGCCAGCTTTGCATTATCCTTGCGCTCCTGTTCTACCGATTCCATATCCATGAGAAAGTACATCAGCAATCACGCCCTGCCCTTTAGCCAAACGATTCCCCAAATAACCTTCGACCTGCTCAAATATTACATCGATGGTGGTGGTACCTTGACTATTGGATTGATTGATTTTTGGCTGAGAAGATGCACCAATAATATTAACCACGACATTGGTAGCGCCATTTTCAGCACGTACCCCTAGTTTTCCACCAATACGAGTAAGTGGCATAATGGCCTCTGGCCCGCCCTCGCCCATCAAGCCCACACCTTTGGCAAACGGGAATACGGTGGGGGTGCTGACGATTTGACCGCTATAGGCAGAAATGCCACTGCCGCTGTATACCCCGCCCTGGGCATTAGGCACCAGATCAGAAAATAAACTGGTTGCAAAATCCTGAAAACCTTTAAACAGCGGATTGGTCGCTGCCTGCAACGCCAGACGTTCCAGATCTTGCCCAAGAGCGGTGAGTGTATCGCCAAAATCTGCGCCTTTAATGGCCGCATCCTCAAATGCGCTGGTAAATTGTCTGCCAAGTTCTTTATTTAAATTAATCTGGTCTTTGGTAGAGGCTTCTACTTCTTTTAATCGCAATTGATAATTATCTGTTTCTTGTTGCAATAGCGCATCGACCTGATCCTGTTCTAACATCATCGATTGAATACGCTCAATTGCACGCTCGTGTTCAAGATCAATTTGCGCTTTAGCCCGCTTTTTATCATCCGTGATTAAATCAATATTAAGCTGCTGATTTTCTTCATAGAGACGTTGTGATATATCTGTCGCCATTGCTTCACGTGCTGCAGCGGCTTCTTCTTCTACTTTGGTGCGCTCTTCTAAGGCATCAAGTTCACGTTGATCTGATTCTTGCAGTAATTTTTCAAACTCTGCCAGTTCTTTAGCCGCTTTTGCTTGTTGATTATAGGCATCAATCTTTTCAATAGCGCCTGCTACTATTTTTTTCTGATTATCTGTGAGCTTTAACTGTGCAGCATCATATGCCAAAACATCTTCCTTGGTTTTACCTAAAGTCGCTGCTTCTTTTTCCAGTTTATCAATAAAATTTTGCGCTGCTCTGGCAGCTGCTTCTGCATCTTTTTGCGCTTGTGATTTTCCTGTATTTTTATCATCTGCCACAAATGGACTATCAGATACTTTTGGTTTTGGCGCGTTATTACGTTTATCTACTAATGCTTTTCTTGCCTGTAATGAATTGAGTTCTTGCTCAGCGACTGCAATTTGTCTGTTTAAGTCTCTGACATCATTAAATAACAAATCATTAATTTTATTGGCAACCGTATCTTCTGATAATGCATCGCGGGTTTTTTTTAAATCAGCAAGTTTTGAAGTCAGTTCGGATATCGATGTATCAATATCTTTTTCATCAGTGAATAATGCAGTAAGCGTACCAAAAAAGCCTTCACCAACCTGTTTAGCATCTAAAAGTGCAGTAGTAAAATTGGCTAAACTCTCAATTGCAGGACCACCTAATTGAAGCTCTAAACCTTGCAGTGATGATTCAAGCCTGGTTAAATTATCATTAAATTCTTCTGATGCTTTGACTGCCTCATCAGTCACGACTAAACCAAAACGCTTGGCTTCATCTGTTAAATCTTTAATGCTCTGACTACCACCATTAAGCAATGGAATCAGCTCTGCTCCTGACTTACCAAATAATTTCATGGCAAGCGCAGATTTTTCAGATCCATCCTTTAATCCTGCAAACTTATCTGCAATTTCTATAAGAATCTGATCGCCTGATTTTAAGTGACCATTAGTATCAAGCACATTTACGCCTAAGCGTTTAAAGCTATCTGCATATTCCTTATTGCCATTTGCAGCTTCAAATGATGTTTTACTGATTTGTTTTAAACCAGTCTGCAAACCTTCAAAACTCACATCACTTAAATCTGCTGCATATCTTAATGCGCTCAGACTTTCTACAGTAACGCCTGTTTTTTGGGCGGCCTTACCCATTTCATCATTAAATTCTGCTGCATTTTTGACTAATACCCCTAAGCCAGCAGCAGATAATCCAGTACCAATCCCTACGCCAGTCAATAATCCATTTAAGGCATTAATAGAACCTTTAATAGAGTTAAAAGCCTGATAGGTTTCATCTTTCGCAGAGATAATAATTTGTGAGTTAATATTGGCCATTACTGCTTACTCATTTCTATAAAATAGGCTTCCCACATACCATACTCTTCCCCGCTGATGGTGTGATCCAGCTCATGCAGGGTACGCCCTAAATGCTCGGCTATTTTCATTCTGAACATCACACCAGGCGTTAAGATTTTTTTTGATTTAGCTCAACATCTAATCCAGATAATTCTTTTGCTTTTTGAAATAACTTAAGCGCTGCACTAAAGTTTTTTGAACCAAATTGCTCCCACTCTTGCGATGTGTAAATGGGTTCATTATTGGCATCAATCACAGTACAAGCTAACAGATCTGATATTTTTCTGTCTTTGCTTATAAACCAATTGACACGATCACTTAACATCAGCCCTGTTACTACTACTTCGCCACCCAACTCTGGCACATCCACCACCTCTTTAGGTAAAACAGGTGGTGGTATGTTGGCTTTATTAAGCACCCCCATGATTAAGTAGCGTAAGTTGTTGGTGCACCGCTAGCAGTAATTTTGAGCGATGTGGTTACTTTTTCTTGCGCAGTGCCTGCTGGCGTGAGCGTACAAGATACGTAACCATTGATTAAATAACGCTGACCATTTGAGAATGTGAACATAAATGCACGTTGTGATTTAGCATCAGATGCTTTTTTAGCTGCAATTAATGCTGCATCAGAAACATCCCATACACTGTTGCTGGAATACTCTGTAGCACTGGTAATACCAGGGATTGAAGTCCCAACTTTATCGTGGATTGTGGTTGAGCTGATGCTGGAAGCTTCACCGCCAGAGGTACTGATATCCAATAAAGTACTGAATGATGTACCAAAGGTGATTTTATAAGCGTTACCGCTTACAAACGTATCATATAGTGTGGTATCCTCGCCTTCCAGATTAAATGTGCCTGCAGTTGAGCCAGTCACACGAAATACGCGGTTATTGACTTGCGTCATG
>DHYP01000001.1:3360-3631 GCA_002414145.1 Methylophilaceae bacterium UBA5127 | reverse complement strand
TCGAACATAATCACCATTCGCTAAGCCATGAGACGTGGCACCAACCACACCAGGATTCGCTTTGCTGATTGTTTGAATGGCTATGGCAGTGCCGGTCACACTTTGCATGGCAACTGCCACGCCTGACCATAATGAAAGTTTCATTTTTTACTCCTTAAATTGAAATATCAGGCACGCCTGACTGTGTGTAATAAAGTACTTGGAACTGCATCACCAACTCACCAATAATCTGTTCTTGATTTTCATCAATACTGATATCTAGCGCCAGTAG
>DHYP01000001.1:1914-3237 GCA_002414145.1 Methylophilaceae bacterium UBA5127 | reverse complement strand
GCTGGCTAGGCATTTTGCTATTACATTGACCGTGAGCAAACGTTCTAAAATAAGACCATGAATATCTTGCGCTTTATCTTGCTCGCTATTGGTTGTGATCAGAAGTCCAGGCAATTCACTCGACTGCATGACCATTGTTCTATTTGTAAACACGCGTGATTGCGTGATACTTAACCCAGTTAAAACCGCGGCAAACGCATCTCTAATTTGCTTTCTCACATGAGCCATACTTAAACCTTTTTAAGCTCTAAAAGCAAAATACCAGTGCCATTAGGTTGGATATCGACAATGGTATAGTTGGTAGAACGAATGAGAATATTTTGCCCTTTTTCAATACCTGTGAGATCTGCTTCCACAGCTTTGGCAAAAGGGTTGACAGAAGTCACCCCTAAGGCTTGCGCATATGGTTTTTCAAAAATCACATTGATATTTTTGCTTTGCCAAACTGCCCACTCTGCATGCTCATTGGCGTTAAAAAAAAGGCTGATATCCTCATCAAACATCGCATTTATTCCGTTTTATTTGCATCTAAATCAGTATTAGCTTTTTCTGTATCAGGTGCATTTTTACCTTTTGATTTTGTGGGCTTGGAATATTGTGCAATGAGTTCTGGCGTGGCTGGGCGGGCTTTGCCGCTTCCAGCTAAATCCATAGCTAATTCTGTAGGGCATTTATTAATCACTTCACCTTTGGCTAGGTGTACGCCCTCTACTACGGTAGGCTCTACAATAATCATATCTACTGGCAAATTTTTATCTGTGTTCATCGATCTCTCCTGAATATAAAAAAAATAACCCGCCGAAGCGGGTATATAAGGGCTAGCTAACTAGCTGAGGAATGGTTAAATTAAGAAGTTAATGCATCATCCATTACTGCAAAATCTGCAGGACGGCGGCAACCTACATCAACATAAGCATTAAGTACTAAACGATTCAATCCGTTAATGGCTTGGCTAGTTTCATCCAGTGTTAATTCAAGCGCACCAAATGTGGCTAATACCAACATTTCCCAGCGTCCAGAAAATAACAGGCTAGAACAAATACCACTGGCAGTGCCTTTGGTTAAATTGCTTAACATCATGTTTGTTACACCAGCACGATACCCATTGAGTGGCTGAGCACCGTTATCCCAAATGAATGGCAAGTTAGTTGCTTTAATGGTTTGTTTTAACCAACCGCGTGTTTTAGTATTAACTAAATAACCTGCATTAACATCTGGCTCAGCATTCACGTTAGCTACTGCTGATTCCAAACCTACTATATGGCCCCAGTTGATTTGTGCGCCATTTGTACCGCCTACTACTGAACCAATGCCAGAAGTATT
>DHYP01000001.1:990-1865 GCA_002414145.1 Methylophilaceae bacterium UBA5127 | reverse complement strand
GAATACCGCGTGGATTAGAACCAGATCCACTACCATTGATGCCTGCATTTTCAAATTGCACGGAATATTCACCCATTATGTCTTGACGTAACATTGGCTCTACTGCCATGGCAGACTGAATCACAGCCTGTTTTGAAAAATCGACATAAGCTGATATACGTTTAGGCCCTAAAGAGACTTTAGCTGTGGCGGGTTGTGTACTTGATGCTGCAGCAGTTTCTGCTAAAAAGGCTAATGTGCTGCCAGTTGTTTTACGTGGTATATCGATATTGCTGGTTAAACCAAATAACATGGTTGCACCTAGATTACCTAATGCCAATTTATTATGCAATACATCCGCAAATAAATCATCACGTAAATCAGTAGGAATTAAATTACCAGCTTCAGCTGCTGTACCAGCTGTAAATGCACGGCTTGCCATGACATCAAATGGCAATAAAAACCCGCGATTGCCAACACTATTACCAAATTTAGAAGCAGCTGCTTGTGAAGCTTCATGCTCCAACCCTGCCTTACTCCAATCTCCTGAAACAATTGCAGCAACTGCACGGGCAATAGAATATTGTTTAACTTCATTGCTGCTTAAGCCAATATGCGCCCCTGATGCATCAGAATGTTTTGTTTTCTGTCGCTCAATGACTAATGCTTTCAGCTCATAGGGGGATTTATTGTCGTCAATTGCACGTTTTACGTCATCAAAAGTCAGATAATCTGCATATTTAACACCTACCTCAACTAATGCATCACGGCGTTTTTGTTCAACTTCTTTTGCGCCTAATTTATCAGCCAGTTCACGGCCTTCTTTTTCTAATTGCTCTACTGTTTTTTCCATGGTTTTCTCCTTAAATTGGACATTAAAAAACCCGCTTTCGCGG
>DHYP01000001.1:0-960 GCA_002414145.1 Methylophilaceae bacterium UBA5127 | reverse complement strand
TTCTGTATTTTCTTGCTGTTGATTTTCTATATATGGCGGATCGCCATTTGAGTTTAGTGACCTTCCTACGCCAACCGTATCATCTGCAGGCACTGTAACCATACTGATTTCATAGGGCTCCCAATCTGTCACCCGATATACGGTTTCATCTTTTGATTCTTTTTCTAATACCAGCTCATGGATCATATAACCCACACTGACTTTAGTAAGAATCCCATCTAATACATTTTGGTATTGCTCTTCTGCATCTTCACCTTTCCCAAAGCGTACTGTGGCGCGACATATCCTGTCTGCACCAAGTGATACATTTTCTACAACTCCCAAAAGTTCATCAGAATCGTGATTAAATAAAAGTGGTGCCTTGTTTAACAGCCGATCCAATCGGATAGAACCTGCACCACAATCTAAAATTTCAGTACCCCAATATCTTTCATAGGGTACTTCACTGGCAAATGCTAATTGCACAGTACGTGTTTCCTGATTAATAGCCTCTCTTGAAAACGTCAGCTCTCTGAAATTAGGCTCTATTTTTAACGTTCTGGCATCTATAGTTTTTTTAGACATTGGATGAATCTCCATTTTGTTGATTGGCTGCATTTAGATTAGCCGGTGTTGTTTTACTGCCAAGGCTTATCTTATGTTTGTTGATTAATTCCATTTCTTGTTCAAGTTCAATGACATTTTCTTCAAAATCGCCACCTTTGCTAGCCACTACTTTGGTGCGGGTGGTAAGTCCTTCATTGATTGCTTGGGATGCTGCATTCACTTCTTTAAGAGGATCAACCCAATCCCAACCTCTGCCAATGAAATTCAACCCTGATTTGAATTTATCCAGTTTTATCACCGGTAATGCGGATCCGTTTGGCATAGTGATGGCTGATGCTAATAACCCTAACTCTAACCACCTTTCAACAACACGCTGCACAAATGCATTAATCATGAACTTTTGTCCGGCACGCC
>DHYP01000014.1:1083-3884 GCA_002414145.1 Methylophilaceae bacterium UBA5127 | reverse complement strand
TAAGGTGACATCTTTGCCGCTGCCCGTGGTTTCATAGGTTAAATCAGGGTAGCTTTTGCTCAGCAAAGTGCGGGCTTTATTGGCTTCGTCAGTGCTCTCAAATTTAACTTTGACAGTTTGACCTTCTCTGGAAATGCCAAAGTAGTTCATTTTTTCTCTGCGCATGGTCTGGCGGAAATCCCCAACACTACTTTCTGCTGCCTTATCTAATGCCGCTTTCATGTCTACTTGTAGTAAAAAGTGCACGCCACCACGCAAATCCAAACCCAAGTACATGGGCTTAGCACCAATACTCAATAACCAGTTAGGCGTCTGTGAGAGCAGGTTAAGCGCTACGTTGTAATCTTTACCCAAGTTAGCCAGCAATTTGTCTTTGGCTTTGAGCTGGTCTTCAGGATTGGCAAAACGCACTTTGACACCCGTGGCATCTAAATAAATACCATTAAATGGGATGTTAGCGAGCTGTAAAGTCCCCTCCACCTTTTTAAGTAGTTCATTGTCTGCTTTGCGTGAAGTCTTGGCAGGGCTGATTTGCACCGCTGGCGACTCACCAAAAAAGTTAGGAATGGTATATAGCAGACCAATCAGAATAATGACTACGATGAGGATGTTTTTCCATAAAGGATAACGGTTCATAGCTTAGCTCGCTTAGGCGTATTTAATTAAGGTTAGATGGCTTTAATCGTACCAGGTGGCAATAGCGTTTGTACGGTGTGCTTTTGCACATTCACAACAGTATTTGCTGCAATTTCAATGCTGACAAAGCTCTCACTAACTTTAGTCACTTTGCCAATAATGCCGCCAGAAGTTGCCACTTCATCACCTGCTTTAAGCGCATCGATCATGGCTTTTTGCTGTTTGGCTTGCTTCATTTGCGGGCGAATCAGCATAAAGTAAAACAACACAAAAATCACAATCATGGGCAAAAAGCTCATTAAATCACTACCTGCTGCGGCTGGAGCAGCGTATGCGTTGCTAATAAACATGCGAGTAATATCCTAAAAATGAATAACTTAAAATGAACGCAGAATTTTAACACAGACTTTGCATGTAGGTTGTGGTGAATCGGGTTTGTGAACTTCAACATTTCTTATATCGTAGTTGTTGGTTGCACTCACTGCCAGCCCAAAGTGACAAATTTTAGATAACTTTGCTATAGTTGTCGCACCTAGGCTGTGGTGAGTCGAGTTTGTGGAGCCTAATATTGCTCATCTTTTCACATCTTTGTTGAACTAAGGTTTGTTGGACTCAGGCGTTTATTCGCAAGATTGGGGTGGTGGTATGGAAGGGAGTTTGAGTTATGAAGATTGAAACGAAAACATACGGCGGACTGTAAACGAGTCCGCCCTACGCGGGCTACTATTCATAAAGTGTTCACAGAAACATATTTTAAAATAGTTACAGTGTATATAAACACAGTTCAACAGAGATAACAAAAAATAACTAGGACAATAAATGTTAAAAAAGAACAATGGCAATGGCTAGCAGATCATCATCAAAAGGTACGCAATTACTGCGTTTTGGGTATTGTTTTAGTAGTCGCTTGGTATGTTGTGATGATAGGCCAGATGATGTTGGATAAAGGAAAAGGCGATTATCCAATCTTATTTACACCGAAGACAGATTTTTATAGCAAGTTTAATTGCGCTCAAGTAGAGCAATTTAATATGGGATCAATGGGTGGTAACTCGCGACCTAAAGATGGGTATTATGAAGATGCCAGAGGCTGGTTGTTAGCAAGCTTAGGGCGGATTAACGCAGCCCGCGTAGGGCGCAATAACTGAAAGGCATTGCGCCGTATGAGAATGCGAATGCTTAAACAAATTACTTTGGCGCAATACTCTGCGTTATTGACGTCATACAGGTCTGGAAGGCAATACCCATGCGCGCCGCAGACTATTCGATTTAAGTGTTTATTTGCGCACGCTTTACTGCAAACTCTGTTTTAAACGCGTCAAACGTACCTGCTTCAATCGCATCGCGCATGCCCTGCATGAGTACTTGGTAATAATGCAGGTTATGAATGGTGTTGAGGCGCGCGCCTAAAATCTCGCCCACTTTGTGTAAATGGTGCAGATAAGCACGGGTAAAGTTGCGGCAGGTATAGCATGCGCAATCGGCATCTAATGGCGCAGTGTCGTTTTTATAAAATGCGTTTTTAATTTTCACATCGCCATATTGCGTGAATAACCAGCCGTTACGCGCGTTGCGGGTGGGCATCACGCAGTCGAACATATCAATGCCTTGGCTGACAGCTTCCACCAAATCTTCTGGTGTGCCCACGCCCATGAGGTAGCGCGGTTTGTGTTGTGGCATTTTGGGCGCAGTGTAGGTGAGGATGCGTTGCATGTCTTCTTTAGGTTCACCCACAGATAAACCGCCAATGGCGAAGCCGTCAAAGTCGATGTCGATCAAACCGTTTAACGAAACGTCTCTCAAATCTTCGAACATGCCACCCTGAATGATGCCGAACAAGGCGTTTTCATTGCCTTGATGAGCATCTTTGCTTCGTTTCGCCCAACGCAAACTTAATTGCATCGAATCACTAGCCTCTTTGTGGGTGGCGGGGTAGGGTGTGCACTCGTCAAAAATCATCACAATGTCGGAATTCAATACTTTTTGAATATGCATGGATTCTTCTGGTGTTAAAAAGCAAGTGTCACCATTGATGGGATTTTTAAATTTAACCCCTTCTTCGCTAATTTTGCGCATAGCGCCTAAACTAAACACTTGAAACCCTCCAGAGTCCGTCAGTATTGGTTTGTCCCACCCCATAAACTTGTGTAGACCCCCATGTGCAA
>DHYP01000014.1:687-1074 GCA_002414145.1 Methylophilaceae bacterium UBA5127 | reverse complement strand
GTGCAGCGATGACATCTAACCCTGGACGTAACCACAAATGAAAAGTATTGCCCAAGATAATATGCGCGCCGATCTCTGTTAGCTCTAAGGGTGACATGGCTTTGACCGTGCCGTAAGTGCCAACAGGCATAAATGCTGGTGTTTCCATGTTGCCATGCGCCAGTTGCAGTGTGCCACGACGCGCTAGACCGTCGGATTTGTGTAAAGTGAATTGCATGCTAAAAATTAAAAGTAAAGAAGAAAAGGCAAAGGGCGGAGTCTACCATAATTCAATATTAATCGCCCTCTACAAAGTATTCCATGCGCCAGCCCTCAGGCGTTTTTTTAAACCCTGCGCGATAGCCAGCACGCGCATTACGTGGACATTCGATTGCATTTTGGTCGATT
>DHYP01000014.1:0-647 GCA_002414145.1 Methylophilaceae bacterium UBA5127 | reverse complement strand
CGGCTGGCGGGTGACTTGCGCAAGCGCTGCCAAGACGTGCTGATCTGCTTGCCAGGCCTGAATGGCTTGTGTGGCATCGCGATCGCCGCCGAAGCTCCATATGAATTCTGATACCATGAGTTTTTTGAGCGCTTGAGTGTTTTTTTGTTTAGCCGCGAGATGTACTTTTGTAATGATCGCTTGAGCGCCAGCAGGTAGCGCGCCAGCGTAAATTGGACAAGAGGCAAGTAGCATGAGTGATAGTAATCGTGTGAAGCACTTTTTCATACAGTGTTTTAACCTTTCACGAAACTTCATTAGAAAAACAATTCGTATTCAAGCTTTGTTATACTAGGCGCAAATACTACTTTGGTCTAATTTATGGTAGAACGCAAGCAACGTCCAGCACGTCGGGTCACGGATAATCAGAGTTTACGGGAGCGCGGCATTTATCTGCTGCCTAATCTATTTACTTCTGCAGCCTTATTTTCGGGTTTTTATGCCATTGTACAAGCGATGAATGCGCATTTTGAACTGGCAGCAATTGCTATTTTTATTGCCATGGTGATGGATGGTCTGGATGGGCGCGTGGCACGTATGACCAATACACAAAGTGCCTTCGGTGCCGAATATGATAGCCTGTCGGATATGGTGTCGTTCGGCGTCGC
>DHYP01000040.1:5868-5988 GCA_002414145.1 Methylophilaceae bacterium UBA5127 | reverse complement strand
AACAGGTTCTTGCCATCTTTCCAAACAGATTGGTGAACGTGCATACCAGAACCGTTGTCTCCGAACATTGGCTTAGGCATGAATGTCGCTGTTTTACCGTATGCGTGTGCTGTGTTCAAT
>DHYP01000040.1:2679-5685 GCA_002414145.1 Methylophilaceae bacterium UBA5127 | reverse complement strand
GAATCGACTGGAGGCACTGGGAAGTAACCGCCTTTCACAGCAGGACGGTGGCCTGTGTTGCCGCCTTCAAATTTTTCAGAGGATGCCCAAGCACCTTCTTCAGAGTTGATCTTGACAGAGCTGCCGCTCATTTCAACGGACCAGTTGATGGAGTCGAAAATGAAGAATTCTGGTTCTGGGCCAAAGTAAGCTGTATCGCCGATACCGCTTGATTTCAAATATGCTTCTGCACGTTTTGCCAAGCTACGTGGATCGCGGTCATAGCCTTTGCCGTCAGTTGGGTCAACCACGTCACAGGTTAAGATTAAGGTTGGCTCGTCCATGAATGGATCGATGTTGGCAGTGTCTGGGTCAGGCATCAATTGCATGTCAGATGCTTGAATACCTTTCCAACCAGCGATTGATGAACCGTCGAAAGCGTGACCTTCGGTAAATTTTGATTCGTCAAATGCAGAAACAGGCACGGTGACGTGTTGCTCTTTGCCACGGGTATCTGTAAAACGAAAATCGACAAATTTAATGTCATTTTCTTTTACCATTTTCATTACATTTGCTACAGACATTACTTTCTCCTAATGTGAAGTGGGTCTTGATGATAGAAAATTATTATATTTATAAATACTCTGAATTGTAATATTAGCAGGAACTATGCCAGTGAAAAATAGCAATATTTGAGAATAGACAGTAGAGTTGAAATTTTTTATGAATAGCAACGCTCTTTTTTAGTGCGTAAAATGAAAATATGCACCAATAGTGTTCAAAGTCACTTTTCATGTAAGTGAGGGTAAATTTCACGATATACTTGCATGAAGTATGATCGTAATAGTTAAGGAGTTGAGAGTGAAAAGCGTAGCAGAGATATTGGAAATCGCACGTTTTCGTGCTAAAGAAAATGGTTTGCCATATGCTGGAGTGTTATCACCACATGAGGCCTTTGATGTCTTGCAGCAAAATCCCGCCGCAGTTTTAGTGGATGTGAGAACGCGTGCGGAATTAGAGCTTGTGGGGCGAGTGCCGCAAGCCACGCATATTGAATGGGCGTTTTATCCTGGTATGACGCCGAATCCAGATTTTCCTAATCAATTGCAAACGCAAGTGGATAAGGAGCTGACGGTGATTTTTATATGCCGCACAGGAGGACGTAGCCATAATGCAGCGGTGTTGGCACAACAGCTAGGTTTTTTAGATGCATACAATATGGCAGAGGGTTTTGAAGGCGAGGCAAATAGCCTGAAACAACGCACGATGATCAATGGTTGGAAGCATGCTGGTCTGCCTTGGACAAATTAGCACATGACAGATAAATACGCTGTTATTGGCAATCCGATTGAGCATAGTAAGTCCCCACTTATTCATCAGGCATTTGCGCAGCAAACAGGAAAAGATATTAGTTACGAGCGCGTGCTAGCGCCATTGGATGGTTTTGAAGTGACGATTCAAACACTCGTCAACCATGGATTTAAGGGTGCGAATGTAACGGTGCCGTTTAAGTTTGAGGCATATCAGCTAGCGAGCCGGCATACGCAGAGATCTACAGATGCGCGTGCTGCAAATACCCTCATTTTTAATGCGGGTGAGATTGGCGCAGATAATACGGATGGTGCTGGCTTGGTGCGAGATATTGTACAGAATTTACGCCTTGATATTGATGGGAAGCGCGTATTGTTGATTGGTGCGGGCGGCGCAGCAGAAGGCGTTGCACATCCGATTGCAAATGAAAATCCTGCACAGTTGGTGGTGACAAACCGAAACTTGGAAAAAGCAGTGGCGATTGTGAAAAGGTTGGAGTTGAAAACAGAGTATTCGCGGACACTATTTGCTACTTTTTCATTCGAAGACTTGCGTGAGCATGTGTTTGATCTTGTGATTAATGCTACTTCTACAGGGTTAAGTGAGGCGGCATTGCCGATTTCTAGCGCCATTTTTGTAAAAGGCTGTTTGGCTTACGATATGATGTATGGTCGTGAAACACCTTTTATGGCACAGGCCAGAACTGCAGGAGCGAAGGTGGCAGATGGGCTGGGTATGCTAGTCGAGCAAGCCGCTGAAGCATTTTTGTTATGGCGCGATGTTCGTCCTGATACAAAAGCGGTAATTGCCTTGCTTAATGCAGAGCGTCAAGGTTAATCTTGTGTCTTTTTGAGTTCTGATTTTCAAAATATGAGTAATCCAACGTCTTACACAGCGGCGGCAATTGAAGTTTTAACNNTTGATATGCTGAGAAGTCAGTCTTTAGGCCAATAATTTTTGCATGCGTATCGGTGGGTTAATCAAACGCATTCTGTTGTTGCTCTTTGCATGGGCGGTGCTCTATCAATTATGGATATTCATGCACATTTGGTGGTGGGCAGATCATAATCCTAGCTCTAGCGCATTTATGGATGAGCGCTTAGAGGTGATTCAAGAGGCAAAGCCTGATGCAGGATTAAGGCATCAATGGGTGGCCTATGCGCAAATCTCTAATCATCTTAAGCGTGCAGTGATTGCTTCAGAGGATGCCAAATTTGTGGATCATGAAGGTTTTGATTGGGAAGGGATAGAAAAGGCATACGAAAAAAATCTTAAAAAAGGCAAAATTGTGGCGGGGGGGNNGCGGGCGGCTCTACCATTAGCCAACAACTCGCTAAAAATTTGTTTTTATCCAGCAAACGTACGCCTTGGCGCAAGGGGCAGGAGGCCATTATTACATTGATGCTAGAAAAAATGATGGATAAAAGGCGTATATTGGAGATTTATCTAAACGTAATTGAGTGGGGTAATGGTGTGTTTGGGGCAGAGGCCGCAGCCAGATATTATTTCAAAACAAATGCCGCAAGCCTTGGGAAAGCGCAGGCAGCTAAGCTGGCTGCAATGATTCCAAACCCACGTTTTTATGACGCACATCGCAATACGCGCTATTTAAATCGACATACGGCTACAATTTTAGCGCGCATGCGCTTTGTTGAGGTTCCATAAAATAAACAGGTTTAAAAGCGTTTCAAATGTAATGTTCACTATTTATGAATC
>DHYP01000040.1:0-2663 GCA_002414145.1 Methylophilaceae bacterium UBA5127 | reverse complement strand
AATTTTTATGACTTTATTCATCATAATAAAACCTGTTGGGCTAGGATAAAGTACACTTAAGTCATGATGAAGTATTGATATTTATGGATGCTGTAGATCGTTTCTACGAAAGAATTAATAACCTGCCGATGCTACCTAAAGTAGTACAGGAGGTCACTGCTTTACTTAACGATAGTGAAGTCGATATTAAATTGTTAGCGCATACCATTGACCATGATCAGGTGCTTTCAGCCAGAGTGTTGTGTATGTCAAATTCAGCGTATTTTGGCTGTAGCCGCACTATTAAAACCATAGAGGATGCGGTTTCAATTATTGGGCTAAGAAATTTAAAAACATTAGTGATTGCTTCAGGTATCACTAAAGCGATTACCGAGGTGCCTGGCTTAGATTTAAAAAAATTCTGGTTAAGCAGTTTAATCACAGCGAGTGTTGCTCGACAGTTGAGCAAAGAGTTGAAGTTGGATGCAGAATCGGTCTACATTGCTGCACTAATGCATAACATAGGCCAGCTACCAATTCATATGGTGTTTCCATCCGCTGCGGAAAAAATTGATTGGGAATGTCAGGCTGTTGGAGTGTTAGAACGATGTGATATTGAACAATCCATGCTTGGTACAGACCATTGTCAAATAGGGGAAATGCTTGCAAGGCATTGGAATTTCCCAGAAATGATATTGCGGGTGATTCGCTATTATGCAGATCCGTTTAATGAGAATGCCTGTCCGTTAGCGCCAGTGGTGAATGCGGCGGTACATATAGCGCATGGTTTGGAAACAGGAAAAGAGGCGCAGTTCATTTTGGATAGCCTCAATGCGAATGTTGCCAAAAAATTGGGTTTAGCTGACTTGCAGGAGTTCTTGGTAAAAGTCGAGACTTATCAAAGCCTAGTGGAAGAAGCAAGGGCTTATGTTTAGTCTAGTATCTGCTATTTAGGCAACATATTTTTTAGATATTTCCCAGTATAACTTTGTTTGTTTTCTGCCAGTGTTTCTGGCGTGCCTACGCCTACCACCATTCCACCGCCATCTCCGCCTTCGGGTCCCATGTCAATCAGCCAGTCAGCAGTTTTAATCACATCTAAATTGTGTTCAATGATGACAATGGTATTGCCTGCGTCCCGTAAGCGATGAATCACATCAAGTAATAATTGAATATCGGCAAAATGTAAACCAGTAGTCGGCTCGTCGAGTATGTAAAGTGTGCGACCTGTGTCGCGTTTGCTGAGCTCTAAAGCTAATTTGACACGTTGTGCTTCGCCGCCAGAAAGCGTGGTGGCGGATTGTCCGAGCGTAATGTACCCCAAGCCTACATCCAATAGTGTTTTGAGCTTGCGTGCAATGACAGGCTGCGCATTAAAGAATACATGTGCTTGCTCTACAGTCATTTCTAGCACTTCTCGAATGTTTTTACCTTTGAAGTGAATCTCTAATGTTTCGCGGTTATAGCGTTGGCCTTTGCACACATCACAAGGCACATATACGTCGGGTAGGAAATGCATTTCTACACGAATGACGCCGTCGCCCTGACAGGCTTCGCAACGACCACCTTTTACGTTAAATGAGTAGCGACCTGGCCCGTAGCCACGTGCGCGGCTCTCTGGAACGCCAGCAAACAAATCTCGAATCGGTGTGAATAGGCCAGTATAAGTAGCAGGGTTGGAGCGTGGTGTGCGTCCAATAGGGCTTTGGTCTACATCCACGACTTTGTCAAAAAATGCCAAGCCATCAATTTCACCATATGGCGCTGGTTCTGTACTGCTACCGTATAAATGGTGCGCCACCGCTCTGTGAAGCGTGTCATTAATGAGGGTGGATTTGCCTGAGCCTGATACGCCAGTAACACATGTGAGTAGGCCTACTGGGATTTCCACTGACACATCTCGCAAGTTATTGCCTGTGGCGTGCGTGAGTTTAAGCCAGCGTGCAGGGTCGGCTTTGGTACGTGCTTTTTTGTATTGTATTTGTTTTTTGCCGCTTAAATATTGGCCTGTCAACGAGTTGGTGTTGGCTTGGATTTGTACTGGAGTGCCTTCTGCCACAATTTGCCCACCGTGTTCGCCTGCACCAGGTCCGATATCAACGACATAATCCGCAGTCATGATGGCATCTTGGTCATGCTCTACTACAATGACGCTGTTACCAATATCGCGTAAACGTTTAAGTGTATCTAGCAGTCTATCGTTATCGCGTTGATGCAAACCAATCGAAGGCTCGTCCAATACGTACATGACACCGGTCAGACCTGAGCCAATTTGTGAGGCTAAACGAATACGTTGTGCTTCGCCACCACTTAATGTTTTTGATGAACGATTAAGAGTTACGTAGTCTAGTCCAACTTCTAACAAGAAACCTATACGAGTTCTGATTTCTTTTAATACTTCTTTAGCAATTACATTTTGCGACTTACTTAACCTCTTTTCAATATCCTTAAACCAATCGTTTAAAATATTGATATCCATTTCTGAGAGCTCAGCAATGTTTTTATTATCAATTTTAAAATATAGAGCTTCTTTTTTTAAGCGAGTTCCATTACAAGTGTCACAATCAATTTTGTTTGTAAAACCTTCTACCCATCTACTCATTGCGGGCGAAGGATTTTCTTCGGCTTGTTTTGCGATATGAGTAGCAATGCCATCAAAAGCAGCACTATAGCCAGATGAATTA
>DHYP01000010.1:5012-8288 GCA_002414145.1 Methylophilaceae bacterium UBA5127 | reverse complement strand
TTTGGCCAGCTTTTGGGCGAGTGGGGGAAACTCGGCGGCCCAGTGGGTGACTTGATGCATGTCCGCAATATGCACAATGAGTGGATTGTGAAAGGGTCGCTGCTTAATGGCATAAATTTGTTTGAGCGCAGCGTCATTAGTGGCATCAGCCGCTAGACCATAGACGGTTTCGGTGGGGATTGCCACCACTTTACCTTGTTTAAGCATCGTTATGGCTTGTTCTAAATGGATGCGCATGAGTCACTATTTTCACTAAAGGCTCTATTTTACTCCTGAAGAGGCGTATCAGCTAAAATGTTGTTTTTTAAAAAAAGGATAACAGTGTGAATATCGTTGTAGAAAAACAGCCAGCCCAAAGTAAACTCGATAGTCTAGGCGTGAGCAAATGGCCGACATGGAAAAAAGAAGTATCGACTTTTCCATGGACATTTTTAGAGCAAGAAGTTGCCTATATTTTAGAAGGTGAATGTGTGATTACCCCAGAAGGCGGGGCACCTGTCAACTTTGGTAAAGGGGATTTGGTGACTTTCCCCGCAGGTTTGAAAACGGTTTGGGAAGTTAAGCTACCTTTACATAAACATTACAAATTGGATGGCAATATTGTGAGTCAAACGTGGAGAAGAATCAAAGCTGCATTCAAGATTAACATGCCTTTCTAAAGGTTAAGTTACAACGTAACGCTCCTAATAGCGGATGCCGATTCGGTTTGATGATATTCACACCATGATAAGATTTTCTGCTAGCACCGCCCCATACCACCACATCGCCGTGTGTGAGCAGAATTTTTATTGTTTTATCAGTACGTTGAGTCCCGCCAAATAAAAATGTGGCAGGAATACCTAAAGAGACAGAAACAATGGGTTGTGTAAAATCACGCTCGTCTTTGTCTTGATGCAAGCCCATTTTAGTACCAATAGCATAAAGATTAACCAAGCAAGTATCAGGTGCAAAGTTATCATACCCCGCTAGTTGAGCCGCATGTTGTGCAAACTCTAAAAAAAATGATGGAATGGCTGGCCAAGGCCGATTGGCTTCTGGATTATATTTAGAATAGCCATAGCCGTCTGTTGTGCCTACCCAGCCATATTGTCCAAAGCTGGTGGTACGCACCGACATTTTGTAACCCATAGGCGTTGTCATTTGCTGTGGTGGATATGTTTTAAAGTGCTCAGTGAGCGTTGCCCAAAGCATATCGGCTATTGACAAGGCGAGGCTGGGTAGCCAATAAGCGCCCTCGCCAAGCTTAACGGGCATACTTTGTTCTTGGGTGAATAGGTGTTCTGAAAATAAATCCATGTTGATTAAGCTTATAATACCACTATGCAAAATACTATCTTAGAACAAGGCACGCATTTTTTGCGTGAAATAGATGCTGATTGGGCACAACTGATTCAACAAGTAGGCGCTTGTCAGCTACAATTTAAAGTAGAGCGTGAGCCTTACGAAGCGCTGGTGCGGGCAGTCGCTTACCAGCAGCTCAGCACTAAAGTGGGTGATGTGATTTTAAAACGATTTATCACCCATTTTAATCAGCAATTCCCTACACCACAGCAATTATTAGACGCTGAATTTAATGCATTACGTATGTGTGGATTCTCAGGTAGAAAAATTGAAACGCTTAAAGGCATTGCGCAAGGTGCACTTGACGGCTTAGTGCCGAATCGCGCACAGGCAGATGAAATGGCGGATGATGTGCTGATTTCGCAATTAATCGAACTAAAAGGCATTGGTCGTTGGACAGTGGAAATGATGTTGATTTTTACACTTGAACGCCAAGACATCTTGCCTGTGGATGATTTTGGTGTGCGTGAAGGTTACAAGCGTTTAAAACGTTTGGCTGTTGCGCCTACGCCTAAAGCTCTGGCCAGCATAGGCGAAGCTTGGAAGCCATATCGCACTGTGGCGAGTTGGTACTTGTGGCGCGCGCCAAAGTCTGTGTGAGAAAAGCGTGTAAGAAAAGTTAGTGCGCCTAATCTATATCAGCAGAGTCACACTAGGTCAACGACGGCTCATCGGTAAATGGTACGATTTACTTACTGCCTTATTCACAGCACTAACATGGCGATTGTACACAAATCAATGCAATTTACGCAGTGCGTATTAGGTTTTAAATTTATAATATGACATGCGTCTTTCAATTAATCAATTATTTAGCCAGCAACAATTCGCCTTTACTAAGCTGCTCGCCTACCGCATTCAAATGGTTTTGTCGTATCAGATCATGGCGGTGGTGGTGGGGTGGCATATTTATGAAATTACACATGACCCGCTTGCCTTAGGTTTGATTGGGCTAGCTGAGGTAGTGCCGTATTTTGCGAGTGCGTTGTTTGCTGGACATGCGGTTGATCACTATTACTCGCGTCGCGGGTTTGCCATGATTGCAGGCGTGATGTTAGGTTTATATGCTGTGTTTTTGACAGCCATTTCATTAGGCTGGATGACGCATTATGCACAGTTATGGATTTATGTCTCAATTGCGTTTACTGGCCTGGCAAGAGCTTTTATTGCGCCAAGTTATAACACGCTGTTTGCCTTAATTGTGCCACGTGAGCTTTATGCAAAAGCTTCTGGTATCGGCAGTGCTGTATTCCAAACGGGGCTGATTATAGGACCTGCTTTAGGCGGCTTGCTGGTTGGGTTTGCTAATAAGGCAACAGCGTATTCGCTGGCAGCTGCGTTGTCTCTAGGGGCGGTAATGGCAATGTTTTTACTCAAGGCGAAAGAGCCGCCAGTGACAGAAAGTCCGTCAGTATTTGCAAGTATTGCGCAAGGCTTGCGCTTTGTGTGGGGAAATCAGGTGGTTTTTAGCGCGCAAATGCTGGATATGTTTGCTGTGCTGTTTGGAGGTGCGGTTGCCATGCTGCCAGCCTTTGTGCAAGACGTATATCACATGGGCCCTGAGGGCTTGGGCATCTTACGCGCAGCGCCAGCAACTGGCGCGATATTAACGGGTCTATGGCTGACCAAACATCCTATCAATCGACACGCAGGACGTTATTTGTTGATTGCGGTCGCTGGTTTTGGCTTATGTATTATTGGCTTTGCGCTAATTCCATATTTCTGGCTTTCTATCGTGATGCTTATGTTGTCTGGCGTACTAGATGGCATCTCTGTAGTATTGCGGCAGACCATTTTACAGCTTGCTACGCCAGATAGCATGCGCGGTAGAGTGTCTGCTATCAATGGTATTTTTATCGGCTCATCCAATGAGTTAGGTGCGTTCGAATCTGGCGTAGCAGCCAAGTTATTGGGGTTGATTCCTTCAGTTGTATTTGG
>DHYP01000010.1:0-4998 GCA_002414145.1 Methylophilaceae bacterium UBA5127 | reverse complement strand
GACGATTGCAGTCGTTGGGCTTACGGCAAACATATCACCCAAGTTGCGGCGGTTAGAACTTGATCAGCTCAAGTAAATATGCGGGATTTAGACAACCTTTTTACTGCGTTGGCACAATCAACATTTCGTGCAGGGTTTCAATTAAACGCGCAAGACCTAAATTACTTACAAGCTAAAGGCTTGGCTGAAGTGCTTAATCATGCCGAAGATTTTGTGGCTAAACGGTTAGCGCCAGCAGAAATCAGCAATGATGGCAAACAAACGCCGATGCGAGGCCACCCGGTATTTGTGGCACAGCATGCGACCGCCACCTGTTGTCGTGGCTGTTTACAGAAGTGGCATCGAATTCCATCAGGTCGGGCGCTCAGCTTAGAAGAGCAAGCTTATATGGTCGTGGTGCTGGAGCGCTGGCTAGGCGCTTACTTTAAAAGCGTACTCTGATATAGCTTAGCACAAGAGGTAATGCAATTGCGCTGATTACACCGTTTAGACCCATCGCCATACTGGCAAAAATACCCGCCTCTTCATTCACACTAAAGGCACGGGTAATGCCCAAACCATGCGCACCTACGCCAATTGCTGTGCCGCGGATCCACCATTGATGAATTTTGAGCGCGTTGAGAATATAGGGCGCTAAAATTGCACCCAGCATACCTGTGATTACTGTAAATACTGCTGTTAAGGTAGGCGAGACATGAATGCGTTCTGCAATGCCCATCGCAATAGGCGCTGTGACTGATTTGGCGTACATACTGCCAATCATGCTCTGACTCGCACCTAACCAAGTAGCAATAGCCACTGCGCTGGCAATGGAGACTGCGCTACCAACCATGAGTGCGAACAAAATCTGAAAAAACTTACCCTGCATTTTCTTAAAGCCGTTATAAATGGGCACTGCTAATGCCACGGTTGCAGTACCCAACAAGAAGTGTACAAATTGCGCACCTTCAAAATACTTTTCGTAGGGCATATCTAACACGCTAATGAGCAGGCTGGTCAGTACCACAGAAATTGCTACGGGATTGACTAAAGGATTACGTTTGGCACGCACGTATAATAAATAGCCTAGTTGATAGGTAGCTAAGGTAATAATGAGCGCAAACAACGGATCGCCAGAAAGGTAAACCCAAATTTCAGAAATGGGTAAGCGTTTACTCATGGGATTGGCTCTTATTACGTTTAATAGAAAAGTACCAAAGCACTTTAAGCACAACAGCCGTGACACCAATCGTCAATGCCACACTGACGAGTAGCGCAGTCGAAACAGCCAATGCATGTGTTTTTAAATCAGGTAAAAACAGCACTACGCCCACAGAAGCGGGTACAAAGAGCAAGCCCAAGTGTTGTCTAAATGTATCTGCAACCATGCCTAATGGTTGGTTGACCTCACCTTTGACGAATAAAAATGCAACTAAAAAGAGTAACCCCAATACAGGGCCAGGGATATTAGGCAACAAAAATTTTGAGGCTAGTTCGCCTAAGCCCTGCCATAGAAATAACTGTACTAGACCTTCAATCATCTTGAATCACCATCAATAAATTAAATAAGTGCTTTCAAAAAATGTACCTCAAACAAGGCGCCCGTATTCTCGCCTTTGCTGGTGAGTACGATATTGGCATGGTGCCGCTCAGCAATTTCTTTTACTATTGTTAATCCTAAGCCGCAACCTTCTTCATTAGAGTCTAGAACCCGAAAAAAACGTTCAAAAATTTGCGCCTGATGTTTTTGTGAGATGCCAATACCATTATCCTGAACAAAAAAAGTCACAAACTGCTCTGAGGTTTTGATGCCTACAGTGATTTTACCGCCTTGATGTGTGTAGCGTATTGCGTTGTCAATAAGATTATGCATGAGCTCTTTAATAAGCGACGCATTACCTTGAATCATCGCTGAGGCAATAGAGTTGCAAAACTCTAAGTCAATTTCTTTTTTGAGTGCAGTGTTGACCCACTCGGAGGTCACTTCTTGAGCCAGACTCTGCAAGTCTATGATTTCTTTAGCTAAAAATAAAGAGCCGTCTGGCTCGGCTTTAGTCAAGCTTAGCAACTGGTTGACTAGGTGAGATAAATTAGAACTGGCCTGATTGATCTGGTGTAATGCATGTTGAATTTTTTCAGGTTCTTTTTCTCTTAGCGCAAGCTCAGCTTGGGTTTTTAGTCCAGCAAGAGGTGTTTTGAGCTGGTGAGATGCATCTGAGATAAAGCGCTGCTGGAGTGAAACATTTTTTTTCACTTTAACGAGTAGATCGTTAAATGCGTCCAATAAGGGTTTGACTTCTTCTGGTGCGGACTGACTATTGAGCGGGCTTAAGTCATTGATATCACGCTGATTTAAATCAGATTTAATTTTGGTTAGAGGCTTTAATCCTCGTTTAATGCCATAAAACAATAGTGCACTCACCAATAAAACAAGAATAAGTTGAGGAACAACCATACCCAAAATAATTTCATTCGTCATTAAATCGCGTTTTTGTGTGGTTTCGCCAACTAATACGTAGATTTCTTTTGTAGGGAATTGTGAATTACCGTCTTCCAAAGGAAAGCTATAAGCCACGATTCTAATATGGTCGCTTTCTAAGGTGGTGTTATAGTAAAGATGCTTGTCTTTTTCTGGAAATTTTTTGGGTAAGGGCAATAACACGTTACTATCAATAAGATCACCATACGGGCCAATGATGCGAAAGTAAACGTCATCCTCTTCGTCAAACTCGAGTAGCTCTTTAGCAACTTGCGGTAGGCTGACCTTGATACTCGTGTTGTTGATTTCTATTTGATCGGCCAATGCAAGCGCCTTACGGTACAGCGATTTGTCATAAGCCAAGTTTGCATATTGATTCGCTAAATAATATGCAACCACAGCAGAAACAAATATCACGGGCAAAATAAATAACATGAGCCATGCAAATAATAGCTTGCTCAGTGAGCGTACGGACATCGTGAGGGGGCGTGAAGTCAATGCCTGCACGCTAATCAATGGACTCTAACAAGTAACCCAAACCACGTATAGTACGAATTTGAATGGGGCTATGTTCTAATTTTTTACGTAGTCGGTGCAAATATACCTCTAAAGCATTATCACTAATATCTTCATCAAAGTTACATAATTTTGCGAGCATTTGTTCTTTATTGACGACTTTTCCTACTTTTGACATGAGGATTTCTAGTACCGCAAGTTCGCGTGCAGATAAGTTTAAATTGGTATTTGCATAGGTGGCTGTATGACCTACTGTGTCTAACGTAAGTTGCCCTACACTTAATAACGCACTGCCCCCAGTTTGCCCGCGCCGAATCAGTGCGCGAACTCGTGCTTCCAGTTCTGCGAGTTCAAATGGTTTGCTGAGATAATCGTCGGCACCCGAGTCCAAGCCTTTGACGCGGTCTGACACGTTATCGTTAGCAGTTAAAATCAGCACTGGAGTAAGGCTTTTTCTGGCGCGTAAGCGTTTCAGTACATCAAATCCTCCCAGTTTAGGTAGGCCTAGGTCAAGCAATATCAAATCAAATTGTTGATAACTTAAAATATTGTCAGCATCATTGCCGTGATGGGCTACATCTACAGCATAGCCTGATTGTATCAGCGAATTCTTCAATCCATCTGCCAGTACTAAGTCATCTTCCACAATCAATATACGCATAAATCAAGCGACTTAAAAAATATTTGTTGTAAGTTTACTGTAAGTTTGCATAAGTATAGTGCGTTCATAGGTGGTCGAGCAGCTACCTATTAATAGAAATGACGTGTTATTTTAAATCGAATCAGGAGTAGTCAATGAATAAATTATTAGCAGCATTATTAGCAGGTGTTTTTGCAGCAACTTTAAGTGCTAGCGTTTTTGCAGCAGAAACAGCAACAGACGCAGCACCAGCAGCAGAAACTGCTAAACCAGCAGCGCCAATGAAACATAAAGCACACAAAGCACATAAAGCACATAAAGCGCACAAGGTAGCTAAAACAGCTAAAGCGAATGCAGCACCAGTAGCAGAGGCGCCAGCTAAATAAGTTTTAATTTGTTTTGTAGGGCGGTGTCCATATTCCTCTGGGCATCGCCTTTTTTATTGTAGGCAATCATTATTGACATTTTAAGCAACATGCTAAAATAAGTATTTAAACGACGTATTCGCGTGTTGCATGCTTACCTTACCTATCAGTCCAACCGAAATCAAACTTCGTGACCTACTACAGCAGCGTATCCTTATTTTGGATGGCGCGATGGGGACGATGATTCAGCGTTATAAGCTGACTGAAGCTGATTATCGTGGCGAACGCTTTAAGGACTTTCAAGCACCTGCGGGTGAGCGTCAGTTGTTCGTCAAGGGTAACAACGAGTTGCTTAGCCTGACGCAGCCGCAAGTCATTCAAGAAATTCACGAGCAATATCTGGCCGCAGGTGCCGATATTATCGAGACTAATACCTTTGGCGCAACATCCGTCGCGCAAGACGATTACCATATGGCGCATTTGGTGCACGAGATGAACGTGCAAGCCGCCAAACTGGCCAAAGCGGCGTGTGAAAAATACAGCACACCCGATAAACCGCGCTTTGTTGCAGGTGCCTTAGGCCCTACCCCCAAAACCGCTAGCATCTCGCCGGATGTGAACGACCCAGCCGCACGCAATGTTAGCTTTGACCAATTGATGCAAGCCTATCTGGAACAAGTGCGTGGTTTGGTCGAAGGCGGTGCGGATATTCTCATGGTGGAAACCATTTTCGATACGCTCAACTGTAAAGCGGCCTTGTTTGCGATTGATGCTTTTTTTGAAGAGCAAGGCAAAACTTGGCCGATTATGATTTCTGGCACGGTGACCGATGCTTCAGGCCGTATTTTGTCGGGGCAAACCGTCACCGCGTTTTGGTATTCGGTGCGTCATGCCAAACCGCTCACCATTGGTCTTAACTGTGCGCTCGGCGCAACATTGATGCGGCCTTATGTGGAAGAAATTTCAAAAATCGCCGATACGTTTGTGTGCATTTATCCCAACGCCGGTTTGCCCAACCC
>DHYP01000023.1:2183-4593 GCA_002414145.1 Methylophilaceae bacterium UBA5127 | reverse complement strand
TATTAAACGATAGTTCGGCAACGGGCTTGGTTGCAACAGGCGCGATCACTGCACAAAAAGCGGGTTTGATTGGTGAGTCAGCTACGTTTAATGGTTCTGCGATGGTGATTCCAGCAAACCCAGCAATCAGTGCTACAGCAGGCTTTACATGGTCGGCATGGATCAAACCTAATGCATTACCTCAGGCAGCAAGTTTATTTGCTCAAGAGGGCGGTGCGACATTAAGTATCGATGCGCAAACACTTAAATTAAAAATTGCAGACGTAGTATTAAGCGGTGGTGAGTTGAAGCCAGCCGCATGGCAGCACGTTGCTTTTGTGATTAACGGTGCAAATGCCAGCCTATATTTAAACGGTGTCGAAGTAGCTACAGCTGCAGTACCTGCGATTAATCCAACTACTGATGTGAATGTGGGCAACACATTTACTGGAGAAATGGATGAACTGGAAATGGCAAGCGTAGCAAAAAGTCCTGCTTTAATTAAATTGGCTGCAACCAGTCAGGGTGTGGATAGTAAATTGTTGACGATTGTAGCGGGCGAGGGAGGTGACGAAGGCGAAGGCGAACCTAACTATATTGGCATTCTAATCAACAGCTTAACCATAGATGCCAAAGTGGTGATTGCTATTTTGGCTGTGATGTTTGCCATCAGTGCGTGGGTGATGTGGACAAAAGCCATGCTCGTTTCTAAAACCGATAAAGACAACAAAAAATTCTTGGCGCGATTCCAAAAGGCCGCAGGTAAAGAGTTGCTTGAATTAGACAAAGGAGCTAACTATCCCAACTCTAATTTGTACGGTTTGTATCAGGCTGGTCTGCGTGAGATTAAAAAGCGTGAAAATAATGGTGAGCTATCGCTGAGTGGCGCCTCAATGGATGCGATTAAAGCAGCAATTGATGCTGATCTTGTGCGTGAAACACAACGTCAAAATGCGGGTATGGTGCTGTTAACCATTGCGATTTCTGGCGGTCCATTTTTGGGTCTGCTGGGTACAGTGGTGGGTGTAATGATTACGTTTGCAGCGATTGCGGCAGCAGGCGATGTGAATGTCAATGCGATTGCGCCAGGTATTGCAGCGGCATTGCTCGCAACAGTGGCAGGTTTAGGCGTAGCGATTCCAGCATTGTTTGGCTATAACTATCTTGCCAGCCGCATCAAAAACATCACCATCGCAATGCAGATTTTTGTGGATGAGTTTGTCACACGTACAGCTGAATTGTTTGGCAAAGAGTAAAGGCTAGGCAATGTCAGAGGGCGTCAAAGAAGAGAACCAGTTATACGACGAGATTAATATCACGCCAATGCTGGATTTGGCATATGTGCTATTGGTGATTTTTATCATCATGACGACTGCATCTGTGCAGGGTGTAAAGGTGGAGATTCCGCATACGCTTAACACTGCTACTTTAGCAAAGCCGCAGATGCGGGCCATTACGATTACAGGCGATGGCTCTGTGTATTTAGATGCGTATCCAGTAGATATGGCAACACTAGAAAGTCGCTTGGCGGAATATAAAAGCGGCAACCCAGAGCTACCAGTAGTGCTGAAAGGTGATGCAGCAGCACATTACGACAAGGTTTCCGAAGTGCTGGAAATTTGCAAGAAGCTGGATATTACAGAAGTCGGTTTGGTCACGAAAAAGGTAGCGGAATAATATGCAGGTACAAAATGACGCACAACCTTATGACACCATTAACATCACGCCAATGTTAGATTTGGCTTATGTGTTGTTAGTGATTTTTATTCTGATGACCACCGCGGGTGTGCAAGGCTTGACCATGAACTTGCCTAAACCCTCAAACAAGCCGAGTACAGAAAAACACGATGTCAAAATTGTGCAAGTACAGCAAGGTGGAGGAGTGACCATCAACGGCGCAGGCGTCAGTATGGCAGAGCTAGAAAGCCAATTGAGCGCGGCAAAGACAGCAGACCCTAAGTTTAATGTCATGATTAAAGGAGACGCTAATGCACCCTATGCGGGGGTCATTAGTGTGATTGATTTAGTGAATAAGTTACAGATCGAAAATGTTGATTTAGTCACGGGTCGCATAGGAACATAGCATGCAGCCCACGTTTGATCCGCTAATCGATGGAGAGCAAGAGAGCGCCGCTAAAGTTTGGTTAAAGCGAGGCTTGATTGCGCTGGTTGTGTTGTTGGTGCTAGCTTTGGTTGGTTATGGCATTAAAAAGTTAATGACGGGTAGTTCGCCGCAGAAAAAGCAGATTACAACAATTAAGTTGCTGCCAGATACGCCTCCGCCCCCGCCTCCCCCGCCACCTAAAGAGCAGCCCAAAGAGCAGCCTAAAGAACAACCTAAAGAAATTAAGGTGGAGCAGCCTAAGCCAGTGGAAACACCGCCCGCGGAAAACTTAAAGATGGAAGGTGCAGCTGGGGACGGCCCAAGCCC
>DHYP01000023.1:1799-2133 GCA_002414145.1 Methylophilaceae bacterium UBA5127 | reverse complement strand
ATTATAAGGGCGGAGATGTTAAAACCATTGGTTCGGATGGTGGTGCCAAATACAACTGGTATGCAGGGCTGATTAAGAATCAAATTGAAAATGCTTTGGAAAAAGATAAAAAGCTGACTGAGGGACAATACAAGTTAGTCGTAAGCGTATGGGTAAGGGCTAATGGAGATATAGAAAAATTAGAAGTGTTGCAGTCTGATGCGAATGCAGAAATAGATCAAGCAGTTAAGTCGGCTTTAGGTGCGATGACATCTATACATGAAGCACCGCCAGAAGGTATGCCGCAACCGATTAAATTGCGTATCACCGCAAGAAAAATGGGATAAGACTCGTT
>DHYP01000023.1:0-1750 GCA_002414145.1 Methylophilaceae bacterium UBA5127 | reverse complement strand
GTAGCTTAGATAGATGGAAGAAAATGATGATGAATAAAACGCAAAACTCTAAAATGCAAAGTGCAACGAACAAATTAATTGTAAACATCTCTGCGATGCTTGTGTTGAGCATGCTTACAACATATGTAAGTGCAGACGAGCGTGAATCGCTAGAGCAGTTAAAAGCGACAACCACAAATCTGATTGATTTGCTGGTTAAAGAAGGCGTGCTTCCTAAAGATAAAGCGGAAGCGATGATGAAAAAAGCGACCGAAGATGCAGCCAAACAAATCAAGCAAGCAAAAGCACTAGATGCTATTTCTAATACAGAAGCCAATAAAAAAGCGCCTAATGAAAAACCAGAAGACGCCAAAACAGTCCGCGTCCAATATGTGCCTGAACACATCAAAAATGAAATGCGCGAAGAGATTGAAATGAAGGTGATGAGTAAGCTGCATTACAAAGTGGAGGATCGCTTAGGCTTGCCAGAGTGGATAGACAGAGTGGCATTTAATGGCGACATACGCTTACGGTACGAGCACGATGGTTTTGATAATGGCAATGCATCAATCACAGCGCTTAACAACGTGAATAGAAATGCTAATATCGCAAACTCTACAGAAGATAGAGACCGCTTCCGTTTACGTGCCAGATTGGGCGCCGATGTCGAGGCCAATAGTTGGCTAAAGGGTGGCTTACGCTTAACCACAGGGTTAATTACAGACCCAGTAAGTCCAAATCAAACAGAAGGTGCAAGCCAAGGTAAGTATACCTTGGGTTTGGATAGAGCTTATCTGGCAGCATCACCCTTGCCTTGGGTTTCTGTGCAAGGCGGGCGTTTTGCAAACCCATTCTTTCATACCGATTTAATGTGGGATCCTGATTTGGCATTTGATGGTGTCGCCGCGACATTTAAGCCAAAAATCAATGATGCTTTTTCATCTGAAACAACTGTAGGCGCATTTCCAATAGATGAAATACAAGCTTCAGAAGTCAATAAAGCCCAAGATAAATGGCTGTATGCACTGCAGACTGGCATTAAATGGCAAGGGCAAAATAAATCATCTGCACGCATTGGTCTTGCCTACTATGATTATGAAAACGTAGAAGGTCAGCCTAGTCCATTTGGTACAACGCTCTATGATGCGAGCATTCCAGCCTTTAGGCAAAAGGGAAATAATACTTTTGTCGTAAATGCAGCGAACACGCCCGCTGCAGGCAGTGAAAAATATGGCCTAGCATCTAAATTTAAATTGATTGATGTGACTGGTCAGGTGGATTTGATGACGTTTGACCCAGTGCATGTCACCTTAACAGGTGATTACGTTAGGAATATAGGATTTGATCGGGCGGAAATTAAGAAAAGAACAGGCGCTGATTTTGCGGAGGAAACAGATGGTTACCAAGTGCGCTTAGATGTTGGACAAAACAGCTTTAATGGTGGTTCCTCTGTAGAAGTGAAGCCAAACGATTGGCAAGTATCATTTGCCTATAAGCGATTAGAGGCTGACTCTGTGTTAGATGCATTTACGGACTCTGATTTTCATCTGGGAGGCACAGATGCCGAAGGCTGGGTGATTGGGGGCAATTATGCGATTGATAAAAACGCATGGGTAAACGCGCGCTACTATAGTGCTGACTCGATTACAGGTCCAAATCTTTCGATCGATGTATTAATGCTTGATTTTATTGCTAAATTCTAATCGAGAATCACAATGCAATTAATCGCCAAATATAAAATACTATTTTTAATGCTAGTCGTCTTGATAGT